>CAWGAT010000001.1:0-20676 GCA_963820555.1 Candidatus Bathyarchaeota archaeon
TTAAACAAATTAGACCCGATGGGCATTCCAACTGATGAAGAAATTGGAACTCAAGATAAACATGGAGTGTGTGGTAAAGATCCTGGAGAAGAACGAGTACAAGATCGAAAACATAAAGGACATCGAGGCGGAAACCCCCATAACCGCCAAAAAAAGAGATTACATCAAAAGACCCTGAAAAAGTCGAGCTGTTCCAAGTCAGATGCGGGCTCCCTTACGTTAAGTTTGAGGAAAAAATAGACGAAAAGTACAGCAGGGCATGATCGATGCCTTGAATCAGGGACTAGATAACTTGGTTAAAGGAGCTATGAGACAAACTGCTAAAGAGTCGAAAAAATAGTTTAAACTCATTAATCAATCAAATCGTGCGGAGTAAAAGAACCCTCTGAATGCCTCAGAAAGTTCCTTCATTTTTTTAACAGCACTTGATTTAAACACCGGGACTCCAATCTGACAATTATTGGCTCCCCCATTAAAACGGCTTAAGGAAATCGCCTCCATACTGACAAGGTACGGCTTCGAGATCACGATACGCGACCTGATCCCGAGCAGGATAGAGGGGAGGCTTAATAAACGCGATCCAAAACTGGCGAACCTCAACGTCTACAGGCGTTTTCGCCTCGCAATCCAGGAGTTGGGTCCGGTATTCGTCAAATTTGGTCAGATCATGAGCACACGTCCGGAATTGATGCCACCCGAATTGATAAAAGAGTTGAAGATGCTCAACGACAAAGTCGAGCCCGTACCCTTCGGAGAAATCAGGTCATTAATAGAGAAGCACACCGGCCCGATTGAAGACCGCTTCATCTACCTAAATGAACGCCCCTTCGCAGCGGCTAGCCTCAGCCAAGCACACCAAGGAAAGCTGAAAGATGGAACAGTCGTCGTCCTGAAGGTGCAGCGCCCCGGGATAAGGGAGAAAGTCGCCATCGATCTAAACATACTCAAGTTCTTAGCGGACAAGGTCGACTCAGCGTTTATTGATCTAAAAATATACAACTTCCCCGGAATAGTCGAGGATTTCTCGAGGCAGATCACCGCAGAACTCGACTTCATTCGAGATGGAAAAAACGCCGACCTTTTGGCCAGAAACATGAGCACTCTAAAGGGTATTCGAGTGCCTAAAATCTACTGGGAATACACTGGGAGAAGCATACTGGTCATGGAGTACATACGCGGGGTTCGTATAGACTATATATTTGGGCTAAAAAAGATGGGGGTGGACACCCACGAGATCGCCCTCAACGGTTTACACGCCTATTTGAAGCAGATATTCCAGGATGGATTCTTCCACGGTGACCCGCACCCCGGTAACCTTCTAGTGACGCCGAAGGGGGACATCGTCTTCCTAGATTTTGGTCTAGTAGGCATCCTTCGCCCCGAGAAAAGGGATCTACTGCTAAGAATGCTACTCGGAGTCATTAACTCGGACGTGAACGAGCTAGTTCGAGTCTTTAATCAACTAGGAGTGAAGATTAATGACCAGTGGGTCGACTCCTTCAAGGATGATCTTTACCTCGGCCTATTGGAGAGTCAGAATTCTGACCCAGGGAGGCCTAACACGGATGCCTTCGTGGGTGTCACAACTACTATGAGGAAGTATCATCTCCAGGTTCCGACGGTAGCGGTGCTCATGATCAAGGTGATCATGATGCTTGGGGATGACATCTCAAAGCTCTACCCCGAGTTCAACTTCCTAGTTGAGGTCCGCCCTTACCTAGGGGAAATCATGAAGGACAGGATCCTGAGCCAAGCGAAAAAGACGATTAATAACCTATCAGAAATGCAACAGGGAATTTTTGAGATCCCACAAAACATCAATGAAGCAAGTAAGAGGATCTCAACCGGTAATTTCAGGCTCAGATTGGCACACGATGACATTGATAGACTTGGTAGAAGAATCGACAGAGCTGGTTACAAGGTTCTGCTTGGCATGGTTCTCGCCTCTATTGTGATTGGTCTAAGCACCATGGTCCTTACGATGAAGAGCATTTTATCACCCGAGTATCTTGGAGCAATAATCGGGGTCTATATTGCGTCGATCCTTGTCGCGATTATTTCAGTATATTACCTATTGAAGAATAGATAGGTCGTTTACTATCTTCTTTACGAGATTTTGCTTTCGTAGGGCTACATTTCATCTCGTGAACTCACTTATAGCTAAGACCTTCTCGGCGAGCTTGGCAGCCTCCCTGAGATAGTCCTCTTCCTTGAGGTCGGTCCAATCACGGCCTGGGAGCACCCCCCTAAGGTAAATAGTCTCAATGAAATTGCACCCTCGTTCCATGGCCTTGCGTCGAAGCTTTTCAAGGGCATTGGGATTTGTTTCGTTCGCTCCAACTAGTCCCAACACGACTCGTTTACCTTTGAGATCGATCTTTTCGAGGAATTCAATCATGACCGATGTGGGTTTTCCCTTCCAGACGGGCGTCAGCAAGATTATAGGGTCGAATTCATCAACGATCGCGTCAGGTTCTACTAACATCATCGACTTTTCGAGAATAGCGTCCGAGCTTGAGTCTACCCCTCCAGCCTTTTGGCTCACCAAGTCTTCTGCCTTCGGCTTTAATTATTGGTAGAACGATCTCCGCAATCTTAGCTGTTGTCCCTGTTTTGCTGTAATAAATAATTAGAGGTTTTGAGATCATTATCTTGATTACTACCTGCAACTGTAAAAACGTGTTTATCTTAAGTTCGCTTGAGCGACATCACACGGGCGATCGCTTCCTAGGTGGTATTGCGATGATGTATCCCATTTTAAAGAAGCCTCTCGTATTTTATTTCTAGTGAAGCTAACGAATATCCTCAACGACTACCAGAGGAACGTCGAGGCGATACCACCAACGCTACGCACCTTACTTGATGCTCAGTTTCTGCGGAGAACAATATCGTCGAAGTAGGCCAATGCTTCCCAGCTTCACCCGCTCTCGCACGTAAAAATTAATAGTTCAAACGCAGAATGATGAAGGATATTATCAATTTAAAGCTTGAGTATAATTAGTTTGAAAAATGCTCAAAATCGTGAAAAGAGGTGTGATAACCCATCAGGGAATCGATTAGTCCTTCCAGCACCTGGCGACGTCTTCGCCGCGGCAGAACCAGACGCTTGGGCGCCTCATCATGTGTTGGATGAGCCTCTCCACCATCATGATTCTGTGTGCCCTACCGCTGATGTACGGGTGCATCGTGATCATATAAACCCCATTTGGCACATGGTCGTACATATAGTCGAACTCCTGGCTCCAGATCTCGAAGACCTGGGAGGGTGTGTGTAGGCCGGGGTTGAAGCGTGGCTGGGGGTTGAACTCGTAGTGGGGCCAGTCGTCGATCACCCAGGAGATGGGGAGCTCAAGTATGTTTGACTCCTTGCCGAAGACCCAGGGCTCCGAGGGAGAACCGTGGTCACCTATACGGCACCTGTAGACGTTGAAGTCGTCCCCCATCTGGGTGCTGTCGTAGAGGTAGCCGTGGTCCTGCAGGAGCTTGATCGTGTTGTTGCTGTTGGCGAAGCCGCCGGAGCGGTTTCCCACTGGATACTTCCCCGTGACGCTCTTTATTACATCCATCGCCTTCTCCATGAGCTCTAGCTCCTTCTCGTAGCTGAGGTCGGGGGCGTTCTCGTGGCACCACATGTGGTGGGCGATCTCGTGCCCCTTCTCGTGTATCCTCTTAGTCAGCTCCGGGTAGGTGGCGATGGTCCACCCTGGGACGAAGAAGGTGGTCTTGAAGCCGTACTTGTCGCAGAGGTCGAGGACCCTGGGGACGCCCACGCGGGCACCGAACTCCCCCCTCGATATGAGTGTCGGAGTCGTCTCACCCCTGAGGACGAAGGCGGACATGGCGTCGAAGTCCCAGCTCATGACAACTGCGCACTTCTTACCTTTCGGCAGAACGATCGGCATACATAATCCTCCATTGAAACCTGTACGGCTCCTAATTTACACTGTCTTCCGCTTTTAAAACCGAGCATGAGGGGGCTAACAGGCTATGCGGGGACCAGCTTGTCCAGGGGAACCCAGCCGTACCTCCACGCGGCGTCGAGGCACTCCGCCCACCCCAGAGCCTCACCGAGGAACTGGACCACGTCACCCACCTTGGCGTCGAGTTCCACGGAGTTGTAGGGTTGGTTGAAAACGCCCCTGCTTCCCTCGATATTGAGTGTGCGTTGAGGGAACCCACATCTCCACCCCCTTCGAGTCCCTGCACCAGAACCAGCCCGGCATCTCCGGGTCCTCCCTCCCGACGGAGACCTCGTCACTCTCGGCGGCGACCATCGCGTAGGTGAAGGACGCCTCTGTGCTCCTTCGAGACGCGGTACATCGGCCTCTTCATGGATTTGGGTTCGCATTCGTGAATAAACCGTTTACTCACCTCCGAGGGCGTGAGTCGGGTGAATGTGCCCTACTTCTTCAAGGTCTCCTTGACTACGACCAGGGCTAGGAGGCAGCCGAGCATGGCTAGCCCGGCGTTTAGGAGGAAGAGTGAGCCGACGCCGAGAAGCGCGGAGACGATCCCCGCTACGGCTGGCCCCGCGAAGGTGCCGAGGTCCCTCATTAGCCTGTAGAAGCCGAACGCCTTCCCCCTGTTCTCGGGCGTGGAGACGTCGGCGACTAGGGCGCTAGCGACGGGGTGGAAGAAGCCCGTGCCGAAGCCGAGGGCGAGGCTCGACACCGCCAGCGTCAGCGGGGAACCTGCTGTGAATAGGCCGACGAAGCTAAGCGAGGTGAATCCCATCCCCACTGCTATCGGCAGTCTCCTCCCGACGCGATCAGAGACCGGGCCAGCGAGGAAAGAGCCGAGCGAGGTCGCACCCGCGAAGGCGACGAAGAGGAGCGTCAGCTCCTCGATCCCGAGCAGGCCCGTCTGGATAGTGTAGAGGGGGATGATGGAGCTGAAGACGTTCTGGGAGTACATGAAGAGGAAGGCCGTGTACATGGCGGCTAGGTACTCGGGGCCGACTATGCCCCTGAGGCCAGCGACGTCGAGCATCGGCGTCCTTGCCCTCGTTGGTGCTGAGGTCTCCCTGACGAGCAGGATGCTGAGGACGAAGGCCACCGCGGAGAAGGCGGATGCGACGCCGAAGACAGCTGCGACGCCTATCACGTTGACGAGGACGCTCGACGCGGCGGAGCCAATCATTATAGCTAAGCCATTCCCGCCTTCGTAGAGCCCCATCGCGAGGGCCCTCCTCTCGGGGCCCGCCGCCTCCACCATCGCCGTCATCATGGCGAGGAAGAACATCGCCTGCCCCGCCCCGTAGAGGATGAAGCCCGCCACTAGTATCGCGACGGAGCCAGAGAGGTAGACGACTGCGAGACTAACAGCGATGGTGGCGGCACCGACCGTGGCGAGCCTCTTCCTTCCGTGTACGTCGGAGAGAAAGCCACTCACCGGGCCCAGCCCCGCCTTCACGAGGCCGATGGTCGAGATCAGAACACCTACAAGTAGGTACGATGTCCCCACGAAGCTGCTCGTGTGGAGGGACGAGGAGGGGCTGGATCATGCCGTAGCCGATGAAGGTGGCGAAGAGCGCCGCCATGTAGCCGGCGACCCTCAAGAAGAAGCCGAGGCCACCCCCTCTCGCAGTCAAGGTCTCAACCTAACTCCATTCACAGCCGTGAAAAGGCTTCCGACCGAGGGGGTCTAGCCCTCACCTGAAACGATAAAAACACCACGGGTAAGAGTCATTCAGGTGTCAGGCTTGGTCAAGGCTCTCGTCCTATATCACAGTCAAGAGTTTGGGAACACGGGGAAGATGGCGGAGGCTGTGGCGGAGGGGCTACGCTCCGCTGGTTGCGAGGTCACCACTCACAACACAAACGATGGGAGGTTCGACGCCTCCACCTTCCCCCAGTACGCCTGCGTCGCCTTCGGCTCCCCCGACTACTACAGCTACGTCGCGGGGGGACTCAAGACCTTCATGGACGACCACTACATCCTACACACTCGCAAGGGCGTCATGGGTATGAAGGGTAAGCCATACGCCCTCTTCTACAGCCATGGGGGCGGTGGAAGGGTAGGGGAGGCGATGGTTGGACTCTTCAAGTACGTCGGTACCCTGGTAGGGAAGCCGCTCGGCTGCCCCGGCGCGCCGTCGAAGGATATATTGGAAAAATGCCGTAGCCTCGGCAGGGAACTCGCCAACAAGACAAAGACCCCAGATGACGGTCAGCCAAAAAAAAGGGAATAGAAACGACTCTACTCTGAAGAACGATTAAATTACCACTTCAGCCGCTGGAGGAAGACCCGGACCTCCTTCTCAAAGTCAGCTGGCTTGTCTTGGGGCACCATGTGGCTCGCCCCTTTAACCGTCACCACCTCGAGGCCTGGGATCAGCTTCATCATCCTCTCCCTCTTCTCGGGAGTCACGAGAGGGCTTTCTGAGCCGAGCACCAGCTTCGCGGGGATCCTGATCCTCTCGACGTAGGGCCAGAGGTCTGTGAAGTAGCTGGTCATCGTTGGGCTCCCGGTGGGTTTGGGCTTGAGGCTCCCGTCCGGCTGCTTGACGAAGCCGTGCCTGAGTCGGCTCTCAACGTACTCGGGGGAGAACCCAGGATACCTCTGCTTGAGGTACGCCTTCGCCTCGGCCTCGTTTTTCATTGTCTCGGGTGCCTGCTGGCTCCAGGGTCTGGAGACGGGGTCGGGTGGCGCGATGTCGACGAGTATCAGCCCCTTCACCTCTTCGGGGTGCTCGGCGGCGAGTATCATGCTCATCCTCCCCCCTATGCTGTGGCCTATGAGGACGCAGGGTGAATAGCCGAGCTTCATGTAGCATTCCCTGAGGAGCTCCGCGTGCTCGGGGAGGGTCACCGTCTTCGTGGGGACGGTGGAGTCCCCGTGGGCGAGGATGGTGAGGGCGAGTATCCTGTACCTGTCCTCGAGCGACTCGCACAGCTTCTCCATACTGTAGGCGTCCACCCCCATGCTGTGAAGTATAACTATCTTGCCGCCCCTCTTGCCCCATGTGGCGTAGTGGATGCGGTAACCACCTACCTCTATGAAACCCTCGGATGCTGTCAAGCCTGTTCGAGAACTGCTGGGGGCTTCGACGGTTTCAATTTTTGCATCGGCTCAGTATCTGCCGTGGGGGTTCTGTGTGAGCTTCATGACGGCTAGGCTGTGGCTGCAGACCCCTTTCTCCTGGAACCCAGGGCAGCTGCAGTAGACCCTGCCGTCCCTGACAACGAGGGTGTAAGTGCCGTGGTCGCCTATGACATTGTAGTGCCCACCGTCGAGCCTCTCGATCCTCCCCGCCTTCAGGAGCCGATCGGCCTTGTCGAGCATCTTGTAGAGAGGCATGACTAGCACTAAAAACAGGAAGCGACGGCTTCAAGATAAGCTATTCCATGATCACGCGGGGATGCGTCGGGATACCGTGAAATATTCTGTGAGGTGATATCGTGTTGATTCGCATGGGTAGACTAGAGGGCAAGGTTGCTGTGGTCACGGGTGCCACAGGGGGCATAGGGGAGGCAAGCGTCCGCCTCTTCGCAGCTGAGGGGGCTAGGGTCATAGCGGCTGATGTCGAGGATGAGAGGGGACATCGTCTTGAGGGCGGGTTGAAGGGGAGGGTGATCTACCGTCACGCCGACGTCTCGAAAGAGGAGGAAGTCAGGGACACTGTGAAGGTCGCGGTGGACAACTGGGGGCGCCTCGACATCATGTTCAACAACGCCGGCATCGTCGGCGCTGTTGGCCTCATAGAGGAGGTGAAGGTCGAGGACTTTGACAAAACCCTCAGGGTAAACCTCGGGGGGGTCTTCCTCGGGATTAAGCATGCCACGCCAGTGATGAGAAGGCAAGGCACGGGGAGTATAATAAACACGGCGAGCACCGCCGCCATCCTCGCGGGCTTCGGCAACCACATCTACAGCGCCTCGAAGGCGGGGATAGTCCAGCTCACCCGCAGCGTCGCCATGGAGCTTGGGGAGGCGGGGATTAGGGTGAACTGCGTCAGCCCCGGCTATATACCGACGCCGATGATCGGGATAGCGCGGAGCCTTACCAGGGACCAGGCGGAGGCGAAGATGCATATCATCGAGGACGCCTTCAGGGACGCCCAGCCTCTCCGCGGCCCCATAATGCCCGAGGAGGTCGCCAAGGCCGCCCTCTTCCTTGCCAGCGACGACTCCAAGTTTGTCACAGGGCAGAACCTCTTCGTCGACGGGGGAGTCACCGGCGGGAAGATGTGGAGGGACTACCAGAAGGGGACGAACAGCCTCAGGGAGGCCCTCGAGAAGGGATGAGCGCCAAGGTATCGGTCCTTGGTGCAGGTAGCCCGCGCCGGGGCGGAAACACGGAGAACCTCGTGGACGAGGTTCTCAGGGGCGTCAAAGACGCGGGCGCGGCGACCGAGAAGGTGGTCCTCGCCCAAGCCAACATGGGCCCCTGCAGGGCATGCAACACATGCTCTCGGACAGATATCTGTATACAGAACGACGATATGACGGCCATCATCGAGAAGAGTAAGGCATCCAGGATCTGGATCCTTGCCAAGACCCGTCGGTGATCTTGCTCAGCGAGATCATCGAGTACCTCGACATGAAGAAGTACCGCGTCCTCCAGGCGACGAGTGCCGACTCGAAGAAATCCGCCAGAAACGACACCGCTCTAATGGAGGCGGCCCACGTGGCGGGATTCGACGCAGTCAAGACCCGCATATGAACCCGCGACCTGCGAAGCGATAATATCCTCCGCGCAGATCACTCAACCGAAGGTGAAACCCATGGCGGAGAAGATGCGGTGGGACATCGCGCAGCTTGTCGAGAACACCGACCCGGACTGGATCACGGGTAAGCTAGAGGAGATGGTGAAATCCGCGAACGGGCTCGCGGATAAGTACAGGGGGAGGATCAAGGACCTCGACGCCCCCGGACTACTCGCCCTCCTTGAGTCACGCGACGACTTCTCACTCAGGTACGAGGGGGTGATGGAGTACAGCAGCCTCATGTACAGCGCCGACTCGACCGACGCGATCTCGAAGAAGCTCAACGAAGCCGTCAAGAAGGCGGGGACAAGGGCGGGGCAGGCACTCGCCTTCATGGAGATAGAGCTAGGGAGCCTCCTCAAGGCCAAGCCGGGCCTCGTCACCGACCCCAAGCTCCACGAATACAGGCACTTCCTTGAGAGGATCGTGCGCCGGATACCCCACGTCATGACAGAGGAGCTTGAGAAGCTCACGATGTCGAAGGACCAGAACGGGGTCAGCGCGTGGTCCCAGCTACAGGGCGACTGGCTGGGGACACGTACCTTCAGGATCACTGTGAACGGCGTCGAGAAGACGATGCCATACGGCGAGATCATCAGCCTCTACCAGAGCCCCGATAGGGCGCTGAGGAGAGAGGCGAACCGCGTCGTCTACGACGGCCTCGGTAGGGATGATCAGTTATGGGCGAGCGCCATCAGGAGCATCTGCGGAGACCACCTCCAGATGTGCGAGTGGAGGAAGTACCCGACCTCGATGACGCAGAGCCTCATAGACAACGACGTGGAGCAGGAGGCCATCGACGCGCTGATGCGAACGATGGAGGGGAGCGTCAGCGCCTATCGCCGCTACCTCCGCCTAAAGGCGAGGCTCATGGGTCTCAACAAGCTGGGGAACTGGGACATAGTCGCACCCCTGCCCGGAGCCCCCGAGAAGAAGTACACCTGGGAGGAGTCCCGAAAGGAGGTCGTCGCTGCCTACAGGAGCTTCGACCCCGAGTGGGCGGGGTGGGTCGACGAGATGTACGAGCACCGCCACATAGACGCCGAGGTCCGAAACGGGAAGCGAAGCGGCGCCTTCTGCGCCAGCTGGCTCGCCGGGAAGAGCGCTTGGGTCCTCCAGAGCTTCAATGGCCAGATGGGGGACGTCTACACGCAGGCACACGAGCTCGGCCACGCCGTCCACGCTTACCTCGGCAGCCGCCACCAGAAGCCCAGCAACTACGAGATAGGAAGCTGCATAGCGGAGACGGCGAGCGTCTTCGGCGAGCTCCTGCTCACGGATAGACTCCTCTCGGAGGCGAAGACCAAGGAGGAGAAGAGGGCGATCCTCGCCACGGTCCTTGACGAGTTCGGTATGGCTGCATACCAGGTCAGCGCCCGGGTCTTCTTCGAGCAGGGCATGTATGATGCCATAAAGACGGGGAAGTTCCTCGACGGGGAGACCGTCTCCGGCCTCTGGACGACGGGCAGGGACAAGATATACGGTGACGCCATCGAGTGGCTACCCGAGATGAAGTGGGAGTGGACGATGAAGCCACACTACTACATACCCAACTACCGATTCTACAACTACCCATATGTCTACGCTCAGCTATTCGTCTTCACCCTCTACCGCCTCTACAAGGAGCAGGGCAAGGCATTCGTCCCAAAGATGAGGACTATCCTCTCCGCCGGCTCCAGCAGGAGTCCAACTGAACTCGCTAAGGAGGTCGGATTCGACGTTGCGAGGGAGGACTTCTGGCGCAAGGGTATCCAGCAGTTCGAGGTGTTCGTAGACCAACTTAAGGCTACTATCGACAATTAACATTCGAATAATTTCATTCATTAAGTAGATCCAGTACAAATAACATCGTGAGGAGTTTGGCGGATAGTGCAGGATTGAAGTTCTCAGTCG
Organism: Candidatus Bathyarchaeota archaeon; assembly: GCA_963820555.1. GTDB lineage: Archaea > Thermoproteota > Bathyarchaeia > TCS64 > TCS64 > UBA8941. The sequence continues at coordinate 10,601 of CAWGAT010000001.1, forward strand.
TAATGCCTATTCATAACGAGGAGCGGAATCTACACTTCAGCCTGCCAAGCTTATTCAGACTGAAGCCCGATGAAGTTATCTTCGTAATGGACAATTGCATTGACAGAAGCAGACTATTAATCGAGTACTACGTAAGGGAGATCGACTACAGGGGAAATCTCAAATTCCTCGAAGTGCGGGACATCCCAAAGGACTGGAACTATAGGGTGGCCTACCTGTTCAGACTAGGCTACAGAGCCTCCAGAAACGATTCCATACTAACCACAGCCGCCGACATCGTCCTAGATCAGGATGTCAGAAAATATATCGATAAATTCGGAAGAGACAACGTGAAAATCGTCTCCTTCGGGCTCAAGCCGTATCCCCTCGATCGCGTATACTATGCTAGAAAAATCATCAGCCTAATCCTTCCAAGATCAACCTTCAGCGGAGTCTTCCTATTCTCAAAAAATGCATGGCTTGAGAATGAGAAGGAAGAGGACGCAAAGAAGGTCCTCCGCGCACAAGACACGCTGATGTTCCGATCCATAAGGAAAAGATATCCAGCTCGCCACCACTGGACAAAGTCTCTGCACCTCAGGTCACGAACGAGCGAGTCAAGCTATTACTATACGAGAGGACAGGTCAGCTACCAGGTCACCAAGCGGAGCTCATTATTTGTCTTTGTCTCAAGCATAGTCTACTTGCACCCAAAGATGTTCGTTGGATACCAACACGCTAAGCAAATGAAGGTTAAGCGAGTCAGTTTGTGATTTTCTTGAAATTGTAGGTATCGATGAGAAAGTTGGCGCCCTGGCCGGGATTTGGACCCGGGATCTTTCGGGTGACAGCCGAACATACTAGGCCGGACTATACTACCAGGGCACGCGCCAAGCAAATGAGGTAGGTTTCTATATTAAACTTTACTGGGGGCCTTTACTTGTACTCCTTCGCTATAAGCATCGTCGCCGTCAGGAGGATGTCAGGTATCCCCCTCAGCTTATCCACTATAAGCTTATCGAGGTGATTCATGTCCTTCGCCTTCACCTTGAGAATCAGATCGAACTCGCCGTAGATAGCGGCCGCCTCCTCGACCTCGCTGAACTTGAGGACCTTCGCACAGACCTCGTCCTCGGTTCCGGTTTTGACGTTAATCATGATGTATGCCTTGACGGACATGCTACATCACCACTCCACCCGTTCGGGCGGTTAAAATAGTTTCTCAGCTATAGGAGGAGACGACGCCAGCCATTATCCGGCCCGTCTCCGTCAGTCTCACTGGGACGCCCTTATTGTCGCGGTCCCCAGCAGCTATGAGCCCTGCATCGCGGAGCCCTTTCAGGTTCCATCGGACCGTCGACCTAGGTATGTCGAGCTCCTCCGAGACCCTTTCTATTAGGGTCGTGTAGAGGGTCTCCCCCTGGACCTCGGAGACTATTCGGAGCATCATCCTCTGCTTCTCCGTGAGTCTCCGGGCTGATGCTGCCTCTAGCGCACCCTCCATGGCGTAGAGCTCGTGGTAGTGCTCCTTAAGCGACTCCTCCAAGGAGTCGACGTTCTTCACCAATCGGTTGTAGCCGATCCTGTCTGGGTTTGTCTTCCCGAACCTGGATAACTCCCTCTTCAATTCGTTGAGAGATTGTATTAGGTTCTTAGATTCGGGAGTCGGGTAGAATCCAGCCTTAGCGCTGGAGGAAACGTTCACCGGACATTCTTTCTCCCGGCTGGGTATGCGTCGCCCTGCGTTTAAAAGGTTTTGTCGCCGAGCCGGGCGATAACAGCCTTGGCGACATCCGCCGTCTTCGCGGTGCCCCTGAGGTCGGGCGTCAGCGCCTTCCCCTCCTTGAGCACCTCGACTATGGAGGCCTCGAGGGCCTTCGCTGCCTGCTTCTCGCCGAGCCAGTCGAGCATCATGCCCGCACTGAGCATCTGGGCGATGGGGTTGGCTATACCCTTCCCAGCGATGTCGGGTGCGCTGCCGTGGACGGGCTCGAAGACCGCCATCTTGTCACCGATGTTCGCTGAGGGGGCCATGCCCAGGCCGCCGACGACGCCCGCCGCGAGGTCACTCAAGATGTCACCGAACAGGTTAGTCGTCACGACGACGTCGAACCTCTCCGGGTACATCACCATCTTCATGGCGCAGGCGTCGACTATCTCCTCGTTATATCCGATGTCCGGGTAGCCAGCGGCGACCTTCCTGCAACTATCCTGGAAGAGGCCGCAGGTCGTCTCCATCATGTTAGACTTGTGGACGCAGGTCACCCTCTTCCTGCCTTCCTTGCGCGCTAGCTCGAAGGCATAACGGGCGATCCTCTCCGAGGCCTGGCGAGTGATCACTCTCAAGGCGACCCCCCAATCAGGCCCCCCGTCTTGTATCCGCTTGTAGAGGCACTCGGTGTTCTCCCTGACCATCACCATGTCCATCTGCCCCTTGATATTGGGTACGTTCGGATACACCTTCGCCGGGCGGATGTTCGCGTAGAGGTTGAGCCTCTGGCGAAGGGGGATGATTACCTCCTTCGCCGTCTCTCCGACGGCGGAGAATAGACAGACATCCGATGCCTTCACCGCCTCGAATGTCTCCTCGGTCATAGCTACGCCAGTCTTCGCCTTGTAGGCGTCCCCCGCCATGTACTCAGTGAACTCGAATCCGAACTTGCCAGACTTCTCCTCCATCTCCCTGAGGACGGAGACTGCTGCTGACATCACCTCGGGACCGATCCCGTCGCCGGGGATGACCGCCACCCTGTACTTCGTCATGCCCTTCACCATTCCTTCATGTGACTCTTAAGGTATGGCACCAGGCCGCCTTCGTTGAGAAGCTGCACCATGAAGTCTGGGAGGGGCTTGATCTCCAGCTTCTCCCCGTTGACCGTGACGGTGCCCGCCGCGGTATCTATCTCGATCTCATCCCCGGTCTTCGCCTTCTTCGAGATGCCCGGGCATTCGATTGCCGCGAGGCCGACGTTGAAGGAGTTTCTGTAGAAGATGCGCGCGAAGCTCTCCGCGACGACTGCTCCGACGCCGGAGTGCTTGAGGGCGAGTGGGGCGTGCTCCCGGCTGGAGCCGAGGCCCATGTTCTTTCCACCGATGACGATGTCGCCTTTCTGCACCTTCTTTGCGAATGTTGGGTCGATGCCCTCCATCGCATGCTTCGCCAGCTCCTTTGGGTCAGTCAGCTCGAGGTACTTTCCCGGGAGCATGAAGTCGGTGTTTATATTATCGCCGTAGTTCCAGGCTTTACCCTTTATCTTCATTCATTTTACCTCCCGTGGGTCGCTGATGACGCCGGTAAGCGCCGAAGCCGCGGCCGTCGCTGGTGAGCAGAGGTAGACGTATCCCTCAGTGCTCCCCTGGCGCCCCTTGAAGTTCCTGTTGCTCGTGGAGAGGCTAACCTCGCCGGGAGCGATGACTCCGTTGTTGCCTCCGAAGCAGGCGCCGCAGCTCGGGTTACAGACGACCCCGCCTGCGTCCATGAGTACCTTTATGATGCCCTTGGCATTTGCGGCGTCATATACCTCGAAGCTGGAGGGCGTCACCATGAGGCGAACGTCCCTGCTGATCCGCTTCCCCTTGAGTATCTTCGCGGCCTCTTCCAGGTCCTCGAGGCGCCCGTTTGTGCAGGAGCCTATGAAGACCTGGTCGACCTTGGTCCCAGCGACCTCGGTGACTGATTTGACGTTGTCGACGGCATGAGGACAGGCGACCTGCGGCTCCAGTGCGGAGGCGTCGATGTCGAGCCTCTTCGCGTACTCGGCGTCTGGGTCTGACTTTATTATCTTGTACTTGTTCCTGACGCGGTCTCTTGAGGAAGGCGTCGGTGACCCTGTCGGGCTCGACTATGCCGGTCTTCCCGCCCATCTCGATCGCCATGTTGCAGAGGGTCATCCTCCCCGCCATGCTCATGGAGCGGATGGTCTCACCGCCAAACTCTATCGCCATGTATGTGGCGCCGTCGGCGCCGATCTCCTTGGCGGTCTTGAGGACCACATCCTTCGGCGCGACCCACTCGGGGAGCGCCCCGTTCACCTCGACGCGTATCGTCTCGGGGACCTTGAACCAGAGCTTACCCGTAGCGAGTGCTGCGCCCATATCAGTTGAGCCCACACCCGTAGCGAAGGCGCCGAATGCACCGTGGGTGCAGGTATGGCTATCTGCGCCCACTAAGACCATGCCGGGCCAAACGTGACCCCTCTCGGGGAGCACCTGGTGACAAACCCCCGCGTTGATGTCGTAGAAGAAGGTGAATCCCTCGTCCCTCGCTATCTCCCTGCACTGCTTGTGGAGAGTCGCGTTCTGGACGTTCGTCGCGGGGGCTATGTGGTCGTTCATGAAGACGACCTTGGATTTGTCCCAGACCCGCTTGACGCCCATCTCCTTCATCGCGTTGTAGGCGAGGACTGCGGTGAGGTCGGGCGCCATGGCGATGTCTATCTTCGCCTTAACTATTTCTCCAGGTTCAACGCTCTTGAGTCCTGCGTGCTCTGCAAGAATCTTCTGGCTAACCGTTTGGCTCATTTCTCCTCTTCAGGCTCCATCAATCTGTTCATTCCCTTGAGTATGGCCTCGACGCTCGCCATCACGGTGTCGCCGTTAACGCTGCTCGCAGTCACGTGACGTCCGTTACGGCGCATACTTACAGTGACATCAGCGACAGCATTCGTGCCTCCCGTTATGGCCTTCATGTTGAACTTCTCGAGGCTCATGTCGCGGAAGCCCTTCTCGACGTTCGTGAGGGCTTTGACGGCGGCGTCTATGGGGCCGTTGCCTATGCCGGCGCCTGCGTACTCCTTGCCATCGACGATTAGGATCGCTGAGGCCGTCGGCGTAACAGTGTTGCCCGTTACCACGACAAGCTCCTTGAGCTTAACCCGCTCCTCGCCCTTGATGTTCATGATGTTCTTGGTGATAGCGTAGAGGTCTGTGTCTGTGACACTCTTTCCGGAGTCGCCAAGTGTCTTCACCTCTGTGGCGATCAGCTTAAGCTGGTCTTTGTTGGGGTGGAAGCCCATTCCCTCGACCATGTTCCCGATGCCGTGGCGCCCCGCGTGTTTCCCTGCAACTATTCGGCGCTTTTTACCCACGAACTCGGGGCTGAGTATCTCGTAGTTACCGCTGTGGGCGAGTACACCGTGGACGTGTATGCCCGACTCATGGGCGAAGGCGTTGTCGCCGACGATCGGGGTCGTCGGTGGTAGGTAGATGCCGCTGTAGTGTTGTATCATCTCCGAGACCTCGGCGATCTTGCTGAAGTTGAGGCCGGTGGGTATCCGGTACTGGGCCTCGAGACAGACGGCTACCTGCTCCAAGCTCGCGTTACCCGCGCGTTCACCTAATCCGTTGATTGTGACGTGCGCCTGCTCAGCACCCGCCTCGATTGCGGCAAGGGTATTCGCCACGGCCTGACCTAGGTCGTTGTGGGCGTGGGCGCTCAGAGGCGTCTTCACGTGCTTCTTCAGCTCGCTGAAGAACTCGAAGGTCATCCGGGGCGTCATGACGCCGACGGTGTCTGGGATATTAAGCATCTCCGCCCCAGCGTCTTCTGCCGCCTTGCAGACCTCGATTAAGTAATCCATGTCGGTTCGTGTCGCGTCCTGAGGACTGTACTCGACACGCAGACCATGGTCCCTAGCGTACTCAATCCCCTCAACACTCTGCCTGAGGACTTCCTCCCGTGTCGTCTTCATCATCGTTTTGATGTGGAGGTCACTTGTGCTGATGAAGATGTGAATGTAGGGGACGTCGCACCAGAGGGCCTTGTCTATGTCCTCCTTTAAGGGTCTGGCGAGGGTTGTGATTATGCTGCTGAGGCCGAGGCCGACAATCTTCTTCGTTGCCTCGGCTTCTCCTTCGCTGGAGATGGCGAAGCTCGCCTCTATCTTGGGCACGCCCAACTCATCCAATTTGCGGGCGATCTCGATCTTCTCGTCGTTAGTGTAGGTCACACCGGGGGTCTGCTCACCATCCCTCATCGACGTGTCGAAAATGATGACCCGCTTCGGCGGGTTTATTTTGCTCCTGGCTTGGAACTGGCTCAGATAGAACTCGTTGCTTGGCATCCATTACACCGGCTTTTGGTTTGTGATATGAGCCGGCCCATCGTTAATAAGCGAAATGAGCAACACGAGTTGCGCATATCTAAACCGCCAAGGTTTTATCGCTCCTCGGACGGCGAATTCCTGATTTGCAGTACCACGTCGTACTAACCGAGAAGTGCAATCTTAACTGTGGTTACTGTGGCGGCACGAGACACGTAGAGGGGATACCCCTGGACGTTGCCTACGAAGTAAGCGATCTAGTGAACTTCATAGGCCACGATCCCGAGGCGGTCATCGGCTTCTACGGGGGGGAACCCCTTCTCGCCCTCGACAAGATGTATGGGATCATGGATCGAGCCCCCGCCAGGGCATTCACCCTCCAGACTAACGGAACACATCTAGACGAGATCGACCCCGCCTACCTGAACCATTTGGACGCCATCCTCGTCAGCGTCGACGGTGGCAGAGAGGTCACCGACGCCAATAGGCAAAGGGGGGTCTACGATGCCGTAATGAGGAACTGCCGGCTGATTCGAAGCAGAGGATACAAAAACGATCTAGTAGCTAGAATGGCGTTCAGCCGAAGGGGTGACATCCACCGTGATGTGACCCATCTCCTCTGCCTCAATAACCTGGTGTTCGATCATGTGCACTGGCAGCTTGATGTCTTTTGGAGTGAAATTAGGGACGAGCATGAGGTGGAGGAATGGCTTGGGAGATACGACGAGGGCATCACGAGGCTCGTTGAGGACTTTGGAAACTCCCTTGAACACGGCGTGGTCCCCGGCGTGGTGCCGTTCATACCCGTCCTTCGCACGCTAGTGACGGGCCAACCCGTCCCCTACATCTGGTGTGGCTCAGGAAGAGACAGCTTCGCAATAATGACGAGCGGACGGATTGACGTCTGCCCCATCGCGCCCGAACTCTCCTACTCCGCCGTCGGCGACATAAGGAACAGCACCCCCGAGTCGCTGAGGGACATCCTCCCCGTCGGGGAACCATGCAGTCTCTGCCCCGACAAATGGGTCTGCGGTGGCCGTTGCCTCTTCGCCAACAAGACCATGTTCTGGGGGAGGAAGTGGTTCGACAGGGTCTGCGCCTCGACCCGCCACATGATCAGGGAGCTTGAGTCACTCGTCGAACCGACTAAGAGGCTGATGCGGGACGGCGTGCTCAGCGCCGATGCCCTGGATTACCCTAAAATAAACAACGGGTGCGAGATAATCCCGTAGGGGGGCTAGACCCCGCCCACGTTCGTCCCCTTGAACTGGCTCACGTAGAGGTTGTAGTAGAATCCCCTCTCCGAGAGCAGGGAGTCGTGCGTCCCACGCTCAACTATCTCACCGTCCCGTATCACGAGGACCTGATCAGCCTTCCTGATAGTGCTCAGCCTGTGGGCGATGACGAAGCTCGTCCTACCCTCCATCAACTTCAGCAGCGCCTCCTGAATCCTGATCTCCGTCCTCGTGTCAACGTTACTCGTAGCCTCGTCGAGGATCAGAATCTTCGGATCCGCGATGATGGCCCTCGCGATGGCGAGGAGCTGACGCTGCCCCTGGCTCAGGTTGCTGCCACGCTCCGTGAGCATAGTCTTGTAGCCCTCGGGCAGACGCGTGATGAACTGGTCAGCGTTCGCCAGCTTCGCCGCAGAGACGCAGTCCTCGTCAGTCGCCTCGAGGTTACCGTAGCGGATGTTCTCCATCACGGTGTCCGCGAAGAGGAAGTTGTCCTGAAGGACGGTCCCGAGCTGCCTCCTCAGACTGTCCCGCGTGACGTCCCTGATGTCGACTCCATCAATCCTGATGGAGCCGGACTGGATGTCGTAGAACCTGCTCAGGACGTTGACCATCGTAGTCTTTCCCGCCCCCGTTGGGCCGACGAGTGCCATCATCTGCCCGGGCTCTGCGTGGAAGCTCAGGTTCTTGAGGATCGGCGTCTTACCATCGTAGCTGAAGTCGACGTTCTCGAAGACGATGTCGCCACTGTATCTCCTCCAGTGGCTTCGCATCAGGTTTGTCGTTTATCTCGGGTTTCTCGTCGATGGTCTCGAAGATGCGCTCCGCCCCCGCGAGTGCGGACTGTACCGTGTTGTAGAGGTTCGCTAGCTGCTGGAGGGGCTGCGAGAAGTTGCGGGCGTAGAAGATGAAGCTGGTGATGACGCCGATCGTGACCATGCCCTGGACGGCCATCCAGCCTCCGAGCCCCGCGACAACCGCGATGGCGACGCTGCCCATGATGTTCATGATCGGCATGATGACGAAGGCGTAGCTGTTCGCCTTCGTGGCGATCTTCCGGACGGAGTCGTTCGCCTCGTCGAAGTCCTTCAGCACGCGGTCCTGCCTGCTGAAGGCTTGGACGACACGTTCACCGCTTATCGTCTCCTCCATCGTGCTGTTCAGCCTGCCGAGGTCCCTCTGGAGGCCCCTGAAGCCGGCGAGTGTCTTACCGCCGATGAATATCGTGACGAATATCATGAGCGGGAACACGAGCAGGCTCCCCAGCGCCAGCCAGGCGTTCAGGATGAACATGACAATCAATATCCCGATGATGGAGAGGAAGCTCGATATCAGCTGCGTGAGGCTCTGGCTTAGGGCCTGGTTGATGGCGTCTATGTCGTTCGTCAGCCTGCTCATCAGCTCCCCCTGTGTGCGCTTGTCGAAGAAGCTGAGGCTGAGGGTCTGGAGGTGCTCGAAGAGCTCCTTCCTCAGCTGCTTAAGCACCTTCTGGGATATCCTCGCCATGAGGATGGCCTGAAGCGTGTTCGATGCGTAGCCCACGGCGTAGACGAACCCGAGAATGATCACGACACCGTAGAGTCCGGGGACGTTCCCCGTCCGTATGTACTGGTCCACGGCGACGCCGACGAAGTATGGGCCGAGCAGGGAGGCAACTGTTCCGACAACCACGAATATGCCTATCAGCGCGAGCTGGAGCTTGAACGCCAGCAGGTAGCGGGCGAGGCGCGATAGCGTCACGCCTGGGTTCTTAGCCCTGGCTACGCCCATGGCGAAGCCCGCGCCGGGGCCCCTACCACCCGGGCCTACCCCGGGTCTACTGGCTTGAGGTTGGTGGCTCATAGCCTGATCCCTCCGCCGAGCTGGGAGTCGTAGATCTCCCTATAGATCGGGCTAGTCCTCATCAGCTCCTTATGCGTGCCCTCAGCGGCGACGCGGCCCTTGTCGAGGACCACGATCTTGTCCGCCTTGAGGACGGTGCTGATCCTCTGCGCGATTATGAAGCTCGTCCTATTCTCCATGATCCTGTCCAGCTGCTCCTGAATCTTCGCCTCGGTCTCCACGTCGACGGAGCTGGTGCTGTCGTCGAGTATGAGTATCTTGGGCTGAACGAGAAGAGCCCTCGCTATGCTTATCCTCTGCTTCTGCCCACCCGAGAGGCCCGCGCCCCTCTCGCCGACGTCGGTGTCGTATCCCTTGGGGAAACTCATGATGAACTCGTGAGCCTGAGCGGCCTTCGCTGCGGCTACGACCTCCTCCTCGGAGGCGTCCGGCTTCCCGTATCGTATGTTATCTCGTATGGTTCCGCTGAAGAGGATGGCCTCCTGGAGCGCGACTCCTATGTTTGAGCGCAGGGACTCGAGTGTAACATCCCTTACGTCGACGCCGTCCACGGTGAGTTTTCCCTTCGTCACGTCGTAGAAGCGTGGGATTAGGTCAATTATCGTTGACTTTCCCGAGCCCGTGGCGCCTAGGATGGCGATAGTCTGCCCTGGCTCCGCCACGAGGTTGACGTTCTGGAGCACAGGCTCGCTAAGGTCGCCCGAGTAGCTGAATGAGACATCCTCGAAGGCGACCCTTCCCTTCACATCTGGTGAGCTGCTTCGCTTCGGGCTTATTCTGCACAACTGGCTCTGAGTCGATTATCTCGTAGATGCGCTGTGCGGAGGCGTTAGCGGCTGAGAGTTGGCTCGCCATCATCGCGAGGAAGAGCAGTGGCATTATCGCTGTGAGGAGGTAGTTGGCGAAGGCGAGGACATCGCCTACGCTGAACCTCCCACCGATGACCTCGAGTCCTCCAAACCAGACGACGCCGAGTATG
>CAWGAT010000002.1:0-107236 GCA_963820555.1 Candidatus Bathyarchaeota archaeon
CGGCCTTGAGCTTATGCTTAACCAGATTCCTCATGGGGTAGAAGGTGGCGCGTCGGCCTTATGATTCTTCGTCCTTTGGTTGCTCCTCTATCCAGCTGAACTTCTTCTGCAGCGTCGTCGGGTAGTAGCTGCGCCAGTCGAAGCCGACCCTCTTCCCCCAGTCGTAGTAGATGCGGGGGTCAATGTAGTTTTTCAGGCTCGTGCCCAGGTTGTAGTCGCGTGTAATCTCCTGAGCTTCGACCTGAAGCCTCATCCGCTCGACGGCCTCCCTGTCGCGGAGCCTCTTCTCCTCGAGCTGTTTCTTCTGCTTCAGTGAGGCGGTGACGTAGGTGTTTTTGAACTTCCTTATTCGCTCACGCGCCAACTTCGTCTTATCCCGAGCGGCCGAGAGGCGCTTCCTTGGGGTCTTCTGGTCGCCGCCCGCATTCTCGACCTCGGCGAGCCGAGCGCGTAGCTTCTCCTCCCTCTTCTCCGCCTCGGCGAGCTTCTTCTCGGCCTCCACCAGCTTCTCGCGATACTTCTTCTCCTCTTCTGAGAGCTTCTGGCGGATTGCCTTTTCATCAGCTGAAGCCTTTACCTCCAGCTGCTTTAAGCGGTCCTTCTTCTTCTGTAGGCTCTGCCCCCAAGTTTTAGGGATGGTGCGTTTGTGGTTGCAGACTATGGCAGCCTCTAGGTTTGCCTTGAGGGCGACCTGGCGCTTCACGTAGTCGGGGTCCTCAGGCTTCACAGGCTGGGTGGCGAGCTTGCCGCCGACAGCGTCTGTGGCGTAGAGGGTTCTGAAGACCTTGGCGCTGAGCCCCTCCATGATCTCCTTGAGAAAGTCGCCGACGTGGCCCGAGTTTATGCCCTCGAAGAGGCTCTCATTACCAGCGCTCGCTGCGAAGTCGCGCAGGTTCTGTACCACCTTATGGGACATCTTGGCGGTGATGTTCATCGGCACCGAGTCCTTGCCGAGGAAGTTGAATGTGACCGAGCCGTCCCTGTTGAAGCAGACGTGCTCTGGGCGGATTGTGCTCGCGCCAACGGTGTCGGCTTCGTCCTCCTCGTCCTTCTCGTCGCCGACCCTGAACTTGAGTTGGTCGATAAGGTAGCATACGGTCGCCGTCTTGCGCCTCTTCAGGTCCTCGGCTGTTAGGTTACCCTCGATGTGCGCCTTGACGGCGTCGAGCTTCTCCTTGAGGGAACGCGCCTTCTCGTACTTCTCCATGTCCTTCCTCTGCTTGAGGAAGCTCGCGTCTCCGGGCCAGACGTACTTCTTCTTACCGCTTAGCTTGTCGGTCCAGCGGGCTATCCACATGGTGTCGGGCTCCCAAGGTATCGCCTTCCAGTTACCAGGAGGCTTGGGCGCGTCTGGGCTGAGGTTTAGCTCGATGTCCTCGTAGGTTGGGCCCTGCTTCCACCTGCCCCTCCAAGGGTGCTGGCCCCGCCCCATAAATATGCTGTTGGGCTCCACGTTGTAGTTGCCGAGTTCCATGTGCTGCCCATCGACGGCGGCGTAGCCGTACTTCTCCTTGTTCGCGTCGCGCTGGGCCTTCCTCTCGGCGGCCTGCGCCTTCTTCACCTCGGGTGGGAGGTTCACCTTCTCCTCCCTTTCCCTCTGCACGAGGCTGATGATGTCGCTGAAGTCGACGTCCCCGGGGAGGAGCTTCATGCCCAACTTATTACCGAAGCCCTCGTGGAAGTTCTCGGCGAACTTGGGGTCGTCGACGTAGGGAGTGCCGACCTTCTTCGCCCAAGCGACGGCCATCTCCTCCTGCTCGTCGTTTAGCTTTGTGGGTTGGCCCTTGATCTTTACAGAGAGACCTCGGCCCTTGTACTTCGGGGGGACTATGACGCCGTTGTGGTGCAGAGTGTTCACGCTGGACACCGGACTTGGATGAATACCCGGTGGCTGCTCTATAAAAATACCTGAAAATGTGGGGTGTCTATGCTAGGGACTTCTCCAGCTCGTCGATACTGAGCATGACTCCGAAGCGTCCCGCTGGCTTCCCGCCTCGGAAGACGACGACGGTGGGTATGCCCATGACGTGGTACTCCTTCCACGCCTCGGTTTGTGATACGTCCATCTCGTAGAAGTCGACTCTCCCCGCCTGCTTCTCGGCAAGGGCCTTTATCTGGGGCTTGAGAACCTGACAGCTGGGGCAGCCTATACTGCTGAAGAGGACGGCTACGGGCTTCGCGGAGTCCAGCACCTTGTCTCGGAACTCCGCGTCCGTGATGGTGGTTATCGCCTTAGATTCCCCCCTGCTGAAGAGGCCCCTCAGTTTCGACAGGGGGCTCGGGTACTTCTTGTAGGCGACCTGGTACCCGATGTCCTCTATCGCCTTCTCTATGGCTGCTAGGGGGGTCGCCTCGTCGTAGGTTACCTTTATCGTCTTCTTGAGATAGTTGCCCTGAGCCTTCGTGACGCCGGGGACCTTCATCACAGACTTCTCTAGGGTGACGACGCAGGTGGGGCAGTCCATCCGGGTGATCCCGATCTCCTTCGTGACATCAGCCATGGCTAGTCCCTCGGCCTCCACCTACGGAGCAGGAGACTGTTGCTGACGACTGTGATGCTGCTCATCGCCATGGCACCTGCGGCGAGTATAGGGTTCATCTGTATACCCCACGGGATGAGGACGCCCGCAGCCACGGGGATCAGCGCCGAGTTGTATGCGAAGGCCCAGAAGAGGTTCTGCTTGATCTTACTGATAGGTTCGCTTGCTGAGGTCAATGGCCCTCGCGACATCCTCAAGGTTGTTCTTTATAAGGACGATTCCGCCCGTCTCGACAGCGACGTCCGTGCCGCTCCCGAGGGCTATACCCACGTCGCTAGCAGCGAGGGCGGGGGCGTCATTGACGCCGTCCCCCACCATTGCAACTATTAGGCCCTCCTTCTGCAGCTCCTTTACTACGTTGACCTTGTCCTCAGGGAGGACCTCGGCCCTGTAGTCGTCTATGCCGACCTGCTTCGCTATGGCCTCAGCGGTCCTCTTGTTGTCCCCGGTTATCATAACGACTTTGAGCCCCATCTCCTTGAGCTTCTTCACTGCCTTGGGGGCGTTCTCCTTGATCTGGTCAGCGACGGCGATTATGCCGATGACCTTGCCGTTTGCCGCGACGAATGCGAGTGTCTTCCCCTGGTCGTAGAGTGACTCGGCCTGCCTCTTCATCTCGTCGGGGACCTCGGCCTTCACCTCCTCCATGAGGCGGCTGGTTCCGACGACGTAGCTCCTTCTCTCCGATGGACCCCTTGACGCCTCTGCCGGCGAGAGCCTCGAAGTTCTTGGGCTCAGAGAGCTTGAGCCCCTTCTCCTCCGCCTTCTTCACGACCGCGGCCCCGATGGGGTGCTCACTCAACTTCTCGAGGCTCGCGGCAGCGGCCAGTAGCTCATCGGGCTTATCGCCCACGACATCGGTGACGGCCAACTCCCCCTTCGTGAGGGTGCCCGTCTTGTCGAAGGCGACGGCCTGAAGGCTGCGCGCCTTCTCGAGGAACTCGCCGTTTTTGATGAGTATGCCGTTTTGGGCCCCGAGCCCGGCGCCGACCAAGATGGCGGTTGGTGTGGCTATCCCCATAGCGCATGGGCAGGCAACAATCACGACGGCTACGAAGGTTGTGAAGGCGACGCCGAAGGTCTCGTGGGCGATGTAGAACCAGCCGAGGGCGGAGAGGGTGGCTATGATGAGTATCGTGGGGGTGAAGTAGGCCGCGATTGTGTCAGCGAAGCGCTGTATAGGGGCCTTGCTGAGCTGCGCCTCCTCCACCATCTGCACGATCTGCTGGAGGGTCGTGTTCATCCCAATCTTGGTGACGTCCATCTTGAAGCTCCCCTCCTTGTTCATTGTGCCGCCGATGACCTCGTCCCCCGCCTTCTTCGACACTGGGACGCTCTCACCCGTGATCATGCTCTCGTCGACGCTGCTCGCCCCCTCGACGATGACGCCGTCGAGGGGAATGCGCTCCCCCGGTTTGACGCGGAGGATGTCCATTGGCATGATTGTCTCGACGCCGACCTCCTCCTCGGAGCCGTCCTCCTTGACTATCCGCGCCATCGGTGGCTGGAGGTCGAGGAGCTTCCTCACAGCGTCCGAGGCGCGCCCCCTGGCGACCTCCTCAAGGTACTTCCCAATCAGGATGAGGGCGAGAATGAGGGCTGAGGCGTCGAAGTAGACGTCCATGCTCGGCGCCCACTGGGGGAAGAGCACGACGAACGTGCTGTACGCCCAGGCGGTGGTTGATCCGATGACTATGAGGGTGTCCATGTTCGCGGTCCTAGCCTTCAGCGCACCCCAGGCACCCCGGTAGTACCTCCACCCCGCAACGAACTGGACTGGGGTCGCGAGGAGGAAAGCCCACCACTCCATCGGGAGGAGGGGCAGGGGCACATCCGCGAACATGACGATGAAGGTCAATGCACCGAGGATCAGGCTGAAAATGGCTAGGTTCCTCAGCTTCTTCAGCTCCCTGTCGGGCTGCTGGAAGGTGAGCATGCAGCCCTCGCTGCAGAAGTAGTAGGTCTTACCGCCCCGCTCGACCTTGAAGGCGGCGTGCTCCTCGTTAACGTACATCCCGCAGACTGGGTCGCGTGCCAATGGATTTCACTGGGTCCTCTGAGGCCCCCTCCAATTTAAGGAGCCAGGGGAAAATACCCTAAAACTGGGGGTAATGTGGAAGGGAGTTACCTGATCCTTCCTTCCACGCCCTTATCGACGCGGACCGTCTCCTTCTCAGTCATCAGCAGCTTCCCGTTGACGTAGGCCTTCCCAGACTTTCGCCTCGAGTATGAGGGCGGCGATGTCCCCGATCTCAATCTGGGGGACACCCTTCCCGGAGACGCCTTCGGCGGTTACCTGCGTCCCCGGCGGGCTGTCCGGCGCGTTAAGGACACCGACCACGCTGCCCGAGTCGGCCGCTAGTAGCATCCCCTGGCTCAGCTCCCCGCGCAGCTTCGCGGGCTTCAGGTTTGTGACGACGACAAGGTGTTTCCCGAGTAGCTCCTCCTTCGGGTATTGAGGCTTGAGCCCCGCGCAGAGCTGCCGCTGCTCCGAGCCGAGGTCGATCTTGAGGACGTATAGCTTGTCGGCCTGGGGGTGGTCCTTTACCTCGGTGACTACCGCGACGCGTAGGTCGAGGGCCGCCGGGCCCGTGGGCTTTGCGGGCTTCTCCTCCCTCTTCGCCTCGGACTTCGCCTCCTCTCCCGGCTTCTTCAGCACTATAGGATCGATCTTCCGCAGGATTATCTTGGCGCCGGCGATACGGTGGTTCTCGACGACGCGGTCAACATCCGCCCACATAAGGTCGGGGAGGCCGAGCTGCTTCTCGACCCTCTCGGCGAAGACGGGGGTGATCGGCTTCATGAGGATCGCCACCGTCTTGACGATGTTGACGCAGTCCGTGAGCACCCTCTGCGCTCTCTCCTTGTCCGTCTTGACGAGCTCCCACGGCTGGTTGTCCTGGAAGTACCTGTTGCCGATCGTGCTGATCTCCAGCGTTTTCGCCACTGCCTCGCGGAAGTTGTAGTCGTAGTAGCTGTCCCTGACCCCCTCCGTCTTCTTCGCCACGTCGGCCAACAGTTCCTTGTTGAGGGTCGTCGTGACTGTGCTATCGAAGTTCTTATCGAGGAAGCTGAGGGTTCTGTAGACGAGGTTAGCGATGTTGCTGACCAGCTCATTGTTGACTTTGGCCTGCAGCGTCTTGAGGTCAAGGTCGATGTCGGTCATCGTGTGGCTGAGGTTGGCGGCGTAGAAGTATCGGAGTAGCTCCGGGTCGAGGAGGTCGGCGAACTCGCTGGCGGTGAGGAATGTGCCGCGGCTCTTGCTCATCTTCTCCCCGTTGACGTTGAGGAAGCCGTGGACGACTATGTTGTCGGGGACGTGGAAGCCGCTGCCCATGAGAACGGCGGGCCAGAATAGGAGGTGGAAGTAGATGATGTCCTTCCCGATTACGTGAATGATTGTGGAGTCGGGCTTCTGCCAGATGTCGTCAGCCGTGAACGACTTACCCCTACAGTAATTCGCCGTCGAGGCGATGTAGCCGATGGGGGCGTCCAGCCAGACGTAGAAGTACTTCTCCTCCTCCCCGGGTATCTTGAACCCGAAGTATGGGCCATCCCTGCTAATGCACCAGTCCTGAAGCCCCTGATCCACCCAGCTCAAGATCTGGTTCCTGATCTCGGGCTGCAGGTTCTTGTTGCCCGTGAGCCATGCGCGAAGCCTATCGCTGAAGTCGTTGAGGCGGAAGAAGTAGTGGCGGCTAGGCTTCCTGATGGGGGTGGAGCCGCAGATGCTGCAGTAGGGCTCGACCAGGTCAGTGGTGGCGTAGGTGGCGTTGCACCTCTCGCAGACGTCTCCGTACTGGTCCTTCGCCCCGCACTTGGGGCACGTCCCCTTAACGTACCTGTCGGGAAGGTACCGCTTGCAGCGCTCGCAGTAGGTGAGCTCGATCTCCTTCGTGTAGATGTGGCCGGCGTCTACGAGGCGCTTGAAGATGAGCTCCGTGTACCTCTTGTTCTCGGGACTGTTGGTGGTGTAGTAGCTGTCGTAGTTGATGTGGTACCGCTTGTAGTCTTCCTCGTGCTCCTTCACCCATCTGTCGATGAACTGCTCGGGGGTCACACCCTGCTTCACAGCGGCTATCTCAATGGGGGCTCCGTGCGTGTCCTCTGCTCCGCAGTAGAACGCATCGTGGCCATTGAGCTTAAGAAATCTCACATAAATGTCTGTCTGTGTGTTCTCTACCAGGTGGCCAATGTGGACGGGTCCGTTAGCGTAGATGAGCGCCGACGTGATCAGTATGCGTGTCTTCAGTTCCTTCATATCTGGCTCCCCCCGAAGTTTTTGATCGAATAGCCGGTTTGGGCTATTAAAACACGTTGCCTCGGCTCAACCGAGGGACTGCAAGCGATCTCAATTCTTCCTGTGAGTTTTGATCCTTTCTAACACAGGCTTTCATTTATATAAACTCTGTTTATGTCGCGACAGCGCCATCACCGAATTGGTTCCTTCGCTAAGAAGTGTAATATGGCGCGGCAACCCTAGTCAGATAGATGGCGGAGAGAGATCCTTCTAAGGAAAAGGAGAAGATAGCCAGTAGGGAGGAGCTTCTGGGCCTCGTACAGCTGGTGATCATTTTTACAGCTATCCTAGCTGGACGCGAAATTGGCAACATCTACAGCAGCTACGGGGAGCTGAACAGGATGGCAGTGAACCTCGACTTCACAGAGGAGGCGATGTCCAACTACCTCAGGGACGCCATGCAGGGGAGGAACGGGACACTCAACGTGGGGCTAGCGGTCACCCTCCCCGGATTCACAAGCACTGAGGGGCAGATCACCCAGACCCCAGATTACGTGAGGAAGTGGTTGATCAGCGTCACCCTGAGCCCCATCGTGGTCACCCAGCCGGAGGTCTCCGATGTAGCTCTCACATTCCAGATCGAAGGCCATACGGTTATGAACCGCACATACCCCTTCACGCGGGAGAAAGTGGGCTACATAAGCTTCGTAAAGAGAAATCTCCCACTCTCTGTCGAGGATGAGGCAACATTCAAGAAGCTTGTTAGTGACGCTGCTGCGACCTACGCCGGGGAGGTGGAGGTCACAATCATTGGGCGGGCAAAGGCGAACGTCTTATTCTTCGAGGCGATGCTCCCCTTCAGGACCACAAAATACCCTCTGATCCTCCCACCGACTCTGACACTCACAGATTCTAGGTGGCAGACAATAAGCGGTTCGGGCACAACGGGTAGTGTCGGCGATCTAACGTCTGTGGGGATAACCCTGGACAACCCGACCAGGGTCCACTCCATCACCCAGAACGTCACCTGCAGGATATACATTGAGGGCGCTGAGGCACCGGTGGCGATTATCACGAAGGAGACGACCGCCGCCCCCGGGACTAAATCCACTTACGTATTCAACTTCACGCCATCGAAACCTGGGACCTACCTCTACACCCTTGATTCCTCGGGGTTCACGCTCCCCCTCGGGGCCTCTCCCCAGCTGCTGATCAATCCCTAGTCGGGAAAGCTCAAAAGGGGCCGGGGATCTTTACTCATCGATGTCGGGCATGGAGGCCATCCTAGTCAAGTATCCCCTCATCCTAGTCAACCTCAAGACCTACAGGGAGGGGATGGGGGAGAACGCGGTTAGGCTCGCGAAGATCGCGGAGCAAGTCCACCTCAAGACGGGGACGAGCATAGCCGTCGCCCCCCAACTCGCTGACTTAAAGATCGTGATCGAAAGCAGCGAGACGCCCGTCTTCGCCCAGCACGTCGACCCCGTCGGCATGGGCCAGTTCACGGGCCACATCCTCCCCGAGTCCGTGGCCGAGGCTGGCTGCGTAGGGACCCTCATCAACCACAGCGAGAGGCAGATCCCTCTCGAGGTCATCAAGGCCACAGTGAAGCGAGCCCACGAGGCGGACCTCGCAACCGTTGTCTGTGTAGACACAGTCGAGAAGGGGAGGCAGGTCGCCGCATTCGCCCCTGAGGCCATCGCCATCGAGCCTCCGGAGCTAATCGGCAGCGGCATCTCCGTATCCAAGGCGAAGCCCGAGGTCGTCTCCGGGGCCGTCGTAGTGATAAAGCACGTCAACCCGAAGATCAGGGTCCTCTGCGGCGCGGGGATAACGAACGGCGAGGACGTTGTGGCCGCCCAGAAGCTGGGGGCCGAGGGAATACTTGTCGCTAGCGGCGTCGTAAAGGCGAAGGACCCACAGGCCGCTCTACTCGACCTCGCCCGCAGCCTCAGGCACTGAGAACTTTAACCGTCTCCTCAATCAGCCTCTTGTTCTCCGAGACGAGACTTATCAACCTTGGGCTGCGCGTCTGCCTCGGCGTAGAGCCGGAAGATAGGCTCCGTCCCGCTCGGGCGGACGAGTATCCAGCTGCCGTCCTCGAAGATGAGCTTGAGGCCGTCCATGGTCTCGACACGGGGCGCTGTGACCTTAGTTCGCAACGCTTCGAGGACCCTCTGCTTTAGCTCGTTGGGGCAGTCGGACCTTGTCCTTCGCCTGGGCGTATGCGGGTAGCTCTGCCACGAGCTCGCTGAGCGGCTTTCCCTCCCTCAGCCATGATGCCGAGGACGAGTGCCATGGTCATCGAGCCATCCCTGACGGGATGGTGGGGGCCGTACATGACGCCGCCGTTCTCCTCCCCACCGAACTCTATGCCATTCTCAACCATAGCTCGACTCACATCGACACTCCCCACACGAGTCCAGTAGATGGAACCCCCCGCGGCCTCGACGACATCGACTATGGCGTTGCTGCTGCTGACGGGTGTTACGACCCTCGCCCCCCTGTGCTTCGCCATGTAGTACCTAGCGACGAGGGCGAAGCTACGGTCCCCCCAGAGGGGCTCACCCCGTTCATCTAGGAAGATGCTCCTGTCGGCGTCCCCGTCGAAGGCGATGCCCATGTCCGCGCCGGTCGCCTTTACGAGCTCCCTGAGTGCTCCGAGGTTGTCGGGGCGGGGTTCGGACTCGCGTCCGAGGAACCTGCCGTCGAGCTCGGCGTTGATGGTGTAGACCTCGCAGCCGAGGCGTTGGGCGATCGTCGGTGCGACGAGGGTCCCGACGCCGTTCCCGGGGTCTATGGCTATCTTAAGCCTCTTCTCTTTGATGAGCATCGACCTCCGCCTTGGAGACGACCGCGTCGACGTAAAGGCCGATGACTTCCCTCTGCCTCAACGTGCCCACGTGGTCCCACTCAGCTAGCTTCGGTCCCCCCGAGAAGTGGATGCCCTCGATCTCGTCCTCGACGCTCCGCGGGATCTCGACCCCATCGGCGGCCATCACCTTGACGCCATTGAACTCGGGCGGGTTGTGGCTCGCCGTTATCATGAGGCCGCCGTCCAGGCCGAGGTGCTTTACCGCGTACTGGAGGGCTGGCGTGGGAAGGACCCCTAGGTCGTGGACGTTGCAGCCCACCGACATGGAGGCCGGAGGCGGCGGCGTCCCCGAACATGGGGCTAGTTACCCTGCCGTCCCTGCCGAGGGCGATGTTTTTACCAAGAACGTGCCACAGGAGGCGGCGAGGCGGGTCACGAGTTCGAGGGTAAGCTCCTTGTTCGCGACCCCCCTGACGCCGTTCGTGCCGAAGAGCCGGCCCACTACATCACCTGACGGCGCTCAAGTATGCTCTCGCTTACTTCCTTGCTCGGGCAGATGCTGACGCCGTCGGTTATGGTGACGCCGTCGTGTATCACCGAGTAGTCCCCGACGAGGCTCCCCGACTCGACCTTAACCCACCTCTCCAGAATAGCGTTCTCCCCGATTATCGCGTTCTTCACAGAGGAGTAGTCGCCTATAGAAGCGCCCGCAAAGAGGATGCTGTTGTCTATCCTGCACCCCTTTCCGATGAGGACATGGTCACTGATGGTAGTGTTGGGCCCTATGAGGCTGTCCGCACCCACCTCAGCGCCGGGGCCAACGTAGCAAGGAGCTATCAGCTTAGCGGCGGGGTCTACCTTGGCACCCTCGCCGAGCTTTACACCCTCGTACTTGCTGAGGATAATCTGGTTCGCCTTGAGGTAGTCGTCTGGAACGCCCATGTCCGTCCAGAGGCCATGGAACTCAAAGCCGTAGAGCTTCCTCTCGTTGGCGAGGACTGGGAATACCTCCCGCTCTATGCTAACCGCACGCCCGTCTGGGATGTAGTCGAAGATCTTTGGGTCGAGGACATAGATACCTGCGTTGATGAGGTTGCTTGGTTCCTTCCCTTTCTCGGGCTTCTCGACGAAGCGCGTGATCCTGCCCTCCCAGTCTAGCTCGACGGCTCCGTACCTACTCGGGTCAGAGACGGGTGTGAGGGCGATGGTTGCGAGGCCGCCCTTCGCCTTGTGGTACTCGATCAAGCGCCTATAGTCGACATCTGAGATGACATCCCCATTGAGGACGAGGAAGGGCTCCCCGTTCAGAAGTTCCTTCGCCTTCCTAATAGGACCCCCCGTTCCGAGGGGGCGCTGCTCGCGGCTGTAGATGATACCGAGGTCGTACTTCGTGGGGCCGAGATAGCGGACCAGGGCTTCCGCCATGTAGTTCACCGCCATAACGACGGTGTCCACTCCACCCTGGGAGAGGTTATTCAGCGTCCAATCCATGAGAGGCTGATCCCCTATTGGGAACAGCATCTTTGGTCTCGTGCAGCTTAACGGTCTAAGGCGGGTGCCGAAGCCACCCGCGAGAACTAATGCCTTCATCAAGCTTCACCGGCGTTTAAGGATGGGCGGATCATGGTTTAAGAAACTTCTGTAGAGGTGATAAGAGTGTAAATGTTCCAGGTGGCGTACGACCACGCCAGTCATCATTTATCGTAAACTATAAATAATTCTTTATTGTGTTTTAATTATTAATGAATAGGAAAAACTGTGCCGAAAGAGGTATGAACTTTGTGCAATAGGACAGCGGTAAGAAAGCCTACACAGATAAGAGAAGAACGTAAGAAGCTGAAGGCATACCAGTTTGACAACACCAAGAAATTACCATCGTTCCCTAAGGTGAGATCGAGTGGTAAGACCGTGAAGATATTCTGGGAAGACGGTAAGACAGAGAACTGGGGTGAGGAGATAACTAATGAAGCAGCGGATGCAGTAGCTAAGGAAATACAACTCGAACTCCGTGCAAGCGTCTACGTTAAGGAGAACATATCCAAACTGATCACCGAGCTCGAGGGGGACCTACAGGCCTTCGACATCCCTTCCGAGGTCATTAGTAACGCACTCCACGAAGGATACTTCGGTACTTTATCTATGATGATTGATCTCGATGAGGCACTTACAGCGAGGAAGTACGCCTCAACGGGCACATAGATTATCTCAAATTGAAGAACTGGGTAAAAATATCTTTGAGCTGGTTTTTGTTAGGTTACTTAAGGAGGAAACCCATTACCTCACTGAGCTTCTCCGGGCTGAGCCTCTCATACCTCTCTATGCTCCCAACGTCGTACCAGAACGCGTCCGTGAGGTACGCCTCAACTCTGCGCCCCCTCTGAACGAGGTAACTTATGACATCGCCCATGAGGTCGAAGCTCTTGAATTGCCCCTGCTGCTGGAGCCTCGACATCTCCTTCAGCACAGAACCGCTTAGCGTGAGTATCCCGATGCTGATGGGCTGCATGAGATCCGGCTTCTCTATGAAGTTCGTGATGCGAGTCCCGTCGAGCTCCGCTTTCCCCACACTGATATTGTAACGTTTCGCCAGCGCCAGCGTGGCGTCCGCCTTGGTGTTCTGGTGATGTTTCACCATCGCTCGGATGTCGAGGTTGCTGATTATATCCCCATAATATACAACGAGGGTGTCCTCGTCCGTAATCACGCCCCTCTTGTAGGCGTTGAGCAACGCGTTGGCGCTCCCCTTTAGGTTCGGATCGTCCAACACATAGGTCATCTCGACCCCAAACCTCTCTCCATGCTCGAAGTAGTTTTCAATCTGCTGGTGCTTGTACCCGACGAGGAGAACCGTCTTAGTGATCCCGTGGTACCTGAGGAGGCGGAGGATGTAGTCGAGGATGGGCTTCTGCTCCTCACCGATCGGGATCATGCATTTCTGGAAGTAATAAGTAAGGGGCCTGAACCTCGTTCCCTCGCCGCCTGCCAGCACCACGCCTTTAACCGACATCGCTAAGCATCCTTCGACAGCAACAGGAAGACACCGAGAATCGCCACCAGGAATCCCAAGGGTGTGAAGAAACGCGTCGGCGCCGCCCCCTCGACAGTCAGGGCTAGATAGGTCAACGTGCCCCCTAGGGCGAGTAGGACGAGTCCGGAGGCGGCGACGATCATCCTCGAATATGTGATACCGAATCTGCCCGACATAATATCCCCAGAAGGAGTCACGCGACGGCATATTTAAGAATCGGGGGCGACGGTCCCGATCTTCTCGGGCAGATACTTGTCGACAATGTACGTTAACCCGTACTTGCTGAATGCCTCCAGCTCCGCCTTCTTCTGGATCTTGATGAAGAGTTCTATCTCCTTCTTCCAGGGGTCCTCATTGTAGCGGGGGTCTGCCTGGAGTTCGGTTAGCCTCTTCTTGTCGAACTCGGTGAGGTTCTCGGTGGGGAGCTTGTAGTTGATGATGTCGCTGGCCCAGACGCCGATCCACTTCGCGTCCGGTGTCGTCAATCCCCTGAGGTGGGCGGCGTTCGCGGAGCCGGAGCAGATGACCTGGGCGATATGGACGCCCCATGGGTCGCCGTCGGTGAATATGTAGACGGGCATCCCCCAGTCCTTGTTGAGGCGGTGGATGATACTGCGGGTGCTGCGTGGACTCTGCCCCGCGGTGTGTATGAGGATGGCGTTGAACTTCTTATGAGCCTGCTCCTCGACGAGGCGTGTGAACATTGCACCCTTCTCCACGACGAGTATCTTGTTCGCTGATGTCTCGATGAACTCGCTGCTGGTGACTGCGGGGCCTACCATAATGCCATCGGGGTGATCGGTTAGGTTCGTGCGGCGCCCCTCGTAGCCGGGGACCGTGTACTCTATCGTTATGTCCCCGAAGATGGCGCTCCTCTCCTCAGGGTAGATGTTGAAGTCCTCCCTCGCCTTGTTGAGCGCCACCTCGAGGTCGGTGATGATGTTGTCCGACTCCTGCTGGTCCGTGTACTCGATGTCCTGCTGACCGCGAGCCGAGTAGTAGGCCTCCCTCAGGGTGCTTGTCTTCCTCTGCCGGACGAGCTCCCGGGCGAACCATGCCGTCCAGACGAGCTGGGTGAAGGGACGGATGTGCTTGATGTTCCTGCTGTGGCGCTTGACCATCCGGTCGCCGAGGATATACTGGCGGGTGTGGGGGTCGTACTGTATGTTGTCAATGCTTCTGCTCTGCATCATCACCCAAGGGAACTCCCCCTGGTTGATCTGGTCATAGACCAAAGCACCAAGTTGCTTCAGTGCCTTGTCTACGGCCTCGCGCTGCTTTTCCGCCTCACTAATTCGCTTCGCCATCGATCTTCTCCTCTGGTTCCTCTTCTAGCTCCTCCTCCGGTGTTTCCTCATCAGGCGGCGGGAGCACACTGTCCCCATTCTCCTCCCCGTTCCCGTTCTCCTCTTCATCTTCCTGCTGGTTGACCACCATGATCTCGTCGAGGAGCCTCTGGATGTCGGGCATGTCTGTCTTGTCGCCGAGCTTCATGGCGAACTCGGCTATCTTGGGGAGGTACTTGCCGAATATGTTTAGGCGGTGCTTCTGCTTCTCCAGCTTAACGCTGCGGCTGATGAATATGCGAAGGTCGCGCGCCGCCTCCCTTATGGCGTTGGTGATCTCCTTCTCGACCTCCACCTGGTCGGCGAGGAACTCCTTCCCCACGCTCTTGTAGGGGATCTTCGTCGAGCAGAGGTGGATCGCCACGACGAGGGGCGTCTCCTGCTGGACGTTGTAGGTTTTCCAGTTGATGTCCTTGGAGATGACCTTGTAGGTGACGCAGCTTGACTCGTCGAATAGGAGGGGGATGCGGTTCGCGAACCTGTAGAGTGTTATGCCGTTGCCTATCTTGCGGATTGTTGGTCCGGCGACTACGGCTGCCTCGACTATGAAGGGGTAGCCACTGTATGTGGCGGGGGGCCTCTGGACGGTCTTTATGAAGTCGGCGTCGGTGAGGTTGAGCTCCTTCCTTATCCCCGTCTCTAGGAGGTCGGTACCTATGGGGCTGAGGCAGCTCGCGTCGGGGCGGTAGAACTCCTGGAACTCCTTCGCGGCTCGCACCAGTTTTACTATGTCGTCGGATGATAGGCTGGCGGGCTTCGTCTCCATCTTGATCCCGGCGAAGGCAAGGTACTTCTCCGCCGTCTTTGGGCCGACGCCCTGGAAGTGTTCGATCCAGAAGTTCTTCATGTCACGGGACTTGGTGACGAGTAGCATCCTGCGTAGGGTCTCCACGTCTATGCCGTGTGGGTGGGGCCTGACCCTCTGGGGGACCGGGGGCATCTGGGTGGTGCCCCTCTCGAAGCGGTATAGCCTGTTCTTGGGGTCGATGAACGTGATGTCGGCGTAGGGGTTGACCATCGCGGTCTGGCGGATGTACTCTATCATGCGGCTCATGATTCGGGGGTAGTCGCCCTCGATCTGGAGCTCGACGATGGTGCCGCGCCACCCCTTCTCGTTGGCAAGGGTTGTGTGCCTCAGCACTTGGGGCTGGTTCTTCTGGATGTCCATCATCATCTCGTACTCGTGGATCTCGTCCCCGGTGCTCGAGGTGACGACTACTGGCTTGTGGGTGGTGATCTGTCCGTAGAGGATGGTCATCTTGCCGCCCATGCCGAAGGTTCCGCGGTTCTGCTTGAGGGTATACTTGGAGCCGTAGAAGACCTGGGCGAAGCAGGCGGGTATCTCCTCCGCGGGGACGCCCGTTCCGTTGTCCTGTATCCTGAGGAGGTACACGGCGGTCCCGTTCTCACCACTGCTAGCGCTCAACTCAGTTATACGGAGGTAGATGTCGGGTGGGATCTGGGCGGACTCGCAGGCGTCGAGGCTGTTCTCCAGGAGCTCCCTGACGCCGACGTAGATGGCCCTGCTGGGGTTACTGAAGCCCGCGATCTCCCTGTTACGGTAGAAGAAGTCGCTGGGGCTGACTGCCTGGTACTCCGTATCCTGCGTCTGTGTCATGTCACTCCTTCCTCTCGGACGCTGGTGGGGGCTGATCATACCAGATCTCGCCGCGGTCCTTCTTGAGCTGGCGTCGGTAGGCGAAGAGGTAGTTGTAGACGGTCTTGTGGAACTTGCCGCGGATTAACATCATGACGGCCTCAGTCGCAGCGGGGAGGGACTCGACGTTGCCTATGAGGGCGACTGTGCTCCCGTAGACGCTCATCTGGGTCTCGGTCAGCTCCTCGATGAGTGCCCTACTCTTCCCCTCCTTCCCGATGATGCGGCCCTTCACCCTCTCCTGCGCGCTCCGGCTGGGCCCTACCTGCTCCTCGAGGTCGACTATGGAGAGGTCGAAGTCCTCGTTACCGAGCAGCATCGCTCTGTCCGGGCTGAAGCCTCTGCCAATCGCCTTGACTATATTTGCGACGGTGAAGATGACGGAGACATCCGTTTGGTCGGGGTTGAGGACGATCTCGACGTTCCCCGACTCACTCTCGATTATGAGATTGACCTTGAACGTCTTCTCTATTCGGCTCTTCACCTTGCCCTCTGGGCCGATTAGGACGCCGACCCTGTCGTGTGGTATTCTTATGTAATTACGCTTCTCCACTCTTCACCCACTCCTGTAGTTCCTTGTTGTCGTAGACCTGCACGCCCAGCCTCGCGAAGTATGCGTTCACGGTCTCCACGTCGTGTTGGAGGAGGCTGGGGGCGAGGGGATGCATCGTGAGCATGGCCTGGCTGAGGTCGAATATGACCGGCTTCTTCTCCCAAACCATTATGTTGTACTCGCTCAGGTCGCCATGGACGAGGCCGGCCTTCTGGTAGAGGGCCCTCATCTCGTCGGTGAGCCTGTCGTAGAAGTCGTTGGGGTCGTCCAATGGCAGCTCCCTCAGCAGAGGTGCGGGTACGCCGTCGACCCCTATAAACGTCATTACGAGGATGTTCTTGAGAAAAGCTATTGGGCGGGGCGAGTTAACGCCCGCCTGCTGAGCAAGTTGGAGGTTGCTATACTCCTTCTGCGCCCACGCGTAGACGAGGCTCTTGTTGTCCGAACGAATGTGCTTGAAGCGGGGGTCGCCCTCTATGTACTTCATCATGCCCTTGCGGAACTCGGAGGTGGTCGTGTAGTATATCTTGACGGCCAGCTCCGCCCCGCTCGGAGCTGTCCCCCAGAAAACGTGGGCCTCCTTACCCGCCTTGAGGACACCCTTGATTTTATCTATCTTCTTCTGCTGGATTAGTCTGAGGATGCCTTCCAAAGTTGGACGGTCGAAGACGGCCTCGCTGACGTTGAACTCCTCTTGGTTCTTGTTCAACATCAGGGCTGTCTCTTCGTAATTCCTCTGCAGCTTCTCGGCTTTGCGCTCGATCTTGTCCTGGCTGGGCACGTGGAAATCAGCCTACTCTATCTTCAGTATGCCTTTCTGCCTGAGTTCCTCTACCTGATTCTGGGTATAGCGCCAGAATATCTCTCCCCGTTCTTCGCTCTGGAAGTCCCAGGGGCTGACTAGGACGATGTCTCCCTCTCTTATCCAGGTGCGGCGCTTCATCTTGCCCCTTATGCGGCAGACGCGGACGTTCCCGTCCTGGCACTTCACCATCACCCTGTCGAATCCCAGCATCTTCTGGACGACGCCTAGTACGTCGTTCTTGCTGGGGAGGACCATCTCGTGGAGGTCCTTTTCGCTCAGTACCTTCTTCTTACCCATTGAGCGACCTCTAACGGTTGATATCGTGGCGGGAGGCTTAAAAACGGTTCCTATGGGCTCCGTGGCAAAAAGTGCCGTTTTTTAACTAGTCTGCTTCAATTATCGGTTATTTTCCGATTCAATTTTATCTTAATTGTGTTAATTTGAATTTGCGGTTAAATGTTGACGGGCACGCGTCTGTTAATACTGATGCCCTTCTGGGTCACTTCGGAGTCGTAAGCGTACACTTCCACGCCTTTAAGGAGGGCACTACGGAAGACCTCGGCGAAGGCGGGATCGGTGGCCCCGTTTGGGCTCAGGGAGAGCGTATCGCCGCGCTGGATGAGGAAGACGAGGGCGCTCCTCCCGAAGCGCATGTCCTCCCTAAGGGCTCGTAGGTGGCGTGCCCGCGTTCGGTCGGTGCATCCAGGAAGAGGGCCACACCATCTACAACGAGGGTGCAGGACTTCACCTCGACAAACGCGTGGGCGGAGCTGTTTGTTAAGCAGAGGTCGAGGCGCGAGTCCCCGAAGCTAGATTCGCGGCGGTCGACTTGGTAGCCAGAGAACTCTGGGACGAGGTCAGCCTAGATGGACTCCTCGATTACGGCTTTGGGTACACGTGAGTCGACGGAGACGAGGACACCACCGTGGTCGACAAGAGCGAGGTCCCAGCGTGTCCTCCTCACCCGAAACTCGCATCTCCCGAGGTAGACGCTTGCCCCCGGGTGGGCAGCTCCTTCATTCGTCCCGAGTTAGGGATGGAGCACTCCTCCAAGCGCCAGTCGACCTCAGTTATACCTAGGAACCTGTTGGGGTATACCCTGAACGTTGCGTGTGTGAGTGGTCAGAATCGCATCAGGGACGCTTCGTGAGGGCGAGGAGCTCATCGAGGAGGGGCCTGTTGGAGGCCGCGACTAGCTCAATAGTCGTCTCCTTCGTCAGAGTGAAGTCCCCACCTATTGCGCCGTCGACTGCGTAGACGCCCCCCGACTCCGTTAAGATGGTGAGTGCGGCTGCCACGTCGGTGGCCCGTACGGTGCCTCGCACGTCGACGTGGGCGTCGAAGCCCCCAGAGGCTATCAGGGTGAGCTCAGAGGCGGAGCTGCCGAACATCCTGATGTACCTGCAGGCGTTGAGGAGTGGTGTGACGCGGTCCAACTTCGGAGTCTTGCTTATGTCCATTGAGACGAGGGCTGACCTAGCCTCTCGGGGCGCAGCGACCCGTATGGGGCACCCGTTTAGTGTTGCTCCCCTGCCGAGCTCGGCAGCGTAGGTTTCCCCTGTATAGATATCCTTGACCAAAGCGGCTAGGGTGCCGGAGTGGAGGCCGTTCTCCGAGACGGAGAGGCACGTCACAGCGTGGCGGAGGCCCCTCGCGAGGTTCGTCGTTCCGTCGACTGGGTCAGCGATCACGGTCGGCCCCCCTCCCCCCACGAGGACGTTCCCCTCCTCGCTGATGAGCTGGGCGGAGACACCCCGACTGCTGAGGACGTCTACGAGCGCGCTCTGGGCAGCCTCGTCGAGGATGTGCTTGTAGTCCCGGGTCTCTATGCCGGTGCCCCTCGGCCTAACCTCGGCGATTGCTGAGCAGATGCCGTCCGCTGCCTCGCGGAGGATGTTGACCCAGTTAGACGAGTCCACGCCGCCTAATCTCCTCCATTAGCTGATTCTGCTAGCCTCTTAGGGTCTTCCCTGCAGTCGAGGGTGACCTCGGGGGCGAAGGGCGGCTCATAGTCCTGCTGTGCCCCGGGGACGAATCGGGCCTGTCCTGTGGCCGCCTGTTTGTAGATGCCCTTCGGGTCCCGGGCCTCACATATCTCGAGGGGGCAGTTCATATAGATCTCTATGAATCTGGGTATCCTCGCTCTCGCGTAGTCCCTCCAGCGCCGCCTGTTTGCGGTGGCGTCGTAGATAACGTTCACCCCGTTGATGGTGAGGAGCCACCCGATGTATGAGAGGCTCGTGTAGAAGACCTCCCGCTCCTCGAGGCTGTATGTGGGGTTGGGTGTGAGGATACGGCGGAGCTCGTCCGTCTCCAGTATCTGTGCGCTTACCCCCTCCTCTGCGAGTTTCCCCTTCACGAGGTTGGATATCGTCGACTTCCCCGAGGCGGGGAGCCCGGTGACCCAGATGGCCCAGCCCTGTATCAGTTTCGGTCCCCCAGTAGAGGTTCTACCCTGCGCCAGTCGAATGGGCATTCGTCGAGGACGTTCCGAGCGAAGTTTATGAGCTTCCTACGGACCCCCTCGTCTATCCTATACCAGACTGGGCTACCGACTATAAGGGCGCGCCAGCTGAGGTAGGGCGGGATGACGCTGAGGAGTTCTTCGTCGCCGCTGGCGTCGAGGTAGGTGGAGTAGAAGGTGTCCCAGATCCCCCTGAAGGGTTCCCTGAACTCGCCGCTGTGCATAAGGCCCCAGAAGAGGTAGTTTATACTCATGGCCCCTAGGTCGTCGGCGGGGTCACCGTACTCGCCACGGCTCCTATCTAATACGGTGAAGTCGGTCCCCTCTCGGAAGAGGACGTTGAAGGGGTGGAAGTCGCCGTGCACTCGGCTGAGCCTGTGTCTGAGGGGCTTGTTCCTCCACCTCCACTCGACGCACTTTTTCTCTATATCCTCGAGCGTCTTGGGCCTGATCCACTCGTGGTCGGCGGGGTAGCTGTCGGTGAGGCCAAAGATGCACTCGTTGTGACCGAGGAGCTCCCTGTTGCGGCGCTCGTAGTAGCTTGGGTCATTCCTCTTCTCAGAGTGTATCTCGGCGAGGTACCAAGCCATCGCCCTGACGCGGTCGTGGTCGAGGGGTGTCGCCTTCCCCTTCTCCTTGATCCTGTCGAGGTCCTCCCTGTAGACCCTGCCCTCGACGAACTCCGTGAGGAGAAAGGGCTCCTTCACGTCGCCGAGGGTCTTCATTGAGCCGTCTGTGGTTACGGCTCCGACGTCCACGGCGGGGGCATGGCGGGGGAGAGTGTTGAACGCCTTCGCCTCCCAGAGGAGGATGGCGGCGCGGTCAGGCATCGTGTCGTGGCCGAAGCCCCCGGGCCTCACCGTGTTGAATACTAGGCGCTTCCTAACGCCGCCGACGTCGACGTCTATTCTCATCGGGGTCCCATAGCCGTACTCCTTCAGTGCCTTCTCCGGGTCGGCCTCCCCCCCGAGGCCGGTGACGGATACCAGTTCAACCCTCTCTCCGTACAGCCCCGATAGGTAGTCCCTGATCGCCTCCGGACGGATCTCGGACATGACGGGTATCAGTCTATATGGGGCAACTAAAATAACCTCTTAGGGATCGATGGAGTTGGCTTTGTCTCAGAGTGTCCTTCCGGCGGCGTTCTACGAGAGGAGCCCAAAGGATGTGGCCAGGGACCTCCTCGGTAAGAGGCTGATCAGGGTCCTCGACGGGGAGAGGCTCGGTGGAGTGGTGGTCGAGACGGAGGCGTACCACGGCCTCGTAGACCCAGCTAGCCGCGCCTTTCACGGTAGGAAGAACTACAACTCCCCGATGTGGAACCCACCGGGACGCCTATTTATCTACAATGTCCACAAGTACTGGATGCTTAATGTGGTGGCGCACCGCGTGGATGAGGTGGGGGGCGTGCTGTTCAGGGCCATCGAGCCGGCTTGGGGCTTGAAGACGATGAGGAGGCTCCGCCCCGTAAAGGATGATAGGGAGCTGGCGAATGGGCCTGGGAAGCTCACCCTCGCCCTCGGCGTGACCCGAGAGTTAAACGGTTACCCCGTCACAGACTCCGACAGCCCAGTCCTTATCCTCGACGCCCAATGCGTCGCCGACTACTGCACGAGCCACCGGATCGGTGTGACGAGAGACCTCCCCGAGGAACTCAGGTTCTACATCCGAGGCAACAAATTCGTGTCCCAGTGAAGCCCCCACCGCGTGTCACTCATATATCCCCCGCCACTGGTTCTATTCGTGACCTTGTTCCGCTTCATGCTCGCGCCGCTCGAGGGCTACTCGGATTGGGTCCTCAGGACGCTCTGCCACCGCCACGGGGTAGACCTGACCTTCACCGAGATGGCGCACGTCGAGAGCTTCCTGAGAGGGAACAGGCAGGCGCTTGAGAAGATAGCCGTCTGCGATTCGACGCCGGTGCAGATACAGGTGCTAACCGGGAAGGAGGAGCACCTGGAGTCCTTCCTCAGCGGCTTCGAGCCTTTCCCCGGGTTCGAGGGAATAAACCTTAACCTCAGCTGCCCGAGTCCCGAGGTTATCAGGCGGGGGAAGGGGGCTGCGATGATCAAGCGGGTCTGCTAAGACGAGGAGGCTCGTCTCCATCATACACGCCCACGGCTACAAGGCCTCCCTCAAGCTGAGGCTGGGCACGAACGCCTACGAGAAGTACCAGAAGGTCTACCTGAACAGCCTCCGCGGGGTCGACGCCGACTTGTTCGTCGTCCACGCTAAGACCGCCACACAGGAGTCTGGGGAGGCCGACGACTACTCGGTCTTCCCTGAGTGTGTCGAGGCTGCCCACAACATCCCCGTCATCGCGAACGGGGGGATTGACTCAACTGAGAAGGTGAGGCTCCTGCGGGACATGGGGGTCGGAGGTGTCATGATCGGCAGGGCAGCCCTCGCGAACCCAGCTATCTTCGATGTGATGAAGAACGAACTCGGACTCAACGAGCCCCCGAAGAGAGTCTCGGGAGTAGAGGAGTTAAAGACCGAGTATGAATCCATCTACGCCCTGCTCGGTGGTTCGGAGAGCTATAGTGAAGCCTTCATGAGCGTCGTGGGGAAGACAGTAGGCGTCGAGCACTACTAGGCGCTGGGTGAAAAAGTGTATAAACTCCCCTTCCCAGCCGTTGACCTGAGTGATATAAAACGTCATACAAGGTAAAAGACTACATGGACAAGACCTTCATGATCATAGATGTGGGCCAGACTGTGCGCGAGGCCGCGAAGATGATAGCCGAGGGTGAGCACGCCTACATCATAGTCACCGAGAAGGGGACGCCGAAGGGCATGATCGCCTCGCGGGACATCGTGGCCAAGGTGGTGGCGCTAAACAAGGACCTTGACAAGACGATGGTTGGGGATGCGATGTCCGCACCGCTGGTGACGGTTGACCCCGATGAGGACCTGATAAAGGCGTCCGAGATGATGGCGAAACAGAACGTCCGCCGCCTCGCCGTCGTGAAGGGCGGGATAATCTACGGTGTCATCACGACGCGTGACATAGCCCAGCGTTGCGGGGACTACGTCGACAAGTCGGTGAAGGACATCCTTCGATGGTCCTTTCCCATGAGGTAAAAGTTCTTTAAAAAAGAGGGTCTTACGGCCTCCAGATAGTGACCACGCCGTTCTGCTCGAGTTCCTCGATTTGCTTCGGCGTCTTCTTCAGCATAATCTTCAGCACCTCCTCGGTGTGCTGGCCGAGGACTATGGCACCGGTCTTGATCTCGCCGGGTGTCTCGCTGAACTCGGCAGGGAACTTGGGTATCCTGTAGGAGCCAGCGACTGGGTGGGGGACCTCGACGAAGGTCTTCCGCGCCTTGAGGTGGGGGTCGTCGAATCCCTCGTAGGCCTCATAGATGGGGGCGGAGGGTACGTCGAAGCTGACGAGCCACTCGAAAGCCTCCTTCCGCGTCATAGTGGAGAGCTTCTCCTTTACAAAGTCGAGGGTGACCTCCTCGACGCCGAGCTTCGCCTTCATCTCCTCGACGGCCTTGGGGCGGCTCCCTGCTATCTGGACCCAGCCGTCCTTGACCTTGACGATGCCCCAGAGCTCGCTCGGGGGGCGGAAGCGCTTCCTCCGCCTCTCTATGGGGCTCTCCTTGAAGAGGTCGTAGGCGACGGTCTCGCAGCAGTTGAAGCTGACCATCGTGTCGACCTGGTTGACGTCAATCATCTGGCCCTTGCCGGTCTTGTCGCGGTAGCGGAGGGCTGCGACGATGCTGAAGGCGGCGAAGGTGCCTGGGCCGATGTCGCCGAGGGCGCCAGCCATCTGGACGGGTTCGTGGTCCTCGGAGATGCCCTTGCCGGTTGCGTAGGTGTGGCCGCTCATCGCCTCCGCGACGACGGCGTAGCTACCGTACTTGCTGTAGGGGCCATACTGGCCGAAGCCGCTGAGGGCGGCGTAGATGATGTTGGGCTTTATCTTCTTGAGCTCCTCGTAGCCGAGGCCGAGGCGCTCCATGGCGCCTGGGGTGAAGTTCTGGATGACCACGTCGGACTCCTTGACTAGCTCCTTGACGAGGGCGATGCCCTCGGGCTTCTTCATGTCGATGGCTATGCCCTTCTTGCCGCAGTTTACGGCCATGAAGCTGGTGCTGGTGCCCTTGTAGAGTTCGCCTGGGCCTAGGCGGCCGATGTTGCCCCATGGGGGCTCGACGGTAATGACGTCGGCGCCGAGGCCAGCGAGCATCATGGTGCAGTAGGGTCCGAACCAGACGTGTGTGAAATCTAGGACCTTGATGTCCTCTAGGATCTTCTTCATTTGGAATCGTGTTGATGGGGGCGAAGACGCTGATAATATTTGTCATCGCGTGCGCGTGGGGGCGGGGGGATGGAGGTGTCTTCACCGTCGCTACGTTTCCGGTTATTTTATCCGGTTTTATGGTTTGGGGCTTTTTTCTGGGTCCGTTGGCAGCGACGTGGTAGCGACAGACGCGTGTTTCTTTTAGGTATTGTGGCGCATTCTATATGTGGATCTCATACACATGGAGGGGTTCACGGGTCTTGTAATAACGACATCCTCAACATGGTTAGAAGGGGAAGCGGTAACTCTTGAGTCCGCACTCGTCCCTGAGCAGGGCGAGTTCCTTCTGCAGGTTCTTGTTGAGGGGGATTCCGTTCTGCTCCCGCTCCAGGCTGGTGAGGTACTCCTTCTCCCCGGCGGTGTAGATCCTGTCGTGGCCCGGCATCTTGCGGGAGGCGCGGAGGTCGCGGAGTATGTCGCCAGTGGTCTTCTTGAAGTCGCTGAGGTCGGTGAAGGGGTTGACGTCTATTGCGATGAAAAAGTGGCCGAGGTTTGTGCCGTTTAGTGCCTTGAGGAAGGCGCCGCCCTGTAGGCTGGCGCTGAGTATCTCGACGACTGTGGCGTAGCCGTAGCCCTTGTAGCCGCCGGTCTCCTCGAGGCCGCCGATGGGGAGGAGTGCCGCTTTGCCCTTGGTGAGGTCGCGGAGTATCTCGTCGGGGTCCGTCATGTAGTCCCCGTTGCTGTCGATGACCAAGCCCTCTGGTACCTTCTTGCCGATTCTGGCGTAGACCTCGACCTTGCCGCGCTGGATTATGCTTGTGGCGCAGTCGAGCATGAATGGGAAGGGCTCGTCACTTGGCATACCGAAAGTGAGTGGGTTTGTGCCGAGCATGTTCTCGGTGCCGAACGTGGGCGGGATCGATGGGCGCGCGTTTGTGCCGACGACCCCGATGAGCCCCTCGTTGACGGCCATCTGGGCGTAGTAGCCGGCGATGCCGAAGTGGGTGCTGTTCCGGGCGACGACCATGCCCATGCCGAGCTTCTTAGCCTTCGATATGGCTATCCCCATCGCCCTCTTGCCGATTACCATCCCCATGCCGTTGTGGCCGTCGATGACTGCGGTCGTGGGGCCTTCTCGAATCACTTCAAAATTTGTCACTGGGGACTGCTGCCCCGCCCTGATCCGGTCTATGTAGATTGGCTTCAGCCTGCTGACGCCGTGGCTGTCTATCCCCTGCCTGTCCGCGACGATGAGGACGTCGGCGCACGTCTCCGCGTCCCCCTCGGGGACTCCAACCTTCCTGAAGACGTCGAACATGAAGCTACGCAGCTTCTCGATCTTAACCCAGGCTACTTCCTCCGGCATAGGACTCCACTTACCAGCCTAGTGTGTCCACGGTTCATGAATATAACTTGATTCCGGGTGGCGGTGTCAGTTGCCCGTCTTGGCCCAGCCGAATGACCGAGCGACGGCTTCCCGCCACTTCACGTACAGTCCCTCGCGGTCCCCTACCTTCATGTTGGGCTCGTAGACCCTCTCAACCCGCCATATCTTGGTCAGTTCGCCCTTGTTCGCCCAGTAGTCGACAGCGAGGCCGGCGGCGAAGGCGGCTCCGAGGGCCGTGGTCTCCGTGTTCGAAGGGCGGACGACGCGCTTTCCGAGGATATCGGCCTGAAACTGCATAAGGAAGTCGTTCCGGGTCGCGCCCCCGTCGACGCGTAGCTCCCGGAGCCTGATCCCACCCTCCTCCTCCATGGCGTCGGAGATGTCGCGGGTCAGGTAGGCAATGGCCTCGAGTGTGGCGCGTGCTATGTGTGCCCTGCCGGTGCCCCTTGTGAGGCCGAGGATGGTACCGCGGCTGTACTGGTCCCAGTGGGGGGCGCCGAGTCCGGTTAGGGCAGGTACGAAGTAGACGCCGTCGTTACCACCTAGGCTCGCGGCGAGCATCTCGGCCTCACGCGGCGTCTTTACCATGCCCGCGTCCCTCAGCCACTCGACAGCCGCCCCCGTGACAAAGATGCTCCCCTCGAGGGCGTAGGTGGTCTCCCCGCCGATGCCCCACGCCACCGTGGTGAGGAGCCTATCCGACTTCGCCGGCTTCGCCCCCGTGTTCATGAGCATGAAGTTGCCGGTGCCGTATGTACACTTCGCTGCGCCGGCCTCGAAGGCGGTCTGGCCGAAGAGGGCGGCCTGCTGGTCACCGAGGACCCCCGCTATAGGAATGCTCGCCCCGAATAGACTACTTACGGTGTATCCAATTATGCCGCTCGACGGGCTGGGCTCGGGAAGCATAGCCTCGGGGACGCCGAGGAGACCCAGAAGCTCCGGGTCCCATCGGAGCCTCCTGATGTCGAAGAGCATCGTGCGGGAGGCGTTGGAGTAGTCGATGGCGTGGACCCTGCCGCCCGTGAGCTTGTAGATGAGCCACGAGTCGACGGTGCCGAAGAGGACGTCGCCCCTCTCGGCCCGCCCCCTGAGGCCGGGGACGTTGTCGAGTATCCACCTGATTTTGGGTCCGCTGAAGTAGGAGTCGGGGACGAGGCCTGTCCTCTCCTTTATGAGGGCAGCGTGGGGCCTGAGGGCCTCGGCGATCTCGGCTGTGCGCCTGCACTGCCAGACTATCGCGTTGTGGACGGGTTCACCCGTCTCCCTGTCCCAGAGGATGGTGGTCTCGCGCTGGTTCGTGATACCGATGGCCGCTATGTCGGTGGGACTGATCTTCGCGGTCCTGATGACCTTCCTCGCCGCACGTAGCTGGGCTCCCCAGATGTCCCTTGGGTCCTGCTCCACCCAGCCGGGGCAGGGGTAATGCTGCTTTATCTTGAACTGGCACAGGGAGAGGACCTCAGCCTCGCGGTTGAGGAGTAGGGCTCGGGCGCTCGTCGTCCCCTCGTCGAGGGCGAGGATGTATCTCCCGCCGGTCTCGGGCATGGGGAGGGATACGCCCCCACGGGGATAAATTAGATTAGGGCTAGGTGACGGTGGATCGCTCGTCCTTGAACTTCTGGTACTCCTTGTTGTCGATGACGGCCTTGAGGTGCTGGGCGACCTTCCAGACGTCGTGATAGTTGACGTAGAGGGGTATGGGTGCGAGGCGCATGATGTTCGGTGGGCGGAAGTCTGGGATCACGCCCCTTGCGATGAGGGCCTGATTAATCCTCCACCCCTCCTTGTGGGCGACGCCGACGTGCCCGCCGCGGCGCTCAGGCTCACGCGGGGTAGCTATCGAGTAGTTGTACGGCGCCTTCCCCAGCATCTCGTCGATGAGGTACATGAGGTAGCCCGTGATCTTGAGGCTCTTCTGCCTGATTCTCTCGATGCCCGCCTCCCCCATGATTCGGAGGGAGCCCTCCAGCGACGCTGCGCTGAACATGTTTATGGTTCCGATCTGCCACGCCGCCGCGTTCTTCGCGGGGTCATACTTCGTCTCCATGTTGAACATCGTGGAGCGGTTGTTTCCCCACCACCCAGCCAACCCGGGACGGACGCCGAATAGCCTCTTGTTCACGTAGAGGCTCGCCGTGCCACCGGGGCCGGCGTTCATGTACTTGTAGTTGCACCAGAAGGCGAAGTCGACGTCCCACTTATCGAAGAAGTGGGGGACCACGCCGACGCTGTGGCTGCAGTCGAACCCTATCCATATCTTCTTGCGGTGCGCCGCCTTGGTGAGACGGGTCATGTCGGTGAGCTGCCCCGACTTGTAGTAGACGCTCGGGAGGAGAGCTAACGCCACCTCACCGGTCATCTGCTCGATGACGTCATCCTCCTCGATGAGTCCGTTCCTGCTCTTGACTAGGATGAGGTCCTCCTCTGGGTCGCCGCCCATGAGTATTATGTCGGCGTATAGGGCGTAGAGGTCGCTGGGGAAGTTGAGCTCGTCGGCGAGTATCTTGCGGCGCCTCCCCTTTGGCTCATAGAAGGTGGTGACGAGGTTATGGAGGTTTACGGTGGTACTGTTGGTGACTACGACCTCCCCCGGCTCCGCGCCGACGAGGGGGGCCTCCATGTCGCCGAGGGTCTCACCGTAGTCGATCCATGGGATCTTCCCCCTCCCCCAGCCCGCGATGCCAAGGGTCTTCCACTCGTTAGCCACGCGGAGTAGGGTCTCCTCTGCGTCCCTGCTCATGAGGCCGAGGCTGTTCCCGTCCATGTAGATGCTGTTGGGGATGTGATAGAAGCGGCTCTTGAAGACAGCGAGGGGGTCCTCGGCGTCCATCCTGAGGGCGAAGTCTTCGCCTAGCTCGTACTTGAAGGCCTTCTTGCTCATGGGTGGATGTCCGTAATGGCGCCTTTAAGACCAGTGCCTCGCAGCCCTTTTCCACCCATTCACGTACA
Organism: Candidatus Bathyarchaeota archaeon; assembly: GCA_963820555.1. Taxonomy (GTDB): domain Archaea; phylum Thermoproteota; class Bathyarchaeia; order TCS64; family TCS64; genus UBA8941. The sequence continues at coordinate 28,037 of CAWGAT010000002.1, forward strand.
TTTGCTGGATGGAGACACCAACCCTCCGAACACAGCGCCTGACCCTCCGCCCCGCCACCCCGGAGGACATACCCTTCATCCACAAGCTATTTGCCAGAAGGGAGACCAACCTCTACAGCGGCTACGACGACATCGTGACACTCGCCGAGGCGGAGAAGATGTATGAAACGTACCTCAAGCCCGGCTTCCCAAACCACTTCAGGCTCGTTATCGAGTTAAAGGAGACGGGTGAACCCGTCGGCACAATCGGTCTCTACTATTACACGAAGGAGAATCACCGCGCCGAGCTGGGATACGACTTGCTTAAGGAGCACTGGGGCGTGGGGTTGATGACGGAGGCGGTGGAAGAAGTGCTTCGCTACGGCTTCGAGCAGCTGGAGCTGAACCGCGTCGAGGCGACCACCGACGCGGAGAACTTGGCGTCGAACAGGGTCCTAGAGAGGACGGGCTTCACCCTTGAGGGGCGTCTCAGGGAGAGAAACATCTACAATGGTGACCCCCACGACGAGCTATTCTTCGGGCTCCTCGCGGAGGAGTGGAAGAAGAGTCAGTTGAAGAGGTAGACGGTTACCTCTGAGCCGGCGTCGAGGAGCTTGGTGCCTATCGGGATTATTATGTACCCGTTGGCGTAGGCCATGCTGGTTATGTCGCCGCTCTGCTTGAAGACGGGCATCGCCTCGCCCCCCTCCACGCGGACGGAGTAAAACTGCTCCCTTTCCCCCTCCGCCTTGATGACCCGGCTCAGCCTCGCCACAACGGTCCTCGCCTCAGCCGGCGGCAGCCCCGCCACCCTCCTCAAAGCGGGCACGAGGAAGACGTAGGCGTTGTTAAGGCAGCTAGTCGAGTAGCCGGGCATCCCGAAGACGGGCTTCCCCCCGACCTCCCCGAAGAGTGTCGGCTTCCCCGGCTTCACCCTGAGGCCGTGGAAGTGGACCCTACCCAGATCCTCGATTACGCTCGCGAAGAGGTCCCTGACGCCCACGCTGCTCCCCCCGCTGAAGACGGCGACGTCATGCTCGACGGCGTCCCCCACCGCGTCGGCGATGGCCTCGGGGTCGTCCCTCACGAGTCCCCTCCTGACTGGGACGCAGCCATTTGCCGCGACCACCGCGGCCAGAGTGTAGCTGTTTATGTCGTAGACCTGCCCCGGTTTGAGGGGCTTGCCCTGTGGGACGACCTCGTTGCCGGTGGAGTAGATGGCGACGCGGGGCCTCGCGTATGCCTTGACCTTGGAGAAGCCGAGGGCAGCGATGGCGCCGATTTTACCGGGGGTCAGAACCTCGCCCGCCTTGACGACTATCTCGCCCTTCTTGATGTCCTCCCCCTCGGGGGCGACGTTGTCCCCGGGTCTAGCTTCTCTCTGTATCTCGACCGTGTCGCCGGCGAGTTTCGTGTACTCGACCATGACGATGGCGTCCGACCCCTTCGGGACGGGGGCTCCCGTGGCGATCTCAACACACTCGCCGTCGCCGACTACGCCGTCAAAGATCTCGCCGGCGTGCCATGCCCCGATCAGCTTCAGCGCGACGGGCTTCGACGACACCCTCGCCGTGTCCTTCGCCTTAACCGCGTACCCGTCCATGGAGCTCCTGTCGAAGGGCGGCACATTGAACCCAGCCACCACATCCTCGGCGAGGACCCTCCCCGCCATGTCGTCGAGTGAAACGTCCTCGACCCGCGTGATACGCTTAACGTTCTCGTCTATTAGGCGCACCGCGTCGAGTCGCGTCATCAGCTTCCCGAAGGGCTTCATCGGTTTATCTCCCACTGCATGTGGCCCACGTTGGGGAGGATGATCTTCGTGAGGGCGACCTTCATCGCGTTCTTTGAGCCGGGGAGGCAGAAGATGAGCTTCCCGTGGGCGATGCCGGCGGCTGGCGCGGCTCATGATGGCGGCGCCCCCCACCTCGTCGTAGCTGATCCTGCGGAAGAGTTCCCCGAAGCCGGGCATCTCCTTCTCAAAGAGGGGGGCCACGGCAGCCACCGTCTTATCCTTCGCCCCGATCCCGGTTCCCCCGCTAGTCACTATGACCGCGACGGAGTCGTCGTAGAGTAGCCTCTCGACCTCGGCCCTGATCCTCTCTTCGTTGTTGGGGACGATTGTGTGGCTCGCTAAGGTGTGGCCGTCCCCCTCGATGAGGCCGACGGCTATCTTACCCGTCTCGTCCTCCCGCTCCGTGCGGGTGTCGCTGGTTATAACGAGGGCGAAGGTCGTCGGCGTCTTCCTGCTAGTCGGGTGCTCGCTCATTCCTTTCCCTTCCTCTTCTCGATGACCCTGATATCCGTGATCCTCGTGGCGGGGTACTGCCCCGCCTCGTCCTTCTCCATGTACTTGACCATGTCCCATACTGTCAGAAGGGCAACAGAGACGCCAGTGAGCGCCTCCATCTCGACCCCCGTCTTGTAGGTGGCGGAGACGCGGCACCTCGCCTCTACGTGGTCAGCCCCGAGGGTGAACTCGGCGTTAACTGAGGAGATGGGTACCTGGTGGCACATAGGTATGAGGTCGGGCGTCCTCTTCACGGCCTGTATGCAGGCTATCTCAGCGACGGCTAGAGGGTCACCCTTCTTCACCTTCCCCGCCCTGATCGCCTCGATCGTCTCCTTCCTGAGGATGATTCTGCCGGCAGCCTCAGCGGTCCGGGGCACCGACTCCTTGTCGGCGATGTCAACCATACCAAACGGGTCAATCTTCGTCAGGTCTACCAGCCTCCACCCAGCGTGCCCCCGATGGGGTGTGCTCCCTCTTCCAGATGGGCACCCTCTTCTTCAGCTCGTCTATAACGTACCTGCAGGCGTCGAACGCCGCCTCCCTGTGCCCCGCGGAGACGGCGACGAGGACGATGTTATCCCCGATCTTGAGGTCGCCGTACCTGTGGACGACGAGGACATTATCGACTCCGAACTTCTCCAGTGCCTCGCCCCTAATGGCGGCGAGCTGCTTCTCCGCCATCTCCGGGTAGACCTCGATCTCCATACGCTCCACCCGCCCCGCCTCCGACTCGTCGCGGACAGTGCCGACGAAGGTCACCAAACCCCCCACGGAGGGCTTCTTGATCCGCTTCAGCTCCTCGTCGACGCTGAAGTCGTCGCGGGTGACCCTGATCATGGCTCAGCCCCCGCTGACGGGTGGGAAGAGGGCGACCTCGTCCCCCTGCTTGAGGACACGCGTTGGCTCGACGAAGGAGCCGTTGACTGCGACGAGTATGTTGCCCTCCTGCCCCTTGAGGGAGGCGTGGAGCCCCTGGACCTGCCGCTTCAGCGCCTCAGCCGTGGACCCCTCGGGGACCTCCAACTGCTCCTCCTTGATGCCCGTGAACTCGCGTATGCTCGCGAAGTAGCGTACCCTCAGCCTCACTTATCCTCCCTCCAGTACGGCGCCCTCAGGCTCGTCGCCATCCTGAAGGCGTCCACTAGTTCCTCCTTCGACGCGCCACTCCTTAAGAGTTGCACCACGGGGACGAGGTTGTCCCCCCTCATGAGGCAGGGCTTGAGGCGCCCGTCGCTTGTGAGGCGAAGCCTGTTGCAGTTGGCGCAGAAGACGGTGTTGTGGATGGGGCGCACGATCTCCACGATGGCGCCGTCGGCGAGGGTGTACCTCTTCCTCCGGTGCATGACCTGCTCCTCGACCCTCACCGCTTCCTTATCCCATACCCGCTCAAGTGGCGTGAGGTCGAAGTAGAGGTCCCCCCACCTCTCCACGCCCCGCTCGAGGCTCTGGTACTCGATGAGTTGCAGGATTGCCCCAGTCTCCGCGGAGAGGCGTAGCATGTCGGGTATCTCGTCGGAGTTGAGGCCCTTCATCACGACGAAGTTGAGCTTGATCGGCTTGAGCCCCGCCTCATCCGCGGCTCGTATCCCAGCCTTGACCCCGTCGAGGCAGTCGACGCCCGCGATCCTCTTCACAGTCTCGCGTTTGAGGCTGTGAAGGCTTATGTTGACCCTCCTGAGCCCAGCCTCCCTGAGGGCTACAGCCTTCCCGGGGAGCTGGAGGGCGTTCGTCGTCATGGAGACCTCCCTGACATGAGGGGAGATGAGGCGGATGACCTCGACTATGTCCTCCCTCATCAAGGGCTCCCCGCCCGTGACCTTGATCTTCGTAACGCCCAGCTCCGAGGCGACCTCGACTATGCGCCCGATCTCGCTGGGGGTCATCTCCTTCCCCGGGTCATGCTCCCCCTCCCGGTGGCAGAAGAAGCAGGCGAGGTCACACCTCTGGGTGACGCTGACGCGGAGGCTCGATACGTGCCTCCCGAATGGGTCGACGAGGGGCTCCAACCCGATTCTCGCCTCAATACGGGTTTCCCGCGCCCTAAAATGGTTATGTATGCGCGTGCATGACGGCAAAGCTTATCCGATGTGCAGGATCAGACACTTCGAACAGTGATACGAGATGGCAGAGAAGAAGGGTATGGGGATCAATCAGAAGACAGCGGTCATCCTCGCTGTTGTAGTCATCGTGGCACTCGTTGGCGCGGTCTGGTACTTCAACCGCCCAGTAGCGGGCAAGACCCAGCTAATAGTCTCCACAACCACGAGCCTCTATGAGACCGGGTTCCTATCCGTCCTCAAGAAGAACTTCGAGACGAAGTACCCGCAGTATAACGTGAGCTTCATCAGCCAGGGCACCGGGCTGGCCCTCGCCACGGCTGCGCGCGGCGACGCTGACCTAGTCCTTGTCCACGCCCCCTCCAGCTGAGGCGGTGTTCCTCAGCAACGGCACCGGCGTCAACAGGAAGATAGTCGCCTACAACTACTTCCTCATCGTCGGACCAGCGAGCGACCCAGCTGGGATCAATGGGCCTCTCAGCCGTCGACGCCTTGAAGAAGATCGTAGCCGCGGGCGAGGCTGGGACGGCGCTGTGGGTGAGCAGGGGAGACAAGTCGGGCACAAACACGAAGGAGATCGCCCTCTTCAAGCTGGCGGGCTACGACACGACAAAGCTCGCCGCTGAGAAGGACCCCAGCGGGAACCCATGGTACCTATCCGCCGGCGCGGGAATGACGGCGACCCTCCAGCTGGCCGACCAGAAGAACGCCTACACCCTAACGGACATCGCCAGCTTCCTCAACAAACACGGCGAACGGCAACATCCACCTCGTCCAGTACGTCGGCCCGAGAAGAACATGCTCAACGTCTACTCCGTCATAGTCATGCAACCCCAGCAGAAGAACTACGAGAGGCAACTTCGACGCCTCGATGACCTTCGAGAGGTACCTACTCTCCACCGATGGGCAGAACCTCTTCGGCAACTTCGGCGTCGCAGGGACAGACCGTCTTCAAGCCCTGGATACCGACTCTGACCGCGGGCACGGACACGACGACCATCCAGTGGGTGGAGGCTACGCCTACATCGAGGGCTCCGAGTGCCCGACCCAGTACCGCCTCCAACGCGGACGACCTATACAAATAAAGGGACTAAGCCCCCCACTTTCTGAAGGGACCCGTTTTTGAGCTGGCAGCCCATCATCGACGGCCTTACGCAGGGGATACGCCTCATCCTCACGGGGGACAGCGAGGTAATGCAGATAACCCTGAGGAGCCTCGAGACAGCCGCCGCTGCGACGGGGATGGCAGCCCTCGTAGGGATGCCGATAGGCGTCGCCATGGGCCTCGGCTCGTTCAGGGGGAGGGGCTTCCTCAAGACCCTCTTCAGCGCCCTCGTCGGCGTCCCTACGGTGACCCTCGGCCTCTTCCTCTAGATCCTCTTCTCCAGGAGCGGGCCGATGGGGTACCTCCAGCTCCTCTACACGGTGCCGGGCATAGCCGTGGGTGAGGGGGTCCTCGTGACGCCGCTAGTCATCAGCTTCGTGGCGAGCGCCGTCGAGGCGAGGGACGTCGGCGTGAGGGACCTCGCCCGGACCCTCGGCGCCTCGGAGTACGAGAGCAGCCTCGCCGTCCTCAGGGAGGCGTGGAGCGGCGTCTCCCTCGCCCTCGTCTCCAGCTTCAACAGGGCCTTCGCCGAGCTGGGCATCGCCATGATGATCGGTGGGAACATCGAGGGACTCACGAGGGTCCTCACCACCGCGATCGCCCTGCAGACCAACATGGGGGAACTCGGCCTCGCCTTCGCCCTCAGCTTCATCCTACTCATAGTCGTCCTATCCCTCAACTTCCTCATCGCCTGGCTCGGGAGGGAGACGATAGCTGGAGCTCTACAGGCTTGAGGGGGTCTACCGGAGCTTCGGTGACAGGCACGCCCTCGAGGCCGTCGACCTCTCCATGGGGGAGGGGGAGGCCCTCGGCGTCGTCGGGGAGAGCGGCGCCGGGAAGACGACCCTGCTCAGGCTCCTAGCGGGGCTCGACGTGCCCACAGCCGGGACTATCCAGTGGAGGGGGAGGACCGTGGACAAGCAGGCTCGCCGCCGAGCTCAGAAAGGAGGCGACGATGATCTTCCAGCACCCCCTCTTCATACGCGGGAGCGTCTACGAAACGTCGCCTACGGCCTCCGCCTCAGGGGCATCCCCGAGGCCGAGATAGGCGAGGCGCGTCTCGGAGACCCTCGCCAAGGTCCGCCTCCCCGGCTTCGAGGCGAGGGACGCTCGCAAGATATCCGGCGGAGAGCAGCAGAGGGTCTCCCTCGCACGTGCCCTCGTCCTCGACCCAAAGGTGCTCATCCTCGACGAGCCCACCGCCAACCTCGACTCGGAGAACGCCTCCATAGTCTCCGACATAATCGCGGGCGAGGCGGGGGCGAGGAGCGTCGTCGTCGCGAGCCACGACCTCGCTAGGGTCGGGAGGCTCGCGGGGCGAGTCATCCAGCTTGAGGCGGGGAGGATAGTCGCGGAGGGTGGCGTCGAGGTGCTCGCCTCGAACAGGTTCGGCAGCAACGTCTTCTCAGGGATCGGCAGGAACGTCAACGGGGAGTCGGACGTCGACGTCGGGGGAGGGGTCACGATAGCCTGCGCCGCAGTGCCACGAGGGGCGCGTCGCTGTCAGGGTCAGGCCCGAGGACATCATAGTCTCCAAGACACCCGTCGAGACGAGCGCCCGGAACAATTACAAGGGGCGCATAGTCGGCGTCGAGGAGAGCGGCTCCATCATCAGGCTCAGGATAGACGCGGGGAGGGTCTTCATAGCCCATATAACGCGCCGCACCCTCACCGAGATGGGGCTCAACGTCGGCTCAGAGGTCTACATCAGCTTCAAGGCCTCTGCCGTGGAGCTCCTCTAGACCGCGACCATTTATAATCCGCCAGTATGAGATTCAAGCTAAAGGTGACATGAATGGCTAAACTCAAGGGATCGGAGACGGAGAAGAATCTGCTCAAGGCGTTCGCCGGCGAGAGCCAGGCGAGGAACAGGTACACTTACTTCATAACGTGGCGAAGAAGGAGGGCTTCGAGCAGATCGCGGGCATCTTCCAGGAGACGGCGGACAACGAGAGGGAGCACGCCGAGGTCTTCTTCAAGCACCTCGAGGGCGGAGACGTCGAGATAACCGCCACCTACCCAGCGGGGAGGATCGGGACCACCGCGGAGAACCTCCTAGCCGCCGCCGAGGGGGAGAAGCTGGAGTGGGGCACACTCTACCCCGGCTTCGAGAAGGTGGCCCGGAAGGAGGGCCTCGACAAGGTCGCGGAGAGCTTCAAGGAGATTGCCGAGGTAGAGGAGAGGCATGAGAAGAGGTACAGGAAGCTCCTCGAGAACGTGAAGAGCGGGCACAGTCTTCAAGAGCGAAAGGTGATCGAGTGGAAGTGCAGGAACTGCGGATACGTCCACGAGGGCAAGGAGGCGCCGAAGGTCTGCCCCGCGTGCAAGCACCCGCAGAGCTACTACGAGCGCCTCGCCGAGAACTACTGATTCTATTTTACATCCACTTATCGTGGATTCGTTTTAAGGTATTCTCGATGGCTTTCACCGCTCGATGGTCCTCGGGTCCTTCACCTTGAAGTGCGCCCAGATGATTATCGGGATCAGCCCGACCGACATGAGGATGAAGGGGACAACTGGGTTGTACTCGTAGAGGATGCCGCCGAGGGTCTGGCCGATGGCGAGTGGGACGAAGAGAAGCATCCCTCCGCCCCACATCGTCCCCCTGATGTCGATGAAGAAGTTACCGCTCCCCACGGCGGAGGTGACCCTGCCGCGGCGGTTCCTCGGCGTGTAGTCGGCGAGGAGGGACTGGAAGCCGGGCATGAGGAAGGAGTTGCACACCGCGACGGCGACGACGAGGGTGACAAGGGTGTAGTAGTCCCTGATGAAGAGGAAGGCGATGGGGAAGATGGGGGTCACAGCCATCATGGCGACGAGCAGCTTCTTCCTCCCCAGCCTATCCATCATCTTCCCCGCGGGGATCGCGAGCAGCATGTTGACGCCGCCCTGGATCGCGGAGTTGAGCCCCCAGAGCGTCGCGGAGATGCCTATGTAGGTGGTCGCGTAGACGACCCAGAAAGAGGAGGCCATCCCTATGAAGAAGACCTGCATCACCTGCATGACGGCGAGGGCCAGTGATCTCGGGGGGCATCCACCTCATAGTCTCGAGGAAGCTGTCGTATGAGTCCTTGAAGACCTTCGGGATGTTGCGGTAGTCTATCTTCTCCTGCTGCCTGGGGTCGAGGGTCTCCTTGAGGGTGAACCAGCGTAGAATGGCGACGAAGATGCCGGCCCCGAAGCCGACGAGGTAGATGAGGTTCATGGCTGGGAGTATCCCCATGTGGTCGACGAGGTAGCCGCCTATGAAGGGGGAGATGACGCCGAGGGCGCTGGGTATGCTGAGGGCGACTGCGAACCCCTGCCCCCTCTTACCGACGGGCATCGAGTCCGCCTGAAGCACCGTGAGTATGGGGGCGTAGAAGAGGACGAGGTTCTGGAAGAAGCTCGCGAAGGCGAGGGTCTCCCAGTTCGGGGCGTAGGCGAAGGGGATGAAGCTGAAGGCGTAGACGATGGTCGCGATACTGACGAGGCGGACCCTCCCCTGCTTATCGGCGATGTATCCGCCCATTGGGTAGAGGAAGAGCCCCGCGAGGGCGGAGGCGGACTTCACGAAGCCGATGTCGACAGGTGAGCCGCCCAGCCTTCTCAATGTAGAGGGGAAGGTAGGGGGAGGGGATGTTAGTGGTGAACTGCCAGATGCACTGGCAGACTACGAGCCAGAGCAGGTTCCCCCGTAGTATGCCTATTCCGAACTCGCGTTTCGGAGTGGGTGCGTCCTGAGCCAAGGCGGTGTCTCTCTGGGCGTTGTACCCCTAGAGGGCGGTTGATGTATTTAGATTAGTCGAGGAGCCGAATGGCTACTCGTTGCTCTTCAGCTTCTGCTCGAGCGTCTTGAGCTCGCCGTGCTCCGCGAAGCGTATCTGGGTGTTGAGCCTTAGTGGGAGCCCGATCTGGCGGAGGAACATGGCGAGGCCTCCGCCGTCGATCTTCTCCGCGATCTTCCCCTGCTTCACCGCGTCAACGAGTGCCTGCTCGACCTGCGGGATGACCTTGGGGAACTGCTCCCTGGCGGCCCTCCACACCTCCCATGCGCGGTCGCCGAAGATGCCGTCTAGGATCTGGTCAGTCGATGGTTCCTTCGGCTTCTCCTTCGCTGCTGGCTTGGGCGGCCTGCGTCGCCTGCTGGGAGGCTATACGCCTCTGCATCTCCTGCATCTTCTTCCGCTTGAGGCGCTCGAGCTCGTCGTCCGACATGCCGTAGAGACGAATGAGAGCCACGCCTTTAACCTTTAGGCTCAACGGGCCCAACCCGATTAAATACGCCCCCGGAGAACCTTGGGATGTGGGTCAGCTATGCATGGGAGCCCGATTGTCGATGTTCACGTCCACGTTACGCCGAGGCGGTTCCAGGAGGTGGTCCTCTCGGGTCGCGAATGGCACGGGATGACGGCTGAGGACGGGGAGCTCGACAACCCCAAGAACAGGTGGACACCCGAGAGGAGGATCGAGGAGATGGATGAGTTAGGCGTCGACGTTCAGCTCGTCTCGCCTACCGATTGTTTCTACCAGTACGATAAGGACCCGAGCATCACGGCCACGATTGCGGCGGAGTGCAACGACGAGATCGCGGAGATGGCGAGGACCCACCCCCGCCGTTTCATGGGACTCGGGACATTGCCGATGCAGGACATTGGGCTCGCCGTAGCTGAGATGAAGCGTGGTATGCGCCTCGGACTAAAAGGCTTCATGATAGATGACCATGTCAATGGGAGGACCTATGACGACCCCGCTTTCGAGCCCATTTGGGAGGCAGCGGAAAGGCACCACGCCTTCCTCCTCATCCATCAGTACGGCCCAACAACGGTCTGGTACAGGACGAAGAGCTACTTCCTCCCCAACTCGGTTGGGAACCTCGTGGACAGGACCCTGACCTTCGGCTGCCTCGTCTTCGGGGGCGTCATGGACAGGCACCCCGGGCTCATGGTCTGCCTCGGCCATGCGGGGGGCTACGTCCCATACGCCGTCGACAGGATGGATAGGGGATGGGACGCCTTCCCCAAGTACAGGGGTAAGGCGAGGGACCGTCCCAGCACATACCTGAGCCGATTTCTCTACGACACGACGACCTTCACCGACAGGAACCTCCGGTTCCTCGTCGACGCCGTAGGCGTGGAGAACGTGATTCTGGGGACGGATTGGCCAGCGCCGATGGCTGTCGAGGACCCCGTGCGGAAGATAAGGCAGTCCCGGGTACTAACCGACCCTGAGCGCGAGGCGATCCTGCAGGGTAACGCAGCGAGGGTCCTGGGTACACAGGGCTAGTATCAGAGCTCTAGTTCGTACTTCTCTTCGATGAGGTCCCTGCCCCAGATGCGGTGGGTCTTCTCCTCCGTCTTTTGGAAGCCCCAGCGTCTGTAAAGGACGATGGCGGTCTCGAGCTCGCTGAAGGTCCAGAGGATTATCCGCCTATAGCCGGCCTCGCGGCTGTACTTGATGGTCTCCTCCATGAGGCGCTTGCCGAGCCCCTTGCCCCTAGTCTCGGGTGTGAGGAGGAACCACCTGAGCTGCGCGACGCCCTCGTTGCTGTGCACGATGGCTATGCAGCCGGCGACCTTTCCCTCCGCCTCGACGACCCATATCCTCTGTCCGGCCCTATCCTTCGCGAGGACAAACTCGGAGAGTGGCCCGGCGACGTACGCCTCGAAGGTGTTGTCTAGGCCGTACTCCTCCGCGTAGAGGACGCCGTGGAGGCGCACGATCTCACCCAGATCCCCCGGCCTCATCTCGGTGCGGATTACTAGCTCCATGCCTGATCGAGGATCAGATGTTTTAATAGAAGATTCCGCCCAGTCTGATGCTGATCCCCTTGCTTTTCGAGGCCCTCGCGCTTGTGACTTCCATCACGAACGCCCTCGGGGTGACGCTCATCGCGAGGGGGATGAGGGGCGCGAAGCCGATCGTCGCGGCCTTCTACAGCGTGGCGATCCAGGCAATCATACTCCTGGCGCTCCTGTTGACGCGGTTGCCCCAGCTCAACATGGTCGCGGTTGGGTACTTCGCCCTCGGCGGCGTCCTTAGCCTTGGAGTCGCGAGGCTCCTCAACTTCGTCGCCATGAGGGGGCTGGGCGTCGCTAAGACAAGCGCCCTCATCGGGAGCAGCCCCGTAATCACGACCCTCCTATCCATCGCCATACTATCCGAGTCGCCGGAGGTCACGACCATCGCTGGCGCTGCCACCGTCGCCCTCGGAGTCGCCCTCATCAGCGGCGCCTCAGGCTTCAAGATAGAGAAGGCACTCCTCGTCGGACTGGCCTCCGCCCTCGCGTACTCCCTGAGCAACATCGCGAGCAAGTCGGGGATCCAGCTCCAGCCCGACCCATTCCTCAGCGCCACGACGGGCGCCGTCGCCGGCCTCCTCTTCATCACCCTCTACCTAGCGGCAACCGGGCAGACGGGGGACCTACATATAACCCGCCCCTGCCTCGCCTGCTTCGCGGCCACCGGCGTCCTCAGCAGCATAGGCTGGCTCGCTATGATGGCGGCCCTCGAAACCGGCCCGGTCTCCGTAGTCACCACAATCGTCTACAGCTACCCCCTCTTCGCACTCCTCACAACCCGCCTCCTCATTAAGGAGGAGAAACTCGCCACCCGAACAGTGATCGGTTCCACCCTCGTCGTGCTCGGCGTCGCCATAGTCACCCTCCTTTAAAAAGGGGGGAAGGGGTAAGCCATCGAGCCTGAAAACGACGCTGTTCACCGAAAGAAGCCTCAAAACTCGCCAGTTAGCCTTCGATTATGTACCAAAATGAGGCATTAAAGCACATTTCACTCGGGTTTTATCCTGCCGAGCCTGAGCGCGTTCAGGATCACAACGAGGCTGAGCCCCATATCGCCCACCGCGACCGCTATCCAGAGCGTCACGAAGCCGGGGAGCGCTAGCAGCGCGACACCGAGCTTCACCACAACGCTCAGGGTAATGTTCTCTCTTATCCGCCCCATCGTGGCGCGGCTCAGGTCAACCGCGTAGGAGACCCTGTCGAGCCTGTCCTGCATGAGGGCTATGTCCGCGGTCTCGAGGGCGACGTCGCTCCCCATAGCCCCCATCGCTATCCCGACGTCCGCCTTCGCAAGCGCCGGGGCATCGTTGACCCCATCCCCCACCATCACAACGCCCCCAAGCGACCTCAGGGACTCAACGGCCGCTACCTTCTCCTCGGGGAGGAGCCCGGCCCTGTAGCCGTCGACCCCTACCCTCCCAGCTATCTCGCGGGCTGTCTCCTCGTTGTCCCCAGTCAGCATCTCCACGCGCAGCCCACGTGCCTTGAGGGCAGCCACCGCGGTCGCGGCCTCGGCCCTGACCTTATCCGTGAGGGTGAGCGACCCGATCACCGCCTCATCCTTCGAGACGAGTATCACCGTCTTCCCCGCGTCCTCGGGGGAGAGGCTGGCCCCGTTCTCTATGCCGAGCTCGGCGAAGAGCCTCGGGTTCCCGACGCATATGGTGGATTCGCCGAGCCTCGCCTGCACTCCTCGCCCCGGGTAGGTCTTGAACCCAGTCGGCTCCCCGCCGGTCACCTTCTCCCTCTGCGCCCTCTCCACAATCGCCTCGCCAATCGGGTGCTCCGACTTCGCCTCCAAGGCAGCCGCGCAGCGAAGCACCTCATTGGGCTCAGCCCCGCGCACCTCACCCACTTCAAGCTCCCCCCGGGTCAGCGTCCCAGTCTTGTCGAAGGCCACCACCCTCGCCCTCGCGAGCTCCTCGATGTGAATGCTCCCCTTGATGAGCACCCCATTCTTGCTAGCGCTCGCTATGGCGGAGACCATCGCCACCGGCGTAGAGATGGCCAAAGCGCAGGGGCAGGCCACTACGAGCATCACCATCGCCCTGTAGACCCAATCGATCACCGGCTGCCCCAGTAGCAGGGGAGGCACCGTCGCCACAATAAGAGCCGCGGCTATCACCGCAGGCGTGTACCACCTAGAGAACCTGTCGACATAAGCCTCTGTCGGGGACTTGCTCTCCTCCGCCTCCTCCACCATGTGGAGTATCCGGGAGAGGGTCGACTCCTCAGCCATACTCGTTGCGCGCACCGCGAGGAATCCATCCACGTTCATCGTCCCAGCGTAGACGTCGTCGCCGACAGCCTTCGCCACCGGGACCGACTCACCGGTAATGGCGGACTGGTCGACGCTCGACTCCCCCTCAGACACCTCCCCGTCCAGTGCGACGCGGTCACCCGGCCTGAGGACGAAGACCTCCCCCGGCATCACCTCGCCGACCGGGACCTCCACCTCCGCCCCATTGCGCCTCACGACGGCGACCTCCGGCCGAAGCTGGACCAGCTCCTCTATGGCGTGGCGGGCCCTCTCCCCCGCGTAGTCCTCCAGCTTCTCCGCGAGGTTGAACAATAGGACCACGGCCGCCCCCTCCTCGAGGTGGCCGATGAGGCTCGCCCCCACGGCCGCGACTGTGATGAGGAGGTCGATCGAAACCCTTCCGTGGATGAGGGCCTTTCCACCCGAGATGGCTATGTTGTAACCCGAAACCACCATCGATACTAGGAGGAGGATGTTGGAGAAGATGCTCGGGCCGACGATGAAGCTCACCACTAGGCCGACGGCGAGGGCGGCGCCGGAGAAGACGAGCCCCCACATGCTGGCGCCCCCGCTCACCTCCTCGCCGTGAAACCCCTCGTCGTGGTCGTGGTGCTCGTGTTCCTCAGTCAAGCCGAGAGCCTCAGTTTCTAGGAAGGTTATCAGAAAACTATTATTAACATAGTGCTAAGACTGGGTACGATATTATTAATCATTAATAATATAACGGCGATTTCATAATAACTGGCTCTCGTTCACCCAACGCCTCGCCTATCAACACTTTAAATCGCTGAGGTGTGAGAATCATACGAAATGTCCGGGCAGAGCGTCTACGCCGTCATCGGGAAGGATACGCTGAGGAAGGACGGCGTCTCAAAAGTCACGGGGCAGGAGCGCTTCTCTAGCGACCTCGCACTACCGGGGATGCTTCACGCCCGCATCCTCAAGAGCCCATACCCACACGCCAGGGTCATACGCATAGACAAGGAGGAGGCCGAAAAGACGGGAGCGGTCATCGTCACTCCCGATGACGTACCCGACGCGAGGTTCTGCCCACGCCTAGTCAGCACCCCCGAGGTCACATACAAGGACTGGCACGTACTAGCGAGGAAGCCGGTCTACGTTGGCGAGCCCATAGCGGTCGTCGCCGCGGAGACGGAGGAGCAGGCACAGGCCGCGCTTGAGCTTCTCAAGGTGGAGTACGAGACCTTACCCGCCACCTACGATGCGCTAGACGCCATGAAGCTCGGCACCATGCTCCACGACGAGATCACCCTCAAGGAGAACCAGCTCAAGATCGAGAGCAACATAGCCTGCACCCTCGATACTCGAGAGGGGGACGTGGAGGCCGGCTTCAAGGACTCCGACGTCGTCATCGAGCGCACCTACCGGACGAACCGCCGCTACCACACCCAGCTCGAGACAAAGAGCGTCCTCGTCAAACCCGAGCCAGACGGGGGCGTCACCATCTGGAGCACCACACAGACCCTCCACAACACGAGACTCCTCCTCCATGAGATATTCGGCCTCCCTATGGGCAAGATACGCGTCATGAAGACGAACATCGGGGGCAGCTTCGGCTCAAGCATCCAGGTCAACACCGTCGTCCCCATCGCCGTCGCATTGGCGCTCAAGGCGAGGAAACCAGTCCGCCTCAGCCTCACCCGCGAGGAGGACCTCCACGACCACGTCAGCTACAGCATGATATTCAACCTCAAGATGGGGGTCAAGCGGAGCGGTAAACTCACAGCGGGCCACCTCGACGCTTGGCTCGACATAGGAGGCCACCAAGTCCAGGCCTACCCCCTACTCGGCTGCATAGTCGGCTGGTGGGTGAGCCTCTACAAGCTCCCCGCCAAGAGCTATCGGGGCATAGCCGTCTACACGAACAAGGTACCCAGCTGCGCATTCCGCGGCTATGGCAACCCCCAGATGACATGGGCCACCGAGTGCATGATGGACGAGCTCGCCGAGGCCATAGACATAGACCCCGTTGACTTCCGCCTTATGAACTACATCGGGCAAGGAGACCTCTTCTGGGGGCAAGGGCCCACCGTCAAGAGCATCATCCAGAGCTGCGGCGTCGAGGAGATACTCACACGGGGCGCGAAGGAGATAGACTGGTACAACCGCCCTAAGTCTGGGAGTCAGGCGGGTCGCTACAGACGCGGCGTCGGCATGGGGCGCGGCTACCACACGAGCAGTGCCGGGGCGCCGATACCGGGGACCGTCGTCGACTTCGGAGGTGCACTCCTCAAGCTAAACGAGGACGGAACCCTCGATTATGTCACCGCCCTAATGGATCACGGTGGAGGTACCGTCGAGGCACACGCCAAGATCATCGCCGAGGAACTCTGCGTCCCTCTCGACAACGTAAACATAATCCAAGCCGACACAAGCACAACCGTCTACGACGTCTGCACCCACGCCAGCAGGGGCATCTACTCAGGCGGGGGAGCGGCCCTCAAAGTTGCGAAGCAAGTAAAGGAGAAGATCAGGGAGAACGCCGGGAGGATACTCGATGCCTACCCCCACGCACTGAAGTTCAGGGTAGACCCCACAAAGAAGCAGGGCGTCGTCTACGCCGAGGGCGTCGCGGGCCTGGAGCTGACTTTCAAGGAGATCGCCTACACGATGAGGCACAAGAACTGGGGCACAGTCGCCTCGGTCGACAGCTACCGCCAGCCCGCTTGCCCGCCCCACTTCACAGGCTACTTCGTCGAGGTTGAGGTCGACACGTGGACCGGTAAGGTGCGCCCCATAAAGATCATAGCAGGCGCCGACATAGGCACTGTCATTAACCCGAACCTCGCCGCGGGGCAGATACACGGCGGCTTCGCCCAGGGGTGGAGCATGACCCTGCTCGAGGACATGCCACACGACCCCAAGACAGGCGACCTAGTTAACAGGGGCTTCCTCACCGACTACAAGATACCCACGACGCGGGACATGCCCCACCTCGAGGACTTCAAGGTCTTCTTCGTCGACACGTACGAGGACACGGGCCCCTTCGGGGCGAAGGGGATAGGCGAGGGGGCGCTCAACCCCGTCGCAGGCGCAGTCGCCAACGCGATACAGAACGCCCTAGGCGTCAGGTTCTACGACCTCCCCATCACCCGCGACAAGATACTCGCGGCACTCCACCAGAAGGAGGGACAGCAATGAGCATCAACACGCACAACACCCACATCATACACGGCTTCCAGTACCACGCCCCTGCGAGCGTCGCCGAGGCGGTCAAGCTCCTCGACGAGCACGGCATAGAAGCGGCGGTCCTCGCCGGGGGCACCGACCTCGTGCCAAAGATGAAGCAGGCGCTCCTCAAACCCCACCATATAGTAAACCTTAAGCACATTCCGGAACTCGCAGGTGTCCGTGAGGAGGCGGAGCAGATCAGGATCGGCGCCCTCACACGGCTCCGAGACCTCGAGCGCAGCATCATAGTCACCGAGAAGCTCCCGCTCCTACACGAGGCCGTCACAGCCATCGGCTCGGTCCAGATCAGGAACATGGCTACCGTTGGCGGTAACCTCTGCAATGCGTCCCCAGCCGCGGATAGCGCGCAGGCGCTCGTCGCCCTCGACGCGAAGGCGAACATAGCAGGACCATCAGGGGAGAGGAGTATCGAGCTTGAGAGCTTCTTCACAGGCCCTGGCAGGACCGTGCTCGGCAGGGGTGAATTCCTCGCCAGCCTCACTTTGCCCTACCCGGAGGCGGGTAGCAGGGATGCCTTCATAAAGCTCGGCAGGACGAGCCTAGACCTCGCCACAGTCAGCATCGCCGTCAACGCCAAGATGAAGAAGGAGACAGTCGAAAGCATCAGGGTCGTCATGGGCGCGGTAGCCCCCACGCCCCTCAGACTCAGAAACGTCGAGCAACAACTCACCAAGAAGAAGCTGACCGTCGACGCCATCGAAGAGGCGGGTAGACTCGTCAGCGAGAGCATCAAGCCCATCACGGACATCCGGGGCACGGCCGAGTACAGGCGCCTCGCCTCGAAGGGGCTCGCCATGGAAGCGCTGACCAGAATCCTCGAGGATTCAAGGAGGGACAAGTGATGAAGATCACAATAAAGGTCAACGGGAAGCTGAGGGGCTTCGACGTCGAGCCCAACACGTTGCTCTTAAACCTCATACGGGAGAAAATGATGCTCACTGGGGCTAAGTATGGCTGCGGCATCGGCGAGTGCGGTGCATGCACCGTCCTCCTCGACGGGGAGTCGGTCCTCGCCTGCATGATCCTCGCCGTCGACACAGATGGCAGGAACGTCGAGACCATCGAGGGGCTCGGCGAGTACGACAGCCTCCACCCGATCCAGGAGGCGTATCTTGAGGAGGGCGCCGTCCAGTGCGGCTTCTGCACCCCCGGCTTCATCATGTCGACGAAGGCGCTCCTCTCCGAGAAGCCCCAGCCGACGGAGACGGAGATCAGGGAGTACCTCAAGGGTAACATGTGCCGCTGCACCGGCTACGTCAACATCGTAAAAGCGGTGCAATCGGCCGCGGCGAAGATGAAGGGACCAGGTTGAGAACAGGGGCAGTCGTCCTCGCCGCCGGCAAGAGCAGCCGGATGGGGGTGAACAAGCTCCTACTCGAGGTTGGGGGGAGAACGGTCCTCGACAGACTCCTAGACGCGCTGACTCAGGCGGTGGACGAGGTTGTCGTCGTCACCGGGAACAACCCAGAGCCGATAAGGGCGATAGCCTCCGCGCATGTCGTCCGCGTCGCCCACAACCCCGATCACGAGAAGGGGATGACAACCAGCTTCCAGGCTGGCCTCAGGGCGATGGGCGGCGTCGACGCGGCCTTCCTCGTCCTCGGGGACCAGCTTGGATTAGCTCCCGAGCTTCTTCGCAGGATGACTGCAGCGATGGAGGATGTCCCCGGCGCGCTCATAGTCAGCACGATTCACGGCGGGAAGAGGGGGCACCCCGTCCTATTCCGGTCGAGCCTCTTCGGGGAGATACTTGCCCTGACAGGGACACTCAAGGAGGTCGTAGACGGGCACTCGGACGCCAATGTACACATCGAGGGAGGAGTGTGGAGCACGGTCGACTTCGACACCCCCGCCGACTTCGAGCGCGCCAAGAGACTCTTCGAGAAGTGATGGATTTTTTGATTCGGTTCTAAACGGGGTCAAGTGTCGGTCCTAGATATGCCTCTAGCCGCGCTTCCTCTTTATCATCTCGGCCACGATGCTCACGCCGATCTCCTCGGGTGTCTCCGCGTTTATGTCGAGGCCGATGGGTGCATACATGGCGTCGAGCACATTCTCGTCGAATCCCTCGGATTTGAGCTGCTCCCTGTGCTTCTTCGCTTTGTTGGCGCTGCCGAGGAGGCCGATGTAGGCGGGCTTCGCCTTGACGGCGTGGCGTAGGGCGGCTAATTCAAAGGGGGTCTCACCGTGGAGGACGGCTACGAAGTCGCTTGGCCGAATCTCAAGGCCCTTTAACGATTCGGGGTACTTGCCGTTAACCACCGTCATCCCTGGGAAGTACTCCTGCTTCGCCGTCGCGGCGTCGTCGACGACGGTGACCTCGAAGCCGCAGTCCTTCGCGTAGCGGGCCGTAGCCTGGGCTATCCAGCCCGACCCCATGATTATGAGCCGTGGCTCAGGCTTCACTATGTCCATGAATATCTTGACCTCCCCGCCGCACTTCGAGTCGATGGCGATCATCCCCTCACGTGGGGGTATCCCCATGGCGAAGTGTAGCGTCCGGGGCTTACCCTCAGCGAGCGCCTCGAGGGCCTGCGTGATGATCAGCCTCTCCATCCCACCGCCCCCTATGGTGCCGAGGGCCTTACCATCGGGCGTCACAAGCATCTTGGCGCCGGGTTCCCGCGGCCCCGAGCCTTCTTTGAAGATCAGCGTGCAGAGCACGACGCTCTGCCCCCTGGCGAGGAACTCGCCTGCACGGCTGAATATCTCCGGGTCGCTCATCCCCTGAAACGATCCGCGGCCAGACTAATAAGCGGTCACGCCGTGGGGAGCCTCCTGCTCACCTCAATGCCGTCCCAGCCGACTGAGAGGTACTTGCTCTCGTAGAGCCCTGACTGGCGGACCCTCTCCAAGTAGTCTGCCATGGCTCGGGGGAAGGAGCCCACGTTGTCGGCGACCACCACGCTGCCGTGGTGGAGTTTCGGCTCAATGAGGCTGAGGTATCGGCCGTATTCGTCCTTCTCGGCGTCGACGAAGGCGAAATCGATTGGACCCTCGACGCCAGGGATCAGCTCGAGGGCGTCGCCGACTAAGAACGCTCACCCTCTCCGCTAGCCCGGCCCTCTTTATATTCGCCTCGGCCTCCCGCGCCAGTTCTCGGTTGACCTCGATAGTCGTCAGGTGCGAGCCGTTGGGCATGTGGCTCGCGATCACTATAGCGGAGTACCCTATATTCGCCCCGACCTCTAGAGCTAGCTGCGGCTTCTCCTCCTCGACTATCCCGGCGATTATCCCCGCCTTCTCCGCGCCGATTATCGGGAGCCACCTCCTCGAAGCCTGCCTCTCTATCTCGCGGAGGACACCCTCAGAACTGCCCATGATCACGCGTTTAACTTCGAAGGCTAAAAACCACTAGGAAAGCGCATCGAGGTTACCGTTTCACTAAGAGACCACGCATCGGGGGGAAAGCCTCGTAGAGGTGTGTGACCGCAAGCTTCTCCGCCTCGTTACAGCCAATGAGCACTTTGATTTCGGAGTCTCTCTTCATGAGACCAACCGTGCAGACGATGGCATCTACTCTCCGCTCCGGGTCCGAGCCAACGAATACATCGATACCATCACCGTCTGTCGAGAATGTCCCCTCAAGGTAGCCATAGTCGACCGGGTATGCCTCCTCGGGGAAGCGTGGATTCGTTGTCCCCTTGGGTATGTCTATAACGACGCGGCTCTCGGCGACGAGGCGGTCAAGGTGCTCCCAGAAAGTACCTTCCACCATTCTGGGTTTCAAGAAATAATCGAGGGAGATAAGGTTAGGGGTCAGTCGGGGGCTATGCGCTCCGCTGCATCGAGTATCGCCTCGATAATGGCTACGTAGCCGGTGCAGCGGCAGATGTTCCCCTCGATGGCAGTTTTGACCTCCTCCTCCGATGGGTGCCTGTTTTCGCTGAGCAGCGCATAGGCGCTCAGTAGCATCCCCGGGGTGCAGAAGCCGCACTGAACGGCCCCGTTCTCCATGAAGGCCTCACGGAGCTCCTTCATCAGGGGGTTGTCGACGAGCCCCTCGACGGTGCAGACGTGGCGCCCCTCGACCTGCGGGGCGAGGATGAGGCACGAGGTCATGGGGTAGCCGTCGAGCAGCACGGTGCATGCGCCGCACTCACCCTGCTCGCAACCCTTCTTCACGCTCTTCACGCCGAGCTCGACACGCAGCATGTCGAGGAGCGTCATCGTTGCGGGCGCCTCGACGTAGACGTCGGCGCCGTTAAGCTCGAAGTTCACCATCAGAGCTCACCTCCGGCGCGTCGCCACGCTTCACGCATGGCGCGCTTAACGAGCACAGCCACCATGTCCTTCCGGTACTCGGCGGTGCCCCTCACGTCATCGATGGGCTTCGCCACCTCGACGGATGCAGCCGCTGCCTCCTCAATCAACTCCTCGCTCATCTTCCTGCCCCTGATCTTGTTCTCGACGCTCGGGGCGCGTATGGGGGTCGGGGCGACGCTACCGAGGGCTATCCTGACCTCCTTGAGTGTGTCGCCGTCCCTCTCCGCGTAGACCGCGGCGTTGACGACGCTGAGTGTGAATCCCTTGCGCCTCCCTATGCGCTGGAAGCTGCTCCCAGCACCCTTCACGGCGGGGAACCTGAGCCCAGCGAGTATCTCGTTCGGCTCGAGGACCGTCATCTTGGGCCCCTTGAATAGCTCCTGCAGGGGTATCCAGTGGCCCTCCTCGAGGCTGCAGATATGTGCCTCTGCGCCGTGTACGAGGAGGGGCGGCGCGGAGTCCGCGGCGGGGGAAGCGTTGCAGAGGTTGCCGCCTATGGTGCCCCTGATTCCTGATCTGGACGCTCCCGATCCATCGAGCAGCGTCATGGAGTGCTGGGGCGGCCTCCTCGATGACCTTTGATGCCAGTATCTGGGCGTGGGTCGTCGTCGGCCCTATGAGTATCGTGCCGTCTTCCTCCTCGATCCCGTTGAGCTCCTCGATGAGGCCGAGGTCGATGAGGTGGACTGGCTTTGAGCCGAGGTCTCGGAACGCGGGGACGATGTCCGTGCCGCCCGCTATGGGCATGGAGTTATCGAGCGTGGACATCATCTCCAGCGCCCCGACGAGGGTGGGTGGGCGCAGCAGATCGAATCCTGTTAGCGGCTTCAAACCTTGCCAGCCTCCTTCAGTGCCTTGTGCATGCGATCCGGTGTGATGGGGATCGTGCTGAACCTGAGCCCCGTGGCGTGGTGGATGGCGTTGACGACGGCGGGGACTATGCTGATGATGCTCGGCTCCCCGACGCCCTTCGCCCCGAAGGCGGCGTACTTGTACGCCTCCTCGACGATTATGGTGTCGTCTATCTCGGGCGTGTCGAGGGCGGAGGGGATTATGTAGTCCTTGAAGCCGGTCGTGGTGACGACGCCGTCCTTGAGCTGGAGGTTCTCCATTATGGCGAAGCCGACGCCGTGGCTTATGGCGCCGTGTATCTGCCCGTCGACGATGAGGGGGTCGATCGCCTTCCCCACATCCATCGCGGGCCAGATCTTCGTCACCTCGATCTGCCCCGTCTCGGTGTCGACCTCGACCTCCGCCACCGAGGCGGCGAAGGTGTAGACGGCGTAGTTGTGCCCGAGGCCAGTCTCGGGGTCGAAGAAGCGCCGTGGGGAGGTGTAGAAGCCGTAGCTGCCGGGGTTCTCGCCCCGGATGTGCATCTGCTCCGCGATCTCCGCGAAGGGTATCTTCGCGGAGGGCTTCTTCCTGTTGTAGGCCTGGCTGTCGCGTAGCTCGACCTGCGCCTCGGGGCAGCCGAGCATGTCGGCGGCTACCCGGACCATCCGCTCCCTGAGCTTGATGGCTGCATCAGCTGCGGCCGTGCCGCCCATCATGAGGCCTCGGCTGCCGTGCGTCGGCTTCGAGTCGGGGGTCGAGTCGGTGTCGGGCTGCTCTATCTTGATGCTGTCGAGGCTGGCGCCGATGATCTCGGCGACTATCTTGGCGTGGCCGAAGGGGCTGCCCTGCCCTATCTCGCAGATGCCTGTGCGGTAGGTGAGGCTTCCATCTTCGTGGATCATGAGGGCTCGCGGCGCTCCAGTCGGGGGTGCTCCGGCTCGTGCTGTTGCCGTGGTAGGCGCAGCCGACGCCCCAGCCCCTGACCTTCGTCCCGACGCGAACCGGCTCCCTGTGCTTCGCCCATTCCGAAGCCGCCGCGACGCCCGCGAGGCACTTCTCGATTCCTACGCTGTTGTCGAGGAGCTGGTCGCAGGTCGTGTGCCCCCCGACCCTGAGGATGTTCTTCATCCTGAAGTCGACTGGGTCCATGCCGAGTTCGTAGGCGAGCTTGTCGACCTGCTGCTCCGCGGCGAAGTGGAGGGCGAGGTTGCCGAAGCCCCGGTAGCTGCCACCGTAGACCTTGTTGGTGTAGACGGCGCGGCCGTCGACGGCGACGTTTGGGACCTCGTAGGGGCCGCAGGCGTGGGCGGTCTGCCTCCAGAGCCAGAATGGGGCCCTGTTGGCGTAGGCGCCCACCTCGAGGGTGATGTCGACCTCGACGGCTGTGATCTTCCCATTCCTATCCGCGCCCGACTTGTACTTGAAGCGGGCCGGGAACCGCTTCGGGGTTACAGCGACCACCTCGCTGCGGTCCATGATGTACGCGGCGGGCTTCCCCGTCTTCACGGCGGCGACCGCGGCGTACGCACTTATCAGGGGGCCCGTGTCGTCCTTCTTCCCGAAGGCGCCGCCCGTTAATGCCTGGATGATCCTGACCTGGTTGAGCTTCCAACCGAGGACCCGGGCCACCTTATCCCTGACGAGGTGGGGGCTCTGCATGCAGGCGATGACCGTTACCTTGCCGACGCCGTCGGGGACTGCGTATGCGGCCTCGGGCTCGAGGCACATGTGCTCCTGGTACGGCGACCAGTAGGTGTCCTCGACGACGACGCTTGGCCTCCTTCCAACCCTTCGCCGTGTCGCCTTTCCTGATCTTCGTGGTGACGGCGATGTTGTTGTCCTTGTGTATCACCGGCGCCCCATCGGCGAGGGCGGCATCTATGTCGAGGACCGCAGGCAGCGGCTCGTACTCGATAACCACCGCCTCGGCCGCCTCCTGTGCCGTCACCTCGTCCGAGGCGCAGACGAGTGCGATGGGGTCGCCGACGTAGTGGACCTTTACCCCGTTGAGGAACGCCTGCTCAGGGAGCGCGTACCCTATCTCATTCTCACCGGGGACATCCCTCGCGGTGAGGATGGCCACGACCCCCGGCATCCGCAGGGCCGCAGACGTGTCCACCCGCTTTATCAGGGCGTGGGGCATGGTGCTCCTCACGACCTTCACAACCATCGTGTCCTTCGGGATGTAGTCGGAGGTGAACCTTGCCTTCCCGAGGAGCTTGTCGAGGGCGTCGGACCGTACCGTCTTCTTCCCCACGACAAGGTACTCGTCCCTGTGGAGGAGGTCGCTGAGAATCCTGTCGTATTCCATGGGCGCCAACCGTATACGTAGGAAGCGGTGAGGGTGTATTTAGAGTCTACAGCTTGGAGCAGCCGCGGATTATCCTGAGTAGGGCGTCGGCGTCCCCAGCCTCGAGGTTGAAGACCCTGGCCGCCCTGCCCTTCACGAGGTCGATGACCTCGTTGACCTTGTCGTCCCGGCAGAGGTAGACGGCGACGCCGCCGCGTTTCAGGGCGTCGGCGACCATGACGGCCCCGGGATGGATCCCCTTGTGCTGGGACTCGAGTCTGCCATACTCGTCGACGAAGACGACGACCCCGTCCCTCATCTCCTCCGCCGCCCTGTGGAGGGCTAGGTTCGCGGAGTAGAGACCCTTCTTAGAGAAGACGAAGCGGGGGTTACCGTAGGACTCCCATCCCTCCCCCGACGCCTCATCCTGCCGGCTTAACGAGGGGCATGGTCTCGCCGGTGTCGAGCTCGAGTAAGTCGTAGCTCGGGTACTCGCCACCGTCGAGGACGCGTATGCTCAGAATCCCCATTACCTTCAGTCCGTCGGCCCTCGCCCTCTCGGCCGCGGCCCTGGCGGTGGTCGTCTTCCCTCCCCCTATGGGGGCGTGCAGGATCACGGCGCAGCGCAAATCGAGCCCCACGGTATCCTAGGCGCAGAGGATAAGAACCCAGCGCCCGATAGATGCTCGAAGGGACATGGACGGCTACGTCAGGAGCAAGATAGTCTGCACCATCGGCCCGGCGAGCAGGAGGCCGGACATCCTGAAGGAGATGGCCGCGTGCGGGGATGGACGTCGCGAGGGTCAACCTGAGCCACGGGAGCCTCGACGACCACCGGAACACGATACGCGCCATAAGGAGCCTCGGGAACGTCGCCGTCCTAGTCGACCTCCCAGGCCCTAAGATAAGACTCGGGGAGCTGAAGGAGCCCATCCAGCTGAAGGCGGGGGACAACGTTAGGTTCACGACGGAGAACGTCGTCGGCGAGGGCTTCACGCTCCCGGTTAACTACGACAAGCTCCCCGCCGAGGTCCGCCCCGGAGGCCACATCTTCATCAACGATGGCCTCATCGAGCTGGACATACTCAAGGTGGATGGCGACTTCAAGGGATTCGAGGCTAAGGTCGTCAGCGGAGGGGAGGCTAGCAGCCACAAGGGGGTAAACGCTCCCGGGGCGAGCCTCAGCATCCACCCGCCCACCGAGCAGGACCTAAAGGGCATAGAGTTCGGCGTCCAGGTCGGCGCTGACTGGTTCGCCGCCTCATTCATCAGGAGCAGGAAGGACGTCGAGACCGTCAAGGAGGCCATCAAGGACGCGGACGGTGACCAGCCAGTCATCAGCAAGATCGAGCACGGGGAGGCCATCACGAACATTGACGAGATCATCGACGCGAGCGACGGAGTCATGGTCGCGCGCGGCGACCTCGGCATCGAGGTGCCCCCGTGGGACATCCCCCTCCTCCAGAAGAAGATCATAACCAAGTGCTACGAGACGGGTAAGCCAGTCATCGTCGCGACGCAGATGCTGGAGTCGATGGTTGAGAACCCCCGCCCCACCCGGGCGGAGGCGAGCGACGTCGCGAACGCCATCCTCGATGGCGCCGACGCGGTGATGCTCAGCGAGGAGACGGCGACGGGCGCCCACCCAGTCGAGGCGGTGAGGGTCATGGAGAGCATCAGCCGCGTCGTCGAGGCGGGGGCGACCCTCAGGAGGGCGCAGAGGCCCAGGGAGGGGCAGTCCATACCCGAGATAATAGGTAGCCTCGCCTCCCAGGCCGTGGAGTCCGTGAAGCCCGCCGCCATCTTCACGGTCACTCGCAGCGGCTTCACCACCCTCATGGTCAGCAAGTACCGCCCCTCCGCCCGCATACTCGCCGTCGTCCGCGAGGCGAAGATAGCCCGGAGGACCCGCCTCTACTGGGGGGTCGAGCCCCTCGACGTCCAGTGGAGCGACGACAGGGACGAGCTCATAATCACGAGCCGTCAACAGGGCGCTCAGGGACGGCATGATCAGGGAGCCCGACACCATCATGGTGGTCTCCGGCTCCACCCTCGAGGCGCCCGGGCGCACGAGCACCCTCGAGATACTCAGGGTCCGCGACATCCTATACCACGCGGGGAGGAAGGACTGATGCGCGTCGGCCTAATATCGGACACCCACGACAACGTCCCGAAGATCAGGGAGGTAATACGCCGACTCAACGAGCTTGAATGTTGATCTCGTCCTCCACGCCGGTGACTACGTCAGCCCATTCACGGCGAAGCCATACTCCGAGTTGAGGGCGAAGATGATTGGGGTCTACGGGAACAACTGCGCCGAGAGGGAGAAGCTCAGGGAGGTCTACGCCGCGGCCGGGAAGGAGATCGTGGGTAACTTCGCCGAGGTAGAGGCCGGCGGCAGGAGGATAGCCCTGCTCCACGGCCACGACGACGCTCTCCAGCGCTCCATAATCGCGCACGGCGGCTACGACGCAGTCGTCCACGGGCACGACCACAAGGCGAAGGTGGAGAAGAAGGGTACCACACTCGTCGTGAATCCGGGTGAGGTCTGCGGATATGTCACGGGGAGGAGCAGCTTCGCCGTCCTCGACACCGGGGAGCTCGAGGCGGAGATCCTCGACATCTAGGAGGGGCTCGGGATGATCAGGAAGGCGTTCGTGATGAGTGTCTACTCCGGCTGTGAGGCGGAGTACACGAGGAGGCACAACCCCATCTGGCCCGAGCTCGAGAAGACTCTGAAGGACCACGGTGTCTCCACCTACTCCATCTTCCTCCATCCCTCGACGCGGCAGCTGTTCGCCTACGTCGAGTTCGAGGACGAGGCCGAGTGGGATGCCGTATCGAGGACGCCGGTCTGCAGGAGCTGGTGGGCGCACATGCGCGAGCTGATGCCCTCTAACCATGATAACAGCCCCGTCTCCGAGGAGCTGAGGGAAGTCTTCCACATAGAGAAGCCCTAGGCGTAGAGGAGCCTGTAGAACTCCTCCACGGACTCGCGCAGGTACTTCTCGTCGACCTTGCCGAGTGGGGAGTCGGTCTCGAAGATTCGCCTTGGGATTCTCAGCTCCTTCGCGTTGAATCCCTCCCTCTCCTTGAAGCGGTTCTTCTCCCTGAGTATCTCCATGCCTATCCTATCCAGGGCCTCGGGGGCCATCTTGTGCCCCGCCGTCGTAAGTGCCTTCGCGACCGTATCCTTGTCGTAGATGCCCCTCGCGAAGAAGCAGACGACGAGGCTGCTGAGTACCTGGCGCCAGGCCTCCTCCTTCAGCAGCTTTGCGGCGGCGGCCTTCGGGTCAGGTAGCTTGTCCTTGAGGGCGGCCTGATCTATGCTGTACCCGGCGGCGTCGAGATGGCTGTGGCGGCTCCCCGTGAGGTGGCCGACATGGCTGACCGGTCCCGTGTGGTAGCCAGGCATCTCGTTACCGCCGAAGGCGAGGGCGAACTCCTCCCCTCCGTAGCGATTCGAGGCGAAGTCGACGCCCCGGGCAAGCGCGGAGTAGAACTCGTTCGGCTGCTTCACAATATACTCGACGGCCTTCGCGTAGGAGGGCTCGTCCCCGAACTTTAGCGTGAGTCCAAGGGTCTCGTTCTGCGTTATGAGTCCCTTCTCCTGGGCCTCTGTGGCCCAAGCCAAGCACCACGCCTGTGCTCATCGCGTCGAGCCCCCATATCTCGACAGCGTCTATGAGGTGGAGCATCGCCTTCTCATCGAAGATGCCGACCATCGAGCCCAAGGCCGTAGATGAGCTCGTAGTCGTAGGGGATCATCGTGGTCTTGTAGAAGTAGGGTTCCTTCTCGTAGGGCTCGCGGAGAGCGGCGATGTGGATGCAGGCGACGGGGCAGTGGGCGCAGGCAACGCGGCGCCCGAGGTAGTTCTCGGCGAGCTTCTCCCCGGAGATGTGTTCTGCCTCGGGGGAGGTCGTCGTCTTGAGGTTCATTGTGGGGAGCCCCTTCTGGAGGTTTAGGGGCATGATGTTGGAGGCGGTGCCTATGTCGTGGTACTTCTTCATCACCGGCGACTCGACTGCTCGCTTGTAGATGTCGTCGTACGTCTCGCGGTATAGCTTCCTGTCGCTAACCTCGATGCCGTGGTTGCCGGAGACGGTGACTGCTTTGAGCTTCTTGCTGCCGAAGACGGCGCCTAGGCC
Organism: Candidatus Bathyarchaeota archaeon; assembly: GCA_963820555.1. Taxonomy (GTDB): domain Archaea; phylum Thermoproteota; class Bathyarchaeia; order TCS64; family TCS64; genus UBA8941. The sequence goes on from CAWGAT010000002.1 coordinate 56,263, forward strand.
TAGGCGGCCAAAGTGGCGGTACGTCTCCGTGATGACGCTTGCGTACCTCACGAGGTGCTCCCCTGCTCCGCCTATCCTCATGATTGTGCGCGTACCGGCGCCGGTCTCCAGCTCCCTAATTATCCTGCCAGTGGTGACGCTGCTGGCAATCCCCCAGATTCCCGACGCGTCCCTGAATTGGACGCCCTTATCATCGATGGAGAGGTAGACGGGGGTCTCACTGGCACCCCTGATCATGATGGCACCATATCCAGCGGACCTGATGGCGACAGCGCTCCGCCCACCGGCATGGCTCTCACCGAGGTTTCCCGTCAGGGGCGACTTGAACATCGCCACCGTCTTCGACGCGAGTGGGTAGAGCCCGACGAGGGGACCCACGGCGAAGACTATTGGGTTGTCTGGGCCAAGCGGGTCTGCTCCTACCGGGCAGTACTCCTTGAGCAGATTAATGGCGACGCCGGAGCCGCCGATGTAGTACTGGAAGAGGTCGGCGCGGTCCTCGACCGTGAATCGTCGGGCTGTCAGGTCCGCCGTCAAGACGCGGGTCGGGAGCCTCACAGCTGCTCAACCTCCTTCATCGCCAGTACCTCGTGTGGGCAGTAGCCGACGCAGTAGCCGCAGTGGACGCAGATGTCGGGCTTGTTCGCCTCGTCGTCCCAGAAGATGGCGTGGACCGGGCAGGCCTCGGCGCACCGGTGGCAGCCTATGCACTTCCCGGCCTTGAGGATGACGCCTCCGCCCCTGCGCTGCTCGAGGGCGTCGACGGGGCACACCTTCATGCATGGCGGGTCGGGGCAGGCTCTGCAGGCGACGACCACGAAGCCTCTCTCGAAGCCCCCCGCGGAGCGGACCCTGATCGCCGACTTCGCCAACCCGCCCTCGCCGTAAGCGTCTGTTGCAGGCGAACATGCAGAGCTGGCAGCCGACGCATCTGTCGGCGTCTACTACGGTGAGCCTCGTCATCAATCCATGCTGATTGCTACCTGTTTTTCTAGTTTCTTATTAAATCTAGGAATTAGGAAGGGATCTATTCCTTCACGCCGCAGAAGCGGCGGAGGACCAGCTCCTGTACCCTCGCTGCGTCCATCACGGTGTCTAAGTCGACCCACTCGACAGCGGCGTGGGCGCCTTCCCCGGCCGGACCGTAGGCGACCGCCGGGATACCCTTACCCCAGATTATCTGAGTGTCAAGCCACCCTGAGCCGCCCGTGAAGGCGGGGGTGAGCTTGATGGCCTCCTTGCTGCAGGCGAGGATTGTCTGGCAGATGTCCGCGGTCTCGGGGACATCCATTGAGCCGCGGTAGAAGGTGATCTCGTAGCTCGCTTTGAACTTGGGGTCCTTCTCGGCGATGTCCTTGAGGAGCTTCTCCATCTCCTCCTCGACGTCCTTCCTCTCTTCCCCGGGGATGAGGCGCCTCTCAATCTGGAGTAGGCACTTGTCGGGGTAGGTGCTTAGCTCGAGGCCGCCCTTTATGGTGCCGGCGTGGACGCTGGCGGGGCCGACGAGTGGGTGCTTCCTCTTCTGTAGCTTGGCGCCGATGGTCTCGAGGCCGGTGAGGACCTTTCCCATCTCTGTGATGGCGTCGACGCCTACCTGCCACATGCTCCCGTGGGCGGCGAGGCCCTTCGTCTCGACGTCGATCCAGGCGAAGCCCTTGTGGCACCTCTCTATCTGGAGGGCGCTGGGCTCACCTACAATGGCGGCGTCGACGTGGGTCTTCTCCATCACCCTCTCGGTGCCTATGCTCGCGTACTCCTCGTCGCAGACTGCGGCGGCAACGACGTCTCCCTTGAGATTGGTCCCAGAGTCGACGACGGCCTTGAGGGCGGCGAGGCTGGCGACTAGGCCGCCCTTCATGTCGAATGTGCCCCGCCCGTACATCTTGCCGTCCTTCACAACCGGTTTGAGGGGGTCGATGGTCATGTAGTCGTAGCCGACGGTGTCGATGTGGCCGTTGAGCATGAGGCTCTTGCCCCCTCCAGCGCCCTTGAGGCTGCCCACGGCGTTGCAGCGGGTCTTCTCAATCTTGTCCACTTTGGCCTTTAAGCCGAGGGCCTTGAGCCACTGGGCAACGTACTCCGCGATCTCCTCCTCGCCCTTGGCCCCCGGGACGAGGGATGGGTTGACTGAGTCTATCTTGACGAGCTCCTTTAGCAGCTCGGTGGCCGCCTTCTCGTCTACGGCTGACTTGAACATGTGTAGAGAGACGCGGCTTAGGGGTTAAAAGAGTGGGGGTGGGGAGTCTAGTGGGCGGGAGATCTGACCCAGCCCCCGTAGACGGGGTGTCGGCTGCAGATGACCTCGATGAAGGCGGGGCGTCCCTTCGTGTTCTCCTTCAGGGCGTCCTTCAGGGCGGGTGCTATGTCATCTGGCTTCTCGACTCGGGTGGAGTGCATACCGAGAGCGTCTGCCATCTGCGCCGTCTTGTAGATGTCCTGCTTCGTCACCTCGCAGGCGTAGGGTGTGTGGCCGCCACCCCAGAAGCCGGGGCCGTAGCCGCTGAAGCCGCCGTTGTTTATGTGGATGGTCGTTATGCCCATCCCGTGGCGTATGAGGGCCTCGTAGTCCCCCATCTGGTAGCTCACGCCGGCGTCGCCCGTGACGCTTATCACCTGTCTCTTCGGGTAGGCGAGCTTCGCCCCCATCGCGGCGCCGAGGCCAAAGCCGAGGGTGGAGACGTTGCCCCACGCCATGAAACCGTGCTCCGTGACGGCGTCGTAGACTGTGGTTAGCTGGTCGCGGGTGTTCCCCGACTCGTGGGTGACGACGCTGTTCATCGGGTCGATGGTCTTAATGATCTCAGCATAGACCCTGTAGGGGTTTATGGGGGTCTCGTTTGACTCCATGAGTGGGCGGTACTTCTTCATCTTCTCCTCCTTCGCGGCGGCCACCTCCGCCTCGACACCGGCCCTCGGCTTGGCGCCGTGCTTCTCCGCCTCTGCTATCATCTGGCGGAGGACAAGCCTCGCGTCACCAACGATGGCGTGGTCCGTCCTAGTCGCCCTGTTTAAGTCCTGCTCGTCAATGGTACACTGAACAATCGTCTTCCCCTTCACTGGGACCTCGTGGCCGAAGGTGGTCGTGCCGAGGCTGGTGCCTATCGCGAAGACGAGATCCGAGCCCTTGAGCCACCTCTCAGCTGGGACGTCGCGGACGCCAAGACTCAGCGGGTGGTCCTCGGGGAAGCAGCTCTTCCCCATGAGGGTGGTGAGGACGGGTGTGCCTGTCATCTCCGCGAACTGCTTCAGCTCAGTGCAGGCGTCCCCGAAGAAGACTCCTTGGCCGGCGTAGATCATCGGGTTCCTGGCGTGGAGGATCGCCTCGACCGCGACCTTCACGTCGTGGGGGTCACCTGAGGGCCTCCATCCCTTCACCGGTGTGTACGAGTGCTCGGCGGGGTCGTAGTCCTCGAGACCTCGGGGGAGCTGGAGCATTACGGGGCTGGGACGCCCACTCCTCAGCTGCGTGTAGGCGCGGCGCACGAACTCGGGGACGCGCCTTCCCTGGTTGATGAAGCCGCTCCACTTCGTCACGCTGCGGAACCCGTCCTCGATGTTGAACCGCTCTCTCGCGGCGGCCTCGTTAGGGACACCGTCTGTCAGGCAGAGGAGGGGGGATGAGTCCTCGTACGCCTGGGCGAGTGCGCCATATGCCATCTCGGTGCCAGCGGCGTTCAACCCACCCATCACGGCGGATACACCGATCTTTTTCCCGTTCGACGCCCTACTGTAAGCGTCCGCGACGGCTACCGCGAACCTCTCCGTCCTCACCATCATGAGGGGCATCCCCTCCTCACCGCAGGCGTTCACGAAGACGTTCGTGGGAAAAGTGCAGACCCACTCGGTCCCCTCCTCTCGGAGGAGCTTGACCAACCCATTAACAGCCTTTACCAAGTCAGAACACTGGGTCCAATATAGGACCGGGGGGGGTAAAAAAGCTGCGAGGCTACATCTGGCGGAGCCGCTTTATCCGCTCCTCGAGTGGCGGGTGGGTGGCGAAGAGGTTGTCGAGGCCACTCTTGTTCGGGTCGCTTATGAATAGTGGGCTGACTGCCTCGTCGACCTTCATCTTCCCCTGGTTGTAGTTCTTGATCTTCTCAAGAGCCGACGCTAGGCCCTCAGGGTATCGTGTGAGCTCAGCTCCGCCGGCGTCCGCCATGAACTCCCTCTTCCTGCTTATCGCGAACTGGATGAGGGCGACGGCTATGGGCGCGAGGATGGCGAGGATGATGCCCACTATAAGTATGACGATCTCGATGCCTGAGCCACCGTTCCTGTCGCGGCCACGACGACGCGTACCGGCCCCCAGCCATGCCCATTGGATGATGATGTGGCTTAGAATCGAGACAAGACCGACGAGCACCGCGACTAAGGTCATGAACTCGACATCGCGGTTCCTGACGTGGCTCATCTCGTGGCCGACAACGCCTTCGAGTTCCTCCCTGTTGAGCTTTTCCAGGGCCCCCGTAGTGACGGCGATGCTCGCGTGTTGCGGGTCCTTCCCCGTGGCGTAGGCGTTGATATCAGGGTCGTCCATGACGTAGACTTTAGGCGGGGGAATGCCTGCCGCGATCGATAGGCCCTCCGCCACGTTATTGAGGTAAACGTACTCATTACCCTCAGCGGGTCGAGCATGTGTAGAAGCGAGGACTATCCTGTCCCCGTATTGGTAGCTGCTCCAAGTGTAGATGAAGATGAGTATTAGGCTGAAGGGGATAACGAGTATCAGTGCCTCAGGGGCGAATATATAGGCGAAGGAGTAGATGAGGCCGAAGAGGAACAGCGACACTACTATCGCTAGCAGGAGGCTAGCCCTGTTATTCCTCCTCTGCTCGTCGTAGAAGGTTCGCCGGGCCATCAGAACTGTACCTTCGGTACCTGCCTCTCGCCCTCAGGGATGTTGAGGAACTCGTGCTTGCTGCGACCTCCAGCGAACCATGCGCCAGGTATCGTGGTGATGAGGTTGTTGAAGTTCAGCACGCTGGTGTTGTAGAACTGGCGTGAGTAGGCGATCTTGTCCTCTATGCCCTGTAGCTGCTCCTGGAGTAGCTTGAAGTTCTCGTTTGCCTTGAGCTGCGGGTAGGCCTCGGCCACGGCGAATAGTTGGCGGAGGGTCGAGGTCAGCATGTTGCTTGAGTCCATCCTCTCCTGAGGCGTTCCCTGAATCATGCCCGCTCTCGCCTGGGCGACCTTCTCGAAGATCTCCTTCTCGTGAGCGGCGTATCCCTTAACAGTCTCCACGAGGTTAGGGACCAGATCGTACCGCTTCTTCAGCTGGACGTCGATCTGGCTCCAGGCCTCATCGATCTGGTTCTCGTACCGCCTTATCCTATTGTAGTACGAGAAGTAGAGCCCTACGAGTATCAGGACGATGACTACAATCGCCCCGATTATCCCTATCGTGAGTATGTCCATTTTACTTCCCTAGAGTAGGGGAAGAATACACCCCTAAAAGGATATTGAATATAATCTAAATAGACGTCCACAGCCTAGTTGGGGGCGCTAGCTGACGATGACGGGGGGCGTCCCCGTTATTCTTCCTCTTGTTGTTCGCGAAGGTCTCCGTGGTGATCTTCAGAACAGAGATGGCGTTAAGGAGAGAAGCACTGTCAAGAAGTAATAGGACATCGTGAGGCCGAAGAGGAGGCGATGAACTCGACGTCGTTAAAGACCTTGTAGATGCCCTTAGACAGGTCGTGGGGGTCGTCTATCGTGACAACGGTGGCATGGCCTAAGGACGAGGCAGCACCAAGAAAATGGGGCTCAGAGTCCTAGACGTCTTAGTGATCTAAGGGCACGTAGAGTTATCCACTTCGAAGGTCTCCCCTTCTCCTCGATGTCGACCCACATTTTCCCGTTGTAGGTGTTCTCTAGCAGCCACGTGCCGTCGGGTTGTCGCGTGTTAAGCACGAGGTCTACCACGGGTTGCATTCTGTCGTCGCTGACGTTGAGGCGGGTGAGGGTGTCGAGGACCTCGAGGGAGTCGGACTGGTAGAAGAGGGGGAAGCCGAACTTCTTCCACCCCGCTTTATTCTTTCGTGTGCCATCGGGGTTCCTTAGGTATCGGTAAACACCGTTCACAAGGATGTTCTCCACCTCCCGATCGATGATGGCCTGTATCTCTCGGCTCCTCTTTGGCTCCGGGATCGTGGAGAGGGCTCGAAGCATCTTCGCCGCGCCCATGAAACAGTTCTTGGAGAAGACGGCGGCGGGGTTGATGGGGTAGCTTCGGCACCTCCACCCCGCGTCCTCGTCGTCGTGGTACCCGACGTTGAAGTCTATGAGGCGCCGCGTCCGCGGGTCGTCGAGGTAGCCAAAGTGGATGAGGTAGTAGAGGATGTTGCCGTCGAAGCAGCAGCCGTCCTTCATTGCGCTTGCCCTACCCTTCGCGGTTGCGGGGAGGTCGGGGAGGAAATGTCCCGAGTCGCGCTGGAAGCGGAAGATGTGCTCGACTCCCCGCTCTGATCTCCGGAGTCCTCTCAGCGCCCAGCTCAGCGAGGATGAGTAGGGAGTGGGTCGTCGCGGTGTACTTGGGGAGGTACATGTCCCTCTCCCCGACCCACCAGCCTCCGGGCTGCTGCGCGGAGAGGATTACTTCGACCGGCGGAGAGATCATAACCCGCTCCCGCGCCTCAAGCACGTCCGGATCGTCGTGCCTCATCCCCTCGATGTCTTGTAGCGCCCAAAACCTCACGCTAGGGTCACTAGGCTCAAGGAGCCATCCAACAGGGTCCATGGGGTACCACGAACTAGTATCAATGGGTGAAGGTTAAGAATTTAGGGCGACTCACGCACATCACTAATGAAAGACGGGGTATCGGGATGCCTCTCAGTGTGGACGAGTCGAAACTCTACGACGCGGAGTACAGGAACAGGGCCCTTAAGAAACTCATTAATGCGCTAAGTGGAGATGATAGAATCACTGGGGCAGTCCTCGTCGGCTCGGGCGCCACCGGCTTCAGAGACAGATACTCCGACGTCGACCTCGCGGTACTCATAGGGGAAGAGGCACGGCTTGAGGAGATTTACGCCGACTGGTGGGATAGGCTCCACACCCTCTTCAACCCAGTCGACGCCTTCAAGGAGCCATCCAAACACCTCTACGGTTTCCTACTAGACCGCTACATGGAACTCGACATCAGTTTCCAAGGCGAATCCGGGCTATACGAACACAGACCCAACTGGAGGATCCTCTTCGACAGGCGCAGCGTCATTCCGAGCCTCATGAAGACGAGGGAGAAACCCGCCGTCGACAAAGCCGCGGCGCACGAGAAGAGGATACAGGACTCGTGGTACTATGTCCTACACTGCGTCAACTCCATACAGAGGGAGCAGCCACTGCGGGCAAGCTTCTTCATCAGCTTCCTAAGGGACGAGGCCGTCTTAATGGCGGGGCTGAGCAGAGGGCTTAAGACAAGCGCGGGCAGCTACTTCGCTGAGACCGATAGGTTTCCCGAGGATGTCAAGAAGAGGATAGTCGCCACCTTCCCGGTGAGTATGGAGTCCAAGGATTTACTCAGGGCGCTCAGAGCCGTTGTCGAACTTTACTACGACGAGGCGGAGAGACTCGATAGGGAACTGGGGATGGATAGGACCCAAAAGTTGAGAGCTGCGATGAGAGCGTACCTCTCCGCCTTCAGTTAGGGACTTAACCGGAAGTACACGATCTTCTTCCCCTTCTTGGCCTCCTCTAAGCGCAGCTCCGCGATATGCCCGATCTCCCCCGTCGCCTTGACGTGTGTGCCGAAGCAGAACGTGGAGGCGTAGGGGCCTATGTCGACGATTCGTAGGCGGTCCACGCTTCGTGGAATCTTCTGGAGGAAACTGATCTTACGGGGGTCGCCCGAGGCGTCGATCTTTGCCCTGTTCTCATAGTAGACTCGAACCGGGTCATCCTCGTCCACGATCTCGTCGAAGCGGCGTCGCACGCCCTCAATCTGCTCCACTGTAAGGCTAGATGGTTGGTATTCAAGCTTCTCAAGATCACTGAAGACCTTTGGGGGCTCACCGAGGGCCTCGATGAGTCCGGTGATGAGGTGTTCAGCAGAGTGGCGCCTCATGTTCCAGCTTCTGGTCGGCCAGTCGATGACGCCGTGGACAGCAGCGCCGAGTGGTATGTCTGCGTCGAGGTAGTGGAATATCTCCAGCCCCCTCTTCATGACCTTCGAGACCCGGGTCACGCCACCGGGGTGTCTAAGGATGCCGATGTCGCTCGGCTGCCCGCCCGAGTCTGGGTAGAAGGCCGTCCTGTCGAGGACTACAAACTTGGAGCCGGCCCTCACGACGGTTGCGTCGAACTCGGTCAGGTGGCTGTCGTCCGCGTAGAGGGGGAGGCTGTTGGAGCTCACGCCTCAGTAGATTGTTGAACCCACGAATCAGCTTTACGCCAAGGGGGAGCAGATCACTTGGCCCGGTTCTTTCGGGCGTACAACTGGATCTGGGGAATGATGGAGCTGATCAGCTTGTTCTCCGCCTTGTTCAGGTGCTCCTGCAGAGTCGTTCGGGGAACCTTCACTCTGTCCGCTATGCTTTGCACATTGACCTTTCGCGGCGTCTGGTAGTATCCACTGTTGTAGGCCGCAGATATGGCGTCGACTTGCCGATCCGTTAGTTTTGCCATAAGGGAGCTGAGTGTGATCAGGGTGTCAGAGACCATACCGTTGAAGGGCGCCTTCTCCTCAACCTCGAACTTGAAGCCATGGCCGCTCAGCCTATCGAATAGCTCAGCGAGGGCCTCGTGGCGGAACGCTATGAGGCGGCTGTGCTCGTAGCCCCCCTCGCAGTAGATGGGCATCAGGTTGAGTATCTCAAGCTCCTGTATGTTGTCGTGGACCGTCGTCTCCCTGCTGCAGATGCAGTTCTGGGTGATCATCCTCGCGTTCGTAGAAACCTCGGTCTCGTCGAGCACCCTGTAGACACCCCTGAACTCCTCGAGGGCGGCGCGGAGCACCTCCGGGTCGTCCGACTCCAGCTCGTGTACGTCCTGTATGAAGTTGCACCACGTCCAGATGCGGAGGGAGGGATACCTCTCCGTGATCCTGTCGATCGGGTTTCCTATATGGGTCTTGAGCTGGACCTCGAAGGCGGGCATACCTATCACTTAGGAGTTGGGCTACTTCGCTTTTTCGAGGTTCGCCTTCCATGCCTCGACATCGCCGTGGAGATTCTTCCAGAGGTCCTGAAGCTTATCGCAGGGGTAGTCTCCGCACCTGCTGCATATGTCAGCGCCCTTTCCCTGGGCGCAGGTCCTCACGGGGCACCCTATGCACCCCTTGAAGACACGGTTGCTCGTGCAGCCGTCGCACCGCATTTCCTCCAGCTTCCACTTGTTCTTCTCGCTACTCCAGCTCTTCGCGAGCTCGGAGAGCTTCTTAACGTCGTTCGCCTGCGTCGCCTTGTAGGCTTCGCATTTACCGCAGTCTAGTCCGCATGCGCCTATGTTCTGCATGGTTCCACGGTCTGGTAGCGCTGGAATAAGTGTTGTACCGGCTATTGACGGGTCAGGTGGGTATGAATTTCTGGATTCGCTGCCCCTCGAGGACCTCGCCGACGTAGAGGGCGCCGTGGCTGTCCTTCCAAAGGCAGTGGGGGGCAACGAACTGGCCTGGGGCGAAGCTCTTCTCCCCGCCGAGACGGGCGAGCACCTCCCCCCTCTTATTGAGGATGCTGACCCTGTGGGTGAGCTCAGCCACGTAGACGCGTCCCCTCTTGTCGAAGTAGATGTCGCAAGGACGCAGGAGGTTGCCCCACTCCTCGATGTACTCCCCCTCGGGGGTGAATATCTGGACGCGGTTGTTCTGGCGGTCCGCCACGTAGACCTTCTTGCCGTCTACCCAGACGCCGTGGGGGAGGTTGAACTGCCCCGGGCCGGTTCCGGATTCCCCCCAGCTCTGGATCAGCTCCCCGTCGGCTGTGAAGCGGTGGACGCTGCTGTTGCCGTAGCCGTCGCTGACGTAGAGGTCCCCGTTTGGGGCTTGGGCGAGGTCCGTGGGCTTGTTGAATGGTTTACCAGGTGGAGCAGGTTTGTCCTCGGTGCCGAGGGTGAAGATGAGCTCACCATCTTTAGCGAACTTTCGGACGGTGTGGTCGCCGTTGTCGACGCAGTAGAAGTTGTCCTCCTCGTCCATGTAGGCGCCGTGGGCGTTGGCGAAGATGCCCTCCCCCCAGCTCTCTATGAACTCCCCCTCCCTACTGAAGACGATGATTGGGTGCTCGCCTCTGCATAGATACTAGGACTCGGTCCTTAGAGTCGACGGCAACGCCTGCGACTTGCGTGTAGACCCAACTAGTTGGTAGCTTACCCCAACCCTCTACGACCTCATATTCAAGGCCTTGTTTTATCATGCGTATCAGGTGAATAGGGGGTCGGGATACTTGATACCTATGCTGTGCTACTCCTCAAAGTGGGAACCATCGCAGAGGGGGTGGGCCTCCGACCTGCCGCATCGGCAGAGTGTAACACGATTCCTCCTCTCAAAGATGTAGCCATCCGAGGCCTCTATCTCGACTCCCCCCATTACCCAGAGAGGACCGGCCACGCCGTCCTGATCCTCCGTCACGGCTATTCCCGGCTCAAGTGCGGGTTCAAGTGGTGTTCCCTTCTTGTCCCATTCGACGAGGCGTCCTGAGGGGCAGTCCGCCGCCTCCTGTATCGCCGTCTCCTTGTACTCGGGATTGTCGCTATTAGTGGTGAGGTTCCAGATGTTGCCGGCGCGCGTACAGAAGCCAGCTCCCACGCAGAGCTCCCTCTTATCGGTGAGTTTGAGCTCCGGGCCGTCGTAGACCTTCACCCCTTTGATGTAGGGGGACCGATCCGCGGTCTCCTGACCCTCGAAGTGGCTCTTTGTGTGTGAGCCGTCGCAGTATGGTTTATTCTTAGACTTCCCGCAGCGGCAGAGGCCGTAGCTGTCCTTCTGCGGGTAGGTCTCAGTCTTCCGCCACCGAAGGGAGTATCCCTCTGCGTCGGCCTCGATAACCATCTTTGAGAGTGGGAGGCCGCCCGTCACTTGGTAGGGCCCACCCTTGACGACCTCTACCCTGCCCTTCCCTGCCATGAGTAGCGACCCGGAGTCGCGGAAGATGAAGGTTTCATCACCTCGAGACTTGGATTTGAATCGACATATGATGAAACGGAGAAGAAACGAAGGGATTCTAGAGCTTAACCCCTAGAAGCTGTGCGACGAGCTTCTGGTTCGTGATGCCGTAGAATACCCACTTCCCCTCCTTCCTGCTGTGGACGAGGTTCGCCTCCTCGAGTATCTTGAGGTGGTGACTCGTCGTCGGCTGGGTCATGGATAGTGCTGTGATGAGTTCGCAGACGCACATCTCGCGTGACTGGAGGAGGCTGAGCATCCTTTGTCGTGTCTCGTCGCCTAGTGCCTTGTAGAATTTGCCCCTCTTTCTCGCATCGGCGGGGTTCGCGTCACCTTTAGCTAGGCTCCTGAGTTGGGCGGCGTACTCCTTCACGTTGAGGCAGTTACACTTACCTGAGGAGACGAGCCTCTCCAGGGACCCATCGCTCTTTGACATGGATAATTGTATATTGAAACGAATTTAAATATGTTTTTACTCTTATGTTCTTCCCCTAATTCGCTTTGCGATGGAGTAGAGGGCGATGTTACTCACGAACCAGAGGGCAGAGAAGCTGTAGAGTGTCGTACCCTGTAGGTTACCTTCGTTTAGGCGAACGCTGAGGATGGCGGCAGCCCAGAGGATCGCATTTACCACAATCATGGCCGTGATCTCTCTCCTTACGGAGATGAGAGCTTGTGTCGCCTCGGAGATAGAGGATATCTTCCTCATCAACCCGTAGGCGTCATACCCCGCCGGGGAGAGCCCGTAGCCACCCTCCCCCTGTTTAATCAGGGGTTCGAGTGAGCCGAGGTGGTACGTTAGGGAGGCGCCGTCCTCGAAGCCTAGGTCCTTCTTCAGCTCGTTGAATCTCGCTACACGCCTCTCGCCGAGGTACCTGATTACCTCTCTCCTCCTCTCGTTGCTAAGCGACTTGAACACTCTCTCCTCGACACTATCTTTGTGTTCCTCAGACATGTACAATCGATAAAAGGGGTGGATATGCGGGATATAATTCAGTAAGTGAAAAGAAATTCACTGAATAGTTCTATAGGCAAGAGATCCAGCTGCCCATTTTGTGGTAGTGCTAGAAATCTGATTGAAAAAACATTAAAAACGAATCGTTTTGGCAGTCTTAAAAAAAATGTCCTGTCGATCTGCTTTACACCTGATTCTAGCAGAGTTTCATTTGCGGAATCTCTGGGCTGGACTCGGAGCACATGTACCGCGTATGCGGTATGGTGTTACTGTAGTAGAACATCTTCTCCTTGTACTCAAGCTTCTTGGGCTTTTCGTTTACTTTCTTCGACTTCTTTCCCTCCTTCTTATTAGAGTAAAACCACGGGTTATATATTAACATATTCATATATATTGATTTGTTCTATTAGTCGCGTAATAAGCCTTTTATACACTCACATATTCAATTATATCGATATGTATATGGACGGAGAGCGGCAAGGGGAACCCTGCGCCTGCAAACCTAGCGCGACGGGAGAGACACAGTGTGGATGCATGGAGAATAAACCCGAGACAGGCGTTGATGATAAGAAGATCCTGCATGTCGTTAGGGCGCCTAGGATCTATCGTGATAGGCGACCAGTACGAGGTGAGGTCGTCACAGTCATCGATGTGACCTTCAACAGTTCCGGGATCGACCTCGTCGAGTCGTGGAGTCGCGCCGTTCCAAGGGGAGATGTCCATGAGATAATGATCTGGAATCCCATTGAGAAGGGAGAGGACGACGCAGCCGCTGTCGCCTTCATCGAGATAACGCAAGGCGGCAACATCGTCAACGGCGACGAGGTGAGGGTCGACGGTGAACCCATAGGTAACCTTGCAGGATTCGACTACAACCATATGCCGAACCACATGAACATCGTCGTCGAGACCAAGAGTCTCGACCTGCCATTGAAGCTGGGGAGCGTGTTCGAATTCGCACCGAACCCGATGCTCCCCCTCCTCGACGAGGACAACTGCTGTTAGGGTCCTCGTATTGTAAACGCCCTTCTAATAACGCCGATGTATGAGGTTATGCAATTATTAACCACGGATAACCCTTGGTAACTGGATAAACATGGCCGTCGCCACCGTCGAGAACAAGAAGGTGAAGAAGCCGAAGAAGTACATGGAGAAGAGGATACTCAAGAGGGGCTTCCCGAAGGGTCAGGGCGCGGGGCGTAAAAAGTGAAGACTAGTTCCTAGAGCTCACGCTCCCAGTCGAGACGTATGAGAATGAGGCGCCGCCCCATCTTCTACTCAGTCTAAGGAAGAGGAATATTGAGACTAAAAGCTCAATCATTGATGCAAAAGCTATGATCACAGTTGCGAGGTCAGCCATGTATGGAAGGATCATCGCACCTACCTCGATGACAATGAGAAGCGGAGCGACCAATAATGTGAATGTGAGTATCGTCTTCGCCCCGAAGAACATCGTGTTCGTCCAGAGCCCTGTAAGGTAGGCCGTCACGGCAACGACGTAGATGGAGGAGCAGGCAGCGACGAGTAGGCTCTGGGGGACGAGGTTCATCTCCCCCTTCAGAAAACCGATGAGTACCACATAGCCGACAGTCACCCCCGAGGTTAGGAGAAAGTAGACAGCGAGCTTCGCCCTAACCAGTGAGTCCACGTTTACAGGTAGCACGTTCAGGTACTCGTTATCCTCGAAGCTCGTGAGGCTGCTGTAGGTCATCACCCCAAAGAAGCCGACGAGGGCGCTGAAGAAGACGACGTTGAATCTGAGGGGGATGCCGAAGCCGTTCTCGAATATCCAGTTGATGAGGTAGACGGCTAGTAGTTGAAGGGTGTAGCCGCCGACTGCCGGAGCGAGGCTACCGCCCCGAGTCAGCTCGAGCCACTCCTTCGCGATGAGGGATCTGGAGCCAACCGAAGGCCTTTAGGTGACCCTCGACGCTAAGGAGGGAGTCCGAGTATCTCTTCTCGCGAGTCTCGAACCTCTCCTTCATCAGGAGGGCGCCCGCCGCAGCGAGTCCGACAGCTACGGCTATCGATGCGAGGGGCCACACCAATGACCTATCTACCCAATATCCAAGGGGTAGCAGGACTTGGTATGGTTGGAGGATGCCCAAGGGATAGACAAGGGCTACGATGGTGAGCAGGCCGAGGGACGCCAGCAGCTCCACCAACCCTCGACCTGACTGATGCGGCGGAGACTACGAAGCTGAGGCCCATCCCCAGCATGAACGTGAGGAAAGTCGTCACGCCGAGCCTAAGGACCCCGAGTAGGGAGATCCCAGAGAGGGTGGCACCGACGCCTACACCAAGGATCATCGGCACGTAGGTGTAGACGAGGTAGAAGATGGAGTCCTTGACGTAGAAGACGGCCATTACTCTCCTGAATGTTATGGGGTAGGTTTGGGGGAGTTGGAGGAGCATGTTCACCTGCCCCAGGCGGCGCGTCATTACTTGCTCACCCATCCCACCAAAGCCGCCGACGAAGAAACCGTAGAGGAGGGACGCGGCGTGAAGCATGAGAAGCATAATCGTGAGTGGGAGGTTGTGTAGGATAAACGGGGCGATTACTCCGCAAGAGACGGTGAGGAAGAATATCATGAAGGGGAATAGGGCAGAGCCAAACCCTCCAACCAAGGATCTGTGTAGCCTCCACTCCTCCTTCATCATCCCGACGAGGAGGTGACGGTCTAGGTCAAGGGACATGCGCGTTTACACCGTCCACGGCGCGCATGAATATCTCCTCCAGCCCCTCACCCTCTCGGGACCGGAGTTCGTCGATGGTTCCCTCCGCCACTATTCTGCCGCCGTCTATGACGGCGACCCTGCTGCAGAGCTTCTCTGCTATCTCGAGGACGTGTGTGCACATGAAGACGGTGCGACCCTCCTCGGAGAATCCCCGTAGGTAGTCTCGTAGGCGGCGCTGGTAGATGGGGTCGAGGTTGATGAAGGCTTCGTCGAGAAGTATGAGCCGAGGTTCGTGAATGAAGGCGCTGGCGAGCACGATTTTTTGCCTCTGCCCCTTAGAGAGGTCTCTGCAGAGGACGTCCTCCTTTTCCTCCACGTCGAAGAACTTGAGCCAACGATCGACCCTGCCGGGGACATCGTCTAGGTTCCTTATCCTGCAGACAAGTTCGAGCGCCTCACGCGCTGTGAGGAAAGTGGGCGGGGTTTCGGCCTCGGGGACGATGCCAACGGCCCGCTTGACGGCGATGGGGTCCGAGACGGGGTGACCTGCTGTGTGTACTTCACCTGAGTCCGCTGCGAGCTGTCCCGTGATGATTTTGAGGAGTGTCGTTTTCCCGGCCCCGTTGGAGCCGAAGAGGCCGAAGAACTCACCCTCAGCGACGATTAGGGAGACGTCTCTGAGCACATGGACTTGACCGAAGCTCTTGGAGAGGTGGCTTACCTCGATGGCGGACATAATGAGATACTCCTGTGAATCGCAAAAATCCACCTAGGAGTTGTATGTTAAAGCGATTCTGTATCGATAAGATGATAGATGGAATACATATTTGTGGTTCGATGATCACGCTGAGGGCTTCGTCGCGTTTATGCTGTACAGAGGGGGACGGGGTCACCGGTGAGCCATATGTAGTCTCCTTGTCCCTATTCATTAACTTGGACTGCCCTCGTCAACGATGAAGGGGTATAAAGTTCAAGAGGCTATTGTTAAAAAAACATAGTAACAGGTCTAATAAGGGTCAGAATAAAGGTTGGTTTATCCCCTGTAGGTCATCGCCTCTTCAGCTTCCTGTACAGGAGGGCGAAGACCCCAGCCGCCACCACAAGGAGGATGATCCCATATATACTCAAGGAGGACTCGACGTTGACGGTCACCCTGATAGATTGCTGGGCAGTCTCCACCTCGTCCGACGTTGCGGTTAGCTGGACAAGGTAGTCCTGAGCGGCTGTCCCAGTCGGAGGGGTAATCGTCAGTGTGAAGGTCGACTTGGAGTTGGGGTCGAGGGTAGTTACCTTGATTGGGGTCGCCGTCACGGTCCACCCGCTGGGGTAGGTGAGTGCCAGCTCGAGGTTGTTGAGGGAGGAGTAGCCGGTGTTGGTCAGTGTGATTGCCTCCGAGTACGAGGAGCCAGCGTTCGTGGCGAAGTAGAGGGAGTCCACCGTCATAGTGAGTCCATATGATCCACCTATGCTGGCATCTAGCGCTATCTTCCCACTGCTGTAGTCACCCTGTGCGGTCACTGTAAATGAGAACGAATTCTGGGTGCTGCTGAGGGCCGGCGTCACCTCTAGGTTCACCGACTCGGACGACTCAGCCTCGACGAGTATCGAGTTTA
This sequence comes from Candidatus Bathyarchaeota archaeon, assembly GCA_963820555.1. Taxonomy (GTDB): domain Archaea; phylum Thermoproteota; class Bathyarchaeia; order TCS64; family TCS64; genus UBA8941. Next base: position 72,603 of record CAWGAT010000002.1, read on the forward strand.
TCTGCTTTCCCTCACTTGTGAGGAAGGCGACGGTCCAGCCGCTCGGGACCCCTTCTGCCTTGAGGGCGACTAGCTGCTTCGTCCCAGGGTTAGTGATTATTAAGGGATAATCGGTGGCCTTCCCGAGGGCGATCGTCTGGGATGGGTATTTCGACGTCACCGTTAGCCCCGCGCTCACGTTACTCACGGTGACAGTCAGGGGGAGTGACGCCGTGTTTCCGTTAGCCGAAGCCTTAACGGTTAATGCGTAGTCAGCCGGCGTGGAGTTGGAGGGCACGTCACCAGTCACCTGAAGGCTCACGGACTCGCCCGCACTGAGGGTTACGGAGTTGATCTTCTCGCTCTTTTCGTTCTCAGCATAGAGACTCCAGCCGCTTGGGCCACTGAGAGCGATGCTGAATGTCTGCGTGTAATAGTATGGGTTTATCACTGCGACTGCGAAGGTGAAGACATCGCTTGGCATCGCTACTTTGCCGGGGTACGTGCTGCTGAGCACGCTACCATCAGCCTCAACGACCTTGAGGTGGACGGTATTGTCGGTCTCGAGGTTCCCGACGACCTTTATAGTTAGGTCTGAGTCGGTAGCCTTGAGGGGCGCCGTCACCTCGACATTCACCGTAACGCTCCCAGAAGCGGGGACATACACGCTCTGCACCTGCTGCTCATCCTGATTCAGAATGGTCGTTGTGTAGCCGCTTCCGGCGACCGCTGTGATCGACACGGTCTCAGCGTCCCCTGCGTTCTTTATCGTCACGGGGACTTTCAGCGTCTCGCCCTCGTGCATCTCGAGTGGTGGACGCCGTCACCTGTGCGCTTATGCTTTTGTTGATAATCAGCTTCTTCACATCGTACGTGAACTCCGTCGCTGTGTTGAGGTTCACATTTAGGGTCGCTGTCTGGTACCCAGGTTTGCTGAGTGTTACCGTGTAGGCGGCCCTGTCGAGGCTAAGTGTGAACGACCCATCGGTGTCGGTTGTTCCAGTCTTTACATACTGACCTATGAGGGTACTACCAGTAACAACATTCGATGTTGTGTAGACGGTCAAGGTGACCCCGCTCACAGGATTCCCTTCGGGGTCGACGACTGTGCCTGTGATTGTGTAACTTGTGTCCGAGTGAACCATCGCGAGGGGAGCCGATAGCACCCCTAACAATACCACGAGGGCCAAGACGCGTGTAAATATACTAGTTTTCTTCTGTAAGGACATTTTGATTCACCGGATCTCCTGACGTAGTGAAGATCACATAGGCCGCGGCGAAGATGGCGATGAGCAAGCCGACGAAGTAGATTAGAGCTCGGGAGAGCCGTCGTCAGTGCCTGTGTGACGTTTACAGAGATGACCGTCGGGTGAGCCGCTGGTGAACTGGAGCTGACTCGTCGTCAGTATCGAGTTGACTATGTTCTCGTAGGCGGTGGAAGGGGAGAGACCTGAGATTATGGCTCGGATGGTTGTGAAGCCGGCCTGTGTAGCGAAAGAGGGTCTGCCGTTTGTGACGCTGAACCTGACGGGGTAGAGTATCTGGCCGATGGCGTAGCCGAGGTTGGGTATGAGCTGTATTGATGACAGCCACACTATCATCGAGGCGAGCAGGGAGGTGGAGGGTAGTGGGAGCACTATCGAGAGTAGGAGCCCCACGGCTAGGAAGATCGCCATGTAGACGAGGGAAACCCCGAAGAAGATGAGGAGACGGATAACCGTGTCCATCGTCATCGCGAGCCCTGTAACGCTGATGAAGACGCCTATCCCCGCGAGGAAGGTTATAGTCGCCACGAGGGTGACTGCGATGAGACCACCCAGGTACTTGCCATATACGATCGTGTCGCGGTAGATCGGGTAGGAGAGCAGTGTCTTCAGCGAGCCCTTCTGTCGTCTCGTTGTTTATCGTGTCGAAGCTTATGGCGATGGCTAAGACGCCACCCACCAGACTGAAGTTTGTGATCATGCTGCTAAGGGACCGGGATAGACTCTGAGCCGAGCCGAAGGCCTCGAAATGCGCCGCGTCTCCGCTCCACCTGGTCTCGTGGAGTTACCGCTTAGTACTGAAATAGTTGAACTCTGCGAGCTGCTGTAGCTGAGGCCACCCTCGAAGGTGGATACGAGTATAACTATCAGCAGCGTTGCGAAGATGAGGAGGAACTTCTTCTCCCCAATTATGTCGAGGAACTCCTTCTTCGCCATCGTGAATAATCCGGCCATCTCACACCACCCCCTGGTACCGGAGGAAGACCTGCTCGAAGTCCTCCCCCTCCGTGGCGTTCACCTGCTTACGAAGCTCGGGGATCGTGCCGATTCCAGCTATCACCCCATCCTTCATGATCGCGACCCTGTCGCAGAGTTTGTTGATCTCGTAGAGTACGTGCGTGGTGAAGATTATCGTCATGCCCTTTTCCTTCGACAGCATCCTGATGAGCTCCCTGAAGTCCCGTGTGCCCTCGGGGTCGATTCCCTGCGTGGGCTCGTCCAGTATGACGATCTTCGGGTCCCTGACCAGGGACTGGGCTATGCCGAGCCTCTGCTTCATTCCTCTGGAGTAGGCCCCGACCTTCACCTCCCTCTTCTGACCGAGGCCGACCATGTCGATCAGTTTCTCGATCCTCTCCTTGGCAACGGCTGCTGGGGACCTGGGCTAGCTCGGCGTAGAAGCTGAGGTTCTGCCTCGCGTTCAGGTTCTCGTAGAAGCCGGCGCCCTCGGGTAGTAGCCCGACGTTTCTCCTCGCCTGGAGGGGGTTCTCGATTATGTCGGCCCCGTTTACGATGGCTGTCCCCTCCGTCGGTGGGATTAGCCCGAGCAGCATCAGAATCGTGGTCGTCTTTCCCGCGCCGTTGGGTCCGAGGAGTCCGAATATCTCGCCCTCCTCGATGTTGTAGGTCACGTGGTCGACTGCCATGAGTTCACCGTATTTCTTTGTGAGGTTCTTCAATTCTATCACAGCGTTCAACGCTCTTACCTCCTAAGCTTGTTAGTAGCTACTGAGTGGATGGTGTAGGAAGGAATATAAAGGTTTTTATCTGCCATAGTAATTACTAAGTCAGGTAGTAGGATGTCGAATGATAATTACGCTCCTTCAGGGTACCGGCCAGACGCAAAAGACCTCGAGGCAATACTCGGCCCACTCGAAGCGGACGTTCTGAGCGCCGTATACGAGATGGGAAAACCCATTAGGGTGCGGGAAGTCTACGAGAAGATGAAGGGCGAGAGGAAGATCGCCTACACCACCGTCATGTCCACTATGAATACCCTCCATCGAGAAGGGCATCCTGGATAGGAAGGTCACGGAGGGACGGGGCGGCCTTCTATACGTGTACTGGCCGAAGATGAGCAGGTCCGAGATAGAGCGATCGGCAGTGAAACATATAATGGACAGTCTCGTGAAGAACTTCGGGGAAGCCGTCACGTCATACCTAGTCGAGATGAAGACAACAGAATCTAATGAGAAGAAGGCATAGTCAGCATGGACGTGTTCAACGAGGTTCTCAGAATCGTCATGATGCCTCCGCTCCTGCAGGTGATAGTGACTTCCGCCGTCGTCCTCGGCGTAACATACGTGTTGATGAGGGTTCTGCACCTGAACAACCCTCGGGTTAGGAGCCTCTACTTCTGCCTAGCGCTTTTGACGCCCCTAATAATGTACTTCCTCTTCACGCCGTCTATCTGGTTTACCAGGATAATAATGCGAGCGCGGTTTCGCGCCTTTCCCGGACGTGCCTCAGTTAGACTTTGAGAGGGTCGTTGAGGTGAATTATGTAGGTGTCGTCTGTATCGTTGGTCTCATCTTCGGGGCCGTCACGTTCCTAGTCTCGAACATATTCAGCATATCGATAGTTAAGCGACTACAGGGTGTAGTTGAGGTCGACGTGGATGAGGAGCCGCGCCTCTACAGGCTAGTTGAGAAGGTGGCGAAGAGGATGGAGGTAGCTACACCCCGCGTGGGGTTGACGGAGCACCTTCAGCCAAACGCCTTCACAGTCGGCAGGGGGAAGAGCGCCATGGTCGTCTTCACCATGGGGATACTCAATACCCTCGACCCGAAGGAGCTCGAGGCAGTCGCATGCGCACGAGCTCGCCCACATCAAGAATAGGGACTTCAGCCTCATGGCGATAGTTACATCGCTGAAGCTCGTCTTCTTCTACAACCCCGTCGCGTACCTCGCCAGCGTCGATGATATCAAGGGAGAGGGAGTACCTCGCGGACGAGGTGGGTGCCAAGGTCATGTCTCGGACGAGGCAGCTGAAGAGCGCCCTCGTCAAGATATCCAGCGTAAAGACCGAGCAGAGGCAGAACATTCTCGCAACATGGACAACGAGCCTCTTCGTCTACTCACAGATAGGGTCGCTGAAGTCGGCCTTCACAGCTCACCCCAACCTCGATACCCGCCTTAGGCACATCGGGTGGAAGACGAACTCGAGGGGGGACGCTGTGAAGACGGTTGCCGTCGCAGTTCTTCTCGGGAGCACCCTCTTCCTAGCCGGGGGATACATCTCAACAGCCTATGAGGCTCGTCGACCAGATCCTCTTCAGGATAGACGAATCCTTCGGGCTGAGGCTGATGAGATTCCCGGAGAGAGGAGTTCAGGTAATGGGTGCTGTCATCGGATTGCACCGATGTCGCTCCAACGCTGGGAGCAGTTTCCATCAGCAGGATCGGACTCTCTTCTGCCACCTTCAACACGGTCAATTGATCCTGCAGCGCAGCATCTCCTTACTGAAGACGCTGTCCGCCTCGCAGGCGTCGCATCGTATGCAGGACGCCTCCCCCTGCCCGGTCCTGTAGCCTCTTGACGAGGTCGGGCTCGTTGATGAATGGGCGGCTAAGGCTGATGAGGTCGGCGATCCCCCTGTCGACCACGGCCTGCATGGCTGCTTTGGTTCTGAAGCCGTTTACCAGCGCTAGGGGCTTCGGTTTGGTGGTTGCGCGTATCTTCTCGCAGTGGCCCGCGAAGCTGGGCTCGCTGAGGGCGGGGTCGCTGTGGCGGGCACGCTCTTTATACTTGTCCTCTTGGCCTATGCCGCCGCCGCTGACCTCTATCATATCCATGCCCCTTATGGCCATAGCTTGAGCGACCTGAGCCGCCTCTTCGACGGTGAAGCCGTCTCTGCTGAAGTCGTCGCAGTTCATCTTCATCGCGATGACGGCTTCGGGGCCTAGGCGGCCGCGGACGTCCTCGTAGACCTCCTTGAGGAGGCGCATCCTGTTCTTGAGTTCGCCGCCCCACTCGTCCGTTCGGGTGTTGGCGTGTTTGCTTAGGAACTCGGAGATGAGGTAGCCGTGGGCGGCGTGGAGCTGGACGCCGTCGAAGCCGGCGTCTATGGCCCTCAGGGCTCCCTCCCCGAACTTGTCGACGACGCCCCAGATCTCGCTTGTCGTCATGGCGCGGGCCTTCCACCCCTCCCCCCTGTAGTCGCTGGGTCCCATCCTCTCGCCCGCGCTGGCCTGGTACCCGCCGTAGTTTATCTGGGCGAGGATGGCGCCGCCGTGGCGGTGGACCGCGTCCGTTAGCTCACGGAGCTTGGGGACGACCGCGTCGCTGTGGATCCCCGCCATCCCCTCGTGTGCTTTCCCCTTGGGGTCGACGTAGAGGTGGCCCTTGATTATGAGGCCCACTCCACCCTCGGCGAGGGCCTCGTAGAGCTTGATGATCTCTGGGCGAACCACGCCGTTCTCATCCGACCAGGCGCTGGTCGTCGCGCTGCGGATGAAGCGGTTCCTGAGGGTAAGGTCCCCTATCTCGAAGGGTTTGAAGAGGTCTACCATGAGGGAGGCTGTTGCCTCTGCGTTTTTGAAGGCATCGGGCACAGATCTTTTACACTCATCGGGATTGATCCTTTCAGGTGTTCTCTTGGCAGTTCCAAAGTTGAGGGACGGTGAGCAGAGGGTTTACTTCAAGGCAGGGGGCGAGTGGTGTTACCTCTGGACCCCAAAGAAGTACATGGTTGGCGGGAAGACGCCGGTGCTTATGCATCATCACGGCGCGGGCGGTTACGTTAGGGATGGCTCGGCGGACTGGCCGGACACTGAGTCCAAGGCTACGTTCCTGAGGGCGATAATGGAGAACGGGATAGTCGTTGCGGGTAGCCACGGCTGCGGCGATCACTGGGGGAATCCCTGCGCCGTCGCGGCGAACGCCGCCCTGCTCAAGGAGCTCGACGCCACCCCGGGGCTCGACACGTCAAGGCTCGGGCTGATGGGTGGGGGGCTCGGCGGGACGCTGGTGTGGAACTCGGTCCTAGGCCCCCTCGCGGGGAGGGCGAAGCTGGCGGCAGTCCTACAAGCCGTCGCCAACCTAGACGCAACAATAAAGGAGAAGAAGTTCAGGGACGTCACCCTCAAGGCTTACGGTTTCGCCCCGGAGACGCCGGACGAGGAGGCTTACAAGGTGATCAAGCCAAGCGACCCCATGCCGAAGCTCAAGGCCATGAAGAAGGGGACGAAGCTCCCCAGAGTCGCCATCTTCCACGGGTCTAAGGACCACAACATTCCGGCGGAGACGAACGCGATCCCCCTGGCCGAGGCGCTGAGAAGGGCCGGCGGGGAGGTCGAGCTGAACGTCTTCCCTGGGGTGGAGCACAACGTCTACGCCATGGGGAAGGAGATGGAGGAGAGGCTGAGAAGGTTCTTCTCCAACCTCTGATCCTCAAAAGTTGCAAAGCATCAATCAGGGGGCCTGTAAATGCTTGCTAATAGGAAAGAAGTCTGCACATGCCCGAAGAAGTGCGAGAGATGGGGTCACTGCGAGGAGTGCGCAGAGTATCACGGAAAGCGTGGAAAACTGCCCTTCTGTAAAAGGTAGGGGACATAGTCACCCTAATCGAAGCCACGACATGAAAGGTTAGCTCGTTTTCAGCTTGTCGCCGAACTTCTTCTCCAGCTTCTCCACTTTCGGAGCTATAACGTACCGGGAGTAGGCTGCTTCCCGGTTCCTCTCGTAGTACTTCAGGTGGTACTCCTCGGCGGGGTAGAAGCCCCTGAATGGCTCGACCTTCGTGACTATGGGGCTGCCGAAGGCTTTCTTCTCGGTGAGCTCCTTGATGTACGCCTCGGCCTCCATCCTCTGCTCCTCGGTGTGGTAGAAGATGACGGAACGGTACTGGGTCCCAACGTCGGCGCCCTGCCTGTTTAGCGTGGTGGGGTCGTGGGTGGCGAAGAATATCTCGAGTATCTGGCGAAAAGTGATTATCGAGGGATCGTATGTAATCTGGGTGACCTCGGCGTGGCCCGTCTTGCCCGTTGAGACCTGTTCATATGATGGGTTGGGTATCTTGCCTCCGCTATAGCCGGGAAAGGCGCTGGTGACGCCCTTAAGCCGGGCGAAGACCGCCTCAGTACACCAGAAGCACCCTCCCCCGAGTGTAACGGTTTCCTCCCTGCCGCTCATAGGGTCCAGCGGGGAAGCCCCCTAGTTATAGCTTAGCCAGACCGGGGAAGTGGGCTCTTCTTTTAGTATATTAACGGCGGTTCCGGTCAAAAAAGTTGGATCAACATGGGAAGAGTAAACTGGTTTGAGATTCACGCGGACGACGTGAAGAGGGCAACCGAGTTCTACAAGAAGGTCTTCGGCTGGAAGATCGAGAAGTGGGAGGGGGGAATAGACTACTTCCTCGTGACCACCGGCGACGACAAGGTCCCGGGCATCAACGGGGCCATCATGAAGAGGATGGGCCCCAGTAGCGTCTGGGACACGGTTGAGGTCGACGACATCGACAAGGTAGTGAAGGCCATCGAGAAGGCGGGTGGCATGGTGATGAGGCCGAAGATGGAGATACCCAAGATGGGCTGGATAGCCTACTGCGTAGACACCGAGGGCAACGTCTTTGGCATCCACCAGACGATGCCCGGGGCGAAGATGTAGGCCCTAAGATCGTTTCTCTTCGTCTCAAAAAGAGCCAAGGCATCGATGGAAGAATCCTAATAATCGACGCCAATTTCTTCTTTTTTAACGTTGTAGAAGGTCTAGGGTACTTTTCCGAGGATCTTCCTAGCGCCCTGCTGATGGGTCTCCCACTTAGATAGCCCCTCATCGAGTACTCGTCGGCCCGAGTCGGTCAACTCGTAGACCACCCGTGATCTACCGGAGAAGACGCCCTCCATGCTGGTTATGAGCCCCTCCTTCTCGAGCTCGCGAAGGACGGGGTAGATCGTCCCGGATGTGATGGTGCAGCAACCATCGGAGCGGTCTCGTATCTCCTTAATGACCCCGTAGCCATGGAGAGGACCCCTGCTCAGGACGGATAGGACTAGCAGTTTTGCTGAGCCCACCATGAAGGATCTGTCCCAGTAACCTGACAGGATCGAGTCGCCCCCAATCATCTCTACGATAAGGGTGATAAGAATGTGCCTCCGGGATTCTAGAATGTTATCGTGTTGAAGACGTACCCTGTGACTATGGCGCCGATGATCATCATGGCGACGAAGAGGAGGAGGTATCGTCTCTTGAACATGCCCGAGAGCATGATGAGCTCTGGGGGGCTTATCGAGGTGGCGGTGATCATGAAAGCTATCACTGCGCCGTTGCTCACGCCCTTCGCGCTCAGGCTCAGGACGATAGGGATTATGGGAATGATGCTGACGTAGAGGGGGACCCCTATGAGGGCTGCTATTGGGACCGCGACGACGCTGGCTCCGCCCATGTATGTGGCTAGGAGGTCCTGCGGGACGAAGCCGTAGATGACGGCGCCTATGCTGCAACCGAGTAGTATGAACGGGATCATCCGCTTGAAGAATGTGAGGGAGTAGAGGGCGGCCCGCTTCGCCTTCTGGGGGAACCCGTCTAGGGCGACCTCCACAGGTTGGCTCGATGCGGTTTTGGGGTCCGCCCCACAGCCGCAGCTCGGCGACTCAGGGGCTGGTTTCTCAGTATTGCAGCCACAGGGTGCTTGGTTCTCCTCAGGTTCATGTTTTTTGGCCCCGCACTCGCAGCCAGTGGCTTTTTGCTCCTCCACTTTATCTGCCCCGCAGTCGCAGGCTGGTTTACTCTCCTCCCCCGCGTTATCACTCTTAGCTTCGGGCTTCAGCCCCTTGATGAAGTCGTCCTTGATCTGGTCCTGCCAGTTCAGCCTCTGTAGGAGGAGGCCACTTAGGATCGCTAGTATAGCCCCTGTGGCAACAAAAGCTATGGCGAAAGCCCAGCCAAACATTGGCCCGAGGACTAACATTCCGACCTCGACTGGGTAGGGGGATGCGAAGAGGAACGCCGTGAGGACGCTGATAGGTATTCCCGCAGCTAGCATGCCAGCGAGGAGGGGGATTGTTGAGCAGCTGCAGAAGGGGGTGACGAACCCGAGGGCGGTGGCGGCGAGTATACCCGTGACGCCCTTCTTCCCGCCGAGTTTCTCCCTAATGAGGGAGGGTTTGATGTACTCGAGGGCTAGTCCCGCGAGGAAGGTGACGGCTAGGAAGAGGGGGATTATCTCTATGAGGACGTTGGCGAAGAAGGTCAACGTGTTGGTTAGGGCGAGTTCCATGTCTATCCCGACGAATTGATATATTGGTTTCCAATATATAAGTATTCAACATAAGATCATTAGGTAAAGGGGCGAAGACGGGCATATCTTCCTAAAAAAATTAGGAAAGAAAGATAATAGGTTAATATTTTTAAGTATAGATATAATTTACCAAAGCGAGGGTTGCTTGCATGGATGCGACTGACCTGAGAATAATAGAGATGTTGAAGGTTAACGCGAGGGTGTCCTTCTCAGACATTTCGAGGGAGATTGGACTATCCACCCCGACCATCCGGGATAGGATACTGAACATGGAGCAGGAAGGGATCATAAAGGGCTACATTCCACTACTCGACAACTCGCAGCTGGGCCTAAACACTACAGCGTTCATCGGGGTCACGCTCGCGCACCCGCAGTGCTGCCGGGAGGACGTCGTCAAGAGGATAGCCGAGATGCCGGAGGTCGTCGAAGCTCACTACACGGACGGAGACGAGGATATGCTCCTCAAGATCGTGTGCAAAGACACGACAGCGTTGCTGAGACTCCTCTCGGAGATGACCGCTATCGAGGGGGTCGCGAAGACGCGGAGCGTGATCTCGCTCTCAAATGAGCTTCAGAGGACGTGACCTAAATTTTTAAAGATCGAGCACAACGCACCATGTATTAAGTTAATAATTTATTGAATTAACATTAATATCTTAAATATTTAAATAATCACAGTTATATTTCCTCAATTTATTATCTTATACGCGGATCCTTAATGAGCGATAAGAAGGGTTGCGGCTGCTCCGGAAAGGGAAAGGGTACCTCGAAGGACGGCAAGAAGAACGAGCCAGCGGTCGGAAACGGTAACTGCTGCTAACTCCCATAATTCGCTTTTTTCTATTTATTGTAAGGTAGGTTGACCTGTGAATATGCTTGCGCCGTTTTTTTGAGGCTACTAAAGGGGGGTTGTATCTCCTAGGCGCGGCGCTTCTTCGCCTGGGGGGTCAGGTAGTAGTCGGGTAAGAAGTTTGGCTCCTGGTCTACGCCCCCGAAGGGGATGGGTGTGGGGAGGAGGTGCTTCGTCTTCTCGAAGCCCTCGATAACGTCGTCCAGCAAGGCGTAGGGGATGGTGATTGAGAGCTCCTGGTCCTGCACGATGCTGGAGACACGCTCACCCCTGCATGGAAAGGCGACCGCGGGCTTACCGGTGACGTACGCTTGTGCCATTCCCTCGACGCAGACGCCGTACTTGGCGCAGGTGGTGATGGTGAAGCGGGGCTCTTCAGCGTAGACGTAGCCCTGCACGAGCTTTAGAATCTGGAGGGGGTTGCCGTAGACTATCACTTGGTCGGGTGTCATCTCCATCTTGTCGAGGGGGGCGAAGGCGATCGCCCTGACCTCCTCGAAGGTGACCCTAGGTAGCGTCTGGAACATGGCCTCGCAGAGCCCAGGGGTCTTCCTGACGCCGTCCTTCTTCGCGATCTCACCGTGTTCCATCGAGTCGTCGTAGGGGTGTGCCCCGGTGACGAGAGCTCCTATGTTGCAGACCTGGTCCTCGGCGGTGGCGACGACCTTTCTGAGGTGGTGGCGGGCCTGACCGATGAATTGGCAGACGTTGAGGGGGGCCTTGGGGCGGTAGTATCCTATGTCGGCGAGTTCCCACTCTTCATCGTCGCTCCACTCCCGGAGGTACTTCACCGCCACCGGGGGAGTCTGGAGGCTCAGGGTTCTCATGAGCCACTCGTGCTGCTGCTTCTGATCCATTTGGCTGTGCTTTGGTTCCCCCTAATTTAACGATTTGCGGAGAAGGTACCCTGAATAGAAGATGTGGAGGGGGGAGAGCTACTTCTTGATGTATACGTAGATTAAGAGCATTACCTCGACGACCACGTTACCTATGGCGAAGAGGATGTATGAGCCGAGGTTTATGGCGATGAGGTAGAGGATTAGGAGAGCCATCAGCGCCCATACGAAGGCGAACTCCCTCACAACCATCGGAGCGCTACTCTTCGAGGACTTCGGCCTCTTCCTCCAATAGTATATCGCTGAGCTTACGACGATTAGGAACATGATGCCGGCGGTTATCGTCGCGGCCCACCATGAGAACAATTCCTGGTATGGCAGCATCATGATCACCACGTGTACCCGCAGACCTTGTAGAAGAAGACCTTCCCCGCGTCCACGAGGAGAAGGTAGGTCGCCACCATTAGCACAAGAAGGAGCCAGTAGCTCGGTGGTAGGGGTGTGAAGCCGAGGAAGTCACCTAGTGGCGTGAAGGGGATGACTATACCGATAGCGAGACAGCTTAGTGTGAGGACAGTGAGCCACTTTCCCGGCCGGCTCTTGTAGAAGGGCGTCTTCCTGGTTCTAATGACGAAGATTACTAGAATCTCGGTTGCGAAGGACTCGACGAACCAGCCACTCTGGAAGAGTGAGGGGGAGGCGGCGAAGATGAAGAGCATTATGCCGTAAGTGAGGAAGTCGTAGAGGCTGCTGAAGGGGCCGAAGAAGAGGGTGTACTTCCTGACGAAGCTCATGTCCCACTTCTTCGGCTTCATGACGTACTCGTCGTCGACGTTGTCGCTTGGGAGGGTCATGTTGGCTGTGTCGTAGAGGAGGTTCATGAATAGGATCTGCATGGGAAGCATGGGGAGGAAGGGGAGGAAGACGCTAGCCGCCGCGGCGCTGAACATGTTGCCAAAGTTGCTGCTCGTCCCCATGAGTATGTACTTGAGGGTGTTGTCGAAGATCTTCCTGCCCTCGATGATGCCGTTAGCTAGTACCAGCAGGTCCTTGTCCAGAAGAACTATGTCGGCGGCCTCCTTCGCGACGTCGACGCCGGATTCGACGCTTATCCCGACGTCGGCCTCGTAGAGGCTCGGGGCGTCGTTTACGCCGTCGCCGAGGTACCCTACGACCTTGCCATTCGCCTTGAGGGCCTTGATGACGGCTAGCTTCTGATCCGGTGTGACCCTGGCGAAGACAGTCGTCTCGTTGACAGCTTTGCTTATCTCCTCGGGCTTCATAGCCATGAGTTCGGAGCCGGTCACGATCCTCCTGCACTGGACCTCTATGTCCTCGCAGATCTTCTTGGCGACGAGTTCGTTGTCCCCGGTGAGTATCTTGACGTCGACGCCCATCTCCTTGAGGCGTGCGATGGCCTTGTTAGCGTCCTCCTTGGGGGGGTCGGTGAAGACAAGGAAGCCGAGTAGCGTGAGGCCGGTCTCGTCAGCGGGTGTGTAGTTCTGCCTCTTATCTATCTCCCTGTAGGCTATGGAGAGGACGCGGTAACCAGCGCCCGAGTAGCGGGCGAGCTTCTCGTTGATCTCGCCTTTGACCGGTTCCATGGGAAGCTTCTCCCCATTTATCTCGGCTACTGTGCACCTGTCCGTAAACGACTCCGGGGCGCCTTTCGTGATCAGTAGGGTCCTGCCACCGTTCTCCACGACGACGGACATGAGTCTGCGATTGTAGTCGAAGGGGACATCGTCTATTCGCTTGTATGGCTTCGCGAGCTCGTTTTTACCCGCCTTGAAGGCGTAGTCCCAGATGGCGACATCCATGGGGTTGCCGATTATCTTGTCGTTAAGAATTGCGGAGTTGCAGAGCATCCCATAGGTCAGGATCCTGTCGTCCTCTACGTCCTTGAGGGATGGATACTCCCTGAGGATTATCTTCCCCTCGGTGAGCGTCCCTGTCTTGTCGGTGCATAGGACGTCCATGGTACCGAAGTCCTCGATGGATACTAGGCGCTTGACTATGACATGCTTCTCCGCCATTCTGTCTGCGCCCTGGCTGAGGCAAATTGTGACTATGGCGGGCATTAGCTCAGGAACGAGCCCTATGGCGATAGCGAGGCTGAAGAGGAGGGCGTCTATGAGGGGTTTCCCGACTAACATGTTAAGGGCGAATATCCCAACGGCGAGGGCTATGGTGAAGGTGAGTATCATGTTGCCGTAGCTCGTGAGGCCCTTCTGGAAGTCGGTCTGTGGGTGTGGCCTCGTAAGACTCCAGGAGATGGTTCCGAACTGGGTGTGTTTCCCGGTCTTCGTCACGACGCCCTTACCGCTCCCGTGGTTCACGACGGTTCCCATGAAGAGGTGGTTGGTGATCTGCTGGGGGATAGGGTGGTCCAACTTCAGTGAGGCTGAGGTCTTTTCGACCGGGAACGACTCACCGGTGAGGGTTGCCTCGTCCACCTGTAGGTCCTTCGCCTCTATGAGCCGCATGTCGGCGGGCACAACGTCCCCAATATAGACGCTGACGATGTCGCCGGGAACGAGCTCCCTAGCGCTTAGGTCGTAGGTCTTCCCGCCCCTCGTCACGAGGGCCTTGAGCGAAACCCGCTCCGTCAGGGTTGCGACGATCTTCTCCGCTTTGTACTCGTTGTAGAACCCGAGCACGGCGCTGAGGATTATCATCGAGACGATGGCTATCGACTGCTCGAACTCGCCGAAGAAGTAGGCGACGACTGAGGAGGCGAGCAGGATAAGGTAGATGGGGTTCGTGAACTGCCGGATGAGTATCTGTATGCGGCTGAGTTTCTCACGTGGTAACTCGTTGTAGCCATGTTCCTCAAGGCGACTGCGCGCCTCTTCTTCGGATAGCCCCGCAGTGGTTGTCTTCAGTTCCTGTAGTGTCTCGGTCTCGCCTAGGGCCCAGAGATCTATCATCGATGGTTGTTTGTTCCTTCACCCAGCTGTTCACCTCCTTTTTCTAGATCGTGGGGGGCGTCACCATCATATTTAGGGGTTGTTATCATTTTTTCATTGATAATTTTCTAAATTATAGAATATTCTTTATTAATTAAATTAGAATTAATTAAAATTTTTTATACTTTTTTTAACTACGCATTCGTGTCCTATTTGACATAAAAGCTTAAAGACTATTAGAGCCCCTTCATGGCTCACGCACGTGGAGTTGAACGTGATGGGGTATCGCTTTATCGTGTCCCTCTCGGAGGGGTGAATCATGGGGTATTGCTTTATTAGTTGAGCTGCCCCGGTTAGGAACTTTCTCAGGTTCGTACCTGGAATTAAGAAGAAAATCTGCATCGTGTCGATCGGAGGCTGCGCCGCTTGGCTGAGCTTGTGCCGCCGACGCTTCTTGACGTGGTCGCGGCGAGGGAGCGCATCCGGCCCTACCTCCTCAAAACGCCGTTGACCTACTACCACGGGCTCTCGAGTCTGCTCGGTTGCGAGGTCTGGGTAAAGCACGAGAATCACCAGCCCATCGGCGCCTTCAAGATCCGTGGAGGCATCAACTTGCTCTCCCGGATGAGCCCGGAGGAGCGCGCCATGGGCGTGATCACGGCGTCGACTGGGAACCATGGGCAGAGCATCGCCTACGCATCTCGTCTATTCGGAGCCAAGGCCACGATCTGCGTCCAGAGAGGCGCCAACCCAGACAAAGTTGCGGCGATGCGAGCCCTCGGCGCGAAGATCGTAGAGGGAAATGGTGACTTCGAAGCCGCCCGAATGATGGCGGTCGAGCTGGCGAAGGAGCGTGGGCTCCGCTATGTTCACACCGCCAATGAACCCGACCTCATCGCGGGCGTCGGTACCCTCGCCTTGGAGATGTTGGAAGACCAGCCGGGCCTTGACGTGGTCATCGTCGCAGCGGGTGCTGGGACATTGAGCAGCGGAGTCGCTACGGTCTACAAGGCGGTGAGCCCAAGGACGCAAGTTGTAGCTGTGCAGACAGAGGCCGCGCCGAGTCTTTTCAAGAGCTGGAGGAGCGGAGTCATTGAGTGCTCCGACTCCGCGAACACTATGGCGGACGGGCTTGCGGTGAGGCAGAGCTTCGAGCTCCCAGTTGACATTGTGCACCGTTTAGTGGATGATTTCGTCCTCGTCTCCGAGGAGGAGCTTAGGGCGGCGATCCGTCTCTATGTAGAGAGGGCTCACACCATAGCTGAGGGGGCAGGGGCGGCGCCCCTCGCAGCGGCCATGAAGATGAAGGATCAGCTCGCGGGCAAGAGTGTCGGCCTTGTTCTGAGTGGGGGGAATCTCACGGCGGCGATGTTGAGGGACATACTCCGTTAGGGGTTTCGACAACTCGGTCATGATGTCGAACTGTCAAGCATTTGTGGGTTTTTCTATAGCTCTGTGGGGTGTTCTGTAACTTGATATCTATAGAATAGAATCTGAAAAGAAAACTGGATCCTGGAATCTTCTGGTAAGCGACCATTTCGGATTTCTGTTGCACTTATCTGATAAGCTCACCATTCGCATGAGTAAATATCGAGAACCGTTTTCAACTTTTAAGTATTAGCTGAATTGATGAAGATACACTCTAGTGCTGGTGAAAAAGAATGCGAAGAACATCCGTACTAGTTCTCGGAGTCCTATGCCTCTCATTATGCGTCTGCCTGCTCAACCATTCGAGTGTCGAAGGGGCGACCATTTCTAATGTTGATTGGTGGACCTCGTTTGGCCATGACAATGCCAATACCAGAACCTCCCCATCAAGCGGCCCACTTACCAGTAAGGTCCTCTGGAGCTTTACCGCTGGAGGAGCTGTGCGCACCTCCGCCGCAGTCGTCGACAGTGTAGTATATGCAGGCACATTTGGCGGTAACTTTTATGCAATCGACGCGAAAACCGGAACCCAAATCTGGAGCTTTAAAACCGACACCGATATCTGGGCCTCTCCTACTGTCGCCAACGGCGTAGTCTATGTCGGCGCGAATAGCGGCATGTTATACGCTCTAAGTACATCTGATGGTCAGAAGATATGGGAGTTCAAAACTGGTAGCGGACTGTTCAATGGACCCGCAGTCGTCGGCAATGTCGTCTACGAGGCGTCAACCGACGGTAACCTCTACGCACTTGATGCAGCCACCGGTGTCAAGATCTGGGCTTTCAACACCGGAGGAGGGTGTCGCTCCACCCCCGCAGTAGTCGACGGAGTGGTCTATCTTGGCTCATTGGTAGGTGGCAAAATCTACGCCGTCGACGCATCAAAAGGCACCGAGATATGGAACTTCACGACGGCACCAGGAGACACCTATATGGACTCATCTCCGGCGGTCGTAAACAACGTTGTATACGTAGGCTCAATCGACTCCAATGTCTATGCCCTGGAAGCTAAGACTGGAGCCAAGATCTGGAGTTATAAAACAGGTGCCAAGGTATCATCATCTCCTGCAGTCGTCAACGGCGTTGTCTATATAGGCTCAGAGGACGGAAACCTCTATGCTCTCGACGCCTCCACTGGAGCTAAAATATGGAGCTACTCACCCGGCGGCGCGGTTTACTCATCTCCATCTATCGCAGGGGGCGTCGTTTATGTGGGCTCGTGGAGCGGGGCAATCGATGCGGTTGACGCTTCCACGGGCACTTTGATCTGGACCTACTCGACTGGCACTGTCTTCGCCTCACCGGCAATAGCAAACAGTGTGGTCTATGTGGGCGCATATGATAGCAAAGTATACGCTTTTGGTACCCCTGGGACAATCCACCAAACCAACAATACTATGCCCCCCGTATTCACTGGTGGAGTAATAAACGGCACAACTGTCGCGTCAAATAAGGTGACCATGACCACACAGATCCCCGATGCAAACACAGCCTATTACGAAGTCCGAGTTGATGCCGGAAAGTGGATCAACGTTGGACTTCCCACGAGCTATACCTTCAGCGGATTATCTCTGGGCAAACATGTTCTCGAAGGTCGGACAATCGATACCTTGGGTCAAGTTAACGGTTCAAGCAATGTAACAGTTACAGTCGACGTTTGGATACCCCCTGCTTTAAACGCAGTCGCCTCAACCATCGCGACCGTGAGCGTCTTCGGCGTGGTCTCGATGGTTGCTTTAGCAGTGAGCAACCCCGCAACCTTCGCGAGCAGCTGGTTCGTAGAGAAGATTAACAGCATTCTCCCCGATGGCGTAAAGGGGTGGCTTGAAAGCTTCCTCGCTTCAAAGCGCTCGTTGGTGATCGAGCATAGAGACGCTCCGATCTTTGTTTTGACTAGGCTGGAGTTGATCGCCTACGTCGTGGCTCTCGCTGTGTTGACCTTCGCCTTCGCCTACTCTGGGGCGGGGTCCCTCGAGCAGTTCCTCCTTCTGATACCTACAGTGCTTGCCACGAGCGTGGTCGTGGGGCTAGCTAAGAACCTATTGACGGAGATGATTGCCAGAGTCCTTGGAGTCTGGTCCGAGCACCGACTCTGGTACTTCGGGCTCGCAACCTTCCTCCTCTCGACAGTAGCCTTCAAGACTCCTTTTTCATCTCCGAGCAGGATCGTCAACCATTCTCCACACTTCACTAAAAGGACACTTGGAATAGTCGCGTCTTCGTCGATTGCTATTTCGCTCGGATTTTCGGGAATCTTCTACGCCCTACTTCTACTCGGATTCACCTACATCGGCAGCATAGGTTTGGCTATGTGTCTCCTGATGGCTCTCTTCGACTCCATCCCCATCGCGCCGATGAACGGCAAAGATATCTACGACTGGAACAAGCTCGCGTGGGCAGCACAATTCCTAGCATCTGCGGCGCTCTACGCTATCTGGCTGCTATACATATAATCTCTGATAACGAAAATACTAGAAATCCGGTTGTAATAGGACAATAGTTATCCTAATTCTAAGCCTGTAGATGACCCTTATGCCATCGCGGCTATTTTTTTTCTTATCTTATCTGCGGTCTCCTTTGGGTCGGTTTTGCCTCCGGGGCCGAGGCTCTGGATGATGCCGCCCCCATCTCCTCTGCGGCGGGGGATTATGTGGATGTGGACGTGCTGGATCTCTTGGCCGCTTCCCGGACCGTTGTTTACCCCGATGGTGGTTGCGTCGGCGCCGACCGCCTCCTTGATCGGGTTAAGGATCCTGTGTAGGGCGGAGAAGAGGGCCTCGGCCTCATCGGGGGTGAGGTCCTCGATGCGGGCGGCGTGAGTTCTGGGGACGAGGAGAGTGTGTCCTGGGGCCACGGGGCGGGCGTCGAGGAGGGCGATGGTGTGATCGTCCTCATAGACTCTGTGGGCCGGAACTCGACTCGCGACTATCTCGCAGAATAGGCAGGGCATGGATATTTATGAATTGGTGCCTAGTTATGGGACTTGTTCTCTCATTAATAGGTCGAGTCGATCAATTTTTCGTCGTTGACCCATTTGTGAGGGTATTAGACTGATTAACTTAATGTGTGAACGAGTTGCAGGTCATTTTTTTTTCTTAGTCGTAAAACCTGGGTTGACCATGAGAATCGCCTAGATGCAGAATATGGCACCGTCTGGCGCCCACGTTTCTTCACTCCTCCTTTACTAAAAAATTATAATCCCATCAGACTCCATCAAGAGGCAGGAAGGTTCACGACGTGAGAGAGGTTAAGGTAGCAACGGCACAATTCGAGACAACACCCAATGCCGAGGAGAATAGGAAGAAGGCGCTCAAGTACTGCGACGAGGCCGCGCGCCGGGGAGCTCAGGCGATCTGCTTCTCCGAGTTCTGGATGACTGGAAACCCGACGATCGGGGACAACTCGAAGCTCATCAAGCAGGCGGAGCCCGTCCCCGGCCCCACATTCAGGCTCTTCGCCGAGAAGGCGAAGGAACTCGGCATCTATATCGTCCCCGGCACCATCGTAGAGAAGGGTGACGATGGCAGATTCTACAATACCTCCGGCCTGATCGCCCCGAATGGGAAGCTGGTGGCGAAGATCCGTAAAGACCACCCTGAGAACGCCTCCGGTAAGGCCGAGGTGCACTTCGGTATAACGCCGGGACCCGGTGAGTACCCAGTCTTCGACACCGAGATCGGCGTCGTCGGCGTGCCCATAGATATGGATCTGTGCGCGCTCGAGGTCCCACGCATCATGGGTCTCAAGGGGGCAGAGATCCTATTCTCCCCGATGTGCTGGGGGGCCACCGTCCACGACTGCGTGGCTGCTTACGGTGTCGCCGGTTCCTCTGTCAGCGACGCTTACGTCGTCGTTTCAAACAGGATGAGTCAGGACCCGGTCAGACTTGGGGGAAGCGGCGTCTTCTGGCTCAGGAACTACATTGCCAGGATCCCGGACCTCACTGAGGGCATCACCGTCGCTACGCTGGATCTGGACAGGGTGAAGGAGAGGCGTGAGGAGTGCAGGACCCGCTATCCATACTGGAGAAGGCCGAGCACTTACGGCATGCTGCTAGACGATGAAGCAGAGAGAAAGATACACGGCATACCGAAGAGAACACAGATGAAGTAATCGACGGAAAAACGTGATCCATTTTCAGGATAGTGTTTCTCTGATCCCCTTGGCGGCGATCATCCCGGTAGCAGCCGCTCCAACTATGCCCCTAGATACGCCGGCGCCATCGCCGCCCACCCATAGGTTGTCGAGGCTCGTCTTCAGCTTATTGTCGGTCTTGACCCTCATGGCGTAGAACTTGATCTCGGGGGCGTATAGCAGGGTCGAGTCGGAGTCCACACCGGGCATCACGTCATCCAGTCTCTCCAGGCTCTCCAGTATGTCCTTGACCATCCTGCTCGGGTAGGCCATGGAAATGTCGCCGGGGGTAACCTCACGGAGGGTGGGCTCGACGTAGCTCCTCGCGAGCCTGTCCCAAGTCGACCTCCTGTGGTTCCTGAGATCACCTAGCCTCTGGAGGAGAGGCTTCTTCCCTCCAAGGGTGTTGGCGAGCTGAGCTATCCTCGTGCCGTACTCGGTAGTGTTCTCCAGGGGCTGCGTCAGCTTCACCCTCGTGAGGAGGGCGAAGTTGGTGTTCCTCGTCGCGGTGTCCCTCATCGAGTAGCCGTTGACACCGAACAAGTTGTCGTCGTATGGCTCCTTCGTGACGAAGCCCTGTGGGCAGACGCAGAAGGTACGGGTGAAGTCGTCGTAACTCTGTGTGTATATGTGGAACTTGGGGTCCCAGCACCTGTGCCCGTTGATGATCTCGTCCATCACCTCGTTCGGGACCTCGACCCTCACGCCGACGTCTATCGGGTTGTAGCTCATGGCGACGCCGTTGTTCTTCATGACGTTTGTGAGCCATGTGGATCCTATCCGGCCGGGGGCGAGTAGGAAGGCGTCCCCAGGGGTAGAGGCCCCATCCGCCACCACGGCCTTCACGTGGGTACCATCTGAGTCCACGCCGGTCGCTTTTACTCCGAGCCTGAATCGGACGCCCTCTCCCTCAAGCTGTCTCTGCATGGTCTGCATCACGGCGGGGAGGTGATCGGAGCCTATGTGGCTCTGCCTTATCTTGACGAATTTGATCCCCGCCTTCGCAGCCTCCTGCTCGAGGCGCTGCTGCCCCGCCTCGTTGTAGTCCCCGGTGTCCACCCCGATCTGGGTGAATGTCTTCGTGATCTCGTCGATTAGCTCCCATGCCTCGGTCACGGGCATGAACTCAGTGAGGTCGCCGCCAATCTGGGGGTGGAAGTTGAGCTTGCCGTCGGAGTGAAGGCCCGAGCCGCCGACGTGGTGGGTCTCCTCGATGATCGTGACCTCGAAGTCTCCTGCGAGTTGCTTGGCCGCGAATAGGCTTGTGGGCCCGGCTCCGACCATGACTACTTTTTTCATCTAGAGCCTCCGTGCGGGAGGGATAAGCCCCCTTGGGAAGGTTATGTCGGCTCCTCTATTTCTATGATTCCTGATGGGTTTAACATCGCTTTCCTTAAATCCAGCCTCTGTCTTCCCCTGAGGCAGAATTAGATTCGTTAGAAGGCATCTGTGGTTGCGTATACCGACGTTCACTGATCTGAGGGGCGTCGTGGAGGACACCTTGAAGGCCTCCATCGTGGCGCAGTTTCTCTGCTCACTGGCATTCGGCTTGATGGGTAGCTTCATGCCTCTCTTCATCAACCACGACCTCGGTGAGTCGCTTGTCAACGCGACCTACTGGACAGGCGTCTCGAACCTTGCCTGGTACGGTGGATTGGCCTTCACCGCACCCGTATGGGGGTGGATATGTGATAAGGTGGGCACGAAGAAGGTGCTCATCATCGTTTTGATCGGGAACATCGCGACGTATGCGGGTATGGCGTTCTCGCAGAATGTTACGCAGCTCGTCGCCTTGAGGATTATTCAGAGCCTGTTCGGTGGGCTCAGCACGATCCTCTTCGTGGTGGTGGGGATCGTCGCCTCGGCACAGGATCTGAAGAAGTATCTGGGTTACCAGATCGCCGCGTCGACGATCAGCAGCATCATTTCCCCCGGTTTGGGTGGTGCTATAGCCGCGGTCATTGGTTACCGGTGGACTATATTCTCGCAGGCGGTTGTCTTCGCGGCAATATTCCCATTGATACTGGTGATGAAGACGGCGAGGCCGGAGGGGAGGGAGAGGGATGTTTTCAAGTTTAGCGACATACGCACACTGCTGCCCACGGCGGCGGCTCTGTTCTGCGCATATGCGGGGATCAGCTTCATCACTCCCGTCGTACCATTCTTCCTCTCGTCGCTCGGTGTTGCATCGGGCGACCTCCTGACATGGACGACGATAGCCACGATAGCGAATGGGCTCGCCTACGCGGTGGCAACACCTATCTTTACTAAGTTATCGTCGGGTAGGAGGATAACGGCCTTCCAGGTTGTGACCGCCCTTGCTATCGAGGCAACGGCGTTCGCATTCAGCCCGGTCGTTTTCATAGTGATGAGGGTGGTCATCGGTGTGGTTCAGGCGGGGTTGCCTCAGAACCTTCTCGGAGGGAAAGCGGGAAGGACGGGGCAAGGGATGGGGCTCCTAAACACTGCCCGGTACCTGGGTATGGCATTCGGTATGTATGTGGCTCCTCTTATCCTTGAGTCGGGTGCACCGTCGATATACATGTACTCAGTCATTGCAGCGTCGTCTCTGTTCAGCGCGGGTGTGACCTTCTTCTTCGTAAGGGGCGAGGACTAACAATGGTTTAGGTGTCTTGAGGGTCGGAGAGGGTCATCTATTTTCGCGAGCGTGATGTAAAGTTAGGAGATCCTGTCTGCGTTGGTGACGGATGAGTTGGTGGAGGCTAGGTTGTAGCCGCGGGTCTGATCTAGCGCTTCCTAGTGTGACCTAGTTTTAGCTAAATAATAGGTAGTCAGCGGGAGGCGACTCGGCGGGTGAGCAGGGAAGAGCATTGTAAGAAATAAACACGTAATTATTCCTTAAATTCCTGAACATATACGAATAATATTGTCCTAAACTAGACAAATTGGAAAATATTTAGTGTTTTTTTCTTCAAAATGATTAAATTTACGGATGCTAGAGAAATAACGGGGAATATTTTGTTAGAAGAGGCGATGGTGTTCTTAAAAGTCCAGCCAAACATGGACAAGACTGTTCTTGGTACACTTAGGTCTCGAAACGATATTAAGAACGCGAGCCTGCTATACGGACCATACGATGCCTATTTTGAACTAGTGGCCGGGTCTCTTAGTGATATCGAGAACATTATTACGAGCGTTATCAGGAAGATACCTGGCGTTCGGTCATCAATGACTTGCTTCATTGCGGATTAGAGAATTTTAACGAGAAAAAGGATGTGAAAAGGCTTTCCACTTGGGAAACCGCAAACAATACTTCATCTCTATGTAAATACTGTAGGTGTTGTAATGATCAAGCTACCAAGCATCATTCAGCGGGGCGGGGTCCCCTTTGAGCAGTGCAATCAGTGCGGGAAGTGTGTTAGTGGTTGCCCCGCGGCTAGGTACCTTGAGTTGAAGCCCCGGAAGGTGGTCCTGATGGTTCAGCGGGGTAAGATCGATGAGCTTCTGAGGTCTGGCTTCATCTGGGAGTGCACTCAGTGCCACCAGTGTATGGAGAGGTGCCCGAGAGATGTTACTCCTTTTGACATTATCATCACCCTTCAGAACATGGCTGTGAGGGCGGGGTTACCGTTCCCCGAGAACCTCACCATGATATCAAACTCGATAAAGAGGCTCAGCACAGTACAAGGAAACCAAGAGGTCTTCGATAGAGACTTCGAATCCTATGATAGGGTCAACCTCGGCCTACCTGAGCTTCAGCCCCCTGAGGACATTGAAGCATTCAGGAAGGCCCTCGATGAGAGTTTCAAATGGGACCTGCCATGAGGTACGCCTTATATCTCGGGTGCTGGATCCGGACCGAACTATACAACATCGAAATGTCGACGCGTGAGGTGCTATCCAAGCTCGGGGTGGAGCTCGTCGACGTGCCCGGCTTCAGCTGCTGCGGCTACCCGTTGAGGAGCCTGAATATGCCGACCATGTTCTACCTATCGGCGAGGAACCTCGCGCTAGCAGAGAGGGAAGGGCTCGACCTCTTCGCCCTCTGCAACGGTTGCCACGCCTCTATCTCGGAGGTTAAGCACGCGCTCGACAGGGACCCCGAGCTGGTCAGACAAGTCAATAAAAACCTGGCCCCAGAGGGTCTCGAGTACAAGGGGAGTAGTAGGGTGCTACACCTCTTGGAGATATTAAACGGCGAGGTGGGCGAGGAGAAGATACGTGCCTCGTTGACGCATAGCCTGGAGGGTTTCAGGTTCGCCCCACATTACGGGTGTCACGCCCTCAGGCCCAGCGTCGTGGGGAGACCCGAGGACCCGGAGGACCCAAAGATTCTCGATGGCTTGATCCGGACGCTTGGAGCGGAAGCAGCCTACTACCCAGAGAGGCTCGACTGCTGCGGGTCCAGCCTCGGCCTCCACGACATAGATACGGCGCTCAAGATAGCGGGGGCGAAGCTGACATCGATTAAGGGGAGGGGCTTCGATGGGATGGTTGTCGTGTGCCCCTTCTGCTACAAGATGTACGACGCGAGGCAGGACGTGATAAAGAGGGTCGTCGAGGACGAGG
Source organism: Candidatus Bathyarchaeota archaeon (assembly GCA_963820555.1). GTDB lineage: Archaea > Thermoproteota > Bathyarchaeia > TCS64 > TCS64 > UBA8941. The sequence continues at coordinate 96,774 of CAWGAT010000002.1, forward strand.
GGATCAGAGATCCCTGTCTTCTACTACACTCAGCTCCTCGGCCTCGCGATGGGGTTGGACGCGAGGAAGCTGGGGCTGCACCTCAACCAGAGCCCGGTTGAGCTTGCGATCCAGAAGATGGAGGCGAAGTGGCGTGGGTAAGGCGGCTTCAGTTGTGGTCATCGGCGGCGGGATAGCGGGAATACAGGCTTCCCTAGACCTCGCCGACAGGGGTGTTAAGGTCCACCTTGTCGAGAAGACCCCTAGCATAGGGGGAAAGATGGCCCTCCTCGATAAGACGTTCCCGACGATGGACTGCGCGATCTGCATACTCGCCCCGAAGATGATAGAGGTCTACAGGCACCCAAACATCAATTTGCTAACCCTCTCCGAGGTGACGCGTGTGGAGGGGAGACGCCGGCGACTTCAAGGTCACAATCACAAAGAAGCCCAGATACATAGACGAGTCTAAGTGCATAGGGTGCGGCGTCTGCGCCTCCAAGTGTCCAGTTAGGGTCCCGGATGAGGCACAGATGGGACTATCCACGAGGAGGGCGGCCCACCTCCCCTTCCCACAGGCGGTGCCACTCATCTACAGCATAGATGATAGAAACTGCCTCTACTTGACCAAGGGGATTTGCAAGGTCTGCGAGAGGTTCTGCGAAGCAGGAGCCATCGACTTCAAGCAAAAGGCGGAGGAGAAGGTGATAGACGCCGCGAGTATTATCGTGGCGACGGGCCTCGACACCTACGATCCTTCCCCGTTGAAGGAGTACGGGTATAGGCGCTTCAAGAACGTGGTTACTGCCCTCGAGCTGGAACGGATGATAACCGCTACGGGCCCGACTGAGGGTCAGCTCCTGAGGCCCTCTGATGGGAGGCACCCCGAGAGCGTTGCCTTCATCCAGTGTGTCGGGTCGCGCAGCCTCTCGGAGGGCTATCCGTACTGCTCGGCGGTGTGCTGCATGCACTCCACGAAGGAGGCCATCCTCGTTAAGGAGCATGCCCCCGAGGCGAAGGTTACCGTCATGTACACGGATATGAGGGCCTTCGGAAAGGGGTTCAGGGAGTTCGTGAACAGGGCGAGGGACGAGTACGGCGTAGAGTACATCAGGGCGAAGCCCGCGGAGGTGAGAGAGGAGCCGCGGGACAGTAGTCTCTCATTCTGGTACGAGGACACGATGACGGGGAAGATACAGCAGAAGCGCGTCGACCTCCTCGTCCTCTGCACCGCACTCACGCCGAGCCGCGACAACAGGAGGTTAGCGGAGATCCTGGGAGTCGAGCTCGACGAGCATGACTTCTTCGTCCAACCAGACCACATGCTCTCGCCGCTATCGACTACCAAGGAGGGTGTCTTCGTCTGCGGCTACTCACAGGGGCCTAAGGACATCCCCGACACTATAGCGGAGGCGAGTGGGGCCACCGCCATGAGCGCGGAGGTCATGAGGAGGGCGATGAGAGAATGAAGAGAAAGGCGACGAAGGGCGGAGCCTCGAACCCACGAGTCGGGGTCTTTCTCTGCCACTGCGGCACAAACATCGCGGGCGTCGTCGACGTGCCGAAGGTCGCAGAGTTTGCGAGGACTATACCCGGCGTCGCATACGTCGGCGAGAACCTCCACACCTGCTCCTCGGAAGGGCTGAAGAACATCAAGGAGGCCATAAAAGAGCAACGGCTCGAACGGGTTATCGTTGCCGCCTGCACGCCGAGGACGCACGAGCCCGTATTCAGGGAGGCCGTCGAGGAGGCGGGGCTCAACAAGTACCTGTTCCAGATGGTGAACATCAGGGAGCAAGACTCCTGGATCCACAAGGACAAGGCCGCGGCTACGGAGAAGGCGAAGTACCTCGTCCAGATGGCGGTTTCCAAGGCGGCGCGTCTTGAACCTGAGGAGGAGATGGAGATCGACGTCCTCCCCTCCGCCCTGGTCATTGGGGCTGGGGTTTCGGGGATGACCGCTTCGCTATCCTTGGCGGAGCAGGGTTTCGATGTCGTGCTCGTCGAGAAAGAAAAAGAGACCGGGGGCATGCTGAGGGACCTGCATACACTTTTCCCAGGCGTTAGGGAGGCGTCGGAGCTCATCCAGAACCTCGGAGACAGGATCAAGGGGAGCGATAAAGTCCAGCTCCTCACCTCCGCGAGGGTGAAGAGGGTCGACGGGTTCCTAGGGAACTTCGACGTCGAGATCGAAAAGGATGGCGCTGACCTGAACATGAAGGTGGGGACAATAATCGTCGCCACTGGGGCCGAGCCTCTGACCCCCACCGGGTACTACATGTACGGTGAGACTCCTGCGGTGATCACTCAGTTTGAGCTGGAGAAGAGGCTCAAGAGCGCCTCAGTGACTCCGCCGAAGAGGGTCGTGATGATCCTGTGCGTGGGGGCGATGGAGGAGAGGGGGAGAGTCTATTGCTCCAGGGTCTGCTGCGACGTGGCTGTGAAGAACGCGTTGAAGCTCATCGACCTGAACCCCTCGACGGAGGTCTACATGATGTACAGGGACCTCATGACGTACGGCATCGAGGGCGAGGTGACCTACCAGGAGGCGCTGAGGAGAGGAGTAAGGTTCGTCAAGTTCCAGCAGGAGAAGCCACCAAATGTGTCACTAACTAGCGATGGTGCGACTGTTTCCGTCTACGAGCCCCTGCTCGGGTCGGAGACGGTGATCGATGCGGGGCTCGTGGTTCTCTCGACGCCACTCATCCAGAGGGAGGAGGGGAAGGCCCTTGCGAAGGTGCTGCGCGTCCCGTTAACATCGGACGGCTTCTTCCTCGAGGCGCACCCGAAGATGAGGCCCGTGGACTTCAGCTCCGACGGCATCTTCCTCTGCGGCACGGCGCATGGACCGAAGAACGTCTCCGAGAGCGTCAGCCAAGCCCTCGCGGCGGCAGCTAGGGCGGCCATCCCCATGAGCAAGGGGAAGGTCAAGACCGAGGCCGTCAAGGCGACCCTTGACGAGGAGATGTGCGTAGGATGTGGTGCCTGCGCTAGCGCTTGTCCATTCGACGCAATCGAGTGGGGCGCCACCGGCCTACCGGTGGTAAACGAGGCGTCCTGCAAGGGTTGCGGCGTCTGCTCTGTCGAGTGCCCCATGGGGGCGATGCAGCTGAGGTACTTCAAGGACGACCAGCTCATCCCCGCCGTCGACGGGCTACTCAGCCCGACGCGATGGCTCGACCCGGGGAAGGAGGCTGAGCCGGTCATCATCTGCTTCGCCTGCAGGTGGTGCTCCTACGCGGCGGCGGACTTCGCCGGAGTGATGAGGCTCAACTACCCAGTGAACGTAAGGATCATCCTCGTCCCCTGCTCTGGGAGGGTAGACTTCAAGCACGTCTTCGAGGCCTTCCAGAGGGGCGCGGATGGCGTCGTCGTTGCGGGGTGCTTGAAGGAGCAATGCCACTACGTGGACGGCAACATCATCGCGGAGAGGCGGGTGGATGCGGCGAAGAAGACCCTCAATAACCTTGGTGTAGGGGGCGACAGGCTCGAGATGTTCTTCTGCAGCGCAGGGATGCCGAGAGAGTTCGCTTCCTTCATGGGGGAGTTCACTGAGAGGATCAAGAGGATAGGCGTCCTGAACAGGCAGGAGGTCCACGCCCTGCAGGTGAAGGGAGGGGAGCAGAAATGAGCCATAAACAGTGTAGCGCCCCGTTCAGCAACACCCAGCCCTACAGGATCGTCAAGAAGCGGACCATGACCCCGAACGTGAAGATGCTCGAGGTTGAGGCTGAGGCCGTCTCGAAGCGGGGGAAGCCAGGGCAGTTCGTCATCGTCAGGGTGGATGAGAGAGGGGAGAGGATCCCAATAACCCTCGGTGGGACCCACCCCAAAAAGGGCACCATCACTCTATACATCGCGGAGGTCGGATCTTCCTCTCAGCAGCTCGGAGCCCTCCAGGTGGGGGATAGTATCCTCAACCTCTCGGGTCCCCTCGGGAACCCGACTGAGGTTAAGGGATACGGAAACGTCCTCTGCGTCGCAAACGGCGTCTTCATCGGCGCCCACGTATTCCTTGTCAAGGCCCTAAAGAAAGAAGGAAACAGGGTTGTCTCGGTGATTGGGGCGAGGACTCCTGATCAACTCTTCATGGTCGACGAGGCGAGGAAGGCAAGCGACGAGTCCCTCGTCGCCGAAGACGGGGAGGGCTTCGGTATACTCAAAGGACTCCTCGCCGAAAGGCGGTTCGACCACGTCTTCACAATTGGTTCAACGAGCATGCAGCGGTTCGTCTCCGACCTGACGAGGCCGTTGAGTACGCCGACGACGGTGAGCCTCTTCCCGATAATGGTTGATGGGACCGGTATGTGCGGCGCATGCAGGGTGACGATTGGTGGGCACACGAGATTCGCCTGCGTCAACGGCCCCGACTTCGACGGCCACGCCGTCGACTTCGATGAGCTCGTCTCGAGGATGAGGTACTACACGCCACAGGAGAAGATCGCGATGGTCCTGAGGGAGAGGGGGGTGGTCTGATGCCGATTGGACCTCAGATAGAGATGCCGAAGCAGAGTCCCGAGGAGAGGACCCGTAACTTCGATGAGGTGGCGTGTGGATACGACGAGGGAATGGCGGCGGCGGAGGCATCTCGGTGCCTCACATGCCCGAAGCCACAGTGCGTCCCCGGATGCCCCGTCGGGGTGGATATACCGGGCTTCATCCGCCTCGTCAAGGAGGGGAAGCCAATGGAGGCTGCTCGCAGGATCAAGCAGATGAACGCGCTCCCAGCAATCTGCGGCAGAGTCTGCCCCCAAGAGGAGCAATGCCAGAAGAGCTGCGTCCTCGGGGTGAGGGGGGACCCCGTTGCTATAGGGCGCCTCGAGCGCTTCGTCGCAGATCAGGAGAGGGTGAGCGGCGTCGAGATGCCGGAGATCGTCTCCCCGACCGGGAAGCGCATAGCCGTTGTCGGTTCCGGGCCAGCGGGGCTCACCGTTGCGGCGGAGCTTGTCAAGCTCGGTCACGAGGTCGACATCTACGAGTCCCTCCACAAGGCGGGGGGCGTGCTCATGTACGGCATCCCCCAGTTTAGGCTTCCCAAGGAGATCGTCCAGGCCGAGGTAGAGTACGTGAGGATGCTCGGGGCGAGGATACACCTCGACTCCACTGTGGGGAGGCTCGCCACGGTCTCGGAGCTGCTGGGGGGCGGCTTCGACGCCGTCTTCATCGGGAGCGGCGCGGGGCTCCCAAACTTCCTAGAGGTCCCCGGCGAGAACCTGAACGGCGTCTACTCCGCCAACGAGTTCCTGATCCGCACCAACCTGATGAAGGCGTACAAGTTCCCGGAGTACCGTACCCCGATCCAAGTGGGGAGGAGGGTGGCGGTGATCGGTGGCGGGAACGTGGCGATGGACTCGGCGAGGTGCGCGCTCAGGCTCGGCGCTGAGAAGGTGTACATCGTCTACAGGAGGGGGCTTGAGGAGCTGCCGGCGCGGCATGAGGAGGTTGAGAACGCGCGGGAGGAGGGGGTCATCTTTGAGCTGCTGACGAACCCGGTGAGGTTCGTCGGCGACTCTCGGGGGTACCTGTCGAGGATGGAGTGTGTGAAGATGATGCTCGGCGAACCTGACTCATCGGGTAGGCGGAGGCCGGTGCCCATGGAGGGGTCGAACTTCTTCATCGACGTGGACAACGCGGTGGTCGCGGTTGGGCAGTCTCCGAACCCCATTATTCAGCAGACGACTCGTGGGCTGGAGGTTAGCCGTCATGGCACAATCGTCGTGGATGAGGAGACGATGGGGACGACCCTTGAGAGGGTCTACGCGGGCGGGGATGTGGTGAGTGGGGCGGCGACCGTGATAAGCGCCATGGGGGCGGGAAAGAAGGCAGCGAAGGCCATCCACGAGTACGTAATGAGAAGGGACTAGTCCTCTTCGGCGATGTAGCAGGTCATCGTCGTTGAGACGCCGTATATGTCCCTGATCCTGTTGAGGACGAGGTCCTCCATATCCTCGAGGGTCTTAACCTCTATCTTCGCGCTTATGTCGTAGGGGCCGTATAGGTAGTGGGCTTCCTTGACGCCGCGGAGGTGTCTGATTTCGTCGAGGACCTGCTTCTCAATCTTTGGGTCTACCTTGATGAGTATTATTGCGCGCTCCATGTGACTCCCCATATCTGGGGTAATTACAGTATTTATTACTATTTTTCTGGGACGGCGGTACACGGGGTGGTTGGTTGTCACTTCTTTTTCTTTGAGGGGAGGACGAGGCAGGTCATGGTCTCCTTGATGCCCTCCATCTCTCGGAGGGAGGTGACTATCTTGGTGAGTTCGTCCTGGTTGTCCACCTCAGCGATGAGGTAGAAGTCGTAGGGGCCGGCTATGTACTCAGCGTCCTTGACGCCGGGGAGGGAGGAGATCTTCGCGAGGGTCTCGCGGGTTTTCACGCCGGTGACTTGGCTGTTGAGTTCGCCGAGGATTAGCGCCTTTCTGACCATCTTGATTACCATTGGAATTCTTGGGGATTTAAGAATTCCCGCTTCTCCCCAAGTGGCATTGAGGATCATCATGAGGGAGAGGACTGAGAAAGGGCCTCGGAGCTAGAATCTGGCTGGAGTAACACTCCAACTGTACAATGCTACAAAAAAAAGGGGAGTTAAGGCATGGGGGCGGCTAATTTTCCGGCATTTCTCAACGAGTTAAGGCTCGTCTCGATGACGGAGGCGGCGATCTCGCTGACGAAGACCTTCCTCCCGTTTGTCAAGTCAGTGATCTCCAAGTTGTATTTGTCCTTCACTGAGACGTCGCGTATCTTTTCATAGGGGAGGTTATAGGTTACATTGTACGACTTGCTGAGGAAGCCCTCCTCCTTGAGGAAGAGTAGCTTGTTCTTCGTTATGACTAGATAGCCGTATTTTCCATCAATCGTCCCTGAGAAGGTTTTTTCTACTTTATCGTCCGTGCCCATGCTCTTCTTGGCAGTCTCTACAACTTTGTTGGACACACAGGGTCACCTCACGAGTTGGGTGCGTGATGGATATTGTTTGATTGTAATATATATTTTTCAGAAATACTATTATTATTAGCATATATGTATATATATGGTTGGTATGGAGCGCCGTAAGATAGTGGCCCTTGGCCAGTCGTCTCGAGTCATATCTCTCCCAAAAATCTGGCTGAAGAGGAACCGCCTAGATCGGGGGGACTGGGTCTCGGTTCTACTCATGTCTGACGGTTCGCTCTTCGTTTATCCATCGAACGGTGCAGAGAAGGAGGTCAAGAGAATCCAGTTGGGACTAGGTGCGGGAGAGGATGACTCCTCGATTATAAGGAAGATCATCGGAGCCTACCTAGACGGGTACACTCTCATCAACCTCAAGTCGGAGCGGATCTTCACCGTTGAGCAGCAGACAGCAATTCGGCGGATAGCTGGGACTCTATACATGATGATCATCGAGTCCGAGGCGAGCAGTATAATCCTCGAGGCTCTGATCGACGAGGCCAGGGTGTCAGTCTTATCGGGAGTGGAGAGGATTCACCTCATCACCTACTCAATGTTCAGGGACACGCTGAACGCCCTGAAAAATAGTGATAGGGGACTCGCGGCTTCCGCCATAGCCCTTGAGAATGACGTCGACCAACTCATGTTCTTCCTGTTGAGGTTGATTAGGAACGCGGCCCTCGACCTTTCCCTGGGGAACAAGCTGGGGCTCGATCCCCTTGACTGTTTGGAGTATCAGAACTTGGTTCAGAGCATCGAGAGGGTGGCGGATCACGTCTCGGGGATAGCTACGAGCGTCGTCGCGTTGATAGACAGTGACGTGAAGCTTCCTGCGGATATGCTTAATGGGCTCGTCAGGGCGGGGGAGACGGCCTTCTCATCATACGATCTGGCCGTTCGATGCTTTCTCTCCTCGAATGTGGAGCCGACTAACGACATCATCGATGGTGAGAGGGTTATCGTGGAGATCTATAGGGAGTTGACGCCGCTGCCGGTGATGGGGGAGAGGCATGATGCATCGGTTCTATCCCAAGTCATCAACATCAGGGAGGGGATCAGGAGGATCAGTCAGTACGCATCGGACATAGCAGAGTTGACTATCGACAGGGCTTACAAGAGTGAAAAGTGATCGTTGTGGTCTAGGTCGAATTCATACGTTTTGTCCGAGGAGGCGCCTGTTCGCGTGTGTTACCTTCTTCTTCGCGAGGGGCGAGAACTGAGGACTAGAATCTGGGTCGGCTCGTTCTCGGGCGCGGCGTGTAGCGGCGGGGACTCGTGGGGAACCTGCGGTCAGTGCCGGGCTCAGTGGGTCTTCGTCTGTTCTGGTGGGTCTTATAGCAGGTTGGGCAGTAGACGGGCTGGTTCGGCGGGGGGGTGAAGGTGGGGACGAAAGTCTTGCCGCACTTGGCGCACTTGGTTGCCGCGGGGGCCTCGGTGGGGGTGATGTCGAGGGCGAGTGGGGTGATGCGTGTCTTTGTCATGGCCATTATTCGTTTGAGGTCCTTGAGCTCGTCGGGGGCGGTGAGGCTTATGGATGTGCCCTCTGCATCCATTCGGGCTGTTCTGCCGATTCTGTGGAAGTAGTTGGCGGGGTCCTCGGGGATGTTGTGGTTGATGATGTGGGTGATGTTGCTTATGTCGAGGCCGCGTGCTGCTACGTCTGTGGCGACGAGGATTCGGAGTTTTCCGGCTCTGAATTGTTCTGTGACGGCGTCGCGCTGGGGCTGGGTTAGTCCTCCGTGTAGAGGTCTGGCGTCGTAGCCGCGGTCGTGTAGCATCTTAGCTAGGCGTTGTGCGCCGCGTTGTGTTCGGGCGAAGATTATGGCGCGTTCGACGTGCTGGGTGTCGAGTATGGCTGTTAGGGCCTGGAACTTGTCGCGGGGCTCTACCTCGACGTATCGTTGCGCTATCTGGATTACGGCGATCTCGTCTTTGCTGACGATGATCTTGAGTGGGTGGTGCATGAACTCCTTGCTGAGTTGTAGGACGTTGTTGTCTAGTGTGGCGCTGAATAGGCTAAGCTGCTTCTCCTTGGGGGTGTTGCTGAGGATGCGCTTGATGTCGGGGATGAAGCCCATGTCGAGCATTCTGTCGGCCTCGTCTAGGACGGCGACGGTGACGTTGCGGAGGTTTAGGGTGCCCTGGGCGAGGTGGTCGAGGATGCGGCCGGGTGTGCCGACGACTATGTGTGGTGCCCTGCTTTAGGGCGCGTGTCTGGCGCTGTATGGGTTCGCCGCCGTAGATGGCGGTGGCCTTAATGCCTCTGTGTGTGGCGAGGGCGTTGAGGTGGTCGGCGATCTGGACGGCGAGTTCCCGTGTGGGGGCGAGTACTAGGCCCTGGACGGTCTTGAGTTTGGGGTCTATCCGCTCTATCATGGGGATGCCGAAGGCGGCGGTCTTCCCGGTGCCGGTCTGTGCCTGCCCTAGTACGTCCCTGCCGTCGAGTAGGGGTGCCATGGCCTCGGCCTGTATGGGTGTGGGGGTCTCCCAGCCCATGTCGGCTATGGCCTGCATGATCTCTGGGGTTAGGTGGAGTTGGTCGAATGATGTTATCTGCATGTTTTGGTCTCCTTGGTCACTGGAATTCGGCTTGTCGTTGTCGTGGCCTTTTGGGCTTCGAGCCAAAACATGCGGGATTCTCTGGTGACTGGGGGATGGGGTGGGTTGCGGGTTAAAAGGGTTTAGTTTTTTCTCAATAATTTAATAGTATAAAGAATCGATTAATTCACATTAGATTATAAAATCTTATATACCCATAGGTATATAGGTTTTAACATGGCGTATCAAGTACCTACTTCAAAATGTAACAGATGCGGCCATACTTGGATTTTAAGAAGCTCAACATTACCACGTGTATGCCCAAATTGTAAATCGCCTTATTGGAATTCAGATTCTGAGTATAAACAAGAAATTAGTATTGAAAATAAGAACGCAGATACAATAGAGAAAAAACTAATAGAAGAAATGAAAAATATCAAAAATACCCCAAAAAATTGGGATAGCATAATCCAAATTGGTTGGAACAGAATGTTAGGTACATCAGATTATCCTTTAAAAAATATAGAAATAATAGAAAATAACGGTTATTCAATATACTCATGGTTTATGACAATACATAAAATTACACCTTATTACATAAATGATATATCTCCTAGCAATTTAGAAAATATTCATAATAATGAAATAAATAATGACGTTATTAAACAAATAAAAATAATATCTGGTTGGGATTTAATTAAAACAAAAATTAGTGAAGATATGGTAAAAATACTAGCGTTTTTATGGTATTCTGATTATTTAACTTCACAACTAGTTCATTATCCAGAGATAGAAGCAATAATTCAAGAATTATCCTGGACATTAATTGAGAACCAATTCCAGATTTCAAGGGATCTTATTGTTGAATCGATTGAACAAATAATAGAAGAAACGGATGATATAACAGAGATAGCCGTTAGTTGGTCGGAAGTAATACGATTTCCATGAGGGATTAAATGACAAGAACAATTTTAAAAAGGTGGAAACGCCCTGAACCAAAACTACTTGATG
>CAWGAT010000003.1:0-30337 GCA_963820555.1 Candidatus Bathyarchaeota archaeon
AGCTCGCCCTCTCCTCGGGGACACTCTCCCACTTACCATTCCTGTGTACCTTCCTCATGATGAGGACCGGGGAGAGCATGAAGGTCATGTTCCTCGTCACGTTGCTGTTGGGGACCGTCACCTCCAGCTCCAGGGCTAACCGCTCCTCCCCATCCTCCTCAAGCCACCCCTTCCTCTTGACACGAACCTTGTTCTTCGGCAGATCGTAGAGGAGGGCATCTATGTCCCCCTTCCACTGGCCCACGCTACGCTTCGTGCTGTAGCCGGGGATCGACATGAACTCCTTGCTACTCAGCGTCACGGTCTTCACCTGAAGGCCTCCTCGTCACGGTACTCACCCTTCACGACGTAGAACTCGGCGCAGATGAGCCGGCGCCGCACCTCATCGAGGTTAACCACAGCTAGGACGTCGCAGGTGCTGCAGCTACCATACCCACCACTACCCGGCTTCTTCGCCTCCTTGATGGCCGATACGACCATGTGGATCAGCTGGCCTCTGGCCACCTCAGGGTCCTTCGCGTAGTCCGCGGCGAGTACGATTTGCGCGTAGAAACGGTCAGGATCAGTGACTGTGGCTCCACCGATCCTCCGCGTCCCCTTCACAGTCACCGGCTCAACCCTCCACTTTTCCCAGCATCGGGCGAGGCCTCCTCACTTTGGCAGAGGGGACAGACGAGGATACCCTCGTACCCGTGCTCGTAGTCGACGACAACCCCGTGTCGCCCACAGACGAAGGCGATAGCCGGCAGCCAGGCCCTCCACCCAGGGCCCTTCAGCCAGCCGATCCGAACACGACCACAGACCCTGAGGACGAGGCGCTGGAACCATGTGAGAGGCGGAGCCTCGAACGGGGGCATCGTCAAGCCTGCTCCCACCTCTTGTTCTCCCGAACATACCTCATACCCGCCTCCTTCAGGCGGGTGTTTATCCCATCCCACTCCTTGTCCAGGTACTTCTTCGTGGAGACCGTCACCACCCCACCCTCCTCCTTGAAGCTGAGGAGATCCGGGTTCTCCATCACAACCGCCTGAACACGGTCCCTGCTGAACACCGGCGCTGACCCGCCCTTCCCACCGTATCCCCCAGACCTAGCTGGAGGCATGACCGTGAGCTTCAACTCGAAGCCCTGAATACACGCCTCAGCAGCGAAACCCCAGCCATCCGGCGAGCTCTCCCTCGCCTGAATCATCGCCGCATCAAATAGCCGGAGGACATCCGTGAACCGCCGATTATGCGTCTTCTCCCAGTCCTCGAACTTCACCTGATCAGCAGACTTGAACTCGGGAATACTCATACCTCAGCCTCCTTGAGAACACTGAGCGCCTCCAGGTCGTCGCAGCCCTCCGCAGCGAGGATCCTAAGCCTACCCATGTTGAGAGCGAGAGGAGCAGGCCCGATGAGATGCAGCTCACGCCTCTTCCGCCGAAGCACAACGCGACCATAAACCTCAGCCCACTCCCCAGGCTCCTCGGGGCGAGGAAGGGAGAATACGACTTCTCTACGCCGTAGACTAGCGAGGAAAGGGTAAACTAGTCCACGAGGCACATCACATCTCTGAACCAACTCCGGCGCCGTGAAGGCCTCCCCGCGGTCTATCAGGTCGAGGAGAAGTCTTACCTGGTGAGGCTTACCATGCATCCCCAGGCTCCAGAGGATCCTCTCCGCAGCACCTTCACGGGATAGCTCACTCAACCCGAGGACACCTCCACCGGGCGATCCCCCAATGTCGACTCCTAAACTGAAACGCCTCCAATGCCTCGCTGTGGTTATCAAGGTCCTCTCGGAGTATCTTCTCAGCCTCAGCCGGGCACAACTCATAGGCTATCTCGACGATTCTCTCAGCGTTCACGTTACAGCTCTGCACACCACGGGCCAGCCACCTCTCAACTGTCCTCCCCGAGACACCGGCCAAGCCAGCAAACTCCTGGACGACCCCACGAAGCACTCCACCCTCCACCCTTCGACGCTTCCTCAGGGCCCCAACGCACTCGGAGACGAGCCGCCACCTCGCCCAACGACTCAGATATTCGCCAACATCAATACAACTCGAATAATCCGAGGACTCATTAAACCCGGGCCTAACAATGGAGGACCTCACTGAGTCATCTCCTCCGCAGCCTTCCTCAGAGTCTCACCAATCTTCTCAGCGCCCAAGGCGTCGGTGAAGAAGCACCCCCAAGTCTCACGAGGACTCTTCCCAGACCGGTGAGCATTAATTAACCCATGCAGAGCCTCCTCGAATTCCCGAGGCGAATCATAGACACCACTCAGCATCTTCAAGCCAACATAGACCCTACCAGAGGCATCACTGAACGACTCCACAAGCGCAGTCGCGGCCCCAACATCTACCGTGTCGTTAAAACGTGACGATCTTCGAGAACCTCTTAGAACTCATTCCAATCTCGGGGAATATGGTCCCGTTTCCGGGACCACGCGGATAAGGTTTAGTCCCGTTTCCGGACCTGAATCCTAGGCCCAACCCGCGTTATGAAGCCATCCTCATCGAGCCGAGTCAAGGCTTCGAAGATTTTACTCCGCGAGAGACCAGCCGCTAAGCCCATCCGCACAACCTCCGGCGTATAAACGACTCCACCCTGACGCCATATCAAATAGAAGACCTTGAGAGGAATGGTACCATACGTGAAAACAGGAGCCTCAAGGTCAACCAGGCTCGCATCGGCCAGACGGAGAAGCTCCATGATACGGGCAACCGCCTCGTCGGCGATGGAAGCGGGTTTACGGCCGCTTGGCGCAGCCCCCGAAGACTCACCCGCCACCTGCCGACAAGCCTCCAAATAGAGCAATCAGCGAAAACAGCTCAACAAATTCTACTTTTGAGCATCACTGAACAGCACATGATCTAAGCACTTTCGCCAACCTCCCCGCCCAAGATAACTCAGCTGGGACGAATTTTCAGCAACCTTTAAGAAAACGAACCGAGCGCAACAGCTAGGGGACAAGGAGCACTCCAACGACTAGACACCGTTCGAGTCTCCACCCCCATTCTTTTAAGCATCTTCGTCTCGAAGCGCCCACGGACCATCCTGAAAGTGGTTACGAATTAATCAGAGTTGGTTATAATAGCCCTTAATGCTATATTTTAGGGCTATCATAATAGCCAATATTTATATCAATGATGGCTATCATAATAGCCAAGTGAACAGGATTGCAGGCTTCGAGTGACACCGACATACTGAGGATCCTCTACCAACAGAACCCCTGGTGGACAACGGGGAACGTACCCCCATCACTCGCTCCAGCGTTCAAAAGAAGGGACTTCCATCACCTAAGAGAGGGCCTCGAACAAAAAGAAATTACAGGGATTCTGGGCGCTCGACGAGTCGGAAAAACCACACTCATGTATCAGCTAATTCAGGACCTCCTAAAAACCGTCGAAGCCCCCCGCATCATGTTCCTAAAGGTGGACGACTACTTCTACCTCAAAGTCGACGAGGAAAGCATCAAAAAAATATTCGAATTATACACGATTAACATACTCAAAACACCATTAGAGAACCTCCAAGCACCTATCTACATCTTCCTAGACGAGATCCAGAGTCTACCAAACTGGGGGCTCTTCCTGAAACGCTGGTATGATCTAAGCTACAAAATCAAGTTCACCGTATCAGGATCATCAAGCTCCACGATAAGGCAGGGAGCCATCGAGACACTGGCAGGAAGGATCCATACACAAATCGTATGCCCAATGAAGTACCTCGAAGTCGTACGCTTCAAAGAACAGGATAGAAGACGAACCAACTATACGATAAGATCAACTGGAGTCTAAGGGAAGGACTCAAACAGAGCATAACACAGGATACCCCCACACCACTATACACCGAATTTGAAGGAGCAAACCTCAAACTCACTCCCGTAAAAGACCAGCTTCTAGTCTACCTACAACAATACCTCATGAAGGGCGGATACCCAGAGGTCGTCGCCACCGAGGACATATACAGAGTCACCAGCATCCTCCAAGACTACCTGAGCCAGACAATCTACAAAGACGTAGTCAAAGCCTTCACGATAAGGGATCCAAAGACCTTCGAAGCTCTCTTCGGAGTCCTAGCGAGCGATTGCTGCCAGAGGCTAAACTATAGCACAATACAAGCGGAACTTGACATAAGGAAAGAGACTCTCAGAGACTACCTCTTCTACCTCCAATACTCATTCCTCATCACAGAGTCTCGCTTCTACAGCAAAAGCCGACGACTCCAGGAGAGAAAAGAGAAAAAAATATACATCAACGACATCGGACTAAGAAACGCAGTCACAGGATACCTCGACCCCTCAATAGCAGGAAATAGCACCCAACTCGGCTTCATAACCGAGAACGTAGTCTCAGATCACGTCAGGCGACTAAAATTCAACGTCGAATATGGACTAGACGCCGAAAGTTACTACTGGTATGATAAGAAGCGGTGTGAGGTAGACATCGTCCTTGAATTATTCCATAAGCCGGTGCCAATCGAGGTAAAGTATCAAAACGACATATCCCGCTCAGAGCTAGATGGAATCCACTCATTCATGGAAAAATACAAACCACCATTCGGCATAGTAGTGACGAAAAACACCCTCAGAATAGACGAGAACCTGATGCAAATCCCACTATGGCTATTCCTACTCGTCTGTTAAGTATCCTACTGATTCAACGAGTATGCGCTAAAATGGGATTAGAACCCATCCATCAAAATGTAGCCATAAAAACCGCATTTGCGATATTACCATTACTTGTTAGGTCTTCTTAAGGATCGATCACGCAGGGAAAAAGCTTTCAAAATCACTTTCATTTCCAAAGTTAACCTAAAAGTATTTAATTACGGTACGTAATGTAAACAAGAACGCCCGTGAGCGACGAGATAGAAACACTTCTGGAAAGCTCCCTGGCATTCGACGACAAAACAATCACAGTCGTTCGAAGTCTAATCCTCTTCATATTAGCGTTCTTCAGAGACGGCGTACAATTTCGCGAATTCCAAACCTCATTAAAAATATCTGATGGAAAACTCATATCAAACCTAAAATTTCTAACCGAAATGGGCTACATAAAAAAAGAAGAAGTGGAAATAGACGGCAAAAAACTTGACGTATATTTCATAACCACCCAGGGAAGAAAAGAAATAGAAAAAATATCGAGCTGGATGGAAAACCTAGTAAAAATAATAAAAGATGGAGGCTTGAACCATGGCGAACTTTGACAAAGTCATCTCATCACTACGATACCTAGGCCTTCACCCAACACCGACAGCTGACTACAACTCCAGGTACCTAATCCAGAAAATCACGTACCTAAACCAAGCACTAGGCATGGACACAGACTATCAATTCATCATCCACGTAGCCGGGCCATATTCGCAACAACTATCAGGCAACTATTATTCACAATCCTTCAGACTGAACAGACTCGAAAGCCCATATCACCTAACTCGAGCAGATGAGACACGACTAGACAGGATCAAAAACTGCTGCGGCATCCTCGAAAACTCATTCCTAATGGAGGCCACCTCAACATTCGTATACCTAGTGAAAAGTGGAATCACACAAGACGATGAACTAATCAGAGCCATCAGAGGCCTCAAACCACACCTAAACTACGAAACCATCATCATCGGTCTCTCAAGAATGAAGGAACTCCTATTCAAAGAAGAATATCTAACTGAAGAACTAAAAAGAGAAAGCGACCAGTGGGAATCACAAGAAGAAGGCTGACAATTGGCTGCACCATCTGCCTCGACTGCAACTCCCGGAGAAGTATGGTGGGTCCACATAACGGATACATTAGGACATGAACAGGACCAAGACAGACCAGCAGTCGTACTAGTCAACCATACCCAATCCAAGCTAATCATGGCCGTCCCATTCACAACCAACCTCGACGCGGGAAGATTCTCACACACCCACAGAGTATCACCCTCAGGATCAAACGGACTGACCGCACCCAGCATAGCACAAGTATACCAAGCCCGTGCAATGACCTACTCACGCTTCCGAACCAAAATGGGGGTTCTAGGAACCGCCGATTTTAACGCAATACGAATCCTAGTAAAAGACTATTTCAAAGACTACCTAAAATAACCAACCACCAGCAAAAAATAATACACTTCTCTAAAAATACTTGAAACAAAATAATATTTGTCGACACCCCCTTTTCGCGAGTGAAGAAATCTCCCGCTGATTTCCCATTTCTTTATCTGAGAATTATTGCGCATATGATGCTGTTTAGGACTCGAAATATGCGCGCACAATGTGCGCTTCCCTTATTAATCGAGCTCAATACATCAACAAAAAGGAGCCATCAATTCAATGAACATTCGAAATCATCCGTTAGGATACGTAGCGGGATTAACCGCAGTAATTGGGTATTTAGTTTTCACGACCTCAGCGTACCTATTTTACCCCTCCGCCTACACTCCATACGCCAACTGGCTGAGCGACCTCGGCAACTACAGCCAAAACCCAGCCGGAGCAATACTCTACGACATCGGCGTCTCTCTGACCGGCCTCCTCATCGCAGCCTTCGCCTCGGCTATCTTGTTTGGCGAGAGGGTCTAACCCGCAGGGGGCATGTGTTGCTCGGACTCGGAGTAGCCTCCGGGGTGGCGGCGGGGGTCTCCTTAGCGTTGACGGGCTTCTTCCCGCTCCCGAGTCCCCAACATGGTTTCATTGGGATGCTGTTCCAGATTAATATGGGCGACTTTATCGTGTTCTCAACCGTTGCTCTGCTCAGGCACCCCAAGTTTATTCGCCCCATCGCCGTCGTTGCCTTCGCCTCTGTCGTTGCTGATTTGAACTTCAGCGTTCTAAATAACACCCCTATTTTTGAGTGGTTGGATATCGGCCTCTTCCTTGTTTTTGCCATGGTTATGGCGTTCAATTTTCGAAAGAGCTTTTCTTAACGGTGGGAAATGCCTCAAATATGGTTCTGGACCTGAAAGGTGACGGGCCCGGTAGGATTCGAGCGCATACTTCAGTGGAGATTTCACCCGCAAACCCCATTTTTCTATTATAGTGAGCGCATATTGAAATACAGAGCTAAAAATGGGTAGTTTTTCTGGACGAATCCGATCTTCGTAATAATTTCAATTTGGTAGATACTATTCTACAAATGATTGGGGAACTGCTCTACGTACCATGAAGACTTGCGCGCGCTCAGAGCCACCCCAGCAAACAAAATAACGCCCTGGGACACAAACACGGGCCATGTTAGCTTACTATTCGAAATGTGGTCGGTGTGCCGGTCGTAACCCACCTTCTGTTCTAGGCGGCATTCAGCTATACGGGCTACCCGCGCCCCCTGCAGGAGGGACCCGGCGCCTATTCGCCCTTTCACCCCGCGGGTCGGCCGTCTCACCCCCGCCACCCGGCGTCCTCGCCCCTGACCGGGGCTCACAGCATTAGCCGGGGGAGGTACCGTTTCTGTCCGGAGCCGACGCTCTCGCGCCACGCCTCGCGGCGTCGCGGCCCTGCTCGGTGGATGGAGTTTCCTCAGACCCATACGGGCCCGGCGGCCGCTCACCGGCTCACCGACCGAGAGACAAGGGAGAAACTAGCTCTATAAGCCTACTGGACGCCCCTCACTGGTTGCAGCCGCAGGGATCCCTCATATGCTTCCCCCCGAGCACTATGCTGTGGTCGAAACGGTCCCTCTTCGCCTCGAAGTAGCGCTCGTTGAACTCAGTGACCTCGGCCTGGATGGGGATGATGTCCCTGATCCTCACCCCGTACCTCCGCAACGCCTCCACCTTCGCCGGGTTATTCGTAATCAGGCGGATGTCGCCGACGCCCACCTTCCTCAGCATCGCAGCGGAGACCTCGTAGTCTCGCTCGTCTGCCGGCAAGCCGAGGGCAATATTAGCATCGTATGTGTCCAACCCACCGTCCTGGAGCATGTAGGCCCTGAGCTTATTCGTGAGCCCTATCCCCCGCCCCTCCTGCTGCATGTAGACGAGGACACCGAGCCCCTCCTCCTCAATCATCGCCATGCTTTTTCTGAGTTGGGGGCCGCAGTCGCAGCGGAGGCTACCCAGCGCGTCCCCAGTAAGGCAGCTGCTGTGAACACGGGTGAGGACACTCTCCCTCCCAGCCACGTCCCCCTTCACAACCATCGTGTGATCCTTTCCATCCTTGTTGTTCGTGAAGCCGATTATGTGGAAGCGCCCGAAGAGGCTGGGGAAGTCGGCGACGGCTACGAGCTGGACGCAGAGTGACTTCGTGCAATTAGCGCAATCCCTCTTCAGGGGGCACGCATCGTGCTCCGCAGCGTCCTCGGCGAGGACCCGGTGATAGGAGAGCTCCTCCATGGGTGAGAGTCGAGAACCGGCGGATATGAAGGATTAGCCAGCCAGCGGGTGGCAAGTTTTATGTGGGTAGGGTACGCATACCCTCCGACTTGGAGAAACAGAGACGCCTTAGCCCTGACGATTCTCGCGGCGGTCTGCCTGACCTACTTCGTCGAGAACTTCCTGCGGAGCGCGGCTTCCGCCCTCACACCTGTGCTCATCAGTGGAATTGGGTATCAGCCGCGGCGCGATGGGTCTCCTCATCACTGGGTACTTCCTCATCTACGGCATAATGCAGCTCCCTGCGGGGGTCCTCGCCGACGTCCTCGGGCCGCGGAAGTCGATTCTCTGGTTCACCGCCCTCACCTGCATCGGCGGCGCCCTATTCTGGCTTAGCTACAGGTACGAGCTACTCCTCGCCGCCCAGGTGATCATGGGCATCGGCACGAGCGTCTTCTACATCAACGCCGTCACCGTCATCATCCGCTGGTTCCCACCCGAGAGGAAGGCAACGGCGATAGGCGTTCTCAGCGCGGCCAGCGGCATAGGTGGGTTCACGAGCTACATGGGGTTCCCCCTCGCCACCTCCATCTTGGGAGACTGGAGGGCCCTCTACATGGTTATGCTCGTCGTCCTCGTCGCCAACTGGGCGATAAATATCTTCGTCCTCAAGGACGGGCCCAAGCCTGTGGCCCCAGTGAAGAGGGATATGAGGGAGATCATCGCCTCCTTCAAGGAGACCCTCGCCGACAAGCGCTTCAGTCCTATGCTCATCGCCTACATACTGCTGGCCTTCAACTACGTCCTCTTCGCTGGGGCAACCAGTTCCTCATCGAGTCGAAGGGGCTGACCTACGTCGAGGCGGGGCTCGTCACGAGCCTCGGCACCGTCGCGGGCTTCATTGGCTGCCTCGCTATGGGCGTCGTCAGCGACAGGCTCAGGAAGCGGAAGACCCCAATAATAGTCTTCTTCGGGCTGTTCCTCCTCGCCCTCGTCGGGATAGTGCTTATGCCGGCTGGGTACTCGGTCGCCATCTACGCGGGGCTCTGGGCCCTCATGGGCGTCGGCAACAGCATCTGGGTGCTCTACTTCAGCATGGTCGGGGAGATACTCCCACTTAAGGAAGGCGAGCATCGGCCTCGGGCTGATCAATGGGCTGAGCATCATATTCTCCAGCATCATGACGCCCCTATACGGCAGCCTAGTTGACATGACAGGGAGCTTCTTCATTCCCACCCTTATCAGCATCGGGATAGCCGCCGTAACCTTCGTCGTCCTCATCGTCTACACAAAGGAGACCTACGGCTCCGTCATCAAGGACTAGACCTGCTGGAAACCATTTTAGCCCCAACCACCCAATCCTAGCTGCATGTGGACGGTCAACTCAGAGTCGGGAAGGCTCAACGCGGTTCTCATCCAGGATAGCGTCGAGTCGTTCTGGGAGAAGAGGCTCCCCTTCGAGGGCGTCGAGTCGAGCCTCCAGTACCTACCGCGGTGCGTCCACCCCCAGATGGAGGGGGGCCACGAGCAGTGGCTCCAGCTCCCCAAGATGCTGGGGGAGGAGGGCGTCAAGGTCTTCGAGGTCACGGGTATAATCGCGAAGGCGCTCGAGAAGGCGACGACCAAGGAGAAGAAGGCGATCATCAAGGAGATCTGGGAGGGGTTCCCTGAGGCTCCGAAGCCCGAGGAGCTCAAGCTCGAGCACCTCATCTACGGCTACCCCGAGGCACCCTACTACGACGCAAAACAGGACAGGGTGGTCCTCCCCGACTTCCGCCGCGTCGCATGGCCCTACAGCAGGGACACCAGCTTCACGACGCAGGTGGGGACCGTCATCTGCAACATGCGCCGATACAGCAGGCGCCACGAGGTGCAGGGTCGTGAAGCTCGCCTACGAGCTTGGACCCGACGCTGTCGAAGCATGTGGAGATCGTCTGGGACGCCAACGATGCGGGGGGCGTCACGACTGAGCCGCCGAACGTGGAGGGGGGTGACACGCAGATCGTGGATGGAGAGACTGTCGCCATCGGGATGGGGCAGAGGAGCACCCTCACAGGCATCAAGCGCTGCGCTGAGGAACTCTTCAAGCACGACCGGGAGGGGAAAATCAGAGTACGTCTGCGCCGTCCAGCTCCCCGACTACCCCGCCCTCGACTACATGCACCTCGACGTCACCATCAACTACCCCGACACGCGGCGGGCCCTCGTCATGCCCTACGTCTGGGACACCGAGGTCGTCAAGGGGATGCCGCCCAAGAGGCTCCTCCTCAAGACGCTTGAGGCGCTGCGGCAGCAGAGCGACGCCGACTACCGCCCCATGGGGCCGATGATCCACCCCGACGGCTTCAAGCACAGTGGGAGGACCACGGTCTACGTCAACAAGGGGGGTAAGCCCGAGCCACTACGCACCGAGGTGAGCCTCATCGACTTCCTAGTCAAGGAGGGAAAGCTCGACGCCGACGGCTTCATGTACGTCGGAGGGTTACCCGAGAAGGAGAACGACGTTGGCCACCTCTACTCCGCCTTCCTCGAGCAGGCGCGCGGCGCGGGGAACATCGTTGCGACGCGCCCGAAGACCGTGATCGCCTACAAGAGGAACAGGAAGACCATCGGCGTGCTCAGGGAGAACGGGATAAAGGTGCGGGAGTGGGAGGACAGCTACCTCGACCTCCTCGGCGGGCCACACTGCAGCACGAGCCCGCTTAGCAGGGACTAGCCTACTTCAGTCCCTTGATGAATTTGGCGACCTCGCCGTAGAAGGCGTCGGGGTTGTCCCCCATCATAACGTGCACCGCCCCCGGGATGAAGACCAGGGGGAAGAGAGCCTTCATCTTCTTCTCGCTCGTCCAGAGCCCCTTGTTCTTCTCGCCGTAGACGACTAGTGTGGGGACCTTTAGGGCCTTGAGCTCCCCGGTGAGTGTGTCCGCCTTTGAGACCTTCACGAGGTCCTCGGAGCTGCGGTAGATGGTGACGGCCCCCGCCTTCTGCTGGCTGGCTATGAAGCCGGGGTTGTCTCCCCTCTTCTTCATCGCCTCCTGCCCCTTCTCGAAGCCCGTCTTCAGGTACTCATCGTAGGTGTAGTTGGTGATGACGAGGTTGCTGCCGAAGCAGTCGTTGAAGTCGATGTTGCCCTCGGCGTAGACAATACCCTTGATGCGTGGGCCGAGGATCTGCGCGAGGTAGATGCCGATTGGTCCGCCCATGCTGTGAGGGATGAGTAGCATGTCGCCCTTGACGGGGAGGGCGTCGATGAGAGCCTTGACAGCCTCAGCCTGCTCACGCATGGTGTACTTGAAGCCCTTTGGGGCGGGCTGGGAGTCGCCGTAACCGACTAGGTCGGGGACGAGGATGCTGCACGCAGCGAGCTCGGGGTAGTCGTGTATGGGCTGCCAATAGTCCTTGGAGCCACCGAGCCCGTGTATGGGGACTATAGTCATGGGCTTCTTGCCCTTATGGTAGGTGTAGGAGAGGGTGTATCCACCCGTCTTGATGTTCTCGCTCTTCATGGCTAGCGGGTGAGTGGAGGAGGTATATGAAAATGGGGGCTAGAAGTGGCGGAAGCAGCGCTCGTCGGTGAAGGCCATGGCTATGCCGTGCTCGTTGCAGGCAGCTATGACCTCGTCGTCCTTGATGCTGCCGCCGGGTTGGCAGCACGCCTTTATCCCGTACTTGGCTAGGGCGTCGATGCTGTCGCGGAAGGGGAAGAAGCCGTCGCTGG
The DNA here is from genome assembly GCA_963820555.1 of Candidatus Bathyarchaeota archaeon. GTDB lineage: Archaea > Thermoproteota > Bathyarchaeia > TCS64 > TCS64 > UBA8941. Next base: position 11,998 of record CAWGAT010000003.1, read on the forward strand.
CGAGGACAGCGTCCTTGAGCCTGTCCTTGTGACCGCGCTCCTCTGCCTTCTGCAGGGCCTGCCTGACAGCGATGACGCGGTCCTGCTGCCCGGTGCCGACGCCGAGGGTCTGCCTATCGTCCGCGAGGACGACCCCATTACTCCTCACGTTGAGGTTCACGTACCAGGCGAAGAGTAGGTCGCGCGCCTCCTTCTCGGTGCCCTTCCTCTCGGTGACCCAGCGGAAGTCGTTGACGCTCCTCATCCTCGTAAGCATGGGTGCGCTGAGGACGAAGCTGCCGTCAGTCATGGTGCTTATGACGAGGGGCCAGGGGTCCTCCCCGACGAATCGGCTGGAGGCGTAGATGTTGTCGACCTGGATTATGCGTATGTCTTTCTTCTGCTCGAAGACGGGCATCGTCTCTGGGGCGAAGCCGGGGGCTACGACTGCCTCGACGTAGTTGTTCATAATCTCCTCAGCCGTCTCCTTGTCGACGGGCTTGTTGAAGCCGGCGACGCAGCCGAAGGCGGCGACGCTGTCGCTCTCCCACGCCCTCTTGAAGACCGCTCTTGAGACTGTCCCCCTTCCTTGCTGCCGCAACTCCGCTTGGGTTGACGTGCTTCATTATGGCGCAGGCAGCATCATCGAAGTAACGGACTATGTTCAGGCGTTGTTCATGTCCTCGATGTTCGTCTGGCTGAGGCCGCCCTTCCCCGTCTTGAGTATCTTCATGGCGCCGACGGTGAGCTTCCCCTCCTTCGGGGCGTAGTACGCCGCGGGCTGGTGGGGGTTCTCGCCGTACCTGAGGCTCTGGGCCTTGTAGTACTCGATTTCCTGATCCCCGAGGATTATCTTGATCTTCTCGGGGAAGCTCTCCTCAAGCTTCGTCCTGTATAGCTTCTTTATACTCACTTCTTCTTCGCCTCCTTCTCTAAGATAGGCCGTGATGGCTGAGTCGTAAGCTGATGTCCTTCGGAAGGCTGCTTCGGCGAGTTCCCTGACGAGTTTCTTGGGTATCTCGCCCTTGTTCTCCTTTAGCGCCTTGATGATCTCCGGGTACTGCTTGGGGTCGGTGACAACGGCGACCTTGCCGTAGAGTAGCGCTGCCTTAGCCGCGCTGCGTATCATGGTTGGGCCGCCGATGTCGATGTTCTCCGCCGCCTCGAGAAGCTCCGCGCCCTTAGCGACTGTTGCCTCGAATGGGTAGAGGTTGACGACGACCATCTCGAACGGCTTGATGCCGTGCTTGTCCATGTACTCCCTATGCTCGGGGACGTCCCTGCTGAGGAGTAGGCCGCCGTGGACCCGTGGGTGGAGGGTCTTGAGGAGGCCACCGGGGCTCTCGGGGTGGCCCGTGTAGTCGCTGACCTCGGTGAGCTTCGCGTGGCCGAGTTCCTTGATCTTCTTGGCGGTTCCGCCGCTGCTCACAATCTCTGCGCCGATGGCACCGAGGGCCTTGACTAGGTCCTCGAGGCCGGACTTGTCGGAGACGCTTATGAGGGCGCGCTTGATCATGCCTTTCGACTCCCTTGCTGGGGTAGGCTCCGTGTCTGGTTATTAGAACTTGCCCTCAAACGGAGTGTAGAATTAACAGGTTTAGTTAAAGAGGGGAGGTTAGAGGAGGCGGTTGGGGCCAGGCATCATTATGTCGTGGGGCGCGATCTCCTGGTAGCCCCGCTCCGTGACGAGTGCGAGTCTGGCCTTCTCCCACATCTGCTGGAATGTCGGAGGCTCCAATGTAGCCCATCGCGGCCTTGAGGCCGCCGACGTACTCGTGTATGATGTCCGCGACTGGTCCTCTGTAGGGGACCCAGCCCTCTACGCCCTCGTTTATCGCCTTGCTGGGCTGGCTGTAGCGGTCCTGAGCGAAGCGCTTCTTCGTGCCCTGGCGCTGCCCATGCCGTAGTACTCCTTGTAGTAGCGTCCCTCCATGGCGACGAGGCGGCCTGGTGACTCGCTGCATCCGGCGAAGACGTTGCCCATCATGGCGGCGTTGGCGCCGACACTTAGGGCGACAGCGATGTCGCCTGGGTTGCGGAGCCCGCCGTCAGCTATGACGCTGATCTTGGCCTTGTTGATTCCTCATGGCGTCGGCTGCGTTGCTGGTGGCGAAGAGTGTTGGGGCGCCTGCGCGTGTAACCACGCTCGTTGAGCATATGGAGCCTGAGCCGATGCCACACTTGACGCCGGCGATGCCGTCGAGTTTCGTTATGCAGTCCTCTGCGGCCTGATAAGTGCCTATGTTGCCGACGATGACCTCGGCGCTGATCTCCTTTATGAGTTTCTTGGCAGCGTCGAAGCAGTTCTTGTTATGGAAGTGGGCGACGTCAGTGAAGATGACGTCGACGTACTTGTCGAGCGCCTTGGCGCGTTCGAGGTCGAATGGGCTGACGGCGGCGGCGCAGATTAGGCGTCCCTCCTCATCGCGGATGGCGTCGGGGAAGTCGCCCTTGAGGGTGATGTCCTTCATGGTGATCAGCCCCTTGACGTGTTTGTCCTTGTCGATTATAGGGAGCTTCTCTATCTTGTGCTTGTGGAGGACCTGCTTCGCCTCGTCGAGGGTTATGTCCTCCTCGCCGGTGATCGACCTTCTTAGTCATCATGTCGCGGACCTTGAGGGTCTGCTCGGCGAGGCGCACGTCGCGCCAGGTGGCTATGCCTACGAGCTTGCCCCCGCGTCCCACGACTGGGAAGCCCTTGATGTGGTGCTCCTCCATGAGCTTGAGGAGCTCGCCTACGGTGGTGTCGGGGGTGACCGTCACCACGTCCCTGATTATGACCGCCTCGGCGCGCTTGACGCGGCGCGCCATGTCCACCTCCTCCTCCGCCGAGCAGTTCCTGTGGAGGACGCCTAGGCCGCCGTTGCGCGCCATGGCGATAGCCATGTCGGACTCGGTGACCGTGTCCATCGGGCTGCTGAGGAAGGGGGAGTTGAGCGTGATGTTCTTCGTGAGCCGGGTCTTTACGGTGGCCTCGTTTGGTTCGAGGGTCGTCCAGCCGGGGAGGAGAATCACGTCGTTGAAGGTGAAGGCGGTGTCCGCGTCTTTGAACTTGTCACGGAAACCCATCACTAGCACCTATATTTTAAAAGCCATCTCACCTTACGCATCTTATATACTTTTGGTTTCATGGAACGCTGCTGTTTGACACGATCTTGTTAACTCTCGGGGTTTCGTTTTTTAAATCCACGGCGTGTCCACTCCATCGGTACAGTCGATGAGGGTCAAGACGCAGTGCGCCCGGGACTGCCCCGACTCATGCTTCATGGACGTAGAGGTTGTTGGCGGTAGAATAGTCTCGGTGACCGGCGGGAGAGAGAATCCTGTGACGAACGGCTTCCTCTGCCCGCGTGGAATGGGGGACCCAAGAAGGGTCTACAGCAAGAGCAGAGTCCTGTATCCCCGTATGAGGGAGGGCCCCAAGCCGGGTGACGCGTTCAGGAGGGCGACATGGGATGAGGCCCTCGGGGAGGTGACTCGGAGGCTCAGGGAGACCCTTGAGGAATACGGCCCCGAGAGCGTGCTCCTTCTCGACTACTCGGGGAACGCAGCCCTCGTGACCTCGCCCTTCGCGACGCGCCTTTGGAGCGCCATCGGCGCCACACACGCTGACTACTCCATCTGCAGCCGCTCCGGTCACGAGGCGCTGAGGCTCCATTATGGCTTGAGCTACGGCGTCGCCCCTGAGTCGATCCCTGAGAAGAGGTCGATCACCCTCTGGGGGCACAATGCGAGGGTGAGCAGCATCCACCAGTGGGCCCTCGTCCTCGAAGGCGAAGAGGAGGGGCGCTGAGATCGCGGTCGTAGACCCGAGGAGGAGCGAGTCTGCTGAGGCGGCCGACCTCTGGGTCAGCCCTAAGCCGGGCACCGACGTCGCCCTTGCCTATGGTGTCGCCCGCTGTTTCATCAAGGGGGGCTACGTCGATGAGGACTTCATCTCGAAGTGGACGACGGGCTACGAGGCGTACAGGGAGGAGGCGATTAAGTTGGACGCCTGAGAGGGTCGAGTCGGTGACGGGCGTCGCCTGGGCCCAGATTGTGGAACTTGCTCGACTTATGGCGGAGAGACAGCCCGGCTCCGTCATGATGGGGATAGGGCTTCAGAAGAGCGCCCACGGTGCGGAGGCAGTAAGGGGGGTTAGCCTGCTCCCCGCCCTCCTCGGTCAGCATAGGGGCTTCTATTACACGAATAGCAGTGGCAGGTTCATCGACTGGGGGTACCTCTCAGGGGAGAGCATGAGCGACGGCTGGAAGACGGTGAGCCAGACGGGCGTCGGTACCCTCCTCAGGCGCGGCGATTTCAGGTTCGTCTTCGTCACGGGGATGAACCCCGCGTTGACCCTTCCTGACCAGTCGGCCGTTCGTGAGGGGCTGAGTCGCGGCGACGTCTACGTCGTCGTACACGACACACACATGACGGAGACCTGCGGGTATGCGGACGCGGTGCTCCCCGCTCCTACGTTCCTTGAGAAGGAGGACATCTCCTTTTCGGATTGCCACATCTACACGCGGCTGAGCAACAGGTGTATAGAGCCCCTCGAGGAGAGCCGGTCCGAGGTCGACGTTATGAGGGAGATGGCGACGAGGCTCGGAAGGGTGGAACCCTGGCTCTTCGAGGAGCCTAGGGACGCCCTAGCGAAGGCCTTGAGCGGCGCCTTCGCGGATGGGTCGCCTTCGGACTTGTTTAATGGTAGGGACCTCAGGGTCAGGGAAAGGAGCCGCGAGGAGTACCAGACGCCGTCTGGGAGAGTGGAGTTCTACTCGACGACGGCGAGGGAGCCGGTGACGCCCCTCCCCAAGCAGCTCCCCGTCGGGGACGGCGACGCCTTCACCCTGCTGAACAGCGCCCTCCCCCAGTGGACGCACAGCCAGTTCAGGGATGTCTACGGCGAGATACCTCTGACGGTCTGGGTCAACTCGATGGATGCGGAGCGATTAGGTATTGCGGATGGGGACAGGGTCACCCTCAGTAACTCCGGCGGGGAAATAGAGTTACGGGCTTCCGTCGGGTACAGGGTCAAGCCAGGCGTCCTGTGGTCTCCGAGGCCACTGATCGACTCGCTGGGGAGGACCCAGAACTCGCTGGTCCCTGGTTCGACCCAGGATCATCGGCGGTGGGCCCCACTATAACTCGGCTAGGGTCAGGATCACTCGGGCCGTGGACAAACCCGCGGTGTGATCGAGGCTAAATGTGCACTTTTTACAAATATTCGAGGGCCAACGGAGCCGTTTTCAGCCTTCTTTAGGTAGGAAGCTTCTTTTTCTGGCAGATCAGGGGGACCCCCGCCCCTTTTTTTATTCGGTGAGGTGGCGTATGCGTTCCAGGTCCTGGGCGGTGTCGACGTCCATGAGTGTCCGCAGCTCGGGGTCGATGGCCTTCACCGAGTCCACGGGGACACGTATGACGTCGGGGAGCGTGTCGAGTATAAGTCTGAGCCTCTTCTCGCCTGACTCGATGAGGGCTAGGGCGGCGTCGGCTGCGGGCCTCGACCGGTAGACGGAGTGAAGGGGCTCCACCCAGCCGTTCGGCCAGTACGGTGTGGCGGCGTCGTGCCCGTCGCCCTCTGTGAAGAGTAGCTCGACGACTCGGGGGTCGATGAGGGGCTGGTCCCCACCAGTCAGGAAGGAGTACTCGCCGCGCGCCTCCTTGAGGCCAGTGTAAGCTCCGACGAGGGGTGAACCTCGGGGGAGGAGGTCGGCGACGACCCTCGCGCCGAAGGAGGCATAGGCTTCCCTCTTGGCATCTGAGCCGACGACTATCACGACTTCGTCGACGACGGGTTTGAACCGCTCAACGACATGGGCGATTATGGGCTTCCCGTCGAGGATGATTAGCCCCTTGTCTCCCCCTATCCGGCTGGATTTGCCGCCCGCGAGGACCACAGCTGAGCGCAACACGACCCTTCTTACTAGGGTGCTTGTGGTGAAAAGGATTGCAGGTAGCTATGGTTGTGTGGCTAATTAGGTGGGGCCGGCAAAAGAGTGTAAACCATGAAGGACGTTGTTATTGAACTGGATGCGGAGACGCATAACGAGGCAAATGAGGAGTGGGTCAATCGCCATCATTTTTCCCTCGCGCTTTGCTCTGTCCCGAAAAACAAACATCCAGCATTCAACCAAGACAGATGAGGTAACCAAAGGCCACCTCACCCGCGTTGACGCAGAAAAGAGGGCATGCGAACTCTTCCACTGCCTCGAATAGACCAACCATCCCTCTCATCACAGGCCACGGGAGCGGCGAACACGAGACGACCCCACACGGCATCGCAGATACCCAACCACGAGTGCATAAATGATGATTTTTCGGGATGCTATGCTACATGGAATCCCTTCCTACCCATGGCGAATTCCCTTCCATCCTACATGGAATCCGATTCCCACCCACTGGAGTCGCGGGGTCGAATCCCGTCGAGAAGATATCTTTTCACGGAGACGGGGAGGAGACGGCGTTACTGTTAAGATGAGTTTATCCTTAATTAAGGGACAAGGACAGCGCGTATGCAAGTTTAAGCTTCCTTTTCCCTTGGATTGTGGATTATCATGCCAGATCTCGCACCAGTGTGTTTTGAATCATCGACCGTCACCACACCATTAACGATGACGTAGGGTATCCCCTCGGGGAACCTCGGAGGCTCAGTTATCGTGTAGTAGTCCCTGACGAGGTTTGGGTTGAAGATAACAATGTCAGCGGCTGCGCCGGTCCTTATGACACCTCTATCGGAGAGACCTAGCCTCCAGGCGGGCATCCCAGTCATCTTATGAACGGCCTCGGGGAGAGAGAGGATGCTCTCGCTCACGTAGTGATGGAGGACGCGGGGGAAGGTGCCGAAGCTCCTCGGGTGCACTGGGGAGGTTAAATCACCGCGCTCGGAGGTGCCATCGGAGCCTATCATAACCGCCTCGTGCCTCATGAGTGTCCTGATGTCATCCTCGAGACCGAAGAGACCCATGAAAGGAACGCCATCGTCCTCGGCGACGATGATGTCAAATGCTACGTCGATGGGGTCTCGCTTCAACTCGTCGGCTATCTGCCTAACCGTCTTTCCAGCGTGAGCCCGGTAAGCTTCACTCTCCAACTTGTAGAGTACGAGCTGACCCCAGTCTCTACTGCGAGCCATCTCCTCGACCTCTGGCCTCATCTTGGCTCTCTCCGTTGGGTCAGCGAGCCTCTGTATCATACTCGCCTTCCCACCCTCGTGAGCCCACTTTGGGACGTACATTGTGAGCTCCCCGCCGCTAATAGTGTAGGGGTAGATGTCTGCGGTGAAGTCGACACCCCTCGCTCTCGCAGCGTCCACGATGTTGAGGGTGACGGCCCTGGCCCTCCCCCAATTAGGACGCTGACAGGTGGAACTACCGATATGGGCCATCTGTACGGGGACCCCGGCCTTCTCCCCTATCTCTATCGCCTCCTCTAGGTTGTGGGGGAACGTGGTGGCTGGCCTGATGTGTGTAGAGTAGACTCCCCGGTGCGTCTTTACGACCCTGCAGAGGTCGACTATCTCGTCGGTGTCAGCGTAGATGCCGGGAGCGTAGCCTAGACCCGTGGATAAGCCGAGGCATCCGTCTCCCATTGCCTCTTCGACGAGGCGACGCATCTCCTCCATCTCGACTGGCGTCGCTAAACGAGCCTCTCGGCCCATCACTGCCTCTCTGATGGTGCCGTGCCCCACGTAGACGCCGTTGTTGATGGAGATGCCCTGCCTTGTCAACCTCTCCTCGTAGCCGCGCTGGGACGACCAATCAACGTCTATTCCAAACTGTCTCCTGTATGAGGCCCGAGCCGTCTTCATAGCCTCACCAATAAGGGGGAAGGGGGACATCCCACAGTTTCCGGTTATTACCGTAGTGACGCCCTGGTGGACCATGCTCTCCGCATTTCCATCCGCAACGAGGGCGACGTCGGAATGGTTGTGGATATCAATGAATCCTGGAGCCACCATCAAGCCCCTCGCGTTTATCACCGTCTCTGCTCCGCCGTCTATGTCACCGACAGCGGTTATCCTACCCTCCTCGATGGCGACGTCGGCTCGGAACCACGGGTTATCGTTCCCGTCGAGGACCCAGCCACCCTTGATGAGAATGTCCATGAGGGTAGGAGGATCTCCACCCTGAAAAGAATTGGCGCCCTAACAGCCGCTTAGCATTTGCGCTCGGCTATGTAGCAATACTAATCTCATCTAGAGCCGACATAGCCGGGGATACTGATGCGAGCAGAATGCTAAAACTGTTCCAACCCTAGCAGGCTTAACTCCACCAGAGGATTTTAAAAAAACTTGGTACCTAGTTGACTGAAACGAGGTAAACGCTACCACTTATACCGTGTTTCCACAAATCAAAATCGTAGAAATACGTTTTTCTCAGCCCTTTCCTGGTTTGGGGCTCAAAAACGGTTTTTCCTACATCTTTTTTTATTCATTTTTATATTTTTTTGTTTAAATCCATCTATTTTTATCTGTATACGTATAATTTTATCTACTTTCATCTTTTTCCATCTTTATAATACCCAGTGGCGGAGATGAACTCCTCCCCCATCTACGAAAGGTTTTAAACGCGCGTTGGAATGGCACCAAGAACCATCAGTAGAGTTTTTCAAAATTCTCAAATATATTATAACAGGTACTCCACAGATTCCAAAGCAATGGAGCGCAGCCTTAAACCGGCTGAGCATCTCATAGACCTTTCATGTCCAAGATATTCAAGGTCAAGGACGCCCGGAAGTCCATAAACCCTAGCGTCAGCGACATGTACTGGCTCGTCGACAAGGACCTCGGGACCACGAAGATGATGGCGGTGCTCTATGAGTACCTGCCAAATTTCTCGACCAAACGTGTCCACTACCATGAGAAACGGGAGAGCGCGTACATAGTCCTCGAAGGGGAGGCAAAGATTCACCTTAACGGGAAGGAACACGTCCTCGGACCCGGGGATACCGCCTACCTCTCCCCGAAGGACATCCACGGTGTTGTAAGCTCCGGCTCGAGGGAGCTTAAGATGATTGAAATATGGGCTCCGCAGGAGAAGGACGTCATCTATCTCGAGGATGGGAAGGTTGTAGAGTAGGCGTGGAGCCGGGCGATAGAAGCATTCAACCGTTTGATACTATCATAAATACCTAAAAATTGTCTATTATTTACTTAAATATTACCCGAAAGTTGCATCTCGGTCGTGTGTTACTAAATCCCCGGTCATCATACCCGCCCCTTGAAGCAGTTATAAGTCCACAATACAATTACATAACGACAAAAATGATACAAGATTTTTATAAGAAGCTTGGGATAAGAAGAGTCGTAAACGCCGCCTCATGTCTAACAAGGCTAGGTGGATCAATAGCAGACTCCCAAGTATACAAAACCATGGAAAAAGCCTCCAAGTCCTTTGTACAGATCCCCGAACTTCAGCAGTGGGCTGGCAAAGCAATAGCGGACGCCACAGGCGCCGAAGCAGGCCTACCCACAGCAGGCGCAAGCAACGCCATAACCCTCGCCGCAGCCGCCTGCATCATGAAAGGCACCAACTTGGAGAAACACGACCCCATACAGCTCGAGACTTGGGGTCCACTCATTAAGAAGCTCCCAATGCACACACAGGGACTCAAAACCCATTTCATCGTCCAGAAGACCAATCGCAATACATATGACCACGCCGTCGAGTGTGCAGGAGGTACGTTCATCGAAACAGAACCAAACGAAGAAGCCCTTCAGAAAGCCTACAGCAAGGACAGAACAGCCGCTTACTACTACACAGTCAGGTCGGCTTCAGGCTCCCTCCCCCTCGAAACAGTCATCAAAGTTGCCCACAGCAAAACATGCCCCGTCATAGTTGATGCCGCCGCCGAGTTGCCTCCCAAAAAAAATCTGAAAAGATACACCTCAGCGGGAGCCGACCTCGTCATATTCAGCGGCGGAAAATACATCTCCGGACCAAACAACTCAGGAATCCTGGCCGGCCGAAGAGACCTCATCAAGCTCGCCCATCTCCAAGCCTACCCCTTTCACGGCGTAGGCAGAGCCTCCAAGATGAGCAGAGAAACCATCGTCGGCTTTGTGACAGCCCTTAAACTCTACCTAGACAAGGACGAGGAGAAGATGTATCAGGAGTGGCTTACTAAGGCACAATGGATCATAAAAGAGCTAAAAGGAATACCTGGTATATACCCTGGTCTCGATTACCAGTATACCGTCGAGGAAGACGAGCCAATGGTCCCCCTAAGCATCATTAAACTAGATGAACAGGTTACAAGGATAACTGGGGCGCAGCTCACGGAGAAACTGAGGGAAGGAAACCCCAGCATCGAGACTCTGTACGAGCCCGCCTTCCTACTAAAAGACCCTAAGGGTAAGCTGGTAATCAATCCCGAGTTCCTGCTCGAAGATGAAAAAGAGATGGTGGTAAAAGAGATTAAAGCCATCCTTATGGAAGCCAGGAAATAGACCTTTTTATCTTCATTAACGTATGTATTTTCCCAATCTCCTGCAGCCTTTAGCTATCAATTTCTAGAATATGTTCACGCGCGCAACTTAGTCTTGGCTCCAGACGCAACGGTTCCCTGGGCCGAACTGGAAACGTAACAGCCTATCGATAACTGGAGAGTGTAGTTACCAATAACTAAACTTTTGAAGATCACCGTGCCATCACCAGCCGTGGCCCCAATTAGCGCTGTCTGTCCGCTTGGCTGCTTAGTCGAGGACACCGTCGCACCCGTCAGTGTTTCCGTTGGAATCCTTCATGTTAATCTTCAGGCCGCTCGGTGTTATGAATATCGTGTCGCTGACAACGACGTTATCGATTGCTGGACCTGAATATAGCCAGAACCCGAAATAGATAACTTCTGAGAATTTCTTATCAACGACATCCATACAGAACGTACCGTTGAAATAGACACCAGCGGTCATGAGAGTGGTAAGTCATGTCCAGGTGAGTCCACGAACCAGGGATGCTTCAAGCTCCCTTCACCCATATCCTCGTAAGACCATCATTGATTCGCTAAAAGAGTATGCAATCCTTATCACGTACGTCGATTGTATGGCCGTTCCATGAGAAGGGGAGCTCTCTCGAGGATATGCCTATTCTCCTCCCAGGAGTTGGAGTCTAGTTGTGTGAACCAGTAGTCGACGAGGAACCCACTATGCCACACCCTGCTGCACACGGGGTCGGTCACGATGTCGAATATAGATAAGCCGCTAATGGAACTCGAATGGCTCAGTCTGTAGGATCTCCCCGCTGGCGTAGGATATGACCCTGAGCCTGATAATATGCAGCACCTTGGCCGGTATCCCGGGCAGCTCCTCTGAATCATCGATGTCGGTGATACTAGCCAAGTCTCTGACTGTCTCCAAGCCAATACCCCTCAGGGCCTCAGAATAACTCTTCGCGTGCGTGCGGTCACTTAGCACTTCTTCTATTCGCGACTTTTGGCCAATGCATTCTCGAAGGCAGCTAGGAGATCCTCGTTTGGCTGATTAAGAATCGTCGTGTTTACAGAGAGGTGATAGTGCTCAGGGTCGCCCTCGTCGGCATATGCGAAGACCCAGTGTTTATGAAGCTCCGTAACGAGTTTCCAAGGATCTATGTCCGAATCCAGTTTTACTGGAAATATGTTAGATCCGTGCTCGTATCTCCCGACCTCGATACCGCGTAACGTGTTGATTTGTATGAAGAGCTCAGCCGCCTTTTTCATCGCCGCCGAGAATCTTTCCTCGAATCCCTCACTTCCTTTCAATGCTAGCACAGCAGCCATAAAAGCGGAGGAGAGACAGCCGCCGAACATCCGTCTCGTGTGGTATAGGTCCTCAACGAATTCTGAGGACCCAGCCAAGATCGCTCCGAATGGGGCACCGAAGTACTTGTAGAGGGAGACGTACACAGTGTCGAAGATGGCCGTATATTGTTGGGGCTTGATGCCCGTCGCCGCCGACATCATGTAGAGGCGCGCCCCGTCGATGTGCGTCGGTATGCCTTCGCCCCTCGAGTGGTCTGTGATCCTCCTCATCTCCTCGAAAGGAACGATCTGGCCGGCCTGTCTACGCACGGGGCTCTCGACTATCATTGCGCCCACCGGGTTCATAACCCTACCTGCCTTGGATCGCTCAATTGCTTCCTTCAGCTCTTCTAGAGTGAAGTAGACTCGGTTTTTTGCCAGCGGGACGAGGTTTATTCCGCTCAACTGCGCGACGCAGTCTCCGGTGTCGTTATAGATGTGGCTCTGCTCCTGGACAATCGCCCTTGTCTTGATGCCGCAGTGCTTCCTGATTGCGAGATGGTTAGCCAAGGTTCCGCTTGGCATGAATATGGAGGCTTCCTTGCCTAACATCTCGGCGAATCTCTTCTCCATCTGCTCCACCACTCCCTTTCGGGAGTAGCTGTCGATCTCTAAGCCAGTCTCCCTGTCGAACTCAAGTATCTTCAGGGCCATGTCTCTGGCAATTTGGATGTCTCCGTCACCTCTGAATACTACGGAGCGGCCAGAATCAGCTGGTTGACGATCGGCTGTGCTTATCATTTCCATACCACCTCCGACGAAGTTGATCAAGGAGTCGTTGAGGTTAAGCCTTATAGAAATATCGATCTGAAAGGAGTGCAAGGTGTGCGCGCGCGGAGACCTATCAGCCAAGGGCAGTGATTGATCACACCTGAGGTGTATACGGAAAAGTTCGCTCCAACGAGTCTCATCATCTACTATCTAATATGAGGGAATCAATGGAGATGCGCACACGAAGATGAGATTAGAAGGTGGGTTACAACCAGCACATCAACAAGTATCCGTTTAACGAAGATATGATAAATTCAAACACAATTAAGTAAAAGCTGAATATGATAAGGAAGACCGAAATAATGAAAACGGATATTACATTAAAACAGCCCACGAATTCACATCTTTTAGTTTTAGATAAAAGAGCCGGGCGATAGAAGCATTCAACCGTTTGAAATTATCATAAATACCTAAAAATTGCTCATAAAACATCTAAATATTGCTCAACAATTACTCAAGATTCAAGCGTGACACGAGGGTCATCTATTTAGGCGGTATCCACGTCGAAGGATGCGCGCACATGTACATTTGCTCTAAAGTTTTGATGCATGTTAGCATATGCTTATAAGTTCTAAAAAAGGGGGGTTTTTTATGCCGATTATTGATTCTAAGACTGGGAAGGCGCAAAAAAAACTATCCATAACTGAATTGAAGACCACCGCGAACAAAATGCGCGCGTACAGTCTGATTGCGCTATATGCAGCGAAATCCGGTCATTCCGGAGGCACTCTTTCGATTATGGACATCGCGGCTGCATTATATTTGAGTGTAGCGAAGCATGATCCCAAGAAACCATTCTGGAAGGACCGGGATAGGATAATCTTCTCAGCTGGTCACAAGGCGCCATCTTTGTACGTGAGTCTTGGCATGTCAGGTTACTTTAATGTCGAAGATATGATGACACTACGTAAGCTCGGCAGCCCATTTCAAGGTCACCCTCACTGGTTGAAATTGGATGGAGTCGAGGCATCCACGGGATCTCTTGGACAGGGGCTGTCCATTTCTGTTGGCATAGCGCTAGCTGGCAAACTGGACAAGAAGGATTACAAAGTCTATTGCATAATGGGAGATGGCGAACAACAGGAAGGGCAGGTATGGGAGGCTGTGATGGAGTCTGCTCATTATAAGCTCGACAATCTCATCGCGATCATCGACAAGAACAACCTCCAGATAGACGGCAAGGTGTGCTGCGTAATGGAGATACAGCCCTTGGCAGAGAAATACAGGTCATTCGGCTGGCATGTAATAGTTATTGATGGACATAATATGGAGGACATCCTTCAAGGTTTCAATGAAGCGTCGAAAGTCAAAGGCAAACCGGTTGTGATCATCGCCAACACTATCAAAGGAAAAGGTGTTAGCTTCATGGAAGATGTCGCTGGCTGGCACGGCAAGTCTCCTAATCGGGAGGAGCTCGACAAAGCTCTCAAAGAGCTTGGATTTGCTGACCTACCTGTGGAGAGGCTGATAGGTATTGCTAAGAAATTCCAAGATAACGTCGACGAGCAAATAACCTCTTTAATGCCTAAGTTCAGCAACGACTACTGGTGGAATGTCCAGCCGAGGATGAAGGTTAAGATGGAGCCGACCAGGTATGGCTTCGGACGTGTCCTCGAAAAGAAGGGTGATGATGAAAGGATAGTTCCACTAGGTTGCGACATCTCTGGTTCGATTAAGATAAGCGATTTTTATCTCAAGCATCCTGAACGGAAATCCAGATTTCTCAGCATGGGCATCGCGGAGCAGAGTACAACAGCTATCGCTGCAGGGCTCGCAAAGGAAGGAAAGCTCCCAGTGTTCGGCACATACGGCGTGTTCGCCTCATCGAGGAACCTGGACCAACTGAGGACGACCGTATGTTATGGCGGTTTTAATGTATTCGTAGCCGGCGCTCATGGAGGCATTTCGGTAGGGCCGGATGGTGCGACGCACCAAGCGCTCGAAGAGTTCTACAATGTGTGCGCGTTGCCAGGAATCACTGTCGTCGCACCATGCGACTCTGTGGAGGTGGAACGTGCATGCGATGAGCTACTGTTCAAGTACAAAGGGCCTAAGTATGTTAGATTCGCAAGAGAAGCGACGCCGATTGTAACCAATGAAAAAACGCCTTATGTGCATGGCAAGGCGAATGTGATTCGATTCAGGAGAGAGAAGGAGAATTTCACTGACGCCTTCGAGACGATACTTGCCTCGAAATATAAGTCGGAGAATGAGGATATCACATTAGTATCATGCGGCCCCGAGTTATGTGAAGCGATGCGAGCTGCGTATGTTCTGAAGAAGGAGTTCGATATTGAGGCGCGTGTCATCAATATGCACACCATCAAGCCGCTCGATAAGGACGCGATCGTGCGCGCCGCGAAGGAGACCGGAGCCGTGCTAACCATAGAAGAGCATCAGGTGGGCGGATTGGGTAATAGGATCGCGGCGGTAATCGCGATGGACCTTAAAATCGTGGGGATGCCCATCATTTTCGACATGATAGGAATAAAAGACACTTTTGGTGAATCCGGCGAGCCATGGGAGCTAATCAAGTTCTTCGGCCTAAGCGCTGAGCATATCGTGATGAAGGCGAAAGAGATGCTAAGGAACAAGAGAATGAAGAAATAAATACAGCATGCATATGTGTGCGCGCGAGAATTTCAGAAGGTGGGTTATGACTAGCGAATCAACAACTGCGTTTTTAATTATTGTACTAAGTTTTGATAGATCTAAACACAATAAGTAAAAGCCGAATATGTAAAGGAATAAGGATAAAATGAAAATGGCTATTTCGTTAAAATAGCCCACAGATTCACATCATTTAGTTTTAAGTAAAAGAGCCGGGCGATAGTGCGTATTTCTGGTTCAATTTACTGGTTTGTGCTATTTTTTGTTGGGCATGCGCGTGAAAAAATAAGTTATATATTTATGAAATCGTGCTTATTGATGACCATGGTGTAAGTGATTCTATGAATTTCAGAACAGATCTCATTCTCAGAGTGATAATTATCATGGTAATCTTCTCGCTACTTTCCTATGTAGTTATACATAACGAGCTATTGACACCAGATCGATTAGAGGTAGCTATTCCTCTACTATTCGTTATCAATGGCATTGTGATATTAATCAGTGTTTTGTTTGATATTCACAGATATCATGTAGTATCTAATTGACATCGGTCTACTTCTAACTAGTATAGGAATTCCGTAGGCGTGAATATTTATAAACTCTGGTGCAAAATGGATCTATTGCACCAGAAAGGGGCGATAAATTAATGGCGAAAGAGACATTCGAAATAGGTGAGACCGAAAAACACCTTATAATAGTTAACGCGAGCATATTTTGGAAACGTATAACCATCGAAATAGACGGGAAAACGATGGTCAATGAGTACAGTTATTCACCAGCGCCGAAGAAATATCCAGTTCGACGTGGGAACTTCCGAAAAGCATCATGTGGAAATCAGCGCCGGGGGCTTCTCGTCCATCAAAGTCGTTGTAGATGGCAAAGAGGCTCAAAAAACCTGAACATGCACCGCAATAATTCGTTAGACACGATCGACACAGAAAATCTAGCAGAAACTCAGAAATCTTACTGCGCTCGCGTCTCTATAACAGGCGGCACGCGATACTCGCCGCTCAGGATGGCCGGGCCGGGCTGGTACACGCGCAGCCAGAGTACGAATTTGCCCACAGGGTGCGGGCAACCAGTTGGATTCATGGCCCGCCGGAGCCACGTTCTGGATGAAAATATCGACGGAACCGTCGGCGTTCGGCACGAGCCCCGACCGGTCGCTCACGCTATACCGGTTGATCGGGTTCGGCACAAAGCGATTGTTATCAAAGCCCATAGTCAGCGACCAGAACGCATCGTTCGGTGGAAGCTGCCCCGCCGGGAAGTGCATGGTGTAGTCGTGCTCCCCCGACAGCACGTGACCTGCGCCGTCCACATCCGTAGTCCAGTACATCGCCTCCTGCGGCGCGTTTATCGGGCCAGGCAAATTTCAGCGCGCACGCGGCCCTGGACAAAAAGCCGATGCCAGGCTCGCCGCAACTGAACATGGTGGTCCAGCCGTTGACCTTCGTTGCCTTGACTCTCCCCAATATCTGGAGCGTGATATACGCAAGCCCGAATCCCACGAAGAAGCCCTGTACAACGTCTTGAAACAGTGTTCTTGGGTTTGAACTGAGGAATGAATTGATGAAGAACAAGCCGATTACAACGGCGATGAGTACCGTCAGGTAGCTGTATGTTCTGGCGCTCACATCGATCCCTCCTTGCTCAGCGGAGTGAGTCGAATCTGCTCGGCGAGGTGATGGGCGGTGGGCAGGTCGTCGTCGCTCTCGACGAGGACTCGGCCAATTACCATCACCGAGTTGTTCGGCGAGGATATCTGCTTCATGCCAACCGGCGCTTGTATTTTCCGGTTCGGCCTCGTGATTAGGTAGTCGCCGGCCTCGGTCCCCGTTGTGCGCCTTCCTACGTAGGCGAAGACGGTGTTGTTCGACGGGTTGGTGAATTGCACGCTGTAGTAGCGGCCGTTCATGTCGGGGACGTGAAGTACCTGCGGTCCTTTGCTGAGGTCGAGCCAGCCGATAGTTATGAGGGTGTCGCGGTTTACTCCGGTGGTCGCCACGCTTGGGAGTTGGCGGTCGTGTGAAGGGGATCTGCAAATAGTTTCTCAGGCTCCAAATAGAGCGTGTTGACTGGGACGGGGCCCTCTCCGAACCCCTTAACGAGGATCGCTCTCTTGTATATGTACAGAATCACGCGTGGCCAATTATAGATGAAGAGAAACCACGTCACGGCCATGATCGAGCCGAAAATTAATAGGTCTCCGAGTTCCCACATCATGAATTCATCTTAAACGGTTGCTTATACCGTTTGTTTTGGTTTTTTTTATGGAGGTTCCATCTACAAATCCGCACATGTGGGCGCGACTTTGGCGTCTTCTAGTGCTCTGTGGACTTCGTAGTACGGTGTTTCTGGGTTGAAGTAGCTGTAGGCTTCTACGACGCTTGGCCACTTGTAGCCTTAGGGGCCGGGTATCATGAGAAAGTTGGCTAGGGTTGTTTTTGGGTCCCAAAATCGGTTGGTGATTCTGAAGCTTCTCGTGGGGTATTCTAGGTGGTGGAAGTCGTAGTCGTGGCCCCATGAGGTTACCGGAGTGCCCCGGTCAAAGATCGCTTGGAGCTCCTCTCTTATCTCATCAAGTGTGTTGGATGGTTCGACGTCTTCGTATCGTAGCTAGGTGTTCTGAAAGACCCATGAGTCTGGGTGGAACATGCGTTCATCCCGGCAGGTCGAATCGAAGACATCCGTAACCGTGCCCGTGCGTGTGTCGAGGCCTGCGACCCCGATCTCGCAGACCATGCAGTTCTGTGTCCCAGGGGTCCTCGAACAGGTCGTAAGTCCCGGTCTCGATATCGAGAACCAGTATTTTCATAGGAAATTAAATGGTAGCATGAGTACGACCCCGAGAAACAGGTCACGATAAGAGTCGAGCCTAAAAAGATAATCCACTTCTACCCCTAGACAGGGTCACAACTTATCGGCGAGCGCGTATTAATAGATTCTGCGCATGCCGCAATCTAGGTCTCACCACTCACGCGCAAGCGTGGTCTAGCAACCCAATAAATGCGTGTGCGCTGACTGAAAATTGTCCTCGATCCTGGGTGTGAACGCGATCGAGATAGTATGGAGAGTTCAAATTTGTAAACCAGTAAATTGAACCAGAATAAGAACCACTATCGAATAGGATTTTATTCTTAGAAAAAAGGGCTTTTAAAACGGCTTATTTCATAAAAGAGGCCAATAAAATGACGAATTTTATATAAGATGATATAT
>CAWGAT010000004.1:0-15140 GCA_963820555.1 Candidatus Bathyarchaeota archaeon
CCCCCATCCCCGCGACGACTAGGTTCCTGAACCCACGGATCTTGAGGTTAACCTTCTCGGCGGCAGCTATGGCGTCCTCGGCGCTCTCGGGGAGGGCGGTTATCACGTCAAGCATCCCACGTGGGTCGACGCGTTCTATGTGATCGAGGTCGTCTAGGGGGATATCCATGGTGGATGAGTGGCTAAATCAGTGTTTTAAGTTTGGCTTGTTACCCGCACACCACCTGGGCGATTGAGGCGTAAACGGCGATTGTGTTTAGGTAATCTTCGACCTTAACGTGGTCCATTTCGGTGTGGGCGAACCTCTCCTCCCCGGGGCCGAAGCCTATTACGGGGATTCCGAGCCAGCTGTAGAAGCGCCCGTCCGTGGCAAAGGTCCATGTCTTCCTCTTCGGCATCTTACCTAGAGTATTCTTGATGGCAGCCTCTACCTCATTCACAACAGGATAGATTTTCGGGTCTGTATAGAAGCCGGTGAAGCTCCTCTGACCGTTTATGATTGACGTGGGTAGTACGCTCGCCTTGAACTCGGGGTCCTTCGCTGACTGGTCCCGGATTAGCGCCTTCAGGTCAAAGTAGAGCTGCTCGGCAGGGTAGTTTGGGGTGTTGCGACAGTCGATGTAGAATCGACACTCCTCGGGGACGACGTTGAAGGCGCCGGGCTTGACCTCAATCATTGTCATGGCGAGGCTCGTCATCCCGTAGAGGGGGTCGCTGGGGAGCTTAGATATGAGCTCGTTTCTGATGCGGGTCATGAGGTCGGTGGCCTTGTAGAGGGCGTTTATTCCCCTCTCGGGGGCGCTGGCGTGGCAACTCCGACCCCTGACGACGACGCTCATCTTCATTGAGCCTCTGTGGCCGAGGGCGAGGCCCATATTCGTCGCCTCACCGATGAGGACGACGTCGGCGAGGAACTGATCCCTGTCGATGGTTGATATGGTGCCCGCGCCTCCGACCTCTTCTTGGGCGACGGCAGCGACCTTGTAGTCACCCTTGAGCTTGACACCGGCGTCTTTGAGATAAGCGCCCGCCATCACCATCGCAGCGACGCCCGCCTTCATGTCGCAGGCGGCGCGCCCGTAGACGACCTCCCCAGGCGTCCCGAATGGGGAGCCGTCCATTAGTTTCGCCGAGTAGGGGTCCACCATGTCCCCGACGGGCACGTGATCTATGTGCCCGTTCATTAGGAGGCTGCGTCCACTGCCGGAGCCCTTCATGACCCCCATCGCGTCTCCGAGGGCGTCGACCTTGGCGGTGTCGAATCCGGCAATGCGCATCGCATCCACTACCTTCTCCCCGCACGCCTTCTCATGCCCGCTAGGGCTGGGCACCCTGATGAACTCCTGGAGGAGCTGGATCGCCTCGTTTCGATGATCTTTCACCCAATCGGAAATGGAACCAGCCAAACTGGTCACTTGGGGAGAGAAGTGGCTAACACGGTTAAAAGAGGTTCGAGGCTATTTGTTGAGGTAAGCGGGGTCTTCCTCGACGGTGATGGCGTCTGTCGGGCAGGGGGCGATGCAGCTCATGCAGCAGACGCAGTCCTTCATGTGCGCCACCTCCACCCTGTCCCCAGTGTCCTCGTAGACGCCCCAGGGGCAGATGCTCACGCAGGTCTTACAATATGCGCATTTATCGTAGTCGATTGTTACCTTATGCAACTCGGTCGCCTCTCCTCGGAGAAGGAGTCGGGGAAATATAAAAATGCAACACAACAGCGTGCAAACTGCTCGCAACGGACCCGAAAAAAAATTCCCGTTGTGAACAGTAACAACAAGTCAACGTGTTGTTATATTATACATCCCCTTTCCTACCCCACGCACGCAACGAGTAAGCGGTTAAATCCCCGAACCACTAACAAAGACACCAACACCGGAGGCAAATGCATGAGCAGAGCCCACCCGTATCTACCCAACAGCGTACCCGAGATCAAGGAGAAGATGATGGAGGAGATAGGCGTTAAGTCAATCGACGACCTATACGTCAACATCCCCGAGAAGCTCAGATTCAAGGGCGAGCTACAGGTCCCCGGCCCCTACACGGAGCAGGAGGTCAAGAAGCTCGTCTCGGACACACTTGAGAGGAACACACCCCTCAAGTGCCCCCCCTTCCTAGGCGGAGGAGTCTGGCCCCACTACGTCCCCAGCGTCGTCGACGAGGTCGTCCACCGCGCCGAGTTCCTCACAAGCTACACTCCTTACCAGCCTGAGATAAGCCAGGGCATACTCCAATCATCTTCGAGTACCAGAGTCTCATCTGCGAACTGGTGGAGATGGCTGTCGCTAATGCCAGCATGTATGACTGGTCCAGCGCCCTAGGCGAGGCCGCCCTACTGGCTAGCAGGCTCAACCACGCGACACTATCCTCGTCCCTACCCACATCAGCCCAAGCCGCCTCGCCGTCCTTAAGACCTACACCGGCCCCGCTGGAATGCACATCGAGAAGGTCAACCACGACCCTGAGACCGGCATGATGGACCTAGAGGACCTCAAGGCAAAAGTCAACGAGAAGACCTCTGCGGTCTACGTCGAGACACCTAGCTACCTCGGCTTCGCCGAGGAGAACGTCGAGGCCATCGGTGAGATAGCCCACGAGAAGAAGGCGCTCTACATCATCGGAGTTGACCCGATCAGCCTAGGCATCCTCAAGGCCCCTGGTAGCTATGGTGCCGACGTCGTCGTCGGTGAGGGGCAGCCCCTCGGCAACCACATGAGCTACGGCGGCCCTCTCCTCGGAATCTTCGCCTGTAACCACGACAACGCCATAATCCGCCAGATGCCAGGCCGCATCATCGGCGTAACCGAGACCATCGCTGACAAGCGCCGCGCCTTACGTTATGACCCTCCAGACCCGCGAGCAGCACATCCGCCGCGAGAAGGCGACGAGCAACATCTGCAGCAACGAGGCCCTCTGCAGCGTCGCAAGCGCAGTCTACCTAAGCCTACTCGGCCCCAACGGCCTCAAGGACCTCGCCGAGACTTGCACCAGCAGGGCGCACTACGCCATTCGTAGGATTAACGATCTCGACGGCGTCAAGGCACCCATCTTCAACTCTTACCACTTCAAGGAGTTCACCGTCAAGTACGAGAAGAGGAAGGTGGTGGAGGTCAACAAGGTGCTCCTCGCCCACGGTTACC
This sequence comes from Candidatus Bathyarchaeota archaeon, assembly GCA_963820555.1. Taxonomy (GTDB): domain Archaea; phylum Thermoproteota; class Bathyarchaeia; order TCS64; family TCS64; genus UBA8941. The sequence goes on from CAWGAT010000004.1 coordinate 3,138, forward strand.
AGGGGGGTAAACCTCTAAAGGGCGATTTTCCTGAACTCGGCGAGTCCGCCCTATTCTGCGTCACCGAGATGCATACCAAGAAAGATATAGATGGCCTCGTAGCCGCGCTCAAGGAGGCGACCCAGTGATGACGGTGCGTAAGTTCAGGCAGGCAGACTGGGACGAGCCCCTCGTATTCGAGCTCAGCCACGAGGGCAGGTATGGATTCCACCCACCGGAGGCGGAGGAGGAGATAAGGGACGAGGTCAACGTCGAGTGGCTCGTCCCGCAGGGTATAGCTCGGGAGACCCCTGCGGGACTCCCCGAGATCAGTGAGATGGAGGTCCTCCGCCACTTCATTCACCTGAGCCAGATGAACTACGGCGTAAACTCCGGCCTCATCTATCCCCTAGGCAGCTGCACAATGAAGTACAACCCAATAATCAACGAGGTGCTCGCCGGTCACCCACGCCTCACGGAGGCGCACCCAGACCAGGACCCCTCCACCGTTCAGGGGGTCCTCGAGTTCCTCTACAGGCTTAAAGCAGGGTTACCTCGCGGTGACGGGGATGGATGACGCTACCCTCCAGCCCGCGGCCGGCGCCCACGGCGAGTGGACGGGCATCATGCTCATCCGCGCCTACCACCAGGACCACGGCGAGCTGACGCAGCGCACCGAGATAATAATCCCGGACAGCGCCCACGGCACAAACCCCGCCAGCGCCGCGATGGGTGGGTTCAAGATCGTCGAGGTTCCAAGTGGGCCAGATGGCTGCGTCAACCTCGAGGCACTGAGGGCCGTGGTCGGCCCCCAGACTGCCGGGCTCATGCTCACTAACCCCAACACCCTAGGCATCTTCGACCACCAGATCGCTGAGATCGCCGACATCGTCCACAAGGCCGGCGGCCTCATGTACTACGATGGGGCGAACCTCAACGCCATCATGGGCAAGTGCCGCCCAGGCGACATGGGGTTCGACGTCGTCCACGTCAACCTACACAAGACCTTCAGCACTCCCCACGGTGGGGGCGGCCCGGGAAGCGGCCCGGTCGGCTGCAAGGCGATCCTCGCCAAGTACCTACCCGTCCCAGACATCGTCTACAAGGATGGAAAGTACGCACTCAGCTACGACAAGCCCAAGAGCATAGGCAAGGTCCACGGCTACTACGGTAACGTCAACGTCATGCTCAAGGCCTACGCCTACATGCTCACGATGGGCCCCGAGGGACTTAAGGAGGCCTCGGAGCTCAGCGTCCTCAACGCCAACTACATCGCCCGGAAGCTCAAGGACACGAAGGGGCTAAGCCTCCCCTTCGCCCCGGAGAAGCCGAGGATGCACGAGGCCGTCCTCAGCGCCCAGAAGCTGAGCGAAGACACTACGGTGAGGGCACTGAATGTGGCGAAGAACCTCCTCGACCACGGTCTCCACGCCCCAACTATCTACTTCCCACTGATCGTCCACGAGGCCCTCATGGTGGAGCCGACGGAGACGGAGCCCGTTGAGGCCCTCGACGACTTCATCGAGGTCGTGAAGAAGACCTGCGAGCTGGCCTACACGAACCCGCAGGAGGCACTGAAGGCGCCGGTCAACACGGTCGTTGGGAAGCTAGACGAGGCGAAGGCGGCCCACCCGAAGACGATCTGCCTCAGCTGGCGGAAGCTCTGCCAGCTCGTCGCCGAATGAGAACAGTTTTTATCCCTAGGGCGCGGATAGGCGGGTAAGGATCGAAGATGCTGCCCGCCTTAGTCTCCCAGGGACTGGATTTCCTAAAGACCCCACCCTTCGCCACATACGCCATCCTAGTCATAGCCGTCGGCCTCGGCCTTATCACCAGCTTCGTCAACGCGAGGATGACCGACCTCAAGGCCTACAGGAAGATGATGCTTGATAGCGCCAAGGCCCAGCACCAGATGATGGAGGCGGCGAAGAGCGGGAACCAGAGGGCGATCGACAAGGCGCAGAAGAAGCAGCAGGAGGTCATGGGGCAGCAGAGCAAGATGAGCATGGATAGGCTCAAGATCAGCCTCTTCTTCATGATCCCCTTCCTACTCATCTGGCAACTCCTGGGTAGCTTCTTTGGTAATATAATAATCGCCTACTTCCCGTTCCAGTTCCCGTTCATCCCCACGGATCTGAGCGTAGCTAACTGGTACCTCCTCTGCAGCTTCTCCTCAAGCGTCATAATCAGCCGCCTCCTCGGCCTCACATTCGAGATCGACCCCGAGGAGAGGAATGTCAAGGATGAGTAAGCGGAGACTCGTCATAACCATCGCGGGGCCCCACGGCTCCGGCAGGACCACGCAGGCCAAGAGACTCGCCGAAACCTTCAACCTCAGATACGTCTCCACCGGGACCCTGTTTAGGGAGAGGGCGCAGCAGCTCGGCGTCTCCATCTGTGAGATGTCGAAGATGGCCGCCTCCGACAGACGCCCTCGACAGGTTCCTGGATGACCGCGCTAAGGAGGAGACTAGGAAGGGTGGGGTCGTGCTTGACGCCACGCTATCCGGTTGGGTCGCTGAGGATCCCGACATCCGCATCTACTTAACGGCTCCCCTCGATGTCCGCGTGAAGCGCATCGCGGATAGGGAGAAGCGGAGCGCCTCGGAGGTGGAGGAGGAGACGAGGCACCGCGAGGCGGTCGAGTTGGAGAGGTTCCGCCGCTACTACGGCTACGACATCACGGACCTAACTATATACGATGTCGTCCTGAACACGGCTCTCGCCGACGCGGATGGTGTCGCGAATATCCTTAAGAACGTGGTCGAAGCATACTTGGGCGAAAGGTGAGCTATTGTGCCAACATTTGAAGTCGGTAGGGTCTGCGTTAAAACCGCGGGTAGGGACGCGGGTAAGCGGTGCGTGATAGTCGATCTGATGGATAAGAACTTCGCCCTCGTCACGGGGCCGAAGAGCGTCTCGGGTGTCCGCCGCCGTAGGGTGAACGTCAACCACCTCAAGCCCCTTGAGGAGAAGATCCAGTTAGAGAAGGGCGCGACGGATGAGCAAATAACCGAGCTTCTCAAGTAGATTCTATCGAGTAGACGTCAGGTGCACCCTGGGGTGGCTGGCGCCCTATCGAGTTAACGGATAGTCCGAATTGTCTCGGTAATAATGATAATGTCATATGTAGTTAATGCGATTAAAAAAGGATCAATAAACGGTGATTAGAAACGCCTACATCTTCTCGAGGTAGGCAACGTTATTGACGACTGAAACCTCAATCTTTGCGTTCAGGTCTCGGGCGTCGATTCTCTTCTTTAACTGAGTCCTCAGGTAGTTTGCATCCTTACCTGCAACCTCAACCTTCACTAGGCCAGACTTTCCACCGACAAACTTGTCGATGATGGGGTCATATTTGCTGCCCTTTCTATACTTTCTAGAAGGCTTCTTCTCTACGTCTACCAATTTGAATGGAACATCACTCATTTTTTCCACCTGAGCTAAAAGTGATAAATGAGTTATTAAATTTATTGTATATATCGAGTCTACCAAATTACCTGCAGGCTAGGAGATATTTTGAGGATGTAACTTGAAATAACTTAATTGAATTCAGGTTTGTGCTTATATTAGGCACACTTGTCGGATTGTTTCTTTAAAAGTATTTACACCGAGTTCAAGTTGTTTCAGGGATATGTACTCGTCAGGTGTGTGGGCCTGATCGATGTTGCCGGGTCCGCAGATGACCGTTGGTATCCCTGCGGCGGTGTAGTTAACCGCCTCCGTGTAGTAGGGGGCACCGGCGGGCAGCTTATGGAGCATCTTTGTTAGGAGGCGTACCACCTCGCTGTCCTCGGGTACGTCTAGGGGCCTGCTGGTTGTGAGTTCAAGTATATCGGCCTTGAAATTAGGGTCTTTCTCCTTGAGTGTGTGTATCATTTCCTTGAACCAGCCCCTGCTGACGGCGGGCTTGTCGTGGCCGGGGATGAGGCGCGTGCTGATGTCGAGTGTGCACTGGTCCGGGATGATGTTCGACTTGAAGCCGCCGTTGATTAGGGTGCACTCCACCGTCGTGGGGCCTAGGAGGGGGTGGGGCTTCGTGTTTAGGGTCTTCTGGAGCTTCCTGATCTCCTGGAGGAGGTCGGAGGCTTTGCTGATGGCGTTTACGCCGAGTTCGGGGCGGCTGCTGTGGGCGGCCTTTCCGCGGACCTTTATCTTGACGTGGCCTGCCCCCTTGTGGGCTCGTATTACCTCCATCATGCTCGGCTCGGGGATGACGCCCATGCGGGCGTCCTTTTTCGTCACCTTCCCCTCATCTATGACCTTGGTGACGTACCATCCGCCGGTGTCCTCACCGGCGGTGAAGCTCAGGGTGAGTTGACGCTTATAGTTCTCCTTAGACAGAGCCTTGGCGGCCTCGAGGAGGGCGGCGTCGGGTCCTTTCATGTCGCAGGCGCCGCGCCCGTAGAGTTTGTCCTTCTTCACGATGGCCTCGAATGGGGTCGTGACCTTCCATAGGCTTGGGTCACCTGCCAGCACAACGTCCATGTGGCCGCTGAGGAGGAGGCCTGGGCCTTTCCCCTCGCCTATCTTGCCGATGACATTTGCGCGATCCTTTTCGACGACTTGGATCTCAGTGGATGCCCCGATGTCTTCGAGGTAGTCCTTGATCCATTTGCTAGGGGTAGCTCCTTGGCGGGTGGTCCAGATGTGTCGTATGATATGAGGGTCTTCGCGGTTTCCACGGCGGTCATGTCATCTATTGGTTCGGGGTGGGGGTATTAGAAATTGGTGGGTTTCGTAGTGGGTGTGTGTGGGTGGGGGGGAGGGGGGGTATATAACATCATCCAGCGTCTCCTTCTTTAACGGTTCCGTGGCGTTACTTGGGGATTACCTGTTCACTTTATTTATTTATGTTAATTTCTTGTTCGTCTGGGCTTTTTTCCTGTATTTAAGTGGGATGATAGTGTGATGATAGTGGATACTATCATCTTTGCTTTTTCGGTTCGTCTAGCTACATCGATTTAGCGATGGATCTACCTGGAAGTGTCTCCTTCTCAGCAGCATATGCTACTAGTGCCGGGGCCCAGAACCTGTCATCGTGGGTCCCAGCGGCATGGGTGAGCCTCAAAGATACCTCCAAAAGCAGTTTGTGAACTTCGGTAATCTCTTTGTATTCAATTTCTTGCTCAGGTCTTATTATCATTTATTTGATAAGGATAGAGATATCATCTTAAAGTATTTGTAGGAACCAATTTTTCCAATAAGTTTGTGGTGCTCCCGCCGGGATTTGAACTTCAGGTTCAATTCCCCCGGAGCCATCTAAACGATTTTCACTTGCATCCTCATCACTTCAGGGACCAATCATCCCTAAAGAAATGGTGCCATTTGTGGTTTTAAAATGAACTATGAAAGCGTTATGCTTGCGCGTGCAATGCCTGCTTCACCTATCCTTCCCCGCTTACATTAACGTGCGCGCGACAAAAAGAATAAGGCGAGCCGACCAGGTAAAAAGATGGAATTATTGAGACCTAAAAAGGAGAATCAGGATGAAGCTGATGCAAAGCAGCGCCGCGGAAACCGTGAACACAACCTGTACACCTGAAACCTCCATCAGCCACGAAACACCCATCAGAGAAGCGACACCAATCAAGTTCGACACAATCATAGATGTACTGTAGCCGATGCTCCTCACCTCCAACGGACTAGTATCGGCGATCAACATGTTCGTCAAGGGCATCGACGCGGAATAGAGGCTCCTCCAAACCATGTACAGCACAGCCACCAACAACAGGGTTGCCCCTAAGGGTATCAGCAGCACCGACAGAGCCATGCCGGCGATGACTAACAAGTAAGAGGTTCTCCTCCTAAGCCTATCACCCAAAGCTCCCCCACCCAGGGTCGCGACGAGGCCGATGAGCGAAGCGGCTCCGAAGATGATGCTGGCAACCCCTATGCTCACTCCCTTCACAGAGGTAAGATAGGTCGTTGTGTAGGTAGAGACGCATGTGAACACGGCGTCAGTCAACGCACCGGCCACCACGATGATCACGAAGCCTGGCGTCAATAGTCGAGTGAAACTCGACCAGTTCATGGTCCGAGCTGGGCCCGGCTCCCGCCTGCACATGAAGTGGTAAGAGTAGATGGCTGCGACGGCAATGAAGGGGACCCAGACGTAGAAGGTAGCCCTCCAACCGAGGAATGGGAGCAGGACTCCGAGCAGTATCGGCCCCGCCGCGTATCCTAGGCTGCCGCCGGCGTTCTGGATGCCCATCGCGAGGCTCTTCTTCTCACCGGGTAGCTCGCTGGTCGCCTTTAGCGCGGGTGGGTGATACAGCGTCGAGCCGAGGGCTATGAGGATGAACGTGGCGAGAAGAGTCCATAGCCTCCCGCGCTGGGGACGATTATTGCGCCTAAGGCGGTGACGATGAATGCGAGGGCGAGGACCGCTGCCCCTCTTCGATCCGCGGCTACCCCAGCCGGGAGGTAGAAGATGGTTTGGACTATGAGGGGGATGGAGACTAGGAGCCCTGCCTCCGTCAGGGATATTCCGAACTCCACCCTTAGGATAGGGATTATCGCCGGGAGGAGTTGGCTGACTACGTGGATTAAAAAATGCGTTGAACCTAGGAAGACTAGAGTGGATCTCGTTTCTTTTTCCATTTCTTTTCGCCTGCTGACTTTTGGGACTTCCCCCGGTTCCGTGAGCCTCTGTCCCTGAGGCTCCTCCGTTCGGTGGGGTTGTCAGCAAGCCCGAATACTCGTGCCCCTTCGGCAAAATTGGTTCTGATGATTTAGTTATAAGAGTATCTGTTCAACTACCTAGCTAAATATGGCCAATAGTAGTCTACACATCTAAGCTGTCCCGTTGATGATGTTCATGTATATCGCGTCTACTATGGAGGCGTATTCGAGTATAGCAATCATAAAATGGGAACTGAGTAACAGCTGAGGTGATACGATATGTCGGAGAAAAAAGTAATTAATGGAAGAACAGATGACACCAAAATACGCCTCAGGGGCTTCGTGACTGAAATCTTACCATACACAATCATGCTCATTATTCTCTTCGTATCATCGGGTCGCATCGATTGGACTATGGCCTGGGCGTTCCTCATCATCAACTTTGTATTCAACTTGTTCGCTATGCTGATCCTCAGCCCCTGGGAGATCGAGAAACGTTGGGAAAGCACTAAATTAGCCAAAAAATGGGACCTCGCGATAATGGCTCCGATGGGATCGTTCGTGATTGTGTCCATACTTGTCGCTGGCCTGGACATGCGCTTCGGCTGGTCTGGGCAGGCACCGCAGCTTATCCAGGTGGTCGCATTGGCCTCATACATAATCGGTTATGGTTTTTACATCTGGGCGATGGCGAGTAACAAGTTCTTCTCCCATATCGCTCACATTCAAGGAGAAAGCCACATCGTCGCCATGGGTGGGCCGTACCGTTATGTGCGACACCCGGGCTATCTTGGGTCGATCATTTACCTCTTTGCCCAGCCTCTGATGCTGGGTTCCTATTTGGCGTTGGTCCCGATGGTCGTCAGCGTAATTCTCATGATCGCGCGCACGAGTTTTGAGGACAGGATGTTATGGGAGGAGCTGCCGGGCTATGATGAGTACGTTGTGCGCGTACGTTATCGTCTGTTACCGGGAGTCTGGTAGACGCGTCGCTAGTATTTTTGGGTTTTGAGCTTTCGCGTTCGCATCAGCAGATTAGTAGAATACATGCGCGCGCTAGTAGGTTTGTGCTAACTCGATAAATGTCCAGTAAATCATTGAACCTATGCTGTTGCCAGTATACTTCCACACAACTATCAATATCGGCCCTATGACGAGCAACTTTGCCAATTGCTGTAAAGCGGCCGTCGGACCCAGAACAGTAGCGTTCAGGATATGTGGCAATGCCCAAAGAAGGACAGTCAAGATCGTCCCCTTATAAGCAGTTCTTGACGGCTCGGTGCTGAAGACCTTGTCGAATCTGTCAACAAGGAATATTATGAAGAAAACTTGAAGAGGACCATATGCGAATCCGCAAAAAAGAGCAAATCCAATACTATAAGGAAAAGGCTGAGCTAAAGATTGAGTAAATGCGTCAAGTTTCGGATCAATGACTGGTATCCCCAAGGCATAGCTCATTGAGGATTGGACCACAATAAGTGCGAGCCCGATTAGCAGACTCTTGCCTAGGCCCTTGCGTGCTAAACCATAAGTGATTCTGTCATCATGGTCGAGGATTGCGAACAATATACAGAGAAAGCCCACTAGAAGAAATTCAAAGAGGCTCCCAAAAATAAACGCATGCGACCTCAGGAATTCAAAACCAAGCGTTGAAGAGAATACTCCATAAACAAACGGAGGACCAATAAAGGAAACCAAGTAAACTGCAATAGCCTCAAGGCGAGGGCGCTTTGAAATCATACGATTCTCCATCTTTTGAAGATTAAAACAAGGGTAAACGTTAGGATCGCGGTCACCAATAATCCAACCGTTTGAAAATCAACCAATTCAATCACTGGTTGAGTATCGGGTGGAAGTGAGGATAAGACTATTGAGTTAACCCAAAGGCGAAGTATTTGTGGGATATTACTAGCAAAATGGTAAATTTCAGAAATAGCCTACCTTGTACTTTACCCTGCAGTGTTTAATCCAAACGGGGCTCGAAAATCCGGTGAGCGACGTGCCAAAGCCAAGCTTCCCAACTGAAGAATCAGGTTTCGCGCTTAGACTAACAACACTCTCACCAAGGAAATGAGTGAAGCACCTCACATGCGCCTCCGATTCACACACACCATACCTACCGTACAACCTGTGACTACCAGTCACTATATCCGGCTCCGGGAATAGCTTACTCGTCTCCGTCCAGCTATAACTAGCATCAAGGGAGCCCCCCTCTATCACCTCTCCTGATCTGATCTCACGTGGTTCACCTCCGAGGGAAACACTCTTGACGGACCTCGTCGGGACGCCGACGAGTTTGAAGAAGGCGCTGGCCCAGCCATTATCTATTTGGTGGGGCGTCACATACCAATACCAGGTTGGCAGTGACCTTGAGGTCCCACTTAGGGGTGTGATGACTTCCTGGGGTCCTTCAATCTCGATCCAGAGGTGTGATAATCCAACTGACCCGACGTTGAGTGCGTAGTCTAGAACCATCTTTTTGCATTGCTGCACCATGACTAGTAGTATGGCTTTGCCGTTGTCGTGAATCTTGACCTTCCACTTCTTTGGGACGTTTCTTTGAGCTGTCTCTGGTTCAACGTAGTATCTTGAGAACATCTCCATCACGTCGTACATGTCCAGGACGCTTGGGATGGAGACGAGCTTCCCCTCTGCGCCTTTTGGCAATGCTTGTTCATGGTCAGCCGATGATGGTCACTGATTAGAGTCAGGTGGAAGTGAGGATAAGGCTATGGCCCCAAACCCCTTCTCTCTAGAGATTGAGGCTTCTCAGGCGAACGTGTCAAATAACGGATAGCGCTCAACCGTATGAGCAAGAATAAATCTTTTATTGAATATTAGACCACCTCTGTTTTAGGCAGCGCTAAAGAAAAAAGTATGAAGTGGTGAAAATGCTCGATTACACAAGCATTAAGCTATTATCCGCCACCTTAGCTGTCATCCTAATCATACGTTTCCTGCTGTCCACACGCTACGCTCGCCCCACGGGTGGCGAGGACCTGGGCCAGGTAAAGGCCACAACACCCGCACCTTTCCTCAACGCACTCTGCCCCATCCTCAGCATTCTCCCAGTGATATTCTGCGTACTCGGGGCGCTAACCCCAGACCTGATCTACGGGACGCCACTCAACATAGCCTTCAACGGCTCCGAGTCACTGCAATACGCCTCAGTACCACTCATCGTATTCGGCGCAGCCCTGGCCGCATGGAGCTCCAAAGCCCTAGGGCAGCAGGCAAGCGTGGCGGCGGAGGTCCGAGAGAAGCCCCACCTGATCACAAGCGGCCCTTACTCCTACGTAAGACACCCGGGGTATACGGCACGCATAATAATCGACCTCGGGGTCTTCCTCCTATTCTTCAATGTCCTCCAGCTCCTTGGCTAGCGTCACCTGGATCGTGGTCGCCCGGAGGAAGGCGTCCATAGAGGAGGAGCTTCTCGCGTCCGAGAGGGGATTTGGCAAGGAATATCTGGACTATGTGTCAAAGACTGGGAGATTCCTGCCAAAACTAAGATAAAGTGCCATATGAGGAGGTGATAGTCGATGGTTAACGAGCTACAGAACCGGCCCTTCAGGGACCGCGAACACGTGAAGGACGAGATAAGAAGATGCGCTTTCGCTGCCAGCGTATTTACGTATCTTAGCTTCCTATTCGCTGTTCTTGGGGTCGTTGGTGGCGCCTTGAACGTCTCCCTCGTCCTACAGCCTACGATCTGGTTGCTTCTGGCGATCTTTGCCTGTTTGCACGCTATAGTGCCGGAGATGCATCTGGTGGCTGCTAAGCAGGTTCTAGGCATAGATGCTGAAAGTAGAAAAGAGTAGTTAATTCTTCAACAATTTTTTTTTTAATATGGGTCTTGAAGACATGCACATTCAATCAACCAACGCATTGACACGGATGAGTATCAAATGGAAGTGAGGATAAGGCTATTGAGTTAACGCTGTCAATATGTCCCCAAAACCTCCTAATACATCTAAGCCACATACCTAACGACTGGCAAATCGATAAACGACGAGTGTATCTCCAATTCAAATCAATTATGACGGCTGCTGAGACCACGGCGACGATGATGAAGCAAGCAACCAGCAGCCTATTCAACAGCTTCATACTGACGCCGCTCTTGTCTGGGAGCGAGCTGGCGGGCTCCTCCACGCCTCTAACAAGGTTCAGTGTGGCTTTGCCGAACTCTGAGAGCGTGTATAGCTCCTCCTCGTTTTTAGTGATCAGGTCCCTCATGTTGTCGAGGTGGTAGTTGAGGAGCCCGTTATCGATCCCCAGTTGTGTCTGTATGTCGGTGTACGTTGTTGGCGTCTGGTTGAGTATGTTTAGTATCTTTCTTCTTATTGGGTGTTTTAGGGTGGTGAACATCGTTGAGTAGGTGTCGTCCTCTTGGCTCATGTTTGGGTCGAATCAGGTATAGGTTTAGGCTTTAAAGGCGTTCTCGAGAAGGAAAATTGTCGAGGTTCTGATAACAGGGGGAGAAGAAATATTCTCTCGATGCGCGGCTGTTCTAATCGCTAGCATTATGTCGTTAAACCACAGAATATTGGATGATGTCCCCTAGCTCAACAACCTCGGTAACCGTGATAGTCTCCCTTCTCATAGCACTCTCGCTAGCTTCACGATCCTTTCATTGGAACATACCAACCGATGTCAAAGTCACCAGAGAACAGGCTATAAACATCGTCAAAGCGAGCCCCAAGGTGGACCTAGGGAAGACCATCATCAAGGACAGGTGGCTCACAACGCAGAGCTTCGGTACACGGCAATCAACTGGGTGAACTACCTACGAACGGCTGGCTCCCATAGCCGCATCTACGTCTCCACGTCTCCCAGTCGGAGACATCTCCCCATACTGGTTCATCGAGTATAGCTCACCGGGTGTTCCACAACGATACATATGGGGTACATAGTAGACGCCTCAACGGGTGAGTTGATGCTCGCCTTCGAGGGTCGGGTGGCCCAGCTCCGGTACAGGATTTCTCGATCATCGAACGATCCCCGGCTCGACGACGAATGATCCGTATTTCCCGGTCATGGTCAAGCAGGGTCAAGTCTAGTGGAAGTAGATCCTAGTGTTCACCGCTCAGCCATCTTACGATGCTTCGATGCCCATGTCGGTCAGGGTAACAGCGGTGCCTAAGGGATTCGAGGTCACTCAGAATGCAACATCCGGAATACTAAGAACAGGTGGAACTCTCGTCATCAAATTGATGATATCGTCCTCAGCGGATGCACCCGGCACTAACCCACCTCCATTCGACTCCACGCCTCCTCACTTGGAGATCGAGGAGAGTATCATTGGAACAGCCTACGGGGGCTCGGTCTACGTCCAATCAGTACCCTAAAGAAAATAACGAGTCGCCCACAATGCTGGGACATTGCCCTTGGCGGGAGCGC
>CAWGAT010000005.1:0-51901 GCA_963820555.1 Candidatus Bathyarchaeota archaeon
GAACTACCGACCTTGGGGTTATGAGCCCCACGGGCTAACCTGGCTGCCCTACCCCGCTTCCCCCCGAATGTAGCCACCCAACTCTTATAAACTCTTCCCGACTCCCCCAAACCAAGCGGTGAAACCCGGTGCCCGACGACGCGAGACGAATAGCCTCCGAGAGGATAAAGATACTCTTCACACTCGCCGAACGTGAGGAGCGGGAGCACCCAGAGAGGGCGCAGAGACACACGCACACTCGCCCGCCGCATCGCGAGCAGAAACCGCGTCCACCTCCCCCCCGACCTCAAGCACCACGTCTGCCCCGGCTGCAAATCCTACATGGGCCCCTCGACGAGCCGCACACGCATAAGGCAGACCCGCGAGCCACACGTCGCCATAACCTGCCTGCGCTGCGGCCATGTCACACGGATACCCCTCAGGAGCAGGAAGCCATGACCCTCAGCCTCATCAGCGTCGGCCTCGCTGACGAGAGGGATATGAGCCTACGCGCCCTCGAGGAGGCGCGGGGCTGCGACACCCTCTACGCCGAGCTATACACTATGAAGCTCGCCACGACACTCGCCGCCCTCATCGAACTCATCGGGAAGCCAGTCACCCTCCTCCCACGCGGCGACCTCGAGGAGCGCAGCGCGCAAGCTAATCGATGAGGCGAAGACGCGAAGAGGTCGGCGTCCTCATAGGCGGCGACTGCCTCAGCGCCACCACCCACGTCAGCCTCCTCCTCGAGGCCACCGAGCAGGGCGTCGAGACCCGCATCATCCACGGCTCAAGCATCTTCAGCGCCGTCGCCGAGACCGGGCTCAGCCTCTACAAGTTCGGGAGGACTGTCACTATGCCCTTCCCAGAGAAGGGACCCGCCGACACCGTACTCCGCGGCATACGAGGGAAACCTATCCGAAGGGCCTACACACCCTCGTCCTCCTCGACCTCGACAACGAGCAGAACAAGTACATGTCCGCCCCACAGGCAATCCAAGGCTTAATCGAGGCTGGGGTGAGCCCCGACACACTCGTCGTCGGCGTCGCCCGACTCGGCCAGCCCGACACGATGATTAGGGCAGGGCCCGCAGCCGACATCGCCAACCTCGACTTCGGGGAGGCCCCCCACAGCCTCGTCGTCCCCGGCAAACTCCATTTCCTCGAGGAGGACGCCCTCAAGAAGCTGGCCAGCTGCCCACCCGAGGTACTAAAGAACACGCGACGTGAAATCGGAGCTCGACAGCCTCATAGACAAGTACATCGCTGGGTGTCGCCGCGTACGTGAGGCGATGAAGATCAACCCCACCTACGCAGCCCCCTTACCCAGGCGCAGATTCAGGACCTCCTCGACCACGTCGACCGCTACCTCGCTGACGCCGAGTACTACCGCGCTGAGAAGAAGCCAACCGCCCTAACCAGCGTAGCCTACGCTGAGGGCATTCTCGACGCCCTAAAGCTATTAGGCATAGCAGACTTCCAGTGGTGAACAAGATGAAGGTCCTCGCCTCGGGTGTATTCGACCTCCTCCACTACGGCCACATACGCTTCCTAGAGGAGGCGAAGAAGCTCGGTGGACCCGACGCAGAACTCATCGTAATAGTCGCCAGCGACGAGACCGTCACACGCGCCAAGGGCAAGCCCCCGATAATCCCCGAGGATCAGCGCCGCGCCGTCGTCGAGTCCCTAAAGGTCGTCGATGAGGCTATCCTCGGATACAAGGACCAGGACCTAGACAAGGTAATAAAGACAATACGGCCGGACATCGTCGCCGTCGGCCACGACCAGCACGACATAGAGGATGAGGTCAACCGCCTCATCGCCGAGAAGGGCTATAGGACACGCGTTGAGCGTGTCGGTCGTTTCGGCCCAGAGGACCTGAACAGCAGCAGCAAGATCAAGAGGCGGATCGCCGAGGGCTCAGGAAGGAGACCTTGACCGGGTCACCGTCACTCAGCCCGAAGTGCCTCCGCAGGTAGACCGGGCTCACTATCTCCATTGTGGACAGGTCGTGTATCGTCCTATCCGCCACTATCAGTGCCCCCTTGATCTCGTCGTTGAGGAGAAGCGGGTAACACTTGCATGAGCCGAAGCTCCTCTCCCCATCCTTGAAGCCCTCTAGGGTCACCGACGGGTGCTTCTCAAGCCTCCTCCTTCTCTCGAAGTCCTCCGGTTTAATCCTCACGTTCAGGGTACCGGGGAACGGGTCGAAGCCCATCTTTTCCCTGATCTGGCTCCTATACCCCTCCCTACTGATGTAGTAGGCCCCCTCGAAGAGCCCCGAGACAACGGTCCCTTCGAAGACGAAGACCTCCGCCCCCACTCCCTCAAGGTGCGCCTTAAGCTCCTGCAGAACCTCGTCGAGTACAGCGAGGCCCCCCTCCGTTATCGTTATCAAGCTCCCGTCAGGGTCGATCCGCCTCACGATTAGCTCCGTCTCCTCGAGGAGCTGGAGGTGCCTCGACGCCGACTGCTGCGAGCTGCCCAGCGCCCGACTGAGCTCCGTCGTCGACACCTTGACCGGCGCCTTCCCGCCGCCCAGAGTTAACAGGCTGTACAGCGTGAACCAGAGATGGGGCTTTATCTCCTTCTCCATGTGGGAATCACCGAAATGGGTAGCCAATCCATATTTATACCTATTTCTTGGTAGGGTGACAACGGCAACGACTAAATATGATATAGAGCCCGTGAAAAGGAGGCGAACACTCACATCCCCTGCCCCACCCAAGGTAAGCGTCATCGTCTACAACGAGAAAATCCTCAAGGAGTACACCGCCTCAACTGTCGAGGAGTGCTTTACGGGGAAGAAGAGGGGGAGGACCGCCTGGATCAACGTTGATGGCCTAGCACCTCCGCCTCCACCCCCTCCTAATCGAGGACATGCGCAACACCAAGCAGCGCCAAAAGGTCGACGAGTCCGAGAACTACCTCTTCCTAGTCCTCAAGATGCTAGAGCTGAACGGTGACGGCGAGGTCACCAAGGAGCAGGTCAGCCTCGTGCTCCTGACGACACTGTTGTGAGCTTCCAAGAACACCAAGGGGACGTCTTCGAGGTCCTGAGGGATAAGATTAGGAACTCGAAGGGGATAATCCGCCGCATGGGGGGCAACTACCTCACCTACTCTCTCATGGACGCCATAGTCGACAACTACTTCACCGTCTTGGAGAGCATCGGGGACAAGATCGAGGCTCTGGAGGAGGACCTAGTGAGCAATCCCAACACCCGGGTGCTCCAGGCGCTTCATAAGGCGAGGCGGGAGATGATCACCCTCCGCTGCAGCGTCTGGCCCCCTCCGTGCTGTCGTCGACATGCTGGAGCGCTGCGGGAACCCCGTCATCGGGGAAGACATGAGCATCTACTTCCGCGACCTCTACGATCACACCGTCCAGATAATAGACGCCATTGAGACGAACAGGGACGTAGTTTCAAGCATCCTCGACGTCTATCTCACGAGCGTCAGCAACCGGATGAACGAGGTCATGAAGTTCCTGACCATTATAGGCACCATCTTCATCCCACTCAGCTTCATAGCCGGCCTCTACTGGATGAACTTCCGATTCATGCCGGAGCTCAACTCTGAGTGGGGGTACCCATTCGCCCTCATGATCATGCTGCTAACTGCTCTGGCTATGCTGTACTACTTCCAAACGAAGAAGGGATATAAGAAGTGTTGGTTTATCCCTTCGCGACAGCTACTGGGACCGACATCATTACTTTCCGCCCGATACCCAAACGGTGGCTGACGTCAGCCACCTTGTGGATGTCCTTGTAGCTCTCCGGGCTCTCCTCCTCGACGACCTTGCCCGAGGCAGCTCGGACGACTATGCCCTTCCTCTTGAGGTCGGCGACGATCTCGCTGGCGCTCCAGGCCCTGCGGGCCCCGGCGCGTGAGAGGACTCTACCCGCGCCGTGGGCGGTTGAGGCGAAGCTGATTTCCTCCCCCTTCTCCGTCCCCCTTAGGAGGTAGCTTGCGGTGCCCATCGTCCCAACGAGCAGGACGGGCTGCCCAACGGACTTGTAGTCGGCGGGGAGGTCCTCACGGCCGGGACCGAAGGCGCGGCTCGCCCCCTTCCGGTGGACGACCGTCTTCCTCCTCTTCCCGTCTATGATGTGCTCCTCCCTCTTCGCCGTGTTGTGGGTCATGCTGTAGACTAGCTCCATCCCCATCTCAGATGCCTTCTTATGGAAGGTCTGCTCGAAAGCGGTCCTGACTTGGTGGAGTATTATGTGGCGGTTGATGAAGGCCCAGTTGACAGCGCATGCCATCGCTGCATAGTAGTCCTCGGACTCCCTGCTCTTGATGGGGGCGCAGGCGAGTTCCCGGTCGGGGAGCCTGATCTTGTATTTGCTCATCGCCTGCTCCATGACGCGAATGTAGTCGGTGGCGATCTGGTGGCCGTAGCCCCGACTCCCAGTGTGTATCCAGCAGACTATCTGGTCGGGGTCTGTGATGCCGAAGACCTTCGCGGCCTCCCTGTCGAAGACCTCACTGACCCTCGCTACCTCTAGGAAGTGGTTGCCGGCACCGAGGGTGCCTAGCTGAGTGGCCCCGCGGCTCTTCGCCCTCCCCGAGACCATGTCGGGGTTAGCCTCCTTCATGCAGCCGTTCTCCTCCATGTGGAGGTGGTCGCCGTCCCAGCCGTAGCCCTTCTCGATGGCCCACTCGACGCCGCCAGTCACCGCCTTGTCTAGCTCCAAGTTGCTGAGCCGTATCTTGCTACCGACGCCGACGCCGCAGGGGACGAGGCTGAATATCCGGTCGATCAGCTCATCGACCTTTGGGCTGGACCTCCGCGTAAGTGAGGTCGCTCCGCATGAGGAGGACACCGCAGTTGATGTCGTAGCCAACGCCGCCTGGGGTGATTATGCCCTCCTCCTCGTCGAAGGCAGCGACGCCGCCGATAGGGAAGCCATAGCCCTGGTGGCCGTCGGGCAGGGTGATGCCATACTTCAGGATCCCTGGGAGCTGGGTCACGTTCATGCTCTGTGTGAGTGTCATGTCCTCCTGCATGGCGTGGAAGAGTTGTTCGTCGGCGTAGATCCTCGCCGGGACCCGCATGTTCGGGTCCGCTGACGTGGGGATCTCCCAGACGAGGTCGCCGATCTTGTTGAACGGTGGCTTCATATTTTATCAACCAAGACGCCCGGCGAAGATTTATAAGTCTTTATTGGTATCCGTACCAATGATAGGGACATGCGCTGGAGGGCGGTTAAGCGGGTACCCCTAAACGAGGTCAGGGAGCGGGTCGCGACCTTCGAGCAGAAGTACGGGGACAGGTTCCAGCAGCTCAACGAGGAGTTCGTCGCCGGTAGGATGCCACGAGACATGTTCGACGACTACGTCGAGTGGAGCGGCATGATACACGCCCTAAGGGCCGCCGGGGAGGGGGAGGACTTCGACTACTACGCGGAGGAGGACCTAGCCCTCACTCCGGAGGAGTTCAAGAGCCTCACGCCAAAGAGGCTCGAGCTCCTCGACTACCTAGCGGATGAGCACGCCTCATCTATAAACGAGCTCGCCAACCACGTGGGGCGAGACGTGAAGAACGTCTACAGCGACCTCCAAGTCCTCGAAGTACCTAGGATTCCTCCGCCTAGTCAAGGAGGGGAGGAGCCTAGTTCCAGAACTTCTGGTACAAGAGGTAACCATCCTCCTCGGCTGAGCCGAGATATTATATCGGACGGAGTCGCCTCTAACCTGATTCAAATGTCCACGAAGACGTGCACAGCGGACCTGATCCTCATCAACGGAAAGATCGTGACCGTGGACGAGGAGTTCAGCACGAAGGAGGCCATCGCCGTAAAAGATGGCAAGGTCATCGCGACTGGTCCGACGAAGGAGATCAAGAAGCTCAAGGGCGACGCCACCGAGGTGATCGACCTTGAGGGGAAGACAGTCCTCCCCGGTCTTTACGACAGCCACCTCCACATGCTCAACACGGGCGCGACCCTGCAGGTCATCAACTTAAGGACGCCTCCGATGATGAGCATCGCCAACATGGCGAAGGACGTGGGGGCGAAGGCGAAGAAGGCGAAGCCCGGCGAGTGGATCGTCGGCAGGGGATGGGACCAGGTAAAGCTCTCGGAGCACAGGAATCCGACCCGCTACGACTTTGACAAGGTTACCCCCAACAACCCCGTCTACCTGACGCGCACCTGCGGCCACCTCGCCGTGGTCAACAGCAAAGCCCTTGAGCTCGCGGGGATAACGAAGAAGACCAAGGACCCCGTCGGCGGAAGGATCGTAAGAGACGAGAAAGGGGAGGCCACCGGCATGCTCGAGGAGATGCCCGCCATGAGCCTCTGCCTCAACCTCATCCCACCCGCCACAATCGAGGACAAGGTCCAGCACATCAAGGCGGCGAGCGACGCATTCAACGCGGTGGGCCTCACCAGTGTCATCGAGGCGGGTATTACCGAGGACGAGATCGTCGCCTACCAGCTCGCACTGGAGCGGGGGCTACTCAACGTCCGCGTCAACTACATGCTCCGAGCCATCGACGGGAACGAGCCCGAGGAGAAGAGCATACAGCGCATCGAGCACTTCCCCATGATAACTGGCTACGGCAACGAAATGCTCAGGTTCCAGGGACTGAAGATCCTCATAGACGGTGGGATCGGCGGGAAGACTGCACTCCTCAGGGAGCCCTACGAGAACGACACACGCACCGGTCTCCTCACAGTACCGGAAGCCAAGCTCCAGAACCTCGTCGACGCAGCCAACAAGCGCGGTATGCTGTCCGGTATCCACTGCTGCGGCGGAAAGGCGATGGACATAGTCATAGACACCTTCAAGAACACCGACAAGGTCAAGCCAATCAAGGGGCGCAGATTCTACCTCATCCACGCCTACCAGCCGAGCGAGAAGAACTTCAAGGACTGCATAGAGTACGGCATACTCGTGGCGAGTCAGCCGGACTTCCTCTACTACCTCGGCGACAGCTACGTCGAGAACGTGGGCATTAAGAGGGGTGCTTGGCTCAAGCCGCACAGGGCTTGGATCGACAAGGGGATAATGGTGGCGGCCGGTACTGACTCCCCTGTGACGCCCTACCCCCCCTTCCCCTGCCTCTGGGCCTCAGTCGCGAGGAAGACCGAGTTAAAGAAGACGGTGATGGGCGCGGATCAGCGCGTCACCCGCGAGGAGGCGATAAAGATGTACACGGTCAACGGAGCCTACCTGAGCTTCGAGGAGAACATTAAAGGCAGTCTCGAGCCCGGGATGCTCGCCGACATGATAGTCATCGACCGCGACATCCTCACCTGCCCCGAGGACGACATAAAGGACACTAAGGTCCTGCGCACAATCCTCGGCGGCAAGACCGTCTACGAAGCGTAGGTGACCCACCCCTTTTAAACCCGGGCCCAGACTTTTCACCTATCCCATGGTCCAACGTAGATACCTGACACTTTTTATCGTACTACTGATATTCTTCTGCTCTGTATACGTGGCCTCCCTCGTCAACGATGACTTCGGGGCGTTCTCGGTAAACGAGGTTACTATCCCCACCCAGAGCTATACTGTCCGAGGGACACTCTACACCCCGAAGGGCATCAACGGGAAGGTCCCGGCGTTCGCCCTCGCCCACGGATTAAGCAACTCGAAGGAGGTCCTAAGCGGCATCGCGCTGGAACTCGCGAGGAACGGGTACGTCGCCCTGACCATCGATGAGAAGGGGCACGGGGAATCAGACGCCGGCTTCGACGTGACCGACCCGACGCTCGGGCTAGGCGCTGCAGTGGCCTACCTCTCGACTCTGCCCTACGTGAACGCCAACCTCATCGGTATCTGCGGGCATAGCATGGGGGCAGGCGCCGTGAGGGCAACATAGTGAGGACCCTACTGCTGAAGCTTGCGCCCTACTTGGCTCTACTAACTATCCAGTACCTTCCGATGTTAGCTGCAAACTACAAGCTCCTACCCGGGTACCTAGGCTTCTTCATAGAGTTCATCTGGGTCATCGTCCCCCTCTTGGCGATTTCGACCTTCTCGTCTTGGTGGCTCTACAGGTACACGGGGAGAATCTGGGCGGGTATTCTATTGAACACCCTGCTCTTCGCGTGGACCTCGGCAGGGCTCTTCCCCTTCACCGTCTTCAGGTAGAAAGGCTCAACGGTGGTCGTGGGGCCCGTCGTTGCTCTTAATCGGCGTAATCACGAGGTTCCCGTTCTTGACAGCATAGGTGCGAACCCCGCTGAACTCTATGTTGTTGTTCTCTAGGAGCTTTACAGCCTTCTCCTCAGCCCCCTCGGGGACGTACAAGAAGAACTTCTTCACGAATCTGCCCTTACCTGCGGAGTCGCTGAAGAGCCTCCACTTGGGCACGTTGGCTACATTCACGCCCTTCTCCGATTCTACTTCGCCTATCTCCTGGATGCGCCCGTCGGAGTGGGTTATGACAATGCTGGGGTAGACAATCTCCGTCCCCGTCTCTATGCCCCTCCTCTTCACCTCGTCGTTAACTATGGTGATGTAGCCCTCCTCCCAGTCCTCCTGGTCCACGAAGGGGAAGCGGGTCGCGGCTATTATCTTGATTATCCTATTCTTGAGGGTCTCGTCGTCAACCATTGCGTGGCACCTACAGACCCAGCTCCCCGCCGACCTTCGTCATCGAGTCTAGCCCGATACGGAAGAACTCGTCGAGCTCTAGGCCGAGCTCGGTGCACTTGACAATGTTCTCCCTGTTCACACCCCTGGCGAAGCTCTTGTCCTTCATCCTCTTCCCGAGGCTGGAGACCTTGATGGAGGCTATCTTCTTGTCGGGCATCATGAGCCCCTGAGCGATTATGAGGCCGGAGAGGCCGTCTGCGGCGTAGAGGCTCCAATCCATCTTGCTCTTTGGGAGTGATCCCGTCTGGGGGTTGTGGGCCCTTATCGCGTAGAGCCCCTCCTCCGATATGAGGTCCTTAACTATCTCGGCCGAGACCGCGCCGTGCTTGGTCCAGTCCTGCCCCACCTCCTCGTAGTCCACGTCGTGGAGGATTCCGGCTGCCTCCCAGAGGTCCGGGTCACCGCCCAGCTTCTCGGCGAGGCCCCTCATGATCGCGCCCACGGCGATCATGTGCTTGACGAGGTTCTCGTTCTTCACGTGCTGCTTCACGATCGCGATGGATTCCTCGCGGGTAATCATGGCATATGGGCGGGTTTCAGCGTGTTTAAGCCTTAGCCGTTCCACTGTCCCCTTCACCGTCACGTCGGTCCAATCTTCCCCCGCTGGTTCACGCTTGGTTAACGCCCGTTCTTACATAGCCGGTGAAATACGGCGGAGTTACGGGACGTGTTATTCATCATTGCCGGCAAACCCTTTTTAAGGCGGATTAGGTTAGAATGGGCGAACGAGAGAAGGAGAGTCGAGGAGAACCAGCGCTTTGTTCATGCCCCGAGCCTATGACCGCGCCATTACGATCTTCTCACCAGAGGGAAGACTCTACCAGGTCGAATACGCCCTGGAGCTGGTGAAGAGGGGCGCGCCCATCGTCGGCGTCTCGTCACCTCAGGGGGTAGCTATAGCGGCTAATGAGTCCCCTGAGAGCATGCTGGAGGACGGAGACTACTTCCGTAAGATATTCCAGCTAGACGCACACGTCGGCATGGCGATCGCGGGACTGAGCAGCGACGCACGCGTACTTATAAACCAGGCACGCGTGTATGCGCAGAGTAACAGGCTACTCTACGATGAGCCGGTTGACGTAGAGATGCTGGCAAGGCGCCTAGGTGACATTGCTCAGATTTACACGCAACACGCAGGCGTCCGGCCCTTCGGTGTGAGCACCATCTTAGCGGGTGTTGACTCCGAGGGGAGCAGGGTGATGACGACGGACCCTAGTGGCAGCTACAGGGGCTACAAGGCCACGGCTGTTGGGAGAAAGAGTGAAGAAGCCAACAAGCTCCTGGAGGAGAAATACAACGACGACATAACGCTGGACGGCGCGATCAGCCTCGCCGTAGAGGCAGTGAAGACCGCGTCCGACGGGAACATGGCCCCAGAGAACGTCAAGGTAGCCGTTATCCCAGTAGAGACTAAGGTTTTCCGAAGGCTCTCCGACTCCGAAGTGCAGAAGCACATGAGGTAGAAGGGCCAGAGGGATGGGAAGCAACTACACCCTAGTTCGTTACCAACACGGCGGAGAGAAGTACGAGATACTCGTCGACCCAGACAAGGGACTCTCCTACAAGAAGGGGGAGCCCATCGACATCTCCAACGTGATCCTCATCGACACAATCTTCACCGACGCGAATAAGGGCGAGAAGGCGTCGGAGTCGAAGCTGAAGGCCGAGTTCGGCACCGGCGACCCCATCGAGGTCGCTAAGTTGATGTTCGAGAAGGGGACGTTCCTCCTCACGGCCGCCCAGCGGAAGGAGATGACGGAGCAGAAGCTCAGACAGATCATCACCATCATCTCCCGGACCTACGTGGACCCAGCCACGAAGCTTCCCCACCCCGTCACCCGTATAGAGAACGCAATGGAGGAGGTCAAGTTCAACGTCGACCCCTTCAAGACGGCGGAGGAGCAGGTGAAGGAGCTCGTCCAGCTACTCAGGCCCATCCTACCCATGAGCAGCGAGAACATCCAGCTCGCCATCAAGATCCCGCCAGAGCACGCGGCGAGGTGCTTCGGGATAGTCAAGAACTATGGCGAGATTAAGAGGGACGAGTGGCAGCGCGACGGTAGCTGGGTGGCGGTCGTGGAGATACCCGCGGCGATGCAGCTCGAGCTACTAGACAAGCTCGGAAAGGCGACGCAGGGGAATCTCCAGTCAAAGATAATGAAGTGAGGCTGAACAGGTATGAGTGCGAACTTCCAAGACAGGGATCTGGTCATCCCGGGCGACATCGTTTACGAGGGGAGGATCAGGACTGGTGAGAACACCTACCGCAACCAGGATCAGGTATACGCCACGCGCCTCGGTTTAGTCAACTACTCCCCCGACAACGTCAACGTCGTCGCCCTCTCCGCGGGCTACACTCCCCTCGTCGGCGACGTCGTGATCGGAGAGGTCGTGGACATCGACCTCGGAGAGTGGAGAATCGACATAGGCGCCCAGACGGAGGCGGTTATGGGCATACCCGACGCGGTGGACCGCCCATTCAGGACCGAGTTCGTTATGACGAGGGTTCTCGACATCGGAGACACTCTAGTCGCCAAGATAGTCGATCTCGACAGGAGGAGGACACCCATCCTGAGCATCCTCGGCCCCGGCCTCGGCAGGGTGTACGACGGCTTCATAATGCACATCACGCCGTCGAAGATCCCCCGCCTAATCGGCAAGAAGGGGAGCATGATCAACATGATAATCAGGGAGACGGGATGCCGCGTCGCTATAGGGCAGAACGGCCGCATCCTCATCTCCGGACCTAATAGAGAACGCGAAGAGATGGTGGTTAAGGTAGTCACCAAAATAGAGCTAGAGGCTCACACCTCCGGGCTCACAAACAGGACACAGGAGTATTTGAGACAACTCAAGGAGAGATCACGATGAGTAAGAAACCAACAACCAAGAAGACGGCGGCCCGGAAGCCAGCGAGGGCTAAGAAGGCCGATAAGGCGGCCAGTTGGAAGAGGACCGACGGGCGGGCATTCGACGAGCTCCGTCCACTGAAAATTGAGAGCGGCGTCCTCCCCAACGCGGACGGCTCCGCTTACATAGAGATGGGCAGGAACAAGATTCTCTGCGGAGTCTTCGGGCCCCGCGAGATGCACCCCAAGCACCAAGCAAGGCCAAACGAGGCCGTCCTACGCTGCAGGTACCACATGGCGCCCTTCAGCGTCGACCCACGCCGATCCCCCGCCCCCTCGAGGAGGGATCAGGAGATCAGCATGGTCATGAGGTCCGCCCTAGAGCCGGCGGTCTTCCTCGAACGCTACCCGAGGGCGAGCATCGACGTCTACATCGAGGTGCTCGAGGCAGACGGCGGTACACGCTGCGCTAGCATCAACGCCGCAGCTGTCGCCCTTGTCGACGCGGGCATCCCGATGAAGGACCTCGTTGCGGCATGCGCAGTGGGCAAGATCGAGGACAAGCTCATCGTCGATCTCGGCGACTACGAGGACAAAAAGGGGCAGAGCGACATGCCCGTCGCCTACATGCCGAAGCTCGGCAAGGTCACGCTCCTCCAGATGGACGGCATCATGTCAGCAGAGGAGAACGGAGAAGGCCCTCAACCTTGCAATCGAGGGCTGCAAAAAGGTCTACGAGGTCCAGCGCGAGGCGCTGAAGAAGAAGTACGGCATCGACCAGCCACAAGATAAGCCACCGAAGGAGTTCCCGCCAGAAGAGCCCGACGGAGGAGCCCCAGAATGAGGAGGGTCCGCAATGAGCAAGAGCAACATAGTCAGCCACCTTAAGCAGAAGAAGATCTCCGAGGTCCTCTCCACCGGCAAGCGGATGGACGGGCGCGGCTTCGATGACTTCCGCGAGCTAACTATTAAGCGCAACGTGCTCTACAAGAGCGAGGGGAGCGCCGAGGTCTGGCTCGGCAAGTCACACGTCATGGTCGGCGTAAAGGTCGGCACCGGCACGCCCTTCGAGGACACACCCGACGAGGGAGTCCTCATGACAAACGCCGAGTTCACACCCATCGCAAACGCTGCCTGGGAGCCTGGCCCACCAAACGAGAACAGCATCGAGCTAGCCCGAGTAGTCGACAGGGGCTTACGCAGCGCCGAGGTACTCAACACGAGCCTCCCTATGCATCATCCCTGGTAAACTCGTCCAGATAGTCTTCGTGGACCTATACGTCCTCAACTACGATGGTAACCTCATCGACGCCTGCAGCGCGGGCGCCATCGCGGCCCTCATGGGTAGCGAAGAAGCCCGTCTACAGCGTCGTCGAGAAGGAGGCGAAGCCCACGGGCGAGAAGGTGCCACTCACGGTCTGCAAGAAGCCCGTCGCCGTGAGCGTCATCAAGATCGGGGACAACTTCATCCTGGACCCCACCGCCGACGAGGAGGACGTCATGGACTGCCGCCTCACGGTCACCTTCGATGAGGACGACCACATCTGCACGATGCAGAAGAGCGGCTCCGAAGGCCTCTCAGTAGACGAGATTAAGAAATGCATAAATATGGCGCAGGAGAAAGCGCCCGAGATAAGGGCCAAGGTCATAGGCGACTAATCATGACGAGGAAAAAGAAGACGTACGGTCTACGACTCAGGACACGCGGAGGAGCCGCTGTACAGAAGCGCTGGACACGTATAATGCTCCAGATGAAGCAGCCCCACAAGTGCCCGAGCTGCGCGAGCCCCAAAGTTAAGCGCACAGCCGTCGGCATCTGGAGCTGCACTAAATGCGGCTTCAAGTTCGCTGGCGGGGCCTACGTGCCGTCGACGAAGACCGGCCAGGCCTCCACAAGGGTCCAGGAATCATAGACCCAAACAGGCGATGATTTTGGAGCCTCGAAGCCAAGCCGAGGCGAAGATTCTCGTCGAGGCGCCGAGAGACGCCGTCGACATAATCATAAAAGCACTTAGGCCGGAGCTCGAGTCCAGCATCTCAGATAGATCCAATGTAGTTGTCAAAGTATCGGAGAAGGGGCTGGTCATCCAAGTATCAGCCGACGACGTCACGGCCCTGAGAGCCGCTGTGAACAGCTACCTGTATTGGGTGCAGGGGATCATGGACATCGGTAGCAGGGTTAGCCCCTAAAGAAGCCGTGCTACCGCTTTCTGTGAAAAAGAAAAAAGGGGAAGGATTCTGGTTAAATGTTGAGGTTCAGCAGCTTCCTCTTCCAGATTATGTAGATTATTACGCCGCTGATCAGCATCTCCGGTAGCATGTAGCTCGCGTTGTAGACTGCGCTGTAGACGACAGGGCTCCACCCCTCGGGCGCGTACATCGCAAAGAATACGACGCCTGAGACGAAGTGTGAGAGGAGGCGGCCGCCGAGTGCTACGACGACGCCTAGGAGGGGTTGCTTCTTGAAGAATCCTGCCAGTCCGAGGCAGCCGAAGGCGATTGGGTAGTCGAGAAGCATCCCTATGGGGTTGTATACGTACCCGTCTAGGGCCATCTGGACTAGGCCGAAGACGGCACCCGTGAAGATTCCGACCTTCGCCCCGCGCCTATAAGCTATCAATAGAACTGGGACCATGCTACCGAGCGTGATACTGCCCCCATAGGGCAGCTGGAAGATCTTGATGTAGTTCAGTACAACGGAAAGGGCTACGGTTATTGAAACCTCAGCCAGTATCCTCGTGTTCGTGCTTTTTACGCTCATGTAGATCTCCCTTCGCCGGTATTACCCGGATCAGGTTCAAAGGGTCGACGACTTTCGTCCTCTCAGCCGGGCTCTCGCCCAGCTCCCCTCTCCCTCGAAAGGAAGAGGGCGGGTTAATAAAACTTACCAAATGTCTTCTAATGCTTACGATTTACCAGTTTTACCGCGATGACGCCCGCCTTCGGGCTCGGTTCGACGACATCGCCCCCCGCCGCGGGATCGATTGGGCCGGTTGTAAGCGTTCCATACTCCTCAACAAGGGTGAGCCCAGCGGATTGAGTCATCTCCGCTAAGTCCTCCAGAGAGTATAGGTGAGCGTGGCGGAAGATCGGGTCACCCTTGCTGGCCATCTCCCTGTAGAGCCTTCCCCATGAACTGTCCCTGTTCACGAAAAGTACGACTAGAAACGCGCCAGTCTTAGCTGCCTTAGCTGCCTCCCCAAATGCCTTCACCGGATCCAGGAGGAACTCCATCACCGTAACCATGTAGGTGAAGTCTAGAATCCCTCGTCTTATCGGCAGGGACTCGGCGCTCCCTAACACACAGGGAAGCCCCCTTCGCCTTGCCCTAGTCAGCATCTCCGTCGAGAGATCGAGGCAGACGATTAGTCGGCTATCGTCAGTGAGCGATTCTGCGAAGACGCCGGTGCCAGCCCCGATCTCCAGCCCAACGCCATCAACTGGTATGAGCCTGTTGACGAGGGCGCGCTCCGCCTCGAGGACCTGCCGACCTTTCGCCTCCCGGTACCAGCCGTCGTACCCTCCTGCCGACCTATCGAAGGCCCTGACGGCTTCAGACATGCCTGAGCAGCTCTCTGAGCGTATCGATCACGGACTCGGGGGTGGTAGATAGGATCGTAGTGGTTGGCTCGATCCCGAAGGCGCCGGGGTGGCTGTAGGCGTCGGCCATGTTGCCCCCGGAGAAGAGGAACCTTGCGACGGGGCACCCCTCCCCTATGGACTCGGGTGGGAGGCTCACAACGCTCAACTGCATCCTCCTAAGGGCGTCCGCGATGTCCTCGCCGCCTCTGAGCGCGACGGCCGCGCGGAGCTTCGGGTTCCTCCTCTGGGCTTCGACGATGACGGAGGCGAGAAAGTGTGATCCCCCGTACTCGACTTTGCCACACGCCTTCGGCGTACCCTTGCTCACTATCACGCGCCCGTTGAGCCCGACGACGTCTAGGGGCCCCATGGGGTCTGGCTTGGAGTAAACCAGGTTTAGGCCAACCTGGGGGATGAGTCTCTCGGCCCCCTCGAGTCGCTCGATTTCCTCGAGGGCGTGGCTCACCGATTCCTCGAGCTCGTCCAGCTTCCTGAAGCTGCCGTAGAGCTCATCGATCTCGATCCTCGCCCCCTCCTCGACCCTCTTCCCGTCCACGAAGAGGCCGAAGCCGCTCCTGAGGGAGCCAAGTCGGGACACCTTGACCCGCATTTCGGTGCATTTCCCGATTATCTCCCCCGCCGACTTTGGGTCCACTATGACGATGATGGTGCCATATGTGGGGGCGCGGAGGAGGTCCTGATTCAGCTTCTGCGCCCCCCTGGCGTATGCTACATCGGCGGAGTTGAAGCCGAGGCTCATGCCGAGGCTTCTGAGCACCTCGTTTAGGGCGCCTTTGACTCCCCCCTCGGAGACGTCGTGGAGTAGCCTTATCCCCTTCAACTCGCTGAGGGTGAGGATCGTCTGGAGCGCCGTGAGGTTCCTCCACCTCTCGTCGGAGGCCCCCCTGCTCAGGCTCGTCAACCAGACCGCCTCCCCCCCGACCTCGCCGACGAGGAGGACGACATCCCCCTCCTGCGGCCTCGAGGGTATCCGGGTCTGCTCGCCGAGGCACGTCGTTGAGACGAATGGGATCTCCAGCCCGTAGTAGGTCGCGGTCTGACCCGCGACAATCTTTACACCGTACTTCCTCGCCTCATCGCCGAGGCTCTTAGCTATCGTCTTCAGGTCCGCCTCCCTCGTCCTGAGGGGGAGGTAGATGCCGGTGATCATGTGGGTGGGTCGCCCGAATCGGCAGGCGACGTTGCTCGCCGCGTAGTGGAAGGCGAAGAAGCCCAGCGCCTCAAGGGGGACACCTATACTGGGGCTGTGGGCGATGACGGTCCTATCCGTCAGCTTCACCGTCGCCCCATCTAGCTCCAGCTCCCTGTCGACTGGTATGAATGGGAGGACGCTCCTCTCGAAGACCTCCCTGGATACCTTCCCGAGCCCGAGGACGCCGCTCATAGCCTTCCCCCAGACTATCTCTAGGTCAGCCTATTAATCCCTAGCCGGCTCCTCACCGCCGCGACGACTGCCACGGCGACGGGAACGAAGATGAGGTCGACGAGCGTCGCTACGTCAATCATCGCCATCCCGGGTCCGAAGAGGAACCAGTCTAGGGAGAGGAAACCCACCGTCTCCCAGACGCAGCCAATGCCCATTGCCGCTATCTCCCACTTGCTCACCGTCTTCGGGGGATTGCCCTTCCTCCATCGAACCAGCGCGCTGATGAGCACCGCCTCCAGCCCCCTAACAACCATCGCGCCAATCACAAAGACCGGGGGGAAACCGAATGTGACCATCTTGTAGCCGACTCCGATACCCATCGCGGCGGCGACGGTCAGCCCCGCGAGTAGCGGGTCCATGAGTACGCCAAGGGCGTAGATGAGCACCGGCGATGCGTCGTACTGCGCCAGTGGCTGCGGCATAGGCACCATAATCAGATTAGCGACAACCGTGACGGCGGTCATGACGGCAAAAAGCGCCAGCTTACCACTCGTTGACTTGAACCTTGACTCCATTTCACTTCATGCATCCTAGAGGGGATGCAGGCGTCAACCGCTTGGCAGGTTGACGATAACGCGCACCTCCCTACGCCGGCATTACCCGGATCAGGTTCCTAGGGTCGACGTTTACCGTCCTCTCAGCCGGGCACCCGCCCAGCTCCCCTCTGACACAGCGAACCCGTCAACGGCTTAAATAGCTTTTCCCCCGAGAATCGCCCAGAAAACGACCCATTAGGGTTAGGGCTTAAATATCGTAGCCATTAACTGAGGAAGGTGAAGGGAATGGCCGATCTCTCCATAGACCTAATTCTCGGAGTAGTAGTCGTTGCCGTTGCCGCCATCGCCATCTATATGTTCTGGCGTGCCAGCGGCGGGTCAAAGAAGAAGGAGGGAGAGGCCGAGGCCAAGCCCGAGGAGCCACCAAAGGAGGAGGACCCCCTCAGGGTCGAGCTGCAGATGACCGAGCGAAAGGTCAAGGTCCCGCCCCTCGAGAAGAAGATCGCCACCACAGACATCGAGCAGGCGAAGAGCCAGATCAGGACACTAACCCTGAAGCAGGAGATCAACAGCATGGTTCTCCGCCGCCTCTTCGAGGCCGAGGA
Source organism: Candidatus Bathyarchaeota archaeon (assembly GCA_963820555.1). Lineage (GTDB taxonomy): Archaea > Thermoproteota > Bathyarchaeia > TCS64 > TCS64 > UBA8941. Next base: position 17,571 of record CAWGAT010000005.1, read on the forward strand.
CGAGGGGGAGGTCAGCCGAGAGGAGCGCGTCCGACTCGGGAAGAGCTACGAGGACGAGATGAAGCAGATCGCCGACGAGCTGAAGAGAAGCGAGATGCTCGTCAGCCTCGCAGAGCTGGAGTCGATCCGCGAGGAGATCGTGAAGAAGTTCGAGGATAGCCTCAGCCAGACCCAGAGCCGCATAGACCTTATACTCAAGGAGCTGAAGATAGAGGAGCCTCCTAAGCCGGCGGAGGAGGAGAAGCCGAAGCTCCCGGCGGCAGCGAAGAAGCGCCGCATGGTACCGAAGGCGAAGACCGAAGAGGGAGAAGAGGAAGCTGAGGAGCCAGCAGAGGCCGAGGGCGAGGAGAAGCAGCCAGCCGGCAAGGGGGACGTCGAGAGCCGCCTAGAACAGCTTAAGAAAGAGGTAATGAAGGAACTAGACGAACTCGACAAGCTTGAACTGGAGACCTAAACTTGAGTGCAAGTACCGCAGCAAAGAAGAAGGCCGCTATGAGGGCGGTAAAACACATCGAGAACGGCATGATACTCGGCCTCGGGAGCGGCACAACCGTCTCCTTCGCTATAAAGTACATCGGGGAACTCATAGCAGCAGACGAGCTATACGACATCTACGGCGTCCCAACAAGCATCCAGACGACCTTCGAGGCGATAAAGGCCAAGATACCCCTCACAAGCCTGGACGAGCATCCGCAACTTGACCTCGGCATCGACGGCGCGGATCAGCTCGACGTCAAACTCAACGCGATAAAGGGGGGCGGCGGAGCCCTGATGAGGGAGAAGATAGTCGCAGCCGCATGCAAGGAGTACATCCTCATAGCGGACGAGTCGAAGCTCACCGACGTCCTCGGGAACGGGAAGGTGGTCCCCATCGAGATTCACCCCTTCGCAGTCACGCCCGCCCTAAAGTCCGTGGAGAAGCTCGGGGCGAAGGTCAGCCTCAGGCAGAGCTCGGGTAAGCTGGCCCCCTCGTCACCGACAACGGCAACTACATAATCGACGCGGACTTCGGCCCCATCCAGGACCCATGGTGGCTGAATAGGGAGCTCCACGCTATACCCGGTATCATCGAGACGGGGATGTTTCTCGGTTACGCCCACATCGCCTATGTTGGCGGAAGGGGCTCGGTGAAGAGACTTAAACCTCAGCCCGATGCCGCCTTAAAGAAAACAATTTAATCTACTCTAAAAACGAGTCCGAGCTCTTGCTGTACGCGTCGTACGCGAGATAGTAAACCAGCGCAATTATTCCCAGACCCCCTAGGAACCAGATGTCCCCTGCGAAGGTCAGGGCGTTGTTGGCAAAGTGGAAGAACACGGCGATGCCATAGTACAACACGAACTTGTGCTTGGCCACCCCGTAGGCGACTAGGGAGGTGTTTGCAGCGTGGAAGAACATCTCAGGGAACCTAACAGCGATTGGCGCGCTGAAGAAGAGGGCGTACACGAGGAACTCGGCAAGCCCGAATCCCAGGCCAGATAGGAAGCCCAACTTCAGATCGACTTCTCCGTCTCGGCGTGGCGGTTGAGCAGCGGGAATATCTTCGTGAACTCTTCAATCACGGGGGCGAAGACGGTGACGAGGATTACGTACCCGATGTCACCTGGGATAGTGACGGCGACGTAGTCCCGCGCGAGGGTCTCAAGGAAGACCGAGATGGCCACGCTGACTATGAGCCCCTGGACGAAGAAGGATGTCATCTCGAGCGTGCCGGGGTGGTGGAGCGGCACTGTTGTTGACTGGCTGTTCTCCATATTGACTCTTGGAATACTTTTTTAGATATACCTTTCCTACCCAGTTTCTAGAAAGCCTTAAAATGGCTGGAAGGGTTGCATAGAAAGCGGTGCCCCGATCAGGGGCGTTGCGCTGGGGTCTCCTAGCCTGGTAGGGAGCGGGCCTGCTAAGTCCGTGAGCCTTGCTCGCGAGGGTTCAAATCCCTCCCCCGGCGCCAAATTTTGTTAGCCCTATATAAAGGAGTAATTCAATATTAGTTTGGAAGAAGAAATGTCATACTATGTCAAGGATTATATGGATAAGGAGTTCCCAACAATAGAGGTCGAAGCGATGGTCGTCGACGCCGCAAAGATCCTCGACAAGGAGAAGAAGGGCTACGTCATCGTCCTAGAGAAGGGCAAGCCCTACGGGATCGTAACCGAGTGGGACATGGTGAGCAAGGTCATCGCCGCCGAGAAGGATCCCAAGAAGCTGACGGTGAAGCAGATCGCCTCCTCGCCCCTGGTGACCATCGACCCGGACATGGACCTGCTGAAGGCGTCGGAGCTCATGCAGAAGAAGGACGTGAAGAGGATACCCGTAGTTAAGGGTGGTGTCATCTACGGCGTTGTGACGGCGACTAACATCGCCCAGAAGTGCGGCGAGTACGTCAATAAGTCCGTAAAGGACATTCTACGCTGGTCGTTTCCTATAGGCTAAGGTTTCTTCTCTAGGATTACTCCCCTTCTGGGGAGTTCTTTCTTCAACTGCTGCACGTTTTCAAACATGATCGATTTTATTCCCAGAGACTCAGCCGCGTTCACGCAGTTGGCGTTATCGTCGATGAATAGGCACTCATCCGCCCTAAGTCCGAGGCTGGCTCAGGGCCAGCCTGTATATTTCGAGGTTCGCAGAACCGCCCCTAGAGATGTCTGGTTTTCTCAGCCCGACCTCGCACGAGAAGACGACTACATCGAATAGATTGTCTATGTCATGCTCTCTGAGCCACTTCACCCGGGAGGGTTCCAAGTTTGAGAGCGCAGCTACATGGTATCCTGCTGTTCGAAGCTCAGTTAAAAGCTCGAGTAGCTTGGGGTTGTATCTGGCAGCCTCAAATGTCTTCCCCCAGACTTCATCGAAGCCGGGTGGCGGAGGGCCAAAATGGCTGAATGTCTCACTCATCCAATCGGTTTCTTTTACCTTTCCCGTCTGTGCATCCGGCAAACCCTTCTCAGCCATCGACTTGAAGTCCTTCATAGGTATGCCGTACTTCTCCTCGATGTAGCGGTACGTCGTCAAGTTGCTCCATTCGACGACGACACCCCCGAGGTCGAAGATGAGCCCCTTGATCAACTCCAGTTCTCGCCCTCGACAGCCTTCCTAATTTCGCCCACGAGTTTCTCCCTCTGATGTAGACTGCCTATTATCTGGACGCCGTTCACAGTCAACTCGTGGTTTGCTAGGCGGATTGATTCGAGGGGCTCCTCCCACTGGTTGACAAATTCGACGGGCATAGTCGGGTAGATGCCAGCCATGAGGTCTCTCACCCTGAGCGCGGCCGGGTAGGAGTACTCGCACGTCGGGTTGTAGACAACGATAGCTCTCCCTTTATCTTCTGTCGATCTTGTGTACTTGAATTCGCGAGGAGGAGTGTATTTTCCAGCTATCTCGTACGCCATTTCCCCACCCATCTTCTTGAAGCCGTTTGCCTCGTAGAGTCTCTCCATCGGGACGCCCTCACCCGTGTTGAATACCTCGGAGGCGATGAAGCTGCACTCGCCACCACTCAGGCATATTGGACCGCGTTTACAATCCTCGATCAGGTTCTTGATCAAGGCTGTTGAGGCGCCCTTCCCCTGAGCCTCTTTGAAGGGGTTGTAGACGCATCGGAGGAGCAGGACCCCTGCCCTGGGGTGTGGGAGGTAGGGGACGGAGGTCTCCGGGTAGAACATTAATTGGGCGACAGGGCGGTCGTCGAGATATGCGACCTTGACGCAGGGACCCGTCGCGGCCAGCATCCTCCTGATCCATTGCTGCCTGAGTTTAATACCCTGCATCTGTAGGGGATCCCCGAGCCTCCCGTTGCTACAGACCCTGAAGGCGTCATCCAGGTTATCCTCGGTGACATCCCTGACCATTACACCGCTCATGGGTGCAGAGTGAGGGAGGCCCGGTATCAGTTTTCCGCCTAAAGTGCTGTAAAGCCCTCAACGGTCTTCGCGTCGAGCCTCTTGGCGAGCTCCATTACGAGGCGGACTGTGTTCTCGGTATCCTTGAGGCTGAGGAGGCCACTGTGGCTGTGTATATGCCTTGTTGGGACGCCGATGACAACGGTGGGGCAACCGGCTCTGCTCATGTGGATGGGTGCTCCGTCAGTCCTACCGCCCTTCATTTGGCTGAGCTGTAGGGGTATCTGACTCTGCTTCGCCACCTCGATCACCCACTCCTTCAGCGGCTGGTTCGGGATCATCCCCGCGTCGAATGTAAGGAGGCTAGGGCCCTTTCCCATCTTCGCCTGGGCGTCCTGCGGCTTGATCCCGGGGACGTCCCCCGCGATGTCCACCTCTAGGATTATCGCCACATCAGGGTCCACCACATGTGCAATCGTCTGGGCGCCCCTGAGGCCGACCTCCTCCTGGACGGTGGCAACGCCGTAGATGGTGTTGGGGTGGCCGATCTTCTGGGCCTTCATCCTCTTCATTGCCTCAGCAAAGACGAATGCGCCTATACGGTCGTCGAAAGCCTTCCCCATGGCCACCTTCCCGTTCTGGATTAGCTGAAATGTACTGTATGGGACGACTGGGTCGCCGACTTTGACGCCACACTCCTCGGCCTCCTGCCTGCTCGTGGCGCCGACGTCGATGAACATGTCCTTCTTCTCGACGACCTTCTTTCTCTCCTCCTCGGGGAGGATGTGTGGCGGCTTCGAGGCTATGATGCCGTGGACATCCCCCTTGCTCCCTCTGATGACGACGCGCTGCCCGAGTAGGACCTGGTCGAACCAGCCGCCGAGCTGGTTGAAGGTGAGGTAGCCCTCGTCGGTCACGCTGGAGACTATGAAGCCGACCTCATCCGTGTGGCCCGTGATGAGGACGCGCGGGCGATCGGAGCTGCCCCTGGCGACGAACCCGACGGAACCGAGCTTATCCGTAATTACCTCGTCGGCGTAGGGCGCCATGTGCTTCTTGAAGAGGCTGTTAACCTCCCTCTCGAAGCCCGATGGGCCGAAAGCCTCCATCATCTCCTTCATGAGTTTCATGGATTTGTTGTCGAACAACTTGTTTCGGTACTCGTTGGGTTCGTCGGCGATTTAGCTTGATCGCCTACCGCCCGCGCGCGGAGCATACTCTCTATTGTATATAGCCTATGTGTTACCAATTAGCGGCTCCTTGTTTCCACCATCGTGAAACTGAAGGCTGTGCTGACCCCTCAATATTTCACGGAGGTGTCGTTATGGGGAACCGTCAGGGTCCAATGGTAGAACCCCCTATTATTAACATGAAAGACTCAAATACATGTATTTATTCAACGGTTTTTGATTCATACGGTTATGGGTCGTTGAGGTGGTGGTTTTATCCGTATGTCACAGGGGTCTTAGAAGTAAGGAGCCGCACCGCGTCGAGCGTCGTTCCGCGTTGCCGTTGGGGCGGTCTCCCCCAGAGGTATTCGAGGAGCGACAGCCTTACCGTTCCTTGGAAGCCCGCTGCCCGCGGTCACGGCACCTTAAAATTATGATTGTATCAACGTAAAAGGTTATTCTCTCATCTAATGAGAGTAACATAAAAATATAGGATTGTCCCAAAATTATGGGATATGCTACTTTGTGCCTGCCTCAAGGAAAACAAGCTTCTTTGCATCGGCGTCGAGCCTTGCCTTCACGCCGATCGGAATCGTGGCTATCGGGTTCGTGTGCCCGAAATCCACACCCGAGACCACAGGGAACTCATAGCCCTCAAGCGTTTCCTCCAGGATCATCTCCAATGAGTCACCATTTTTGAGGCCCGAAACAGATGGGAAACGTCCAATCACTAACGCCTCGACATCATTGAGCACCCCCGTCTGCTCGAGCTGCCTAAACTTTCTTTCGATGTTCCCAGTCGGGCCACCATCCTCGTCCTCCTCGACCAGCAATATCTTGTGGCGGAGGTCAGGCCAATAGGGCGTACCGGCTAGGGCGAGGAGTGTGCCGAGGTGGCCGCAAACGAGTCTCACCTCAGCGACACCTCCCCGGTGAGTGGTCCAGCCTGGGTTGTTGACCTCCTGCGGGGTCTTATCAGGGTGGAGGAAGTAGTAGGGGTCGTCGATGTAGGTGGGGGATGCGACGATCTCTCTTGGGGCAATCATCGTCATGATCATCTGTCTGAACTCCTCGACCTCCCAGGGCATGAGGTGGGGATGTGTGAACGTAATGAATGCTGGTCCCTGGAAATTCACTAACCCCGCTCTCTCGAGGAAGGTCAAGTTGAGCGCCGTTATGTCGCTGTAGCCGACGAAGACCTTCGCGTTTCTACGTATCTCGTCGTAGTCGAGGTAGCCGAGGATGTCGTTCGAGTTCCATCCACCCCAGACGGTCATTATACCGTCGACGTTGGGATCTGTGAAGGCATTCATGAGATCCTCCGCCCTCTCCCGAGGTGTACCCGAGGCGTGGCCGTGATGACGACAGAGGTGGGGGCTCATCTCAACGCGTAGCCCGAGTTTTTCGAGGTTTTCGACGCCGCGGCTGACGGCTGTCTTATCGAGGATGTCCATGCTGCTGGCCGGCGCCACGATGCGGAGTGTGTCGCCCTCGACCAGGTGTCTCGGCTTGACCAGATCCATGGTTGTGAATGGCGTTGTCGGGTAATTAAGCGGTTAGGGGATGACCTTTCGTGCGGTTGTGAGGTAGCCGGAGTGCCCTATCATGAGGGTCTCGGGGCGCGTCTTGTTCTCGGCGACTGTTATCCTGCGTAGGATGAGCTCGACAGTCTCCACCTCTATGAAGGGCTTTGCCTCTAGGGCGTAGACTGTCTTCATCACCTGCTCTATGGTTGGGCTGAAACTGAGGAATATCCCGCTGCCCGCGAGTGCCTCCCAGGCATGGTCGATGACGAGCCACGGCGTCGCCATGTCAAGCGTCACGGCGTCCACCCCCCTCTCAGCGATGCCCTGCGTGATGTCTCCAAGCTTCATCTCGACGATTGGGCGGAGACCCGACCTGTCGATGTTCCCCATGGCTATTCGCTGGCTCCTCTCATCTATCTCGTACGTGTAGATCTTGCCATCGGGCATGACAGCGTTCGCCAAAGACATGGTCAAGGCCCCACTTCCCGTACCAGCCTCGACGACGGTGGAGCCATTACCGATTCCCAGCTGGTAGAGGATGTACCCGATGTCCTTCGGGTAGAGGACCTGGGTCCTCCTATCCGTCTTCAGGACCCTGTCCCTGATCAGGGGGCGGAGGGCGTAGAAGCTGATGCCGAGGCTGCTGACAATCGTCGAGCCGTAGGGCTTCCCCACGAGGTCGTTGAGTTGTATGAAGCCTTTGTGTGTGTGGAACTGCTCCCCGAAATTGACCCTGATCTGGTACGTCCTCTTCCTGTCGAGATAGAGGAGGACGTCATCCCCCTCGGCTATGGTCTTCACGGCGAAGCATGGGTAAGATGCGGAATAAAACCTTCACTCCCCGAGGCAGAGCTTTTAGACTCGCGAAGCGGAGACCCAGCCCATGAAGAATCTGGAAGAGGATTATGCAAACCGTTATAATCCTATTGGTTACGATGTGTTAAGCAGGGGTCGCGACAGATTGGAGGAGAATAACAAAGCCTACAGGGTTTGGATGGATCAACTTAACACAAAGGCACAAGGGACAAGGTGGACATACCTTCACTGGTTCACCAAGTTCCTAGAACGCTATGAGATAACTGACGCAGAGGCCCTCTATCGCATGAAGGTTGAGGATCTGAAAAGTGAGGACACACGCGACAGGCTCCGCGTCGAGGCCATGGCTAAGACCATGATGTTTGAGGGAATCAAGGTCGGATACAAACCCAAGACTGTGGCCCACCTCGCGAAGTCTCTTAAGAGTTTCTTCGATGCACAGAACATACCCTTCAGTATGAAGCCCGCCGACTACCCTAAGGGCGAGAGCATAGGCCGCCGCCTCATATTGAAGGAACAGATCACCGCCGTCTATGATAACGTGGGGACTGAGAACAAGCTGAGAAACAGAGGCTTAATCATGGTCCTGAAGGACTCAGGGCTAAGGATCAGCGACGCCGCCGCCCTCACGGTGGAGAGCTACCGAACCGCGCAAACCGTGACCAACACAGCCGGGGAGCCCTTCAAGGTCTTCGACACAATACAAACCATAAAGTGTAAAGTAAATGCGAATGTTCACCTAGGCCCCGAGGCCGTGAAAGCCGTGGATGCCTACCTAGCGTTAAGAGGTAATGTCCCTGGCGACTCGCCCATATTCGTTGACAGAGATGGGAAGACCATGAGCAGCCCCGCCCTAAGTGAACAGTTCCGGCGACTATGCAACCACGTTAAGGGTGTTAAGAGGCTAGGAGCGCACAGCTTCCGTAAGTTTCACACGACACAGCTGGAATCAGCGGGATTATCTGAGAACTGGATAAAGAAGTTACAGGGGAAGAGCCTAGACCAATCAACAGGATCATATAGCCACCCGGAGGAGACAGGCGACTTAACTAGGCAATACATCGAGAAATATGATAGACTCAGGCTATTCGGCGAAGCCGATATTTCACAGATACGTCACGAATTAGAGGCTTCTAAGGCTGGACAGAATAGCAGAGTTGCGGAGATTGAGGCGAAACTGGCCCTTCAGGATGAGACCAACCGCCTGAACTCGGAGAAGCAAGGCGCTACAATCGCTAGCTTGCAGTCTGAACTAAATAGCCTAAGGGCCGAGATGGTTGAGATCGTGAAAGATGCCTTAGATAGAATCCTAGAAACGAGCTGAAGATGCGCGCGCGCATCCTAGACCCCTTTATATACTGTTTTAGGCAAAATAAAAAATCCCCCACCTGATAATTAATAATATTACCCCATTCAAGAAAAGGGTTTGTTTAAGCGAAGAAATAAAACTGAATAACGTGGTGGGGTATTTGGTAAGGATGTTATGAAACATTAACACTTCGAAGGAGATTAAACCCATTCAAGGAATCAATTAAGAAAAGAAGCTATATTCTAGTTTATTTTTCTTAGAATCATATTTAAAGGCTGTATGCTAGTGGGGTATGTTATTTTATTACATAAACAATACAATACTATAAACAATTAAATAAAATACTAGCCGATTATTAACAAGTCTATGTTAAGCCATAACTACCTAGCATTAGGTATGTAATGGTAGCTTAACTCTATTTAGAAAAAAATACCCCACCCTTCTATTATTATAAATAGTACATAAGGCCGGATATACGATAAAACGTATCATTCAGCCATAGATGCGATGTAGGTATCTAGGAGTTTATTGTATTCATTGTACCAGTCTATCCAACGTTTAGACAGTCTCAAGGCTTCAGACGGTATTTCCATTTCATCGATTTCTGTTTTTAAATCCTCAAGTTCGCCCTTCAGAGAATCGAACTTGTACCGATATAATTTGTAAGTCTCAATTCCCATCAGCTCGAAGGGTATCGGCCTATCCTCAGCCTTAAAGTTGGTGGCCATGCCGGTTCTTAGTAGGTAGTGAACCATAGCGGCGAACTTGAGTTGATGGGCCTCAGCTGTGGCTTCGATTCTAGATACTAGGTCGTGAGGTATTCGGATGAATCTGCCATCAGTCATATCTAAATATGTAAATACTAAGGGCTTAAATAATTATTTGGATATTGCGTTACCTATATTTTTGTTTGAACCTCTTTAGGTTCCTCTTGATTGATTACCTTAGCCTCATTAACAGGAGGGGTCTCTGTTTCAGCTACTTTAGGCACGTCTACCCCTATCTTTTTCTTATGGATCACCTTCAATCGAAGCCTCTTAACCTCGTCCTCAACCAGTTGAATCGTACCAGGTGGAATGAATCCCCTGATCATCTCAGGATCCTTCATGTAGGCCAGCAACCCAACCGCTAAAAGATAGTTTCCTAATCCATTGATTGTTAGGGATGTCCCTGAAATCAGGTTCCTTATATTGTATTTCACACTATCATTTACCCTAATCTTCAAATCATCCTTGCGAACCATGTTTGGAAGATACCCCACCAATTATAAATATGTACCCCCCATTAGAGGCACCGCACACAAAAGCCTCTTATAATAATTTCACTATCACTAAGATAGGAGTATCACGACTATGGTAAAGAATCTGGAAGAATATAACAAGTTCAGGAAGGAGATGAACGACCGCATCCTCAACTGCGGTCACCTGGGTTTGAAGAGGTTCTGGGCGCTTGACAGCAGGGCCTACGAGAAAGGTGCTTTGGAAGAGAAGACGCTGGAGCTGCTGGGCCTAACCACCAGCATGGTGCTCCGTTGCGATGACTGTGTCACCTATCACATAGTCCGATGCATCCAGCTGGGGATAAGCGACAAGGAGCTCTACGACGCCCTCAACGTCTGTGTAATAGTCGGCGGCTCGATCACTGTACCGCACATAAGGCGTGCTTTCGAGACCATCGACAACTGCAGAGAGATGGAAAAGCGCGATCCTGGGCTGAAGAGCCTCCTCTAAACTTTTATTTACATCTAACATTTAATTCTAGATGTGGCGTCACTGATTTCCCACCCGAAGAGAGACATGATGCTTGTGCTCAGTCTAGCCCTAGCCATCAGGGCGCTCAGCTGGCAGCTTCTCCCACTCGATTGGAACTGGGACAGCTACCATCATTGGCAGATCAGCTGGCTGAGCCTAAGGATAGGCTTTCCCCAGGGGAGGCTCTGGGACCTAAATGGATGCGAGTACTACTGGGCGATGCTCCCCCACATAGTCGAGTCCTCCCTAATGGCGTTTACAGGGTCTCCAGGAATCCAGCCTTTCAGGTTGCTGAACTCTATCTTCGGGGGCGTAAACGCGGTGTTCGTCTACCTGATCGGGAGAAGATACAGTTCACCTAAGGCGGGGCTATGGGCAGGTCTCCTCTTCGCTGTCTTCCCCATTGCGGCAATCTTCGACATCCTCGCTCTACAGGACACAGTGGCGCTCACTCTTCTCCTTGCGTCCCTCTATGCATCAAGGAGTAATCCCTTCTGGTCTGGCGTGCTTCTCGGGCTCGCGGGGCAGAGTAGGACGGAGTTCCTCTTGGTTTCTGCCGTGGTTGTCGTCTGGGTTGCGCTGATCGACCGCATCTCAACAGAGCGACTCCCCATGGTGATAGGATGGCTCTTCGTGACGGGCCTCGCCTCATACTACCTCTACAATCAAACGGGAAACCCATTCTACAATCTGTACTGGAGTCTCTACAACGTGTTCAGCAGCTCTCCGGGCTTGGGAGGACGATCATTCTTCAGCTCGATGTGGAGTTGGATATCGTGGAAGCTCAGCGTCTGGCCATACAAGCCAACAGGCATTCTAATCTTAGCTGCGGTCGCAGCTACTTCGGGTTACTTCTTCTACTCCCTCATCAGGAAGCCTAGAGACTATCAGCTTGTCTACTTCCTCCCCACGGCGGCGGTCTCCGCATCCATCTTTCTCCCTTACGCTGGGTCCGATGTAAGGATGCTGATGATCATGCTTCGAGTTGTCACGCCCGTCGTCGCCCTCGGAGCACTAATTTTCTTTGGTTTTGTCTTAGGGCGACTTAATCTCAGTTTCAAGGGATACGCGATCATACTCGTGCTAATTACGGCAGTGGGTTTCTTCGCGCTCTTTCCCACTTACTCATCCTACCAAGAAGAGGCGACGAGGACGATGAAGATCGCCGACGAAGTGATTGGGTTCTACCCTGGAGGGACTCTTGTCTGCGACTACCCTATGATGAACTACCGCTTCGTCACTCGGTGGGAGATTCCCGATAAGTATCTACTCGGAAACCACTACGCCCCGCAATACATGGGCTCAACGGAGCCAATCGACTACGTGAAGTGGCTCTCTAACCATCGGGTGACCCTCTGGGTAAGATACGGTGGGGACGCCGAGGTCGTTTATTCAGCCGTTCAGAAGGTATCCCCAAAGTTGCTCGTCGAAGCCTACGAGAACTCGGGGATCAAGGTTTATCTAGTGAACCCAGTTGAGCTCAACCGCGTCTTAGGGTGAGATTATGCCGGGTACCTTGGGGAAGGGCACCGAATCCCAGATGTACTCCTTCCCACAGATGTAGCGAGTAAGACGTTCGACGCCTATGCCGAAGCCCGCTGAAGGCGTCGTCCCCTCCTTGAGCATCTGGAGATACCACTTGTAGGCCTCTGGGACCTCGCCAGTCGAGATCATCCTCCCGGCGACCTTTTCGTACTTGTACTCGCGTTCACCGCCACTGATTGCCTCGCCATAGCCCTCGGGGTAGAAGAGGTCGAAGTCCCTCAGGATGCCGGGGCGGTCCTCGTCCTCCCTATCGTAGAAGCCTCTGGCCGACTTGGGGTAGTCGATGAGCCAGAAGAAGTCGCCGAAGCTCTTGCTGAGCGCGGACTCGGCGTGCCAAGGGATCTCCTCCCCCTGGTTGAGCTCGAAGCCCTTCTTAGTGAGGAGCTCTATGGCGTCGTGATGTGCGACCTTCTTGAACGGAGGTTTGGGGTTCTTCAGCTCCCTGCCAAGGGCCTCCAGCTCGTCAGCGCAGTTGACCTTGACCCGCTTCACGACGGATGTCACTAACTTGTCTCCTATAGCCATGGCGTCGAAGTAACTCGCATTCGCAACCTCGAGGTCGAGTTGTCTAAACTCGGAGAGATGACGCCCCGTCTCCCTCGTGGCGTCTGGTTCCAGCCTGATGTTCGGGCTTAAGGCGAAGACCTTCTCGAAGCTGTTGACAGCCATCTGCTTGTAGAGGATCATGCTGCTCATGATCTTGAACTGGGTGCCGTAGTAGTCGAAAGAGACTTGGCTTGCTCCCCTTATCCCAGGGTCCGTTGCTGGGCCGATTATGGGGGCCAGTATCTCGATGAAGCCTAGGCTCCTGAGGTGGTCACGAAGTGCGGAGAGGATCTCGTCCTGTATCTTTATTACCGCCCTGACCTCGGGTTTCTTGATGTCCTTGTACCTTGCCTGTAGTTGACTTGTCAGCTCTGCTTTGTCCATCATTAAACGCACCGATTGTACACAATACGGGCGCGCGGCGCTTAATATAAAATTATTCTATTAATTACTGTAAGAATTACAAAATAAAACTTAAATAGTCTATTAGGTTCGTAGTTTTTATATGTCAACTGTTACTCTCGATGACAAGGATAAGGAGATTCTGAGGATGCTCCTAGAGGACGCGAAGGTGTCGGCGAAGGACATCAGTGCCAAGATAGACTCGCCGATAACCACTGTCTACAGCAGAATAAAGAGGTTAGAGGATAGCAGGGTCATCAAGGGTTATAAGCCCATCCTTGATGCGGGGAAGCTGGGCAGACCAACTACCGCGTTCATCTTTGTCAGCTTCACATACCGCCCGCCGGGGACAGATAAGGATCTGGATCAGAGGGAGGTCGCCAAAAAGGTTGGGAGATTCCCTGAGGTTCAGGAGATCCACATAATCACGGGGGACTGGGACTTCCTCATCAAGATCAAGGAGAAGGATGTCAACGCGGTTGGCAAGTTCGTTGTGGACAAGCTCAGGACAGTCCCTGGTATATCCAAGACATTGACGATCATGGTCTTCGACCCGGTGAAGGAGTCGATGGACATCCCGCTGGAGCCCTAACCCTATTATAACGAGTTGGAGCCACTTTACCCGTCGGTGGTCTTCGTTTTGGGTTCGCGCTACAAGGAGCTGGGCGTCGACGTGAGGAAGCCAGGCGTGGATCGGTTCAGTAGCAGCATAGATGACATCTTCCCGGGCGCGTTCTGCGTCGTTTACCGGGACCCGAGCGACGAGTCCATGGGGCTCGTTCTCCACACAGACTCCGCCGGTAGCAAGCCGATCCAGGCGTACCTCATGTACAGGGAGACCGGTGAAGCTTTGTGGCTGAAGGGTCTCGCGCAGGACGCCCTTGCTATGAACATCAACGACGTTCTCTGCGTGGGCGCCGAGCCGGTTAGCTTCGTCGACTACGTCGCGTATAACCCGCTGAACATCGACCGCGTCGCGATGCTCGGTGCCCTGGCGGATGGCTTCACGGAGTGCAAGAGGGTCCTCGCGGATGAGGGCTTCCCCATCGCCTTCGCAGGGGGAGAGACGGCGGATCTCCCCGACCTCCTGAGAACTTTGGATGTCTGCGTAACCATACACGGGCGTGTGAAGCTGGACAAGGTGGTCTCAGGTGAGGCGGTGAGGCCGGGGGACGTTATCATCGGCCTGAGGAGCGGGGGGAAGGCCCGCTTCGAGCGGGGCGTAAATAGTGGGATAATGAGCAACGGTCACACCCTCGCTAGGAGCAGCCTGCTGTCGTCTAGCTACCTTGAGAAGTACCCAGAGATATCCCATTCAAGCAGGGGGAGGTACACGGGGAGGTTCAGCCTCGACGACACGCCCCCAGGCCTCGGCGAGTCCATCAGTGAAGCGCTCCTCCACCCCACGAGGCTCTTCTCACCGATAGCCTCGACGATGCTTAGGGACTTGGGCGAAGGCGTCCACGGCATGGTCCACAACACCGGCGGGGGGCAGACGAAGTGTCTCAGAGTCGGGAGGAACGTGAGGTACGTCAAGGACAGCCTCCCGGAGCCCGACCCCATCTTCCACTTGATAAAGGGCGAATCAGGTGTCGAGTGGAGGGAGATGTACCAAGACTTTAACATGGGCGTCGGCTTCGAGATAACGGTTGACTCGGAATACGCCGAGCAGGCCCTCCACGTTGCTGAGGGCTTCGGCGTCGGGGCGCAGGTGATAGGGCGATGCGAAAAGTCTAGCGACAAAAATGGCCTGAAGATCCATTCTCCCTATGGCGTTTTCCGTTACGAATAAACTCAATTAAAAAGCGATATTATTGCATCCTCAGTGTTTTCTGCTCTTGAAGTACTTCTTCATGGGCTCCCAGTAGTAATCCTTCCACCCCTGACCTATGTCCTCTGCCGCCTCCTCCGGGACACCCGAGTGGATCATCGTCAGCTCCGTCCCACCCTTTGCCTCCTTTAAACTAATCTCAAACCGGGATGGGGGCGTCCCCTCCGGGAAGTCGGACGATGTCCACTCCTGCACTATTTTCTTACCCGGCTCAAGTTCGAGGTACTTCCCAGTTATGTATCCGTCCCACGCCGTGAACTCACCCCCAACCCTTGAGTCGGAGGTGGCCTTGCTACCAGTGAACTCGGTTTGTTTTTCCTCGTCGATGTAGGCCTCGTAAACCTCCATCGGCATCGCTGGGATGATGACCTTCTGCGTGATCTTAACAGTCTTCGCCATGCGTCGTCGCCTTGTGTTTCACACAAGAAGGCCCGTTCATAAAGCTTGAGAACGTAGACTCATGGCCCTTAGCCTCTGGTAAGTTACTTATTTGGAAGCGGACACCACTTCACCGTTTCCACCTTGACCAGCGAAGGTAGAGAAGAGATAGTAGAGAAGCTCATCTAGTCCTGCAGGGCCCTTCTCAGGAGGATAAAGACAAGCTCCAGCGTGAGGCAAAGGACAGGGCCCAGACCGAGGAGGAAAAGAAAAAGCCGCGTCGTACTCTGCTTCATCGATAGCAGGATAAAGCTTGAGGAGGTGAATGAAAGAAATTGTCGAGTCAAAGTGAAGTTTGGGACTGGGCACGTCAGCGACGCCATCAAACACTTGTGGGGGGATTAAAGTACCAAACTGTAAAAAATGTGCCAGCGCACCCATTTGGGCCATTCTCTTGGCGAGTCCGCCAACTTCGCTGTGCCAAGTGTGGAGTCGACAGAGAGTGGTCCGTCACGGACGATGCATGGCCAAGTAAAGCCTCTACTCGACGGCAAGTGGTTGAAGGCAGCCGCGGATATCTTATCCCAGGTCTGAAAACCTCACATGACCTTTTTGAGAATCGCCACCCCTCTTTAATGCCAATATCCAGCCTACCCACACTGTTATAAACGATGCAATGAAAAAAATAGATGATTACGAATTGGTTGATGAATTAAAGTCAAAATATGACAGACTTCAGGTATTTCTTTCCTCCGGGGGAGTAAATGATATCATTTCAGTTGCAGAATACTTCCTCGATAAATGCAAATCAGGGCAAGAGGATGAACTCACGTATAATTTATTTGGATTTATAATAGCATTACGTTGCATACCTGACCATTTGATGCATGAGTATTATGTAAAATATTTTGGGCAGATAGTTAAAGACCATATTGAATTAATGATAGTTGAGCCTGATAAATTATATGCAGATACAATCTTTAAGAAAAAAGCATATAAAACTGGCCATAAGGTAGCTATCGATTTTTATGAACAATGGAACAATCAAATGAATATATTTAAGAAAGATGAAGATATGGGTTTTCTATTTGATATGAGAGATATTACAATTCATCGGAAAGTGGCAACACGTCCTCATTTTATATTTGTGAGTAAAGAGGAAAAGAGATTCGGGTTTGAGAAACGTGACCATGAAGACCGCAGGTATTACAACGACCCTATTTCTTTATGTACATCTTGTTTGGAACAAATGAAACAGTTTATTAGAGATATGAAATCCAAGTTTTAATATTGTCTAAGCTAGCGATTTCTAAACATTATAGCGCCACAATATTCAATATTAATAGAAGGTATGTGCGCGACCGAGGTCCTGTTGAGAACACTGTAAGGGTGTACCTAGATGATGATGAGTTTTTTGAGGCAATAGAACAGGTTAGACCGGATTCAGGGCTTGAAATAGGCTCCTATGCCGAATTGAGCCGGAAATCCCACGTGGGACGCTGATCTAGTCACGCACCTGCGTAAGATTGTGAAAGTTCCGCGCGGAACCCTTCTTAAGTTCAGGAAGGAGGGGCAATTCCTCTAAAAGGGGAAGAACCGCCCAAACCAGGCATTCTGTCATACTTCGTCACCATTCACGGCCCCCTCAGTGTGCTCTCCTACCCTCTCATGTGAGGCCTCGAGGATGCTGCGTCGATTGAGTTCCCACTGGTAGAGCTGCCTGTGGTAACGGCCCTGATCCTCCAGAGCCTTCGCCTCGTCACGCAGAAACTCGAGCTCACGGGTGCTCATCTTCCCCACGTCCTCGATCTCCCTGTCCGTGTAAGGGTAGCTTCTCGGCTTCGTCAACCCTCAAGTTCCTCCAGCCGTCGCCTGACTGCGTCCTCAACGAACCCCTTCAGGCTCACGTACCCGAGTTCCTTGTGGGCGTCTCTGAGGCGCCCGATCCTCTCAACCAGTTCCAGCGGTAGCTGCACGGTCTTATATCTCATGCTTATCTCATCCATCTATCATCCCGTATCTCGATATCGATATAAGTGTATCTCATTCATGGCACATGAATGGGAACAGCCGATTCCTCCAGGTCCTGGAAGACCGTTCAGCTGCCTGAGGAGCTTCTGCGGCGCGTCGACGCGCTGATAGGGCACCCCGGGTTTGGCTACACCAGTAGATCCGAGTTCATCAAGGACGCGGTACGCCGGAGGGTGGAGGAACTCGAGGCGGAGATAACCTAAGAACTGGTAGCCGCCGGATATGCTGGAAGACTCATTTCCATAATAATAATTTCAATTAAATTAATTTTATTTTTGTCTTACGTTTTATGTATGAGAAAACGCAAAATTTGAAAAGCTATAAGGCATAATTTTATTTGAACATGTCTGAAAAAGGGATTAAAGGGGCTTCGAGCCCCAACTACACAAAGCCTAGCCTCAGTGTAACTCTGATCGCTCACGAATCGCTCTAATGCCTTCACATCATTGGCTGAC
The DNA here is from genome assembly GCA_963820555.1 of Candidatus Bathyarchaeota archaeon. GTDB lineage: Archaea > Thermoproteota > Bathyarchaeia > TCS64 > TCS64 > UBA8941. The sequence goes on from CAWGAT010000005.1 coordinate 35,172, forward strand.
TAACCCTATGAGCCTCGGAATAAATATGTTCCCTATGACTTAGTTTCACCTGATTCCAAAATTCCTTAAAATGCCGAGAATCAACCCCATTCAATGGAAGTCCACTCCCTCCTTGGTGTGCAAGGTACGATGGTCGAGGTCTATCTGATTCGGTTCGTCTTATCAGCGTACCCCTTTTCGTAAACAACAGATTCCCAAGAGCAGTTCGTATGCACTGAAGACTACTACTCATTCAGTCTTTTAGACGCAACGAAGTACGTTATAGAGTGCTGACACTGATCACTGGATTGTTATACTCCGCCCCGAGCCCCTGTCTCGCTTCCTCTTGATTATAGTCTCGAGGACGCCGTTCCTGTAGGTGCTCGTCGCCGATTCATCATCCACCTCGAAGGGCAGCTCCAGCTCCTTGTGGTATCTGTGCTCAGGGTTCGTAACGTCGATCGTGAGCGATCTCTCCGTAGCGAAGAGTTGGATATCCTCCTTCTCGACGCCAGGAAGCTCAGTGATTATCTTAACCTGCTCCGGCTCTTGGATGACATCGACGAGGGGCTCCCGCGCCTCTTGGAGACTCAATGGCCTCTTATCCTCCCCCACAGCCGGGTTAGGCTTCATGTTACCGAACTCGCGGACGACGGGCTTCCCATCAGGTCCGACTTTAACGGAGTATCCATAGACGAAGGGGCCATACTCCTTCCTCACGGATCCATCGGGGAGGACGTGCTCCTGTGCGAGATCCTCGGGTACCTCAGCCTCTAACTCCTTGAAGAAGTCCGCCATCTCCTTCTCCATCTCCTCGATCATCCTCTCGAGGTCGGGGAAGAAGAAGGGCGATCCCCGCTTTCTGCGCTTCTCCCACTCCTCCCAGAAAGACAAAGCGTTGCACCGTGTAGAGTGTGAAGACGCATCCGTTTTAAGGATATCCCGCGCAACTTAAGAGGCTCCGCGAGTAAAGCCAACTGGTATGCCGATACTCGTAGCCTACAACGAGATAGCCCTCAAGAGCAAGTATGTCCGCGCGACACTCGAGCGGAGACTGGCAGCGCAGATTGAGTATGTCTTGAAGAGGGAGGGCTACGGTGAGGCAAGGGCCAGACGGCAGTTCGGCAGGATTATAGTTAGTGGCGCACCCGCCGAGGCGGCCAAGGTTGTGGCCAACGTATTCGGAGTCGTCCACGCCATCCCCGCCGAGGAATCAAGCTCCGAGATCAACGACGTAACTGCACTCGCTGTTGAGAGTAGCTGGCGCCACACTGAAAGCGGGCTCGACCTTCGCAGTCAGACCCAAGGTTGTGGGCGATCAACCATACGGAAGCCGTGACCTCGCCATCAAAGCTGGAGCGGCAATCAACGAGGCTCATAAAACCAAAGGTGTGAAGGTGAACCTAACCACACCCAGACGTCACGGTTGGAATAGAGGTCAGGGACAGGAACGCCTACGCCTACTCGAGTAAGATCGATGGCGTGGGTGGGCTCCCCTATGGATCTCAGGGGCGAGCCGTCTCCCTCTTCAGCGGAGGCATCGATAGCCCAGTCGCGACGTGGCTGATGATGAAGCGAGGCGTCGAGGCGCTACCCCCTCTTCATGGATCAAACTCCGTACGTGGGTGAGAGCTACCTCGTACGGGCGGAGGAGGCATTTAAAGGGATATCGAAATACGCCCCCTCCGAAGGCTTCACCCTCTACTCCGCTCCCATGGGCCCCGTCATGGAGAGGATACTCGAGTCACCCGAGCCCCGATTCACCTGCATCCTCTGCAAGCGCTCAATGTATCGGATAGCGGAGGAGTTTTGCAAGCACAAGAGGGCGAAGGCGATAGTGACGGGAGAGAGTCTGGGGCAGGTGGCGAGCCAGACCCTTGACAATCTGTATGTCCTCGACTCAGCTGTCAGTATACCCGTCCTGCGCCCCCTAATCGGGCTCGACAAAGTCGAGATAGAGGACATGGCGAGGATCATAGGCACATACTCACTAACAGCACACAGAGTCGAGGGCTGCAAGGCCGTACCCTCCACCCCAGCCACAACGAGCAGGGTGGAGAAGATAGAAGCGGCTGGAGGCAAACCTCGGGTTGGCCGACCTCTGCGGTGAGGTCGCCAAGAAGATAGAGCGCCTCTCCTCGGGCTAAAGATAAATTACCGACGCCTATAATCTGGGTGGGTATAATTATGGCCATACCAGCCGATGCGCTCAACGAGAGTGTTGACCTCGACTTCACGGAGATCGAGGAGCATTGGAACGTCTATCAGCTCAGCGATGGGACCAAAGCTAAAGGTCAAGCTGATAGTCAGGGGGGTGAAGAGGCTCAACCAGTTCGAGCCGGACGGGACACCCGTCTACCTCATCAACTCGATGAATGTGGTGAGGGCGATCGATATCCCTGCCGAGGTAAAGGCGAAGCCGAAGAAGAGCAGCATGCCACCGGTGTAGACCCTTGAAGCTCAGGCTCCTAGCCTCGACTCCCGCAGTGGAGACCCTCATCGCAACTGCGATGCTGACCACGACGAGCGGGGCGTCGCCCACGAGTCTCTTTCACAGGCTCTCAACCAACCAAGCGAAGGTAGAGGAGACCGTAGGAAGGCTCGAGGTGCAGCACGGGAGTATACTGGAGCATAACAGGTTAGACTGGCTCCTCGAGGCGGAGGAGGGTGAGGCCCTCAAAATACTCCTTGCGAACAGGTTCTTTACCCTGACGAGGCTTGGCTCCAACAAGTGGCTCGTAAGCGCAAACCTCCGAACCATCCTAGAGTATCAAACCGAGGTGGACGAGTTCTCTGGGCTCCTTCTAGAGTCGATAAAAAATGTAGCCCCCTCCATCTACGCGTTTGGGAGGCGTAAGAAATGAAAGTTGAGCTCCTAGCACACACCCCGAGCAGGGAACTCCTCGCTACACTCCCCGCTTCGGAGATTCCTGAGAGTGAGTTCATGGCCCATCTCTCCTTCACCTTCGCCGTCGAAGGGATAAGCAGAGCTTGTAGTCATCAACTAATCCGCCACAGAGTGGCGAGCTTCAGCCAACAGAGCCAGAGGTATATACAGGTCAAGAGGCTACGTGAACACGTCGTAACTCCCCCCACAATAACGGAGAAGGCGAGTGACGAGTTCACATCATTCGTTGAGGCGGCGAGCGAGGTCTACACCAAATTGGTCGATGAGGGTGTGCCACGTGAGGATGCACGCTTCGTCTTACCGAATGCGACAGAGACGAGTCTCCTCGTGACTATGGATGGGAGAAGCCTCATGCATTTCTTCGGTTTGAGGTTGTGTAATCGGGCTCAGTGGGAGGTCAGAGAGATGGCGGAGGAGATGCTGCGTCAGGCACGTGTGGTTGAGTCGGAGTTATTCAGGATGGCTGGCCCGTACTGCGTCCAACTTGGCGAATGTCCGGAGGGACGCTTCAGCTGTGGGAAGTCCATGGATATGAAAACCCGATACGGTCAAGCTAAGTGAAACGTATTTTTCACAATCGAGTAGATTCTAAACCCGAGCAGACTTACTAGTGCACCTGAGACGAAGGCGAGGACCACCATGAAGCCGATCACCTCTATTGGAAGCGCATAGAGGACTAGAAGCCAAAGCACTATTACATTGCCTACGGCTGATAATCCCCCCGAGACGACGACGCCTATCTTTTTATCGCCAAATAGGAGTAGGCCCGCCTCCAGGACGATTCCTTCAAGCAGCGAGATCGGTATCGCGGTTATGCCCTGGGCGCTGAATAATGTGGTCTCGACCAGACCCTTTATTGCGCCTGTTGCCAAGGCGGAGCCGCGATGTCGACTATAGAGGGCGGCGAGGAGGAGCCACAGGATGTGTACGCCAGCCAGCAGCTGGGGTGTTCCGAAGGGGAGTATGCCAAGGGCGTTAAATCCCCTGCTCAGGTAACCCAGTGGGACGCTGACCACGGCACCGAGGGCGGCCATCAGGACGATCATAGACATCTCTCGCGTCGAAAAGTAATATCTTGTAGCGCTCTGTTGAGTCATATACCGACTAGCACCGGTATTCTATTAATAAACTCAGTCGCCCAAGTCGCCTTTTTCTTGTATTTGTCGTAGCCGAGGGTAGAGATTAAAATGGTTAGTCGCAGGGTTCGGGGTCGCGCTCGAGGCTTCCGCTGGTGCAGTGGATGCTACCACTATTCCTTGGGCGGACGAGACTACTGCACTCGACCTCAGTGACATCGACTCCTATGGACTCGAGCCACTTGACGTTCTTAGGGCTCCCCGTAGGGACCATGATCTTCATGGGGCCGAGGACGACGCCCGTGTCAGGGCCCTTCTTGAAGCCGCGTGAGTCGATGCTGACGAGGTCGTCGGGAGGTGTGATGAAGTTCCAGTTCATCTCTCTCTTCATCCACTCGACTAGGTATGGGTCGTAGAAGCTTGGGTCGGCGGCGCTAGTGTGGCGGTCTATCATGCTGTAGTGGATTGTGCCCTTGCGGGTGCCGTAGCCTGGGCCGAGGCGGATGTCGACCTCAGGGTCCTGCTGCTTGACTATTCGGGCGTACTGCTCGTGGCCGGATTCATTGGCGCGGTGAATGGCGGGGTCGGCTGTATTTCCGCGTGGGTAGTGGACCTCGATGAGTAGGTGCTTCTCGTCGAGCCAGCCGCAGGGGCCGCCCTCGACCATGCCGTTGCCGGTTATCATGCCAACGACTGGGCAGCCGATCTTGGCGAGGGTCTGGTAGTGTGGGCATCTCCTCTCCTTTCCTGATCCAGTCGTACATTCGGAGGATGACCTGGCCGTATACTGCGGCGTGACAGACGTCGTCGGTGTAGATGGCTTTGACCTGGTAGGGCGGGTCGTATGGGTCTGGGTCTCGCACGATTACCTTGACGCCGTTGTCCTTGTAGGCCTTAACTATGTTCTCGTGGTGCTCGGTTAGCTCCTTGAGGTCGGGCTTGTAAGTCATGCGCCACGCGGCGAGACTCGCCTCGTGGGGCGGCCAGGGGGTCTTCTTCCCAACACTGAGAAACTCCTTCCCGGGGCGGTGGACGAGGACGGTGCGGAGCTTGCCTATACTAGTGTTCGCCTTCCACTTACTGCCCCAGTACTTGGGCATCTCCTCCTCGAACTCGGAGAGAACTTGGGGGTGGAGCCTCGTGTAGATGTCCTTCAGTTCCTCCTCGGCGTTCATCTTGTTCTTCGGTGTTGGCATTTCAATCGGATAGATGTGCCGGGGAGGGCATAAAACACCTGCCCCTTTGGGCTGGGGAGAACGGGGTACACCTGTTTGCAGGATCATCCACTATGCCGAGTACGGTTTTTCCCAGGGGGGTGAGTTCGGCCTCGTCCGGCTCGGTTAGGGTACCGTAGCGGATTAGCCTGAGCTCTCGAAGTATCTTCGCGTTGAGCTTCAGGGTAGACAATGGGACGCCACGGGAGTCAGAGATTCTCTGAAGGATACGTGACACTCTCTCCCCTCTTCCGCCGATGTTGCTCAGAATCAGGACCTGGTTCTCGTTTAACGCTCGGAGTAGAAGCCGTCTGAGGTCTTCCTCGTTGGCTTCTAGCAATCGAATTGGTGGGACATTGTTCACCACTCGACCACTAGCAGGTGGGTGACGGTTTTAAAGGCTTGTGATCTCGTGGCGCCGTAACTTGCTTAGTGGATTGTAGCGTGAAATTTTTTTCCTTAAACTCATTCTCGTCTTTCAATACTCCACTTGTTCGTCATCTTTCACTTCATTAGCCGAAAAGTCCTGTGGCTAGTTAATTATGCCTTGCCTTAGGACATTAAGGAAAATCATGGGTTTTACACCTAGTGGTTGGGAATTTCATAATTCGAGTCCTAATCAGCGGGTTGCCCGAGTGATACCTGCTAGTAGGAATCCGATTCCTAGTATGATGGTATGGGATACCCAGTAGGATGGTATAGGATACCTAGTAGTATGGTATATCGAAAAACCACCATTTTAGCTCCCGTGGCTGGGAATCGTCTCCCCTCCGTTGTGCTCGGCGGGTTGCTCCAGTAGAGGTAGACCTTGGGCTTGTCTAAGGTGACTGGGTTGCTCATTATTCATTTTTATATCCCTTCAACTGATATTGGTGTTTTCAGAATTAGATGATTGAACACCGTGGGTATTTGCTATCTTTGTGGGAAAGAAATCGAATTACCTCACCGTTGCCCCTACCGTAATCTTACCTATTGTGATGAACACAGATTACCGGAACAGCACAATTGTATGAAAGAACCGAACAGGAAAGGGGTGAACTATCGAAAGGTGAAGGAGTCAAGAGATAGAACAAATAAAAAGGGGATTTTTGATAAAGTAAAGCGAAGACTACGAAAATAGAAATGTTTTTTGATCCATTTATTAGCCTTCACGACGTTTCCTCCCATATGACGCTCAAGAAGAGGAGGCTAGGGAAGACCGGTCTCCAAGTTACCGAGATCGGCTTCGGCGGGATACCCATACAAAGGGTCTCCGAGGATGAGGCTATCAGGGTCGTCAAGCGGTGCTACGAGCTGGGCATCAACTACTACGACACCGCCCGCGGTTACACGACGAGCGAGGAGCGCATAGGCAAGGCCCTCGACGGCGTCAGGGAGAACGTCTACATAGCCACGAAGAGCCACGCCAAGACGGCGAAAGAGCTACGTGAAAACCTCGAAACCAGCCTCAAGAACCTCCGCACCGACTACCTCGACCTCTACCAACTCCACAACGTCACCGATGAGGGATGGAAGACCCTAAACGCCCCCGGCGGGGCCTTCGAGGAGATATTGAAGATCAAGGAGGAGGGTATCGCTCACCACATAGGTGTGACGAGCCACAGCCCCACCTTCCTCACGAGGATCGTCGGCGAGGGCAGCCCATTCGAGACCATCATGGTCGGGTACAACTATATCGCCCTCGAGCCATCGAAGGAGCTACTCCCAACCTGCAAAAAGATGGACATCGGTACCATCATAATGAAGCCCTTCGGCGGAGGCGCGTTCACAAACGCGCGCACCGCCCTAAAGTTCGTCCTCGCCGACGAAAACGCTAACCTCACCATCCCCGGCATGCAGAGCGTCGCCGAGGTTGAAGAGAACGTAGCTGTCTGCGGCAGTAGCCTCACCCTGTCGAAAGACGAGCTCGACTCAATAGAGATAGACCGGGCCGCCCTCGGCGATGAGTTCTGCGCAGCCTGTGAATACTGTCAGCCCTGCCCCGTCGGAATCCCCATAAGCTTCGTCTTACGTACCGAGATGAGCAGCCTCAGGCGTATGGGCTGGACCGAAGGCACAGTGAAGCAGACGAAGGAGACCGCACCGAAAGTGGCGGCATGCCTCGACTGCGGCGCATGCGAGACTAGGTGCCCCTACCAACTTCCAATCAGGAAACTGCTCCCCGAGAAGATGGACGCTCTACTCAAGCGCCTCGAGGAGCGGAGCATCCCCTAGGCAACAGATTTTTCAACGATGCGCCCCAATATCCACCCGAGCTTGTTATGTCAGCCAAAGAGCATCAAGAGAAGATGATAGATGAGCTGAAGGCGATCCGGGAGTTGCTAACACCGAAACCAGCACAGGCACCACCGGCGCCGGTAAAGAAGTCCTTCGGGCAAGAGTTCATGGACTTCTTGAACAAGTATGGCGTCGTCGGGATAGCGATAGGTTTCATCATAGGCACCGCCGCGGCGACGCTCGTTTCCGCCCTCGTCAGTGACCTCTTCATGCCCATCGTGACGTTCTTCCTCCCCAAGGACAGCCCATGGCAGACATTCTACATCGCGATAGGAAACGGCCAACTGTTGATCGGACACTTCTTCAACGCAATGATCAACTTCCTCATAATCGCGTTGCTGGTCTTCCTCGTCATAAAACAGCTCTCAAAGACCGGCCTCAAGTAGAAACGGGGAAGGTAATAAAACCACCTTCCACCCCTTTTAACCGTATGAGTATCTCAAAGGTTTTCGCTGAAGCCGATAAGGCATCGAAGGAAGTGGCAGAGCTCACGTCGGGGCTCGTCAAGTTCAACAGCGCCCACCCCGAGGGGCGCACCGACGAGATAGTGCCCTACATCGCCGAGTACCTCGATAAATATGGCATCGAGCACGAGGTCCACGCAGAGGATCCGAAGAAACCGAACATCGTGGGGAAGCTCCCCGGGAAGTCCGACCACAAAATTCTCTGGGTGGGTCACATCGACGTCGTCCCCGAGGGGAAGCCGGACGCCTGGAAGTACCCCGCTTACGACGGCGTGATCAAGGGCGGCATCGTCCACGGCAGGGGCAGCAGCGACATGAAGGGGAGCTGCGCCGCCGCCATGGTAAGCGCCCGGATACTCAGCAAGATGAGACTCCCCAACCCCGTCGAGTTCTGGTTCACGGCCGACGAGGAGATCGGTGGCGGGGCTGGGGCGAAGTGGCTCGCCGAGTCAGGCCGCTTCAAGGGGGAGGTCTGCATCATCGGCGACGGCAACGGAGGCGGTACCGAGAACCCGAGCATCGACCTAGGCTGCAAAGGGGGCGCGCAGACGCGACTCATCGCCAAGGGTAAGACTGCCCACGGTAGCACCCCATTCCTCGGGGACAACGCCATCACCAAGCTCATCAAGGTAATTCCAGAAGTCTACAAGATAGGTAACTTCAAGCTCGACCTCCCCGAGGATCTCAACAAACCCATCAGGGACAGTGTGAAGTTCTACATGGGTGAGGCGAAGACGCCGGAGCTCCAGAAGGCAGTGAGGCGCCTCTTCAATTACCCCACGGTCACCTGCAACATAATCAACGGCGGCGTAAAGATCAACGTCATCCCAGACTACGCTGAGGCCGAGTTCGACATACGCCTCACACCAGGCGCCAGTGTTTCAGCTGTGAGGAAGGAGATTGAACGCATAGTGAAGGCGGCGGGAGTCCCCGGCGTCGAGGTGGCCGCAGGGCAGTGAGACACACGCAAAGGCCTCGGGCAAGCTCGGCGACCAGGCAGGATTCTACGAGAGCCCCGACACCGTCTTCGCCAAGCAGTTCTCCAAGACGATAAGGAAGGCAACTGGGAAGAGGCCCAGCATGAAGATACTCACAGGCGGAACGGACGGCATAAGCACGAGCAAGATCGCGGGCATACCCAGCCTCGGCTACGGCACAAGCATCAGCGGCGTCGCCCACCAGCCCAACGAGTACATCACAGTCGAGAACCTCGTCCTCGGCGTCAAGATCTACGCTGCCTTCCCCTACTTCTACAAACCATAAACCCTAGCGCCACATCCCAACCTGTCACCACTGATATTGTCACCTATCCTCAATTACATACGATTTGGTGGCACTCAAACCACTCTATGGTACTATTTACCGAAAAGAATCCTGAAAACACGACTATATACGAAAACGGTCAGCTGAGCTTCCTGGGCTTCGCCACTATCTCCCTGATCTCCAGCTCGTAGAACTTCCTCGGATACGCTGGCTTCACAACTATGCATGTGTCGGTGCCTTCGGCTGTACCGGCGATAGCCATGACCTCCCTATCCATCGGGATCAGCCCAGCGTCAGCCGCCATGAGTACGATCTCGACGCAGACCTTCATCCCCTGCCCAAACCGGTAGAGGGTGTCCCTCACGATCTCCTCTATGCTCTTCCCACCGCTCTTCTCGGTGAAACTACTCGCGACACCGTCGCCTAGGGCATGGCTCGCGACTAGGGGCTTGATCCCCGCCTTCTCCAGCCGCTTCTTCTCCGCGTCGGTGAAGCACCAACCGTTCTCCCTATAGCCCTCGGCTATGCCAACGGCAACGAGGTTGAGCTTGGGTCGGCGAAGACCTCCTTCGCCTTGATCGCGGTCCCCCCGTGCGTCGACGCGACGACGACATCCTTGATCTTCAGCTCCTTCGCCCGCTTCTTCGCCGCAGCTAGAACGAGATCAGTGCTCCCCGAGCCAGTCGACTCACAATATAGAATCGTCTTCTCCAAATCAGTACACCGATAATATGGATGGTTATACCCCTGATAAGCTGTTTGAGGTGGCGCGGCCGGCAGGATTCGAACCCGCGACCATGGGCTCCGAAGGCCCACGCTCTATCCACTAAGCCACGGCCGCACCAGCAGGGATGGAAGCACCAACGCAATTAAGCGTTACCACGGCGGGCGAACCCATAATAAGCCAGCGCCGGACGAATACACCGAAAAGGGAGCCCCGATGCAAGAGGAGAGACTCGCAAAGGCCGCGGAGATAAGCGTCTTCGCCCACGCCACAGAGGACGAGGAGAAGGTCAAACAGGCCGTCAAGAGGATAGCCCCATACGAGCACACCTTCGAGTCCCAGCGCCTCTCCGGCCACTACGAAGACCCAATAACCCTCCTCACCTCGAAGACCACCAAGAAGAAGGAGGCAACGGACCTCCTCGCCAACATAGTCAACAAGCTCTCCAGTCTCGACAGGCAGACCCTCCTCGACGAGCTCCCAAACCACGTCGACCCGCAGGGCAACCTCTACCTACGCCTCGACAAGCAGAGGGCCTTCAACGGCAAGGTCACCCTACACGAGAACGACCCTATCCGCATCAAGATCAAGTTCCAGCTCCCCCACAAGGCTGACCCGTCGTCGTCATAAGGGAGTACATCATCAACCTGGAGGACGACGGCGGGGAATGAGGCAATACATCGACCTCCACCTCAAGCCCTCGACCCCGGAGCAAGCGCAGGAGATGGTCAAGCTCGCTCACCGACTTGGGTACAGGCACGTTGCCTCGACGAAGCCTCCCACAGGATTCAGATAATAAGATCACCGCAGCGACCCGTATGGACATCGAGGCAAGACGAGGCAAAGAACTCCTCGAAGCCCTCAAAAGGAGCCGGCGGAGGTTCGACGTAATCGCGGTCAGGTGCTTCTCAAAGGAGGTGGCGAGGCAGGCCGCAAAGGACGACCGCGTCGACATACTCCTCTTCCCCGATGACCCGGCCCAGAGGAAACATAACTGGCTCGACCACCACGAGGCTGAACTCGTCGAGGGAACCGGGCGCGCCTACGAGGTGAACGCCTCGGACCTACTGGCGACTAGCCCGACCCATCTCGCCAAGGTGATAACCCAGATCAAACGGGACCTAGCGGTGGCGACGAAGCACGACATACCCATCGTACTATCAAGCGGCGCGACAACGCCCCTCGCCATGAGGGAACCGAAGGCACTCACCGCACTCGCCAGCCTACTCGATATCGACGAGGAATACGCTATCGATATGATCTCCACAATACCTGAGGCAATCATCGAGAGGAACCGCGCCAAGCTCAAAGAGGAGGAACTCATGATGCCTGTCAGGGGAATCAGGCGTAGGTACCTGCTCTTCAACGTCGCAGGGAAACACTCACCGATGAGAAGGCGATCTGGGAGACGATCAGGGACTCTATACTCACCCTCTACGGCGCGAAGGGACTCTCCCTCATAGACCCTAATCTAATAGAGTATAACGAGGAGACCAGAAACGGGATAATCAGGTGCACCCACGACACGGAGAGGTTCCTGAGGGCCTCCCTAGCCTCGATCATGAACGTATCCGGCGCACCGACCGCCTTCAGGGTCCAGCGGACCAGCGGCACCATCAAGGCGCTTCGCAAGAAAGGCTGGGATCGAGAAGCCGAAAAAAAGAAGCGGATAAGTGAATAGAGAAGTATTTTTATTCCTCCTGATAGTTGACAAGGTGGAATCGCCACAGAGACGTGGGGAGGAGACTGAAAGAATGATAATACCCGTGAGATGCTTCTCATGCGGGAAGGTAATAGGCGACAAGTGGGAGCCGTTCAAGAAGCGCGTCGAGGCAGGAGAGGAGCCTGGTAAGGTCCTCGACGACCTCGGCGTCACTCGCTACTGCTGCCGCCGAATGATACTCTCCCACGTAGAGATCATAGACGACGTGATCAAGTTCCACGAAGGACAGAAGAGTCTAGAGGTCAAGGGAGGAAACTAGTTGGAGCCGGAGAATGAAGCACAGCAGCCAATCAACGAGAACCTACTGCTACCGCAGGAGGTCCTACTATCAGCGGGCGTCCACATCGGGACACGCGTAAAGACAAAGGACATGGAGCCATTCATCTACAAGGTCCGCCCAGACGGCCTCTACGTCCTCGACATGGAGCAGATGAACGAGCGCGTCAAGGTAGCCGCGAAGTTCCTCAGCCGCATGAACCTCAGCAAGGTAGTCGTCGCCTCTAGCAAGCGCTACGGCAGGAGCCCCGTCGAGATGTTCTGCGAGACTGTCGGCTGCAAGGCAATCACGGGTAGATTCACATCCGGCACCTTCACCAATCCAGTCTACGCGGGCTTCTTCGAGCCCACAGCCGTCATCGTAACCGACAGCCTCGCCGACGACCAGATAGTCGATAGAGGCGAGCCAGATCGGCGTCCCCGTAATAGCCCTCGCCAGCACTGACAACAGCAAGAGCAACGTCGACCTCGTCATCCCCATGAACAACAAGGGTCGCCGCGCCCTCGCTATCGCCTTCTGGCTCATCGCTCGCGAGATACTCAAGGAGCGCAACGAGCTACCCGCCAGTGGCGAGATGAAGAACAGCATCGACGACTTCGAGACCAGTTAGGAGGAACTGAGTTGTCGGTGAGGCGCCCCTACGTCGCGGGGAGCTTCTACCCCCGCGATCCCCAGCGCCTCAGAGAGCGAAATTGAAGCTTGTTTTAAACACACCCTAGGACCAGGTAGACTACCCACCAAAGGTGATAAGCCAAGGACCATCACCGCCATCGTCTGCCCCCACGCTGGCTACATGTACAGCGGACCCGTCGCCGCACACAGCTACCTCGCACTCTCAGAGGAGAAGAAGCCGGACACGGCCATCATCCTCTGCCCGAACCACACAGGGATAGGCAGCGCCCTCTCCCTCATGGGTGAGGGTGTATGGGAGACGCCACTCGGGAGGGTCAGCATAGACGAGGAGATATCGAAATCAATCTTCAAAGCCTCCGGGATGGTCGACATGGACGAGTCCGCCCACGCCTACGAGCACTCAATCGAGGTCCAGCTCCCCTTCCTCCAGTACCTCTACGGATCAACGATCAGCATAGTCCCAATCTGCATGGGTCTCCAGGACCTCGATGTCAGCAGGAACCTCGGCGAAGCAATAGCCGAGGCAACTAAATCGCAAGAACACCGTCATAATCGCCTCGACCGACATGACCCACCAGGAGTCCCAGCAGTCCGCGACGCGGAAGGACCGCCTCGTCCTCGACGCAATCGAAGCCATGGACGAGGAACGCGTCCAAGAAACCGTCCAGAGCAACCGGATCACCATGTGTGGATACGGCCCCGTCTCCGCTGCCATCGTCGCATCGAAGAAGCTCGGCGCGGACAGGGCAGAAATCTTATCATACCACACGAGCGGGGATATAACGGGTGACCGGGGGGCGGTGGTCGGATACGCCTCTGCGAAGATCACCCGAACGGTGCAATAGATGAGCGCAGAGGCGACGGCCCCAGGGAAGATAATCCTATTCGGAGAACACAGCGTGGTCTATAAGGGACCTGCCATACTCCTAGCCGTCGACAGACGCGCCACCGTCATCGCCTCTAAACGCGACGATAAACGAATCTACATAGACTCCGAGGACCTCGGCTTCTCCGGCTACTTCGACGATGGCGAATACACCGCCGTCACCGGGAAAGCATGGAGAGGGAGAAACATGATGGCCCTCGACGTCGCTGCCCGGAAGGTCATGGCTCACCTCGGCGTCGAGTCGGGAGTCAACCTCAAGGTCAGAAGCATGATACCCATCGCCGTCGGCCTCGGCTCATCCGCAGCCGTCTGCGTCGCGACGACAGCAGCCGTGGGGGAACTATTCGACGGCAACCTCACGAAGGAGAAGATATCGGAGCTCAGCTTTGAGGGGGAGAAGGTTATTCATGGCAACCCGAGCGGCGCCGACAACAGCATCGCCACATACGGGGGCATAATACGGTACGAACGCGGCGTCGGCCTAAAGAGGCTCCAACTCGAAGCACCCCTCCCATTCATCATCGGTAATACCCGCAAGAAGCGCTCCACACGTAACATGGTCGAGGGAGTCAAGGCACTCAAGGACAGGAACCCGGAGGTAGTCGATCCAATCATATACACGATGGCGGGCCTATCTCAGACCGGTCTAGATGCGCTCCTCCGAGGCGACAAGCGAGAAACTCGGCGACCTCATGAACATCAACCACGGCCTGCTCTCCGCCATTGGCGTCTCGACGATTGAGCTAGATGACCTAGTCTACGCCGCCCGACATGAGGGGGCGCTCGGCGCCAAGCTCACCGGCGCCGGTGGCGGGGGATGTATGATAGCCCTCGCCGAGGAGGAGAACCTCAGTAAGATCGAGAAGAGCATCAGGGCATCGAGGGGCCACTCTATGAGGGTCAACGTCACAGACGAAGGCGTGAAGACGAGGAAGATCAAGGATGGAGATTCTTAAACTCGGTGGCTCAGTCGTCACCCACAAGGACAGGCCACGGACGCCCAACACCGAGGCGATAACTCGCCTCGCAACTGAGGTCGCAACCGCCGGACCGAGGAGGCTCATAATGGTCCACGGCGGAGGCTCCTACGGCCACCCCCTCGCCAAGGAATACGACATTACCTCATGGCTACAAATCCCCTAGGCAACTGGCCGGCTTCTCACTGACACATCAAGCGATGGTGGAGTTAAACAAGCTGATAGTGGAGGCGTACCTCGACGCCGGCGTACCCGCCATCTCCATAGCGCCGTCCTCATTTCATCACAACTGAGGACCGTAGGATAACAAACGTCGACTTCAGCGTCGTGTCCCGGGCGGTAGAATCAGGTTTCGTCCCAATACTCTACGGCGATGCGGTTCTAGACTACGATGCTTAGGTTTACGATCCTCTCCGGGGACCAGCTCGCCGCGAGGCTGGCGACCGATCTGGGCGCGAGCAGGATAATCTTCGGCGTCGACGTTGACGGCGTCTACACTGCCAACCCCAAGCTAGTAAAGGAGGCCCAGTTGATAGAGGAGCTATCCCTCGGGCAGATGAGGGGCATGATTAAGGTGGGAGAGGCGCTCTCGACGGACGTTACCGGCGGGATGTTTGGTAAGATTAGGGAGGCCGGGGCAGCCGTCGAGGCGGGGGTGGAGGTCCAGCTGGTCAATGCCCTCAAACCCGGCGTCGTCCACAACGCTCTCCGCGGTGAGAAGGTGGCGTGCACATGGCTTAGGAGGTAAAGAGATGAGCATAGGAAAGAGGAAGCAGAGACACATCAGGATCAGCCTCGAGGAGAACGTTGAATCCGAGATACCAACCGGCCTAGGCGATGTCAGCCTTGTCCATAGGGCAGTCCCGGAGATCGACCTCAGTGACGTTGACACTAGTATCGAGCTCTTCGGGAGGAGACTCTCCGCGCCGATCATCATCTCCGCAATCACAGGCGGCACCGAGGAAGCCAAGAAAATAAACAGAACACTAGCAAGGGTCGCCCAGAAGACCGGGATCGGGATAGGCGTCGGAAGCCAGAGGATAGCCATCCAGCAGCCTGAGGTTGAGGGGACGTTCCGCGTAGTCAGAGACTCCGCCCCAGACGCCCTCGTCATAGGTAATATAGGCTGTCCCCAGCTCAGCCTTGGCTGGGGCGTCGAGGAGGCCAAGAGGGCCGTCGACATGGTAGAGGCGGACGCCCTCGCAATCCACATGAACCCCCTCCAGGAGGCGGTACAGGTCGGCGGAGACACGAACTACCGAGGTCTTGTGAAGAAGATCGGGGCCCTCACCTCTTCCCTCGGGGTCCCCGTAGTCATGAAGGAGACCGGTGCAGGCATCTCCTACGAGGACGCCGCGAGGCTCGAGAAGGCTGGAGTCTCCGGGTTCGAGATAAGCGGCCTCGGGGGGACAAGCTGGGCCGCGGTGGAGCACCACATCGCCAGAGAGATCGGCGACGCACGCCAGGAGTATCTCGGCAAGTCTCTGTGGAGCTGGGGCATACCCACAGTGTGCAGCCTCGTCGAGGTCAGGGCAGCCTCGAAGGGCAAGGTCATCGCCTCGGGTGGACTAAGAACTGGTCTAGACGTTACCAAATCTCTCGCACTCGGCGCCGACGCAGCAGGGATAGCTAAGCCGTTCCTCCAAAAGGCGATCGAGGGGGAGGAGGCCCTGGAAAAACATGTCGAGACCATCATCAGCGAGGCCAAGATCTGCATGTTTCTCGTCGGGGCCCGGAACATTGCAGAGATGAGGAATGTTCCCGTCGTCGTCACGGGGTGGACAGCTGAGTGGCTCAGGGCGAGGGGCTTCAACCCCGATCACTTCGCCACACGGGGAAGGTAGGACAGCTTTTATCTCCGTTCACGACGTGCTACCAGTGGTCGGCATGTCCAGCGGTGACGTCATAAAGAGGAAGCTGGTCGAGAGCGTCAAACCAGTAGACTCCTTCATAGACGAAATCCTGAGGCCGAGGAGACCTGAGGTACTCTACGACGCTTCGAGGCACCTTGTCATGGCGGGTGGTAAGAGGCTACGCCCGTTCCTCACTATAAAGTCATGCGAGGCAGTCGGAGGCGACCCCGGGGATGCGATTCCCTTCGCTGCTGCCTTCGAGATACTCCACAACTTCACACTCGTCCACGACGATGTCATGGACAACGACTCGATGAGGCGCGGCGCGCCGACTGTGCACACGAAGTGGGGTGTGCCAATGGCCATAGCTGCGGGCGACCTCCTCTTCGCCAAGGTCTTCGAGGCGATGACCACCTATGCCCCGGAAGAAATGAATGCCAAGCGCGTCAAGGCATGCATAGAGATCGCCACGACTG
>CAWGAT010000006.1:0-31236 GCA_963820555.1 Candidatus Bathyarchaeota archaeon
GGAAAGGGAATAATCTTATGTTTGAACCAGATCCAATTTTAATGTAATTAATCAATATTTTAATTAATATAAAGAAATTTGAATCCGAGTTCGGGATTCTTCACCCTCCCGCCTTGGCGAGGGCGCAGTCGAGAACACGTTTGCGCCACGCTCGAGGTCCGCGGCCTCGCTCCGCTCCCCGGGGCTGTGGCTGACGCCGTTTATTGAGGGGACGAATATCATCGCGGTGGGGCAGATGACGTGCATGAACTGGGCGTCGTGCCCCGCGCCGCTCGGCAGCCTGAACGTGGAGTAGCCACGCCTCTTGGCGGAGCCCTCGACGAGGTCGACCATCTCGGGCCTGAAGTGGACGGGCTGCGCGTCTGCGGTCATCTCCCTCTCCAGCGTGAGGCCGCGGCGCTTCGCGATCTCCTCCGCCCTCCTCTCGACCTCCGCCTTGCCCTCCTTGAAGGTGGCGTCGTCGTATGAGCGGTAGTCGACGGTGAAGTCTGCGAGGCTCGGGACGACGTTTATTGCGCCGGGTTCGAGGCGGAGCTTCCCCATAGTGCAGAGGGCGTTGCCCTTCGCCGCGACGTATTCGAGGAGGCCGCCGTACAGCTCGGCGGCTCCCGCCATGGCGTCCCTCCTCAATTCGAGGGGGGTCGTGCCGGCGTGGTTCGCCTCACCATGCAGCGCCATCCTCCACCACGCGATGCCCTGCACCCCCTCCACGACGCCTATCTCGAAGCCCCTCCTGTGGAGTATCGGCCCCTGCTCGACGTGCAGCTCGAAGTACGCCTCGGGCTTTACGTCCCCCTTGCCGAGGTACCCTATCCCTTTGAGCGCCTCCTTGACGGTGATGCCGTCGTCGTCCTTCCGCGCGTACGCCTTCTCAAGGGGATAGCCGCCTGACTTGACGAGGCTGCCCATCATGTCGGGTTGGAACCGGACGCCCTCCTCGTTTGTGAAGCAGCCGACGCCGATGGGGTGCAGAGTCTCTATCCCCTTCTCGTTGATACGTCTGATGACCTCTAGGGCGCCGAGTACGCCATAGGCGCCGTCGTAGATGCCGGCGTCTATGACTGTGTCGATGTGGGAGCCCATTATGACGGGCTTTAGGGTGGGGTTCGCGCCTTCCCGGACGCCGAAGATGTTGCCGATGGGGTCGACGCTGACCTTGAGGCCCTCCTCCTCCATCCAGGATACGAGGAGGTCGCGCGCCTCACCGTCCTCCTCGCTCAAGGCTAGGCGAGTCACGCCCTTGAAGCCCTGTCTCCTGCCGATCATCCCCAGCTCGTTGAGGCCCCGAAGAAGCCTAACGGCGTCAACCCTCAACTCTTCGTTCAAGGTTCTTACCACAGATATTGGCGTACCCTAGATAAAAGATCGGAATCGGCGCCAAAAAATTACATACCATGAGCGCCGATGATGAACCATGGACAAACAGGAGACCGAGGTATTCAACGCGATAGAGGAGGGGAGGGACCGCATGGTCAGGCTCCTCCAGCAGATAATCAGGATCGATACGCAGGTACCGCCGGGGCACGACTACGACAAGGTTTGCGGGATACTCGAGGAGAAGTACCGAGGCCTCGGGTTACGCCACGTCGCTCCACGAGGCGACTGAGAAGTACATGAAGCTCAGCGGGGCGAAGCACATTGGCCTCGATGGGATGAGGGCGAACCTAGTCGCCCGCCTCAAGGGCAGGGGCGGGGGATCCACACTTCACATAAGCGCTCACACCGACACCGCCGCTATCCAGAAGCAGGGCTGGAGCGTAGAACCCCTCGGCAGGGGAGATAACGAAGACGAGCAAGTACGGGAAGAGTGCCTTCGACAAGGGTGGGGGCTATATCTGGGGGCGTGGCGTCGGCGACGACAAAGGTGAGACAGTCGCCCTACTGCTCGCCCTCGAAGCCATCAAGGAGACCGGCGTCAAGCTCAAGGGAGACCTCATAGTCACCGCGAACTGCGACGAGGAGATCGGAGGAGTCGCGGGCCTCGGCTACCTCATCAGGGAGGGCATCGTGAAGGCGGACCTCGGCATCCAGCTCGACGGCTCAATGACGGGTATCGGCCTCAGCGCCATGGGGAGAACCCGCTTCCTCATACGCACCATGGGCAAGAGCTACCACGGCCAGATACCCATCCTCGGCGTCAACGCCATCGAGAAGATGAGCAAACTAAACGTCGCCCTAAACGACTACTGGAGGAACGTCCTCCTCAAGCGCAAGTACCCGACCCCCAGCATCGACTTCGGCGAGGGACTAAGGGCGAAGGGCATCGAGTGCCCAACGGGGATGCTGAACATAGGCACCATAAGGGGCGGGGTGCAGGGGGCGACCGTCCCCGACCTCTGCGAGGAGGAGGTACTACGTGGCATGATACCCGGGGAGACCTACGAGGGGACCCAGTCGGAGTTCAAGTCCGTCCTGGATGGCGTCAAGGCGACCGACGCGGACCTCCAGTACGAGCTTGAGACCATTAACTTCCGCGAGGGATACGTCGTCCCCGCCACGGACCCCTACGCATTAGAGTGCCAGACACTCATTCAGGAGGCCGTCGGTAAGAAGCTGCCCTTTACCGGTACCCTTGCCAGCACCGACATGAACTACCAGGTGGTCGACGGGCACATGCCCTGCATCAACTTCGGCGTCGGCGGCCCCTATAGCAACGGCCACGGTCAGGACGAGAACGCGAGCATAGACGAGATAATCGAGTGCGCTAAGGCCGTCGCCCTGATTACTATGCGCAAACTCGGCACACAATAATCGGCTACTCTTCCAGCTTGTCATCGTACCTCTTGTACATCCAGTACCCGAGGAGTATCTCCCAGACCGAGAGATACGCCACCGACAGGGCCTCGGGGATGGCCACCGCTGCCCATGGCAGGAACCATATCCCCGCGGCGAGTACCGCGGTCCCGAAGGACAGCAGGGCGTAGAACCTCATCTTCTTCTTGAAGAAGAAGGCACCGATTATGGCTACGGAGAGGGGGAGAGCCATGAAGAACCCGAAGCTGACATAGAAGTGCCAGGGCTCGATTGTAATGTTGATGACGCCGATGGCGATCAACAGGATTGACGCGATGAGAAACATAATGCCCCCGACCTGCCCGACCATATCCTCCTTGGTCATCTCGAAGAGGCCCGTGCTGAACATCATCATCAGAGCCCCAACCATGGCGAGGCCCGAGTTGAAGACGATAGCCTCGAATCCGTCCGTCCCGCCGAGGTCACTCAGGGCGTTGCCGGTCCAGCTGAACCAGGGGGAGAGCCATATACTCGACGCGATGATGAGCAGCCCGAACAGGGGCGCGATTATGCCGAAGAACCCGGCTAGCCGAAGGACCTTGAGATTCATCAACGGAAGAAACACACGAAGAATGTTAAGCCTATCGCCGGGGTTACGCCTTGATGCCCCTCGACTCGAGGAGCTTCCTCAGCCCAGAGGTCTCAAGCCCACGGACCAGTCCATAGCCGATTACCGCGACGGAGATGAGGCTGCTCAGCGAGATGCTTACGATCATAGCGAGCCACATGGGGAGTGTTAGGCCGAGGAAGTCGGGGGGCGGGAAGAACGTCCAGAGATAACCGCCCACGACCAACCCTATGATCAGGGAGGCCCCGACGCAGCCCGCGAGCAGCCTACCCCTAAACCTCCAGATTAGCAGACCCGCCAACAGGTTCGCCAACGCCCCGAAGATGACGTCAACGGGGCCCAAAAAGTAGTAGAAATTACCCACTAGCGCGCCGAGGGACACCCCCACGGCTGCCGGCCAGCCCAGCAGGGCTGAGAGCGGAATAAGACAATCCGCGACCCTCAATTGAATCGGGCCGTAGCTAATGGGTGCGAATACCACGACGAGCGTGGCGTATAACGCCGCCAGTACGGCGGCTAGACTGATCTCTGTGACTTTCATGCCTCCCTTCACCGGGGTTTATCTGGCGGAATCGGGTGGGAGGCCCCACTCACCCGCCGAGGGGAAAGAAAATGCATCGGACACATAAATGTTGCTAGGATCAAGGAGACCTAAGCTTCTGCGTCGAGTTCGATAGGTCAAGGACCTCAAGGTCTCCATACTACCAGTCTGTCGCGCTCTTCTCCAACCCTCTTATAATCATGTATGGCGACTCAAAGCCATGGAGAAGATCGACCTCAGGAAAGAGTTGAAGAGGCTATACTCACCAAAAGAGAAACCGGAGATTGTGGATGTCCCGGAGTTCAGCTTCCTCACCTACACAGGCAGAGGTGAGCCCGGCGGGGAGGCCTATCAGGAGTCCATCGATGCCCTCTACGGGGCGGCCTACACCCTAAAGTTCGCTTCGAAGAAGATGGGTAGAGACTTCACGGTGATGCCGCTGGAAGGGCTCTGGTGGTGGGACAAACCGAGCATAGTCAACTTGGCCGACGCCCCACTTAGGGAAACTTGGAACTGGACAAGCATGATCCTCATCCCAGATTTTGTGACGGAAGTGATGCTTGAGGAGATCAGGCCTGATCTCTTCAAGAAGAAGGGGAAAAGGATTGAGAAGTTGAAGCTCGAACGGTTCCACGAGGGCCCCAGCGTCCAGTTACTCCACGTCGGCCCATACAGCGACGAGCCAAGGAGCCAAAAGATTCTCCACTCCTTCGTCAAGGAGAACGGCTACCACCTGCGCGGACGCCACCATGAGATATACATGAGTGACCCGCGGAGAGCCCCGCCAGAGAAGTGGAGGACGATTCTCCGCCACCCCGTTGAGAAGGTCTAAAAGTAGCTTACTGCACATTTTTTTTGTACTGTATCTAGTGAGAACAGGGCTTGTTTCTGGGGCTCATTTGGTGTATAGTTTCTTTCTTCGCATCCGATGGTTTACTTTACCCTACCTTCTTTCTGACTCGGGATAAATGAGTATCACGGCGGGAACACCCTCTAATAACACCGCTCCGCAATATCAGGGGTAGGCGCCGAAAATGATTGATTACCATGTCCACGAGAGGCACTCGAGGGACGCAGCCACAGCGCTAGTGTCGGAGTATGTCGCCGCCGCGGAGGCCCGGGGGATCAACGAGATCGCCTTCACAACCCACCTCATCACAGTCGGCCCTGATGTAAACATAAGCATCAAGGAGGCGGAGATACCCGAGTACATTGGAGAGATAAGGTCGGCGCAGGATGGTACTAGGGTTCGACTCCTCGCTGGCCTCGAGGTTGACTACTTCCCCGGGCAGGAGCGCCACCTCGAGTCCATCCTCAGAGGCCACGACTTCGACTTCATCCTCGGCAGCACCCATTACATAAACGGCGTCGACATCGGCTCCCGGACCCAGGCGGAGGGCTTCTTCCAGGGCCGCCCCATAAGGAAGGCGGCTGACGAGTACTATACAATGTGGAAGAAGGCCATCGAGAGCGGCCTCTTCGACGTGATGGCGCACCCCGACTACTGGAGGAAGTACCTCCACTTCTATGGTAAAAACGCTGGCTGGGGTGACTACGGCTCCGTAGTCGTGGAGGCACTTGAGTCAGCGGCGCATAAGGGGGTCGGTATCGAGGTAAATACAGCGGGGGTCAGGGCGGGGACCGGCCACTTTTACCCACTCCAAGAGTTTCTCCTCGCCGCACACGAAGCGGGCATCGACACGGTTACCGTCGGCAGTGACAGCCACACCGTGGGCACCCTTGGATACCACCTCGACGAGGCAGCCAAACAGCTCATGGCGACGGGGTTCACGAATCTCACCACTTTTAAAGCGAGAAATAAGACGCGCGTCCCGATCGAGTCTATAGTCCGGAGAGCACGTTAGTTTTAGATACCCACCCTCCGCTATGCCTGAGCAGGCGACGCGCATGGGAGACAAGGAGCGCCTCTTCGAGTACGTAGAGGAACACAGGGACGACTTGATTTCAACCCTGAGGGACCTCGTAAGGATCGACACGCAAGTCCCACCGGGGTTGAACTACAACAAGATATGTGGGCTAATCGCGGACAAGTTGACGCCTATTGGCTGCGAAGCAACCATCTATGATGCCACCGAGAAGTATCTCACGCTCTCCGGGGCAAAACAGCTGGGGCTAGAGGGGTCGAGGAGCAACGTTGTCGCCCGCTTAAGGGGCACCGGTGGCGGACCTTCGATGCATATGAGCGCCCACATCGACACAGCCGCCATACAGAAGGACGGCTGGACCGTCGATCCCCTCAGAGGGGAGGTCACAAAGACTTGCATGTATGGGAAGAGCATCTATGATGTTGGGGGCGGATATATCTGGGGGCGCGGCGTCTGCGACGACAAGGGGCCACTAGCAGCGGCGATGATAGCCATGCTGGGCATTCATGAACTCGGTATCAAGCTGAAGGGTGATCTGATCCTCACGGGTAACTGCGACGAGGAGATAGGGGGTGTTGCGGGCCTTGGCTACCTTATTAGGGAGGGGATAGTCAAAGCTGACTACGGCTTACAGCTCGACGGCTCCATGAACAGCATAAACCTCGCAGCTCAGGGAAGGACGAGATTCATGGTCAGGACCATCGGTAAGGCGTATCATGGCCAGATGCCCATCCTCGGGGTCAACGCTATCGAGAAGATGAGTAAGATCAACGTCGCCCTTGACAACTATTGGAGGAACGTCCTCATGAAGAGGCAACTTCCCACTCCCGGCATCGAACTACCCACTGAAATAAGGGAAGCCGGCATCAACAAGCTCACCGCCATGCTCAATATCGGTACCATCAAGGGAGGCGTACAGGGTGCAACGGTTCCTGATCTTTGTGAGGAGGAGGTACTAAGATGCATGACACCCGCTGAGACCTTCGAGGAGGTGGAGAGGGAATTCAGAGACGTCATCGAGGGGGTCAAGGCAACCGACGCGGCACTACACTACGAGGTCGAAGTTATCAACAGCCGAGGGGGATATATTGTGCCTGCTGACGACTCGTTCGCCCAGGAGGCGAAGACGATCATGAAGGAGGTAACAGGGAAGGACCTACCTTTCGTCGGCAACCTCGCCAGCACCGACATGAACTATCAAGTAGTCGACGGTGGAATGTCATCCGTTAACATAGGAGTCGGAGAGACATACACCAATTACCACAAGAGGGATGAGAATGTCTCGATTGACGAGCTCGCCCTGTGTGCAAAGGCGGTCGCACTATTCGCACTAAAAAAGCTCTCTTGATATCACTTGATAAAAAATATGACTACATAGATTCCATTACCCTCGTCGTCTATCCAAGAAGCAAAGTTGGAGAACAATCACTTCTACAGCAACTAAGGGGAACTTACAAGGTTTGGGTTGAAGGCCCAAGAAACGGGCGAGAAACACGGCCTGACACTCAGCAAACTTAAAGGTCTATTAATTGGGTTATGCGCGCGAAAACCGCTTAAGAGCGTGATAGGAGTGTTAATCGATCGATTTGGAGGATCACTGGCTTAGCAAGCACGTGAAGGAGTTCGACCTTGACTCTTACCACCTGGGGATGATCTACGCCTTTGCCGAGATAGCGGGGTCGGGGGTGAAGCCACTCGCTCTAAGCCCCCCGCTGACGAGGGAGGAATATGATAGACTCAAGTCGCCGATAAGACTCGTAGCTGACGAGTACAACGTCCATATCCTAGTCGACGAGGACTTCTTAACCACCAAGCTATTCAACCCCGCATTCACCGAGGGTAAGGTCGTTATCCACATGGCCAAAGATACATCGACCCTCGACCGCTACAAGGCCCTGAAGGAGCTTAAGGCGAGGAAGATGAGGGAAGGCAAGCTAGCGGAGGTCGAGGAGGAGATAGCCGTTGGCCTCGGTCTGCTCCTCGGTTACGACAAGGCAACTATAGAGGATTTGCTTAAGAATCCGAGGTTCTAGGGAGGCGGGCGAACCCCGAGAGTGACAACGACGTCCATCGGCGCCCCGTTCCTAATGATGCCGAGGCTCAGCGTCGAATTCGGCCTCTTGTTGCGCTGCAGGTAGACTATGAGGTCGTAGAAGCTCTTCATTGGGATCCCATCCGCCGAGACAATGACGTCACCGCCGATCTTTATCGACACTCCGTCTACGGTCTGAGTAGTGGTTCCGCCCCTTAACCCTGCCTTGTCAGATGGGCCCAACGCGGTCACATCAATAATCAGCGTCCCATGGGTCCCCGCGGGAAGGTTCATCGCGTCTACCACCCCAGGCGTTACATCCTGACCCTGAATGCCGAGGTATGGGTGCAGGTAGGTACCAGTGGATATGAGGCTGGGCAGCTCGCGCACTATGGTGTCGCTTGGGACAGCGAACCCGATGCCCCGCGATGTCTCCGTAGGTATGGCTGTATTGATCCCTACGACCTCTCCGTTCATGTTGAGGAGGGGGCCTCCACTATTGCCGGGGTTGATGGCTGCATCTGTCTGGATCACGTCGACTATTGGGTAGTTCCCGGAGGAGTCCATCTGCCTCCCCACAGCGCTGATGATCCCTGAGGTAAGTGTGTCCGCTAGACCATATGGGTTCCCTATGGCTATCACATCCTGTCCTACCTTGAGAGTGGATGAACTGCCAAGCTTAAGCGGCTTGAGGAGTGATTGCGGCACATCAACCTTGATCACGGCCACGTCCGAGTATGGGTCCCGCCCCACGAGCGTCGCCTTAACAATAGTACCATTGATGAAGGTTACCAGTATGCTGCTCGCGTCCTGGACTACGTGATTGTTCGTGATTATCTTCCCCGTGGAGTCGTAGACGAAGCCGCTCCCCTCTGCGGCACCCGTTGGGAGAGTCACCTCAATTAGGACCACGCTGTCCCTCGTCCTATTGTAGAGGCTGACTAGGTCAAGATTTGAACCGGGCGTAACTGTGACGTTTAAACCACCGTTCTTGATTTCATTCCTCAAGTTGGAGATGTCGGCGGATGCGCTAGTGAGCTCGGTGCTTAGGGACTCGACAGTGAGGGTCAGGGTATCCACGCGGCTTCCAAGACTTTTCACCTGCTCGTTTGTGTTGACAGTGTTGTACGCGACTACGCCGACATTCGCGACGATGAGGATAGCGACCAGGATCACCACCCAGCTGCCAGTCGCCCTCTTGGGTCTGCTGCCATAGAACCATTCGTCACTCAATGTGGTCCCTTAAAGCATCCCTAATCGGGCGGGATAAACTCTCGCCTGTAGAAAATCGGGTGCCACCAGTTACATGCAATTCATTCCGCGATCGGCGCAGGTTAACTCAGAGATTTGGACGACTTTGAAAACAAGGTGATCATTTGGTCCTCTCCCAGACCCTCGGCTTGCAGACTATCTCCCTTATCCGTGTGTCAAAGAACCTATGCGTGTTACTGGGAAGGATAACCACCGCTGTGTCCGCGCCGGTCCCGTTCCCACCGAGAGAGATCACCTCCCTGTCGGTCCTGATGAGGCCAGCGTCTGCCGCCATACAGGCGCACTCGCAGGCTACCTTTACACCCGCGCCGAAGAGGCGGAGAACGTGTGCGATTACCTCATCCACCTGTATCGCGTTGAACTTTCTGTTGACCGCCCTGCCAAGGCCACCGAAGCTGTGGCAAGCCCGCAGAATCTTCCCACCGTTGTCCTCTATCGCCTTCCTGTACTCGGGCTTCAACCTGTCTTGGTTCGGCTCGAGGTAGCCCACCATCCCCGCGACCACCACGAGGTTGTAACCCTTGAATATCTCGGCGGCGAGCGCTCCCGTCTCCCCCGTGTAGGAGGCCACTATTACGTCCCTTATCTCCAGTTGGTCGGCCCGCAGCTTCGCGAGCAGAAGCGCCTCCCTGCTGTTGACCCTTCCCGGTTCACTGAAGTAGACCGTCTCCACTTTAGACATTCCTTAAACCTACGATGAACTCGAGTGCGGGGGATTTATGGTTTGGGAAAAGGGGTGGCTAGGAGACGTTGGGTACAACGAGGTACTTGAGGAACTCCTCGCCCTGTAGACCCTGTTCCTTCGCCCACGCGATGCCTACGAGGTCGTCCTTCTCAAACTCGCTGAAGACAAGGTAGGCCATAATAGTGTTGAAGCCGAAGTCGTTCCCCGCCCTGGCCTCGTTGACGGTTCTGTGTATCTGGCTCCTCAGGTTGGTCCTGATGAGAGCGACATCCCCCTCGTAGATGGGCGCCAGAATGGCGCTGTAGGGCTCACCGAGGCTCTCAACCGATTCGCGGAGGTCAGCCCCATCGACGACTAAGTGAAGTATGTCCTTAGATATTCCGTAGGTGGCGTCGAACATCTCCTCGGGCTTGAAGCCCGCCCCCTCCTTTGGGGCGCGACTCTGCTTAACCGCAATTAGGAAGTTCTCAATGTCCGCCTCGAGTTCGACAATCTTGCTGACCATTCTCCTCTGGCTGTGAGGGAGCTTCTCCACGCTCCTAAGAATGGTCAGGCTGTAGAGGTGCTGCAGCTCCAATTGGAGGGGCCAGATAGCGTCGTACTGCTTGTATAGTGGGAGCTTCTCAGCGACTGGCGTTATACGCCGTGCCTTTGAGTAGCTCAAGAATCGCGTCGATGTCAGCCGCCTCTGAGAGTGCCTGGTAGCTTGGTGCCCTGTATGCCATCATCGGTACGAGGTTCGCCTGAATCTCTGCGGGGGTCGCGTCGCTGAACTTGCCCCTCAGTATCCTGTCGAGGTTGAGGGTCTCGAACCTCATGTAGTAGTAGGTCTGTAGAAGTTCACCTATGTTACTAGGGACGATGTCGACAATCTTCACTATGCGCTCGATGAACTTGCGGTAGAAGACTCGCTCCATGCTGACGCTGGGATTTATGTCTGGCTCAAGGGTGACCTGTCCGTATGGGGTCTGGGCGATCTGGGACATGAACTCCTCGATGCTGTCTGTGGACGCAATGGTCCTCATCTGGTTCGAAGTGAGTAGGTCAGCGATGAGGGCGTGACTCCTGACGACCGCATAGGTTAGAGAACCCGCCTTTACCTTTCCGATGCCAACGCACCCCCAATCAGCTTAATTCGAACGAGGTCCTCCATCTGCTCCTCGTCCAGCTTGTCCTGGATGAACTTGATGACCGCCTTCATGTCGGGTATGACCGTGTTCTCGAGGGCGTTCACTTTGCGGTTCGTCCTACCGAGCTCGTCAGCGATGCGCTCGACACGACTCTCGAACTCAGCGAGCCTGATTATCTCCTCAAGTATGGAGAAGACCTTGTCTGAGGCGTAGCTGAGGGTGATGTCTAGCTCACCCTCGACCTTCGGCTTGTTCAGTATCTTGATGTAGGGATACTGGACACCCATGACGCTCTTCGGCAGGAGGTCAATGTCGAGCGTGCTGCGTATGCTGTCGGCCTGGCTCTCCACCTCCGTGGGGCCGAGGCTCAGGTACGCCGCCTGTACCGCCTTATATGCCTCACCGAGGCTCTCGAGAAGTAGCCTCCTCCTCCCCCTGAGCACCTCTATGGACTCGCTTAGCTCCTTGGCGAGGTGGTCCCTCTTGAGCTTGAGGAACTCGGTGCCTCGCTCTATGAAGACGATGCGTCTCTGCATCTCCATGAGGTAGCCCTTTGTGGGCCGGACTCCGCTGGTAGAGGACAAGGCTAGCTCTCTCTCTTACGATACTTCGGGTGGTACTCCTTGATGTACGACTCGCGGACCCTGATCAGGTTCTCCTCGGGCAGCATGGCCAGTAGGTCCCACGCCAGGTCGAGGGTCTGCTCGATGGTCCTGTTCTCGTAGCGGCCCTGGTTGACGAACTTGGTCTCGAAGGCGTCAGCGAACTCGAGCCACTTGCGCTCACGCTCGCTGAGTCCGACGGTTCCGACGATGCGGACGAGGCCGCGTGCCCTCGTGCCCTCAGCGTACGCCATGTAGAGCTGGTTTGAGACGTCCTGGTGGTCCTTGCGGGTCGTCTTAGCGCCGATGCCGTCCTTCATGAGCCTGCTGAGGCTGGGGAGGACGTTCATAGCGGGGTAGAGTCCCTTGAGGGAGAGCTCACGCTGGAGGAGTAGCTGCCCTTCGGTGATGTAGCCAGTGAGGTCGGGTACTGGGTGGGTGATGTCGCCTGCGGGCATGGAGAGGATGGGCATCAGTGTGACCGAGCCCTTCTTCCCGGTGATGATGCCGGCGCGCTCGTAGATGGTGGCGAGGTCGCTGTAGAGGTAGCCGGGGTAGCCCTTCCGGGTCGGGATCTCCTCCCTGGCGATGCTGATGCTGCGGAGCGCCTCGGCGTAGTTGGTCATGTCGGTGAGGATGGTGAGGACGTGCATGCCCATGTCGAAGGCGAGGTACTCGGCTATGGTCTGGGCGATGCGGGGAGTGACCATGCGCTCGATCGGCGGGTCGTCCGCGAGGTTGAGGACGAGGACGCTCTTGTTCAGGGCGCCCGTCTCCTCGAACTCCTTGCGGAAGAAGTCGGCCTCCTCGTTCTTGATGCCCATTGCGCCGAAGACGATGGCGAAGTCGCTCTCCTTACCGGGGATCGTCGCCTGACGGGCGATCTGGGCGGCGAGCATGTTGTGGTGTAGGCCCGACTCGCTGAAGATGGGTAGCTTCTGCCCCCTGACGAGGCTGTTCATGCCGTCGATGCTGCTCATCCCGGTCTGGACGAAGTCGCTGGGGACGTCGCGGGCGGCGGGGTTGATGGTTCCGCCGTTTACGTCTCGGACGTCGTCGCTAAGCGGCGTCGGCATCCCGTCTCGGGGCACGAAGCTGCCGCTGAAGACCCTACCGATCAGGTCGTTCGTGACGGGGATCTTCTGGGTCTCGCCGGTGAACCTGACCCCGACATTGAGGTCCATGCCCGAGGTGTTACCGAAGCACTGCACCATCGCCCAGTCCTTGGATACCTCTAGGACACTTCCCGAGACCTCGTAGCCCGACTCTGGTGCGTATGCGGACAATCTCGTTGTAGCTTATGCCCTTGAACGTTCTCGACGAAGAGGATGGGGCCGTGGATCTCCTTTACGGTCTTGTAGACTAGTCCTGCTTGTTCTGCCATCTTAGCTCACCCCGTAGGTCTTGGCGAGTTCGCCGACCTGCTTTACCATCTCCTGCTTTGCCTGGTCGATGGGCTCGCTGCCCTTGCGCTCCTTGAGCCTCATCATCTCGGTGACTATGGGTAGTTCGCGCACCTTCTCGATTGGGACGCTCTGCTTGACGAGCCCCTCGACCATCTGGTTGAACTCGACGATGATGCGCAGGAGCTTCGTCTGCTTCTCGGCGTCGCAGTATGTGTCGATCTCGTGGTACGCAGCCTGGACGAGGAAGCCCTCGCGGAGTAGCTCCGCGACGAGCAGCACTAGGCGCTGGTCGTCTGGGAGGGCTCTTCTCGCCGATGATCCTGGCGGTCTCCTCGATCTCGGCAGCCTCCTCTAGTATGCTCATGGCCTTGGCGCGGTTGCTGAGCCAGTCCTTGTCGTACTGGCTCCACCACTCGGCGGAGATTTCGAGGTAGCGTGTGAAGCTCCTCAGCCAGTTGATGGCTGGGAAGTGGCGGCGCTGGGCGAGTGCGCTGTCGAGGGCCCAGAAGGTTCCGATGAAGCGTAGCGTGTATGTTGTGACTGGCTCGCTGAAGTCTCCGCCGGGTGGCGAGACTGCTCCGAGCATCGTGACGCTGCCCAGGCGCTCCTGGGAGCTGAGGACGATGGCGCGTCCGGCGCGCTCGTAGAGCTCGGCGATCCTGTCTGGGAGGTAGGCGGGGAAGCCCAGCCTCTGCGGGGATCTCCCCTAGGCGACCGGAGATGTCACGGAGCGCCTCTGCCCACCTTGATGTGGAGTCGGCCATGACGGCCACGTCGTAGCCCATGTCGCGGAAGTACTCGCCGAGGGTGACGCCCATGTAGATTGAGGCTTCTCGGGCGGAGACTGGCATGTTGCTGACGTTGGCGACGATGACGGTCCTCTCGATGAGGTTGCGCCCGCTCCTCGGGTCCTTTATGACCGGGAAGTGGGCGACGACGTCGGCCATCTCGTTGCCGCGCTCGCCGCAGCCGATGAGGATGATGATGTCCGCGTCACTCCACTTGCTTATCTGCTGGAGGGTGACGGTCTTCCCGGTTCCGAATCCGCCGGGGATGGCGGCCGCGCCGCCCTTGGCGCATGGGAAGAATGTGTCGATGACGCGCTGACCCGTGAGGAGGGGCACGCTGAGTGGGAGCCTCTGCTTGACGGGTCTTGGCCTGCGTACGGGCCACTTCTGCATGAGCTTGAGCTCCTTGACCCCGCTCGGGGGTCTCTAGCTCGGCGACGGTGTCCTCGACGGTGAACTCGCCCTTGTGGATGCTCTTGATGGTGCCGCTCATGTTCGGGGGGACCATGATCTTGTGGACGAAGCTCTTCGTCTCCTGGACGGTGCCTATGAAGTCGCCGGGTCCGACTTTGTCTCCCTTCTTGGCGGTTGGGACGAACTCCCACTTCTTGTTCCGGTCGAGCGGCGGGACGCTGGTTCCTCTGCTGACGAAGGGGCCGGTCCTGTTCCAGAGCTCGGTCTCGCTACGCTCGACGCCGTCCATGATGGCGCCCATGATGCCGGGGCCTAGCTCCGCCATGAGGGGCTCGCCGGTGTCGTTCACCGGCTCACCGGGGCGGATACCGTCTGTGATCTCGTAGCACTGGATGAAGGCGGTCTGGGCGTCGAGGCGAACGATCTCGCCCATTAGCTTGAGGTTGCCGACCTCGACGAGGTCGCCGATCTTGGGCGCCTCCGTGAAGGTTGCCCTGATGAGTGAGCCGTTGATGCGTTCGATTGTGCCTATGATTCCCATTCTTACTCGGCCTCCATTAGCTTCGCGAGGGTGACGTTTAGCTTGGCGCGTGCCCTCTTGATCCTGCCCTCGAGGGTGTTGTGGTAAACCTTCGTGCCTTCGGTGTTCTTGACGACGACTCCCCCGATCGTGGCGATTGGGGTGTCATCGAATGTGATGCTCACCTTTGAGCCGACGGCCTTCTGGATGTCGGCTTCGAGCTTCTTGTGTGTCCTTCTTGAGGTCTGTTAGGTCGGCGTCGTTTGCGGATAGTATGAACTCCTCGCCCCCGATGGCCTTCACGGCCTCGGCGATGAGCTTTATGAGTGTCTCGTGGTACTCCTTCTTGTCCGCTGAGAACTCCTTGAGCTTCTTCTCGGCTTCGCCGTAGATCTGCTGGAGGGTCTCGTCGCGGGCGATCATGAGCTGCTTCCTGCTGTCGAGCTCGACGCCGCCGATTATCCTGTCGCGTACGCCGCGGAGGACGCTGGCGACTATGTTGAGTATCTGGCGGTCGGTCTCGGACTTTATGCGCTGGGCCTCCTTCTCGGCGTTCTCGAGCATGCGCCTTGGCGTCTGCGTCGGCCTTGGCTATCATCTCGTCGCGCTGCGCCATCGTGCGCTCTATGAGCCTCGTCTCGAGGTCTAGGCTGCTCTGCTGGCTCATGGGAGGACCTCCTTGACGACGAGGTCGACGCTGTGGTCCCTCTTCTTCTTGGGGATCTTCTTGATCGCCTCGATCTTCTGTTGGTATTGGGCCTTGATCTTCTCGGCCTCCACCTTGGCGCGGTTCTCCTCGGCTTTGATCAGGTCGTCTATTCCGGCGCCGCGCTGGGCCTTGGACTTCTTCTCCTCGGCCTCGGCCCGCGCCTTGTTGACCATCTCTTCGGAGCGGCGCTTGGCGTCCGCGAGCTTCTGCTGGGACTCCCTCTCCGCCTCCTCGAGGATGGTTTGGAGCCTCTTGCCGACCGATAGGACCTTCTTGACTTCCATCATCACAACTCCAGCTTTGTTCCAATAGCAAGCGAGATGACTGCCTGTAGCTCCTGCATCCTGTCGCCTGTCTCCATGGTGAAGTCTGGCACCAGTGCGAAGACGGGCGAGATGGCGCCCCTCTTTAGGACCTGCTCCCTGACTGGTAGGGTCTCTGCGGCGAACCTCTCGGGGAAGATGATCAGCTTGTACTTCTTCTCGTCCACGAGGCGGCTCAGCGTCTGGGCGACTCTCCTCGCCGGTGACGCAGTTGTATCCCTCCGCTCCGATTAGCTGGAAGCAGGTGATGAAGGATGAGGGCCCGATGACAGCGACGCTCATTTCCTAATTGCAGACCCTGCTTACATTAAAAAAACTTATGTAATGTCCGGGTTTTGTTGGGTGTTTTCGGGGTGTTGTGGGGGTGTTTGTTATTTGTCTGCTCGTGCGTGCAGGGAGGGGGGTGTTCGTCGCCGCCGCGATTCCGATTATTTTAACCGGTTTTCAAGGGTGGTCCTTTTTCGAGTCTGTCGGGTGGCGAATATCGAATATTTCGATACTGGTCCGCCGCCGTAACCCTAGGTGTTCTTTTTAAATGATTTTTCGACGCGGCGAGTGGCATAGGTGACCTCTAGGAGTGCGAATGTGGAAAAAAGGGGCCTCGTTGGCCCTACGCGAAGAATGGGGATAGGTAGTTGGTTATCAGTGTCGGCCAGATGCCGAGGACGATGACCAGCACCGCGAAGATGGCTAGCGGGTAGCAGCATCGTCATGGGCGCCTCCTTCACCTGCTTGAGGTGCTCGGGGAGGGGCCCGTAGAAGACCCTGCGGATCGTCCACATGCCGTATCCGATGGTTAGGACGGTCATGATTATCCCGATCACCGCGGCCCACACCTGTCCGGCGGGGGCGAGCTGGTTGCCGAAGACTCCCGAGAAGATGAAGAACTTGCTCATGAAGCCCATCGTCGGC
The DNA here is from genome assembly GCA_963820555.1 of Candidatus Bathyarchaeota archaeon. Lineage (GTDB taxonomy): Archaea > Thermoproteota > Bathyarchaeia > TCS64 > TCS64 > UBA8941. Next base: position 16,582 of record CAWGAT010000006.1, read on the forward strand.
GGGACGCCTCCGATGGTTAGGAAGCCTATGAGGGCCATGACGGCCGTCCACGGCATCCTATCGGCGAGTCCGCCCATCTTCTTTATGCTCCTCGTGCCGGTCTGGCTGATGAGTATCCCCGCGACGAGGAAGAGAATGGCCTTGCCGAAGCCGTGTGCCACGTACTGGTAAATGGCGCCGACCTCACCGTTCGGGGTGACGCTCGCGAGGCCGAGGAAGATGTAGCCCATCTGGCTTATGCTGCTGTAGGCTAGGAAGCGCTTGATGTCGTCCTGCGTCAGCGCCATGAGGCCGCCGTATATCATCGTGACCAGCGCCCAGAGTGTGAAGACCCAGCTGAAGGTCTGGAACACCGGGGCCATGGGTATGATGACGAGGCGTAGGGCCGCGTAGGCTCCTATGCCTATCATGGCGGGGCTAAGCAGGGCGGAGATGGGTGTGGGGGCCTCCGCGTGGGCGAAGGGCAGCCACGTGTGCAGGCCGAAGACCGCCATCTTCGTGAAGAAGGCGAAGAGCATCGCACCCGCTATCCACGCGGCGTTGCTCACCCCCACCAGCTTCGTCAGGCTGCTTATCTCGAAGCTGCCCGTGATGGAGTAGGCGGCGAGTATCCCCGCGAGGAGGATCACAGCGCTGACGTTCGTCCACATGAAGTAGATCATGCCGATCTTCTCCCTGTCGCCGTACCCGTAGTTGTTGATGAGTAGCCAAGATGGGATGAGCATCAGCTCGTAGAAGAGGTAGAACTGGATGAGGTTGGTCGACATTATCGTGCCGAGCATGCCGACTGTGTAGAGTAGGTAGAGCGCGAAGTAGCTGGCGTAGGCGTCTGGGCCCTTCTTCTCGTGGGTCTCGTGCTCCCACTCGTGGAACCTGTGCTCCATGTAGGGCATGCTGTAGACGGTTATGGCGAGGCAGAGGATGTTGATCGTCAGCAGCACCCAGATGCTCAGCCCGTCGGCGAGCAGGGTGAAGCTGAGCCCGGCCTGCGGGGCCCAACTATAGGTCTCCCTGTAGGCGCCACCGTCACTGATCCCGAGGGCGACCCCGACGAGGAGCGCGAGGGAGACGATGAGTGAAGCGGCGACGAACCAGCCGATGCTCTTGCCTGTCGCCCTACCCGCGAAGTACGCGATGGCGACCGCGGCTAGGGGCACCACGAGGGATAACAGTAGACTGTATTGCATTACCATGTCATCACACCCCCCTCACGAGGACGAGGAACAGTAGGAAGAGCAGCAGCCCGGCGAGGTACAGCAGGTTGATGCTGAGGTAGCCGGTCTGGAGCTTCTTCACCTGGTTCCAGAGCCCCGTGAAGCCCCTCGGGGCCGAGTCGTTGATGCCGAGCAGGGACGCCTCGAAGGTGCTGTTTATGCCCCTGCACAGTGCTAGGAGTCCGTCCACCCCGACGGCGTAGTAGAGCTCGTTGATGTACCACCTGTTCCAGAGGAAGCTGTGGATTGGCCTCAGTATGCTGCTGCTGCTGACGATCTGCCAGGCGTTGTACTTGCGCGCCATGTAGAGCAGGTAGGCGATTATGCCGCCCACGAGTATGATGGCGCCGCTTGAGGCGATCGCCGTCAGCTTCGTGGCGCCCGCGACGACGGGTTCCGTGAACTCGTGGCGCCGGCGGAGGCGAATATCTCGGGGACGTGCAGTCCCTCGACTACCCTCGCCATCTGGCCCTCGATGAAGACCTCGGGGCTAAGGCTGGGCACGAAGTATCCGACGAGGCCGAGGGCGCTGACCCCCAGCATTATGGCTACCAGCACCGCGACGGGGCCCCACATTATTGCGGGGCTCTCGTGGACGTGGTGGCCCTCGTTCTCGAGCTCTTGGATGAAGTGGCTCTTCTCACCGTAGAAGACCATGTAGATGTAGCGCGCGCTGTAGACCAGCGTCATCAGCGCCGTCACGACCGCGACGACGTAGAGTACGTTCGTAAGTGTCAGGCCCGCGTTGAGGCTCGCCACGAAGACGGCGTCCTTGCTCCAGAAGCCGCTGAACGGCGGGATGCCCGCCAGGCTCAGCGTCGCCAGGAGCATGAGTATCTTCGTGAAGGGCATCTGCTTCCCGAGCCCGCCCATCTTATCCATGTATATGGTCTCCACGGCGTGGATGACCGAGCCGGCGCCCAGGAAGAGCGCCGCTTTGAAGAGGGCGTGGCTGACGAGGTGGAAGATGCCCGCTGTGAGCCCGGGCAGGAGGTTGCCCTCCCCGAGGCCCGAGACACCCAGGCCGAGCATCATGAACCCAATCTGGCTGACCGTCGAGTAGGCGAGGACCTTCTTCAGCTCCAGCGCCACTATCGCCTGGCTCGCCGCGAGGAACGCTGTGAAGGCGCCTATGACGGCTATGGCCACGAAGTAGGTCTGCGCCTCGGCCAGGTGCTGCGCGAAGGTCCCGATGTAGAAGGCCGGGGCCATCCTCGCCACGAGGTAGACGCCCGCCTTTACCATCGTCGCTGCGTGGATTAGGGCGCTGACCGCCGTCGGGCCCGCCATCGCCTCGGGGAGCCACTCGTGGAGCGGGAACTGCGCGCTCTTGCCGATCGGGCCTCCGAGGAAGAGTATAGCGGTTAGGCTGAGTAGGCCGGGGACGGCGGAAATTGCCGCCATCCACTGCGGGGCCTTGTCGATCAGCTCGACGAAGTTCAGTGTCCCGGCGTAGTTGTAGATGATGAAGATGGAGCCGAGGAGGAAGACGTCCCCTATGCCTGTGACTATGAAGGCCTTCATGCCCGCGTGGCTGGGCGGGAACATCTTGGTTGGCGGGGGTCCACCCAGCCACCTCTCCTTGGGGTCGCGGTAGTAGTAGCCGATAAGCCCGTAGCTGCAGAGGCCGACCCCCTCCCAGCCTATGAGCATCTGGATGAGGTTGTCGGAGAGCACGAGGAGTAGCATGTTGCCGATGAAGAATAGGAAGAAGAACCAGTACCGGGTGAGGTGCTCGTCGCCGTGCATGTAGCCGACGCTGTAGACGACGATGAGGAAGGCGATGAAGGCGACGACGTTTGCTATGAGTATGCTGAGTGGGTCGACGAGGACGCCCAGCGTGAGTGGCGCCCCGTTGGGGAACGTGATCCATGTGGCGACCTGTATGTCATTTGTGGGGTGCTCGGCCCAGAGGCCGGGTAGGAGCGAGGCCGCGGCGACAACCGCGCCGAATGCTATGACGACCGCCGCGTAGTCGCGGACCTTGTGGCCCGCCTTGGCGATCAGCGGCATCAGGAGCGCCCCTGCGATGGGGATTAGCCAGCACAGCCAGGCTCCTGGGTTCTGCATGAATTGCTCTAAACCGTTGACGGGCGCCGAGATTAGTGCCGGGGCCGCGTCCGCTGCGATATTCAGTAGACTGATCATGGCAGGATCACCTTGACGTAGTTGGTGAGGTTGAGGAGAGCCTTACCCGCCTCCGTGGCGTAGGCGATCATCGGGGCAGGCCAGACGCCGAAGAGTATGATCAGCGTGGCCATCGCGACCGTGACGCCCAGCATGAGTGGCGGGGCCTCCTTCGTCGCCTTCAGCGCCTCCTTCGGCTGGCCGACTAGGCTCTTCATCACCCTCAGGTAGTAGACCATGCTGAGGGCGCTGTTGAGCACGGCGATGACCGTGAGCCACCAGTATCCTGGGGCCATGGCGGAGCCGAAGAGGAGGTATTTGCTGATGAACCCGGCTGTCCCGGGTACGCCGCCCAGTCCGAGGAGGGCTATGAACATCGTGAGGCTCGTGATAGGCATCACCTTGGCGATGCCCCTGATCTTGTCGATGTCCCGGGTGCCCGACTCCTCAATCATGGAGCCCGCGGAGAAGAAGGCTAGGCCCTTCATGAGGCTGTGGTTGAAGACGTGTAGGAACACGCCTGTGAGCCCCATGATGCCTCCGCCCGCCACGCCGACTAGCATGTAGCCCATCTGGCTGATGCTGCTGTAGGCGAGCATCCTCTTCACGTCGGTCTGGAGCACCGCCACTATGTTGGCGAAGCTCATCGTGACGACGGCGAGGCCCGCGATCATCAGGCTGAAGTCAGCCGCTGGGAAGGTGATGTAGAGTATCCTCGTGAGCCCGTAGAGGGCCGTCTCGATGAGTATACCCGACAGCATCGCGCTGATTGGGCTGGGTGCCTCCGGGTGCGCGTCGGGCAGCCACGTGTGGAGTGGCACTATCGCCGACTTCACGCCGAAGCCCACGACGAAGACGAGCATCGCGACCATCATCCAGAGGCCCGCCGCCTCCGCTGTGGAGGCTGCTGCTGATCTGGGCGAAGTTCACCGTGCCCGCCATCCCGTAGATGAGGGCGATGCCCAGCAGGAGCATCGTTGAGCCTACGGCGCCCATCACCATGTACTTGAAGCCCGCCTCGACGGGGCCCCAGTTATCCTTCCTGAAGGCGACGAGCACGTAGCTTGCGATGCCCATCAGCTCCCAGAAGACGAAGAACGTGAAGAAGTCGCCCGCGAAGCTCACGCCGATGATGCCGACCACGAGGGCCGACAGCAGCGTGTAGTACTCCGTGAGGCGCGTGTCGTGCTTCATGTAGCTGTAGCTGTAGATGGTGGCGAAGAGGCCGAGCAGCGCCGCGCTGAAGGCCATGTAGATGCTGAGCATGTCGATCTCGAAGCAGGCGCCGAGCGGCGGTGCGCCACCGAGCGTCACCACGAGTATCTTAGTCGGGCTAGCCTGCTGCATCGTGTAGAGCAGCCAGACGCTCAAGAGTGTGAAGGCGCTCAGGATGATCGCGACGAACTCCCTGAGCTTCGCCACCTTGAACCTCTCGCCGAGCAGCCCGAAGAGCACGACAGCGAAGGGGCTGAACATGAAGAGGAGTTCTAGGCCCATCACCATTTCAGCCTCCTCATCTTGTCGACCTCAGTGGTCTTGAACTGCTTGTAGGCGTTGACTATGAGTGCCAGGCCGACGGCGATCACGCTTCCGCCCAGGATTATCGACATGAACGCGAGGCTCTGGCCGAGCGGGTCGACGAAGCCCTCGGCGACCCTGTAGGATGCGAAGTAGACGAGCGCGAAGTTGCCAGCGTTGAGTATTATCTCGACGCCGAGTAGGATGCGAATCATGCTCTTCTGCGTAACGCAGTAGAGGCCGATGCATACCATCGCGAAGATGGCGCCAAGGAAAACAACGTCGTTTGCCATCAGTGTTTCTCCTCCCTGAGGAGCGCCAGGCAGCTGATCGCCGTGGCGAAGAGGATGAGGGTCTGCATCATCAGGTCGAGTCCCCTGAAGTTCCAGAGGAAGCCGCTCATCTCCGACCCGAGCGCGTCCGATGGCTCGGTGGGCAGCAGCTCCCTGCTCCGGTACGAGGCGTGGGGGAAGGGTGTGCTAGACACGACGTAAATGAAGGAAAGGAAGAGGAGGGCCGCGACGGCGACTCCGGCTACCTTGACCGCTCCGCCGTTCTCACTCATTGCCCTCACTCCTTACGAACATTATCACGGATACGAACAGCACAACAACGGCGCCTCCGTAGATGAGCATCTGGAACAGGCCCACGTAGGGCGCGTAGAGCACCCAGTAGAGGGCGCCGAGGCTGATGCACATCGCGCCGAGACTAAGTGCTGCGTATAGTAGGTTCTTGAGACCCGCCGCGCCGAGGGCGAAGGCGATGGTCATCGCGAGTATCCCGAACTGGACTAGCTCGGACGCCATCACTTCTTCACCTCCACTGGGGGCCGCGGGCTTAGCCGCTGGCGCCGCCGGTGGCCGCGGAGTCCTCTTGAAGTCGAGTATCTCGTCCGCCTTGTTTATGACGGCGAGCTCGTAGGCTGACGGTGAGGCGGATGGCGTTGGTGGGGCAGCTCTCCTCGCACTGCTGGCAGAAGAGGCAGGCCCCGAGGTTGATCCTCAGGCCCTCGCACTTCGGGCCGAGGCCCTTGAGCTCTATGGCGAAGCTGGGGCAAACGCGGCTGCACATGCCGCAGCCCGTGCACTTCGCCTCGTCGTACTCGTGCTTGCCGCGGTTGCCCTTCGGCATCTCCCTCTTCTCGAAGGGGTAGATGAGGGTGCACGGCTTGCTAACTGCGTTCTTCAGAAGCTCTCGTTCCATCGCCATCTTATATCACTCCGCTGAGCGCCACGATCGCCATCACCTGAAGGACGGCGAGGGGCATCAGGTACTGCCAAGCCCACCTCAGCATCAGATCGATCCTGAACCTCGCGAACAACGCGCTGAGGTTGCTCAGGATGAGGACGCAGAGCGTGGTCTTGAGTATGAACCAGACAATCGGGGGTAGGATAGGGCCGGCTGGGCCGCCGAGGAACAGTGAGGTCAGCAGCGCCGAGGCGAGCACGACCTTGACGTCCCTGCCCAGGGTGAGGAGGGCCAGCTTCTTTCCGCTGAACTCCACCTGCCAGCCGTGGACGATCTCCGTCTCGGCCTCAGCCATGTCGAATGGGCGCATCTCGAGTCTCCGCGAGGAGCGAGAGGATGCAGATGGCGAAGCCGATGAACATCACGACGCCGAGCAGCAGACCCCAGAGGGTCGGGGCGGCGAGGAAGCTCTGGACGCTTCCCACCTCCCAGGCGACTATGTTGTTGATGCTGAGGCTACCCGCCATTATGGCGGGGCCGAGCGTCAGAAGCACGAGGGGTATCTCGTAGGCGAGGGTCATCAGAGCGACCCTCGTGGCGCCGACTGCGCCGAAGATGTTCGAGCTGCTCCACCCCGCGAGGAAGACGCTGAGGACGATGAGGCTGAAGATGAGGAGGACGATGACGAGGTCCCCCTCGAAGTTAGCGATCGGCGTGTAGGCGTAGAGGTTAGTGATTGACTGTATGGGGATGAGGAAGACTGCTGAGAGGGCTAGGGCGAAGATGACGACGGGTGCGGCTGATGAACAGCGCCTTGTTCGCGGCGCCGGGTGTGATGTCCTCCTTCGCGAGAAGCTTCACCAGGTCGGCGAAGGGCTGGAGCATGCCGGCGTAGCCGGTGTGCATCGGGCCCCTCCTGTTCTGGAGGCGCGCCACCGTCTTCCTGCTCAGCCAGTTGCAGTAGAGGGCGTAGACTATGATGAAGAGCGCCCCGGGGAACACCACTATGCTGAATATGTCACTTATTGAGACCATTAGAGTACCACCTTATTCCATATCTCCTGAGCTCCTCGGTCGTCATGTCCCAGGTCTTCTCCTTAGTCTCGTCGACGAAGACCATGCGGTCCGTGCAGCTGAAGCACGGGTCGATGCCCGCGAGGACGATTGGGATGTCGGCGATGTATCCGCCCTTGAGCTTGACGACTAGGCTAGGGATGTTGGCGAGTGTCGGCGCCCTGATCTTGTACCTGTAGGGCTTGTTGTCGCCCTTGCTGCAGAGGTAGTGGATGTCCTCCCCGCGCTGGGCCTCGACCATGTTCGTGGCCTCACCCTCGGGGACCTTCTGCAGGGGACTGAACTTCTCCCTGATCGGGCCGTCCGGGAGGTGATCGAGGACGTACTTCGCGATCCCGACGCTCTCAACCAGCTCGCCGACGCGGACGACGACATTACCCAGAACGTCACCGCTCTCGGCGGTGACCACGTTGAAGGGGACCTCATCGTAGGCGAGGTAGGGGTTGTCGCGGCGGGTGTCCTTATTCACGCCGCTCGCGCGGGCGTTGTGGGCCGCAGCCGCAGAGGCGGATCATGTCAGCCTTGCTGCAGTAGCCGACGCCGCTCGCCCTGTTGATTATCGTAGACTCTGTCGTGGCGACCTGCGTGTAGTACTTCGTGCGCTCCGCGAGTATGTCGAGCATCTTCTGGAACTTGGGGATCTTGTCGCTGGGGATGTCCCTGCGGACGCCCCCTATCGCGTTCCAGGCGTAGTTGACCCTGTTGCCGCTGATCTCCTCGAGGATGTCGAGGACGACCTCGCGGTCGCGCCAGACGTAGTAGAAGAGGGTGTCGAACCCGATCTCGTGGGCGGCGACGCCTACCCAGAGGAGGTGGCTGTGTATCCTCTCCAGCTCGTGGACGAGTGTGCGGAGGTACTTCGCCCTGGGGGGGATGGTGATGCCCGCGACGTCCTCCACGTTCATCGCGTAGAGCGTCTGGTGGGCGTTGCTGCAGATGCCGCAGACCCTCTCCGTTAGGTAGAGGTTCTGTATGTAGGTGCGGGCCTCCATCGCCTTCTCGATGCCCCTGTGGTTGTATCCAACGCGGGGCTCGACGTCGACGACGACCTCGCCGTCGACCTTGAAGAGGAAGCTCGCCGGCTCCTTGAGCGCCGGGTGCTGCGGGCCTATTGGTATGCTGAACTCTGTGCCGCTCATGTCCATTCCTCCCCGTCGACCGCCTTCCTCAGGGACTTCACGTCCCACTTCTTGAGGAGCGGGTAGACTCCCTCGGGCCACTCCTCGGTCATGAGGAGCCTCTTTGGGTTCGGGTGACCCTCGGGGAAGACCCCGAGGAGGTCGTTGATCTCCCTCTCGTAGAGGACGGCGCCGTTGATTATGTCGGTGATTGAGGGGACCACCGGCTTGTCTCCGGGAACCCGCACCTTGATTGTGAAGACGAGGTTGGGGCGGTTGAGGTGGTAGTTTAGCTCCCTCTCCTCCCCGAGGTCTACTCCCGGTGATGGTGGCGAGGTGGAACAGCCCCTCCTTCTCCTTGAGGTAGGTGACAGCGTCCCTCAGCTTGTCGGTCTTTATCGTGACGTAGACTCGCTTCTCCTTCGGGATCTTGGAGTCGATTACGTTCTCCTTCCCGATGGCCTCGACGAACCTCTCAAGGGTCTTCTTGTTTTCTTCAGCGTAACTCATTTCATTCACCTCAGTACCCCGCGCTCTTCAGGAGCTTGACGACGCCGTCGAGGATGGCCTCGGGTTTCGGCGGGCAGCCCACGACGTATGCGTTGACTGGGATGACCTTGTCGACGCCCTCCATGACGTTGTAGCAGTCCTGGAAGGTGCCCCCGGTGTTGGCGCAGCTACCGACGGCCACGACGAACTTTGGCTCGGGCATCTGCTCGTATATCCTCTTGAGTCTGCTCTTCAGCTTCCTCGAGATGGAGCCCGAGACGACTAGGACGTCAGCGTGTCTTGGAGTCCCCTTGAGCAGCGCCGCCGAAGCGCTCGACGTCGAATCGCGGCGTAAGAGCGGCCACGATCTCGATGTCGCAGGCGTTGCATGCGGCGCCGTTGAAGTGTATAAGCCAAGGGGAGCGAGTTCTGGCCCATGTAACTAGACCCATTCTACTTCCTCCACTTCGCGGTCAGTATCACGATGGACACAAGCGATGCAGCCGCGTATGCTAGCGGCAGCATCACGTTCGCCGGTCTGGCGAGCGTCGTCGCGAGGACGAAGCCCAACACGTCGAATATCATGAAGTAGACTGCGTAGATGAAGAAGTTCTCGACGTTCACCCTAACCCTGGTGGGAGGAATGTCCTCACCGCAGGCGTAGGGCGCCAGCTTGCCGGGTGTGTCCGGACTCTTGGGAGCCAGGTCGTTGCCGATCGCCATGATGATGAGGGCGACGACCACGGCTACAACCAAAATTAGCGTGAATCCGGTAAGACCTTCAAGCAATTCGGTCCCTCAAACCATCGTTTGGTTCAGGAGATATAAACATTCACGCCTCGTAGGGATTTTATGTTAAATATAGGGAACATAGACGAATCTGACAGAGGGCACAAAAAAGTTCCAAATAGAACTCAAACATTTAGCAGATCGATGAGCAATCTTGGCTATGAGTTTAGCTCCCTCCTCGACCTCCGGGGTGATCCCCTCCCCAAGTTCTATGTTGACGCCCTGAATGCCGAGGAGGGCGACCTTCGGGCAGATGGATTTCTGGACGTAGTCTATGAAGATGTGTAGGGGGAGGCTGTGCGTGGAGACGGAGACGTTTGCTATCATCTTAGTCGGGATCATCCTCCCCTCCCCCGGGACCCCGCTGAAGTGCGCCGCGTCGAGGAGGAGAACATGTGTGGGGGCGAAGTCCCTTATGGCGCCCGTGTAGCTCTCGGGCACAGTCTCCGTCGGGAGAAGCAGCACGCTTTGTGGGAGCTTCCCCTCAAGCAGCTCGAGAACCCTGAGGCCGACAACGTCGTCGTGCCTTATCGGGCTCCCGATGCCAACGAGGACGACCCTCCTGCCCTCGGGCCCACCGAAGAATCCGCCAAGCTCCTCCCTCAGAGACACGCGTTAGGGCTCGGATGCTGGGGGTTAAAATCTATTCGATTCCGACCCCGGTCAGCTTTCGGTATAGATCAGTGGCGTATACCCTAGACTCCGCACCCTCGAAGACGGCCACACCGGTCTTGAAGACGCTCCCGTTCAGCCCATTCGCGTTGCTGAATGTTAATCCGAGGCGCGTGGCTAGGCTTTTCTTGAGCTTTAGCGGGGTCAACTTGTTCTCTACCTCTCTCAGGTTCAGGTCGGTCAACTCATCGGGTGTTATTGTGAAGACCCGCTTCCCGCTCCTCCCACATATCTCCTCGACGGGGTCATCCACGGCTGAGTGGGCCGCCGGTGCGCCACAAACCTTGCACGCCTCCGCCTTCGCTAGGTTGATCTTCTCGAGACTCAGCTCCTCGAGGTCGAAGAACAGCAGCTTCCCGGCGAGGTTGGGCTTCTTCTCGAGGATGATCCTGATGGCCTCTGAAACCTGTATGCTGGCGATTACGCTTATGGCTGAGGGCGTGACGCCCACGGTGGCGCACGTCGGGACGTTCGCCTCGTCTATCCCCCCCTGCCAACACTCAAGGCAGGGCGTCTCCCCGGGGATGATCGTTGAGACATTCCCGACGTGGGTTATAACGGCCCCGTAGACGTAGGGGATTCCGCGCTCCACACAAGCCCTGTTTAGGGCGAGACGCGGCGTCAGGCGATCCAAGCCCGTCGACGACGAGGTCGACCCCCTCCACCAGCTTCGATGCGGTCCTGTTGTTAACCGAGGCGGGAATCGCCTCATAGTCGATGAAGGGATTCACCTTGCGGAGCCTCATCTCGGCCGCCTCAACCTTCGGGTAACCAACCACGTCGAAGTCGTAGAGGTGCTGCCTCTGGAGGTTGCTCATCTCCACCACGTCCCTGTCGACGAGTCGGAGATACCCCACGCCCATCGAGGCGAGTTGGACGGAGAGCTGGCACCCGAGCCCACCGACCCCCGCGACGAGGACGCGCGCTCCCTTGAGCTTCCTCTGCCCGATCGACCCAATTTCGGCTAGAACGAGCTGGCGTGAATAGTAGGCGAGTTCGTCGGGCTTCAGGCCACCATTAGGGAGCGCCATAGATCAGAGAGCACGGCGGTCATTGAAAAGAATACACCCATATCTGCTAAATTATTATTTGAATACGTCCTGTTGTTCCCCCACTCGATATCAATTACGAAGGCGAATACAAGAAGGATCCGTGTATCAGATCGTTGATGTAGCGTCCGTAGCTCAGGAACGAGTTCGTTTGGAACCCCATCCGTGCAAGATAGCTACTTAAATTAGGAGGTTAATGATTAGAACCCCTGTCTTACCCTTCTAGCGGCAGTTCCTAGCCTCGCCATGGATTTTCCAGAAGTTGATGAAATAAGACCCTGTAAAGGTTCCCTCCGAGGTGTGCACGAGCCCCAATGTACCGATCGTGCCGATGATAATATCCAAAGAAAATTCGATAGGACGGTCGCGATGAGAATGGCGACAATGAAGTGGATCTAATAGTACTCTCATCCAGAGGCAGGTAATAGTTGGTTAAAGAGAAGACTAGAAAGATGGAGAGAAGTCCAAACAATGTTCGTGACAAGATGACCCAGATCAACGTTAGAAAAAGGAGGTGACAACGCCTTAGGGCCGATCTTGGAGCTTCAAGGACCCATCAACTTAATGGATAAGTATAGCAAAGGTCAAACAAAAAGATTTAGAGACTGAAAAATTAATGTCCTGCGAACAATTGATGACGACACCTAGGTTATCGTCATACATAGGATAGCTATATAGATGATCCGAGGATCACGATAATCCCCGTCACAGACTACGTAGCGGTTGTCGGGTGCGAAACCCATAATAAATTACATCTTTGATCTATCCAACAGACTTTCACCGTATCGAGAGAACTATCATGCAACCGAATTATTCGTCTTGATCACAAGTATGAAAATAACTAAATGCTAACTTTAAGCTCGATCTGGTTCCCTATTCGACAGCCTCAGGGCACATATATACCTCGGAATCAGCGCCATCCCCGAAGGATTTACTAAAATCTTCTACGACAGGATTGTCGAGAAATGCGAACGTATTTGCGGGAATGTTCAGAGTGTTTGACCGTTTAAGCTGAGCGCCGCCTCGAGAAGCGCCTATTATTGAGGAGAGATTTACACATCGCAGTTAAGCCATATCAATTATTTTGGATGGGTTTAGGTCAAAAAGCCGACAGGAGCATGTAATCGAGTAGAGGGCAAGGACTTTAACCTTATATTAACCCCTTTCAAGCAATAGCAATCAGTTTTTCGGCTGAAAATGATTAAATCTGGGAAAGGGGAGAATTGATTGTTATCGAGTGGATGGTGTGAATATGGCGAGCGGAACTTCTGGCGAGGTCGTTCACTGCCCCAACTGCAAGGAGGATGTCCCTAAGACACTTTACTGCCTGAACTGCGGCTTCCCCCTATACAAGGAGGAGCAGCCAAAGGAGGAGAAGGGGGAGCAGCCTGATACGGAACAGAAACTCGTCGTCCCCGACGAGGATACCGTAATAGTCGTGGATGAGCCCGCGGAGGAGATAGTGAAAACCGAACCCGATCCAGAGGCCGCCCCTGAGCCGACCCAAGAGGTCAAGCCGGTTGAACCCGGCGAAGCACCACCGCCCCCTCCCCCAGTTGAGTCGACATCAGAGCTACCCGTAGCCGAGGTGAAGGTGCTCGAGAAGTCACCGGAGCCTACCCCTGTCGTGGTAGAGGAGCCTAAGCCAATCGAGGCATTCGCGCCTGTACAAGATGCACAACCAACACCGCCGATGCAACAAACAGCCCCGGTAGAGGCTCCGAGCGAGCCCTTATCTACGGGTGCCGAGGCTTCAAAGATCGAAGTGGCTAAGATGGTGGAAGAGTACCAGGAAGAGGCCCAGGGCAAGGGATACGTCCCCGACCCCCTCTCGAAGGACCTCATGGAGAACCTAGCGAAGAACATCGCCCTCAAGCTCAAGCTCGTGAAGCTGTACAGGGACGGCGTCGTGAAGGAGGAGACGTTCACAAAGATATTCGACGAATATTCGAGGGAGGGGAAGATCTGGTCGAGTCGCCGTGAGGAACTCCTCAAGAAGTACTCAACCGATGTAGAAGAGATCGAGGAAGCATATGCCAACGCCTCCGAGGCGCTCGAGCTCCTCGAGATAAAGAGGTCAATAGGCGACGTCTCCGAGCTCGAGTACGAAGCGAAGGCACCCAGCTACAGGTGGGACATCGACCACTTCGACTTCCTTGTCGCGGATAAGAAGAACAGGATCTACTACCTCGAGAACGTGGGAGGCGCCATGTCTAAGGACGAACTGAAGGAGCTAAGGGAGCTAGCCAGCCTCGAGTACAACACCCTAGACGCCCTCCAGATATCTAGGGACGAGACCCTATCAAGTATCAAGGAGAACCTCTACGAGGCAATAAAGGTCCTCGGCTAGGCTCGCCCACAGATTCATTTTAAGCACTAATCTGTCACTCATCCCTCAAGATGGAATTGTTATTACCCAGTTGGACGGCTAGATAGATTAGAGAAGCAATGGCAGATGTGATTCAGCACATAGGGAAAAACGTCAAGCTCGGCAAGAACGTCCGGATGTGGCACTTCACCTACATCGGGGACAACACAGAGATCGGGGAGGACACGAAGATCGGCTCCCTCGTCCACATCGACTACGGCGTGAAGATCGGCAGCCGATGCAAGATCGAGGGCTCCGCCTACATCCCCCCACTCACGGTGATCGGCAACGACGTATTCGTGGGCCCCGGAGTCATATTCACGAACGATCCATATCCAATGTCGCCGAAGATGGTGGGGGTGAAGGTGAGGGACGGCGCCATCATCTGCGCAGGCTCCATGCTGAAGGCCGGGGTCACAATTGGGAAGAAAGCCGTCATCGGCTTCGGCTCCGTCGTGACGAGGGACGTCCCCCCGGAGACGGTCGTCTTCGGCAACCCCGCGAAGCCGAGGATGACCCTGGCCGAGTACCTTGAGAAGAAGCGCGCTTGGGAAGCCTCACCCTAAAGGCGGAGAGTCGAAGTTGCCTCGAATCCAGGACCTGCTGAGGGGCTCCGATTACTGGGGTGCCTACACCCTTAGGGAGGAGGTGGAGGGGGGCGGTCTGGACGAATGGGGGAGGGCGCTGGCAGGCGGCAGGGACGCCACCGACCCGAAGGCTTCGAGGTACCTAGCCGAGAAGGGCTTCAAGATTGACTACCCCGAAGGGAGGAAGTTCGCTGTATGCCTCACACACGATATAGACAAGGCCTACGTGGGGGTGGGTAGGAAGCTCCTCAACCTGACGCGGGGCCGCCTGGGCGGCAGAACATTTAGAGAATGCCTCGGCGACATTGGCTCCCCGGAGAGACCCAACTGCAACTTCGACCAGATAATGAGACTCGAGGAGGAGCACGGTGCGAAGTCGACCTTCTTCCTCTTGGCCCTCGAGCCAGGCGAGAAGGACTACAACTACAGGGTCGAGGAACTTCGGAGCTACACATCAGCCGT
>CAWGAT010000007.1:0-8202 GCA_963820555.1 Candidatus Bathyarchaeota archaeon
CAACTATCAATTTCGTTGAGCACCGTTGAGCACAGCCGTCAATCGCTATAATGGGGAGAGTTTTAACCAGTTCAGGGTAGGGAGAAACACCGGTTAGCATTGGGGGTAAACAGATAAGCTCGGTTTTATCTGGTCTCAGGTTTTCACATACCTTGAATGCGCTTAAACAAGCTACAGACCCAACTGCTTTATCCATACCTGCACAGGCAACAACACCTATTTTCCTCTTCGACTCCATTACTTACCCCTCTTCTTTTTGATTATCTCCAAGACCTCTGCTTTATTTAGGAAACTGAGGGCGTCTTTATCGCATACTTTCCTACAGCTTCTGCAGAAGACGACGCAGTTTTCAGGGTTTTTAACCACTAGCTTCTTCGCATCTTTATCTACTTCAAATACTCCGTGAGGGCAGAATTTCAGACATTGAGGCTCGCCCCCACACAGGTCACATTTACTATAGTCTATAATTGGGTACCACGGGATATCCTTTCTGGGTATCCCCATGTAGATTTCCTCAGGGTTAGACATCTTTCCCAATCTTCCTCAGAGAGTCTTTTACTACTTCTAAGGCCTCATCTACGGTTTTGTCTCTTGCATCTATAGAGATAAGAATCCTTCTTTATGTCAAGCCCAGCTTTCTGGAAGGCGTCTCTGAAGAGCTTGCTCTGCATCACGGGGGCACACCCCGCTACTATATATTTTCTTCCTGTCTTCAGGAAGTCGTTTAAAAAGCGTTCTCCGTCTTCATCGCATAGCATTGGGTGGACGAAGGCGTATTCTACTGGGAGCTCTGATCGCACGATGTTGATGAAGTCCCAGATGTCCAGTTTTGCGAATCCGGGGCATTTTCCGGTGCATACGCAAAAGATGAAGCCTATTTTTTCTGATTCAGCCAAATTCTTTCACTCGGTCCAGCTTTTGTTCGAACGATATAGAAACATAAACATATTTAAATATTTAGTTTCGCACTCATAATTAATAATAAACTTAGAATTTCGTCTCCTAACTTTTACCCAGTTAGAGAAGTCGCACGAGAGACCCTTGAAATATCGACTTCATCGTTATCGGATTCATATAGTACTCGCTCATTCCTTTTTACTCTCCATTTTCTCCAGTTCCTTAGTAATCCGTGGGAAATAACCACACGTGTGCAAACCAAACCTAACTAAGCTGAGCATCAACGGCACCTCAAATAATGGCCCAATCACAGTCGCGAGGGCGGCGCCACTGCTTATGCCATATAATTTAGTGGCAACGGCTATAGCAACCTCGAAATGACTACTCGCCCCGATGAGTGTACAGTCAATGGCAGTTGGGTAAGGCCACTTCGCCCACCACGCCGCGAAATATGTCCAAGAGATCATAATCACATAGCCGATGAGGTTTGGGACAGCTATGTATAGGACCAGCAGTGGGTCGCTAAGAATGATGTTACCCTGGAGACTGAAGAGCACAATCAGGGTGACTAGGAGGGC
Source organism: Candidatus Bathyarchaeota archaeon (assembly GCA_963820555.1). Classification (GTDB taxonomy): domain Archaea; phylum Thermoproteota; class Bathyarchaeia; order TCS64; family TCS64; genus UBA8941. The sequence goes on from CAWGAT010000007.1 coordinate 1,476, forward strand.
GATGAAGCTGATCTCTCCCGCCCTCTTCCGAAACACGTTATCGAACCAGTCTATTCCCTTTCTCGGGATTAACACTCTTCTCGATACTGCACCTGCGCCGACTGGGAGGAGTATGAAGAATAGTACACTCATGAAGATGAGGTCATATGGGACGGGTATTCCGCTGATGCCGAGGAAGAATGCTGCCATCGGGGCATAAAGTAGGATCATTAGGACGGCGTTGACCGCGGTGTTGATGAGTCCTTGGGCCATGTCGCCTTTTGCGAGGAGCATCCACCACATGACCATGGCGGTGCATGGCGAGATGCCTAGAAGTATTATTCCGGCGATGTAGTCGGGGTGCCCAGCTAGGAACACGTTTGCGAGTATCGTCATGAGTATGGGTGAGACTATCCAGTTTGCGAAGACTGTGAGCATGATCGGTCTTGGGTTTTTTGAGGCTCTCTTCACGTCGCCGAAGGCGATTCCGAGGACTGTGGGGTACATCATGAAGAAGAGGCAGACGCCTATTGGGATGGAGATCTTGGCGAACTTGAGTGAGTCGAGGTACTGTCCAACGTTCGGGGCGAATCTACCTAGTAGCAGCCCTGCAATAATGCAGAGGGCGATCCATATAGTGAGGTATTTTTCTATGATGCCTAGTTTAGCTTCTTTTTCAGGCATACTAGTTCACACTTATGTTACTGATCCTCAAATGGGATACATCGATATATTTATAGAGGTCTATATCGAAATAGGGGACTTCTAAACGGGAATACCTTTGATATATTCAGTAATCTTGGAGTTACTTATGCCATAGAAGACCCACTGTCCCTTCCTTTTACGCTCGATCAACCCTGCGTTCTCGAGAATCTTGAGGTGGTGAGATGTGGTAGGCTGGCTGGCCTCGAGAGCGGCGACCATTTCGCACACACACATATCTCTTTTCATTAAAAGGTAGATTATTTTTAGCCTGTTTTCGTCTCCGAGTGCCTTGAAAAAGTCGCTGTTTGTCCGAATTTCCTTCTTATCGATGTCGCCTGCTATTTTCTTTAGCTCCTCGGTGTATTTTTCTGCGTCTTCTTTGTTTTGCGAACTTAGGGCGCAGAGCCTCTTGAGGGCTGCTTCAGTTTTCTTATCAGACATCAATCAATAATAAATCTATAAATATTTAAATATGTTTTCCCACATGAGTTTTTAAAAGGTATATTGGGAGGCATTAGATACTTGAGAATGCAGCCTGAGCTTTTACTATTAAAGACAAGAGAAACAAATGTTTCAGGAGATAAGACAAATGGATGAAAGCGGTACATTGGAGGTTGAGAGCTTAAAAGTCAGGGTCGAAGAAAAGAAGATTCTTAATGGGATAAGCCTGAGATTAAAGCGGGGAGAACGCTCCTTCATCTTCGGCCCAAACGGATCGGGCAAATCAACTCTCCTAAAGACCATCATGGGCATCCCATCTTACGTGGTCGAGTCCGGTTCCATCAAATACAATGGATCCGAGATCAACAATATGAACGTCTACGAGAGGTCGAAGCTCGGCATAACAATGGCATTCCAGCAGCCACCCGAGATAAGGGGGGTCAAGCTATCCCAGATTCTGAAGCTATGCCTCGCGAAAAAAGAGGACCGACGAATTCAGCACCGAAGAGAAGGATGCAATCGAGAGGTTCAGGCTAACAGAGTTCCTCGACAGAGACGTAAACGTCGGGTTCTCAGGAGGAGAACGGAAGAGGGCTGAGATCCTCCAGATACTGTTCCTGAAGCCTAGCCTAATCCTCCTCGACGAGCCAGACTCCGGAGTAGACGTCGACAGCTTAAAGCTCCTCTCCGAAGAGCTGGACAATTACTTGAGAACCTCAAATGCCTCATCACTCATCATTACCCACAAGGGGGACATACTCGACTACATCAAGGCCGAGAGAGCCTGTGTGGTAATGGATGGGATGAACCACTGCTTCCCCGACCCTCGGACCGTCTACGCTGAGATCCGTGCTGGGGGATATGAGCACTGCCTCAGCTGCTCAACTCGAGTACAGGAGGAATCTAGTTGACTAGGGAGAGCCTGGTGGGTCTCCCGCACAAGGTTCTTAACGAAGCGATGAGGGTCGGCGTCAACGTCGACGAGTCAGACACCTCCGGCGTCTTCTTCCACGTGGATCAGAAGACGATCTACTCGAAGGTGGGCGAGGCCTTTGAGGACCAGATCGAGATGATGGATACCAAGGACGCCCTGGAGAAGTATCCCTGGCTCAAGGAGAGGATGTGGACTCTCGTCAATATGGATAAGGATGAGTACACTCGGGAGGTCGCGGAGAACTGGAGCGGTGGATACTTCATCTACATTAAGCCAGGCGCCAGAGTCACGTTTCCTCTTCAGAGCTGTCTAATGATCACGGCGGAGAACAGCCGACAGCGTATTCATAATATCATAATCGCTGGTGAGGGCAGCGAGAGCCAGGTGCTGACAACTTGCGCTCAGCACCACGAGGCGAGGGAAGGTGCCCACCTTGGGGTCAGCGAGATCTGGGTCGAGGATCGGGCGAAGCTGAGTTATACGATGGTTCACTACTGGTCCCCGGAGACGGTTGTACGGCCTCGTACCGGAGTCCGCGTGGGTGACAGCGCCGAGTTCGTCTCCAATTACATCTGCTTAACACCGGCGAAGGATTTGCAGATGGAACCTAAGGCTCTCTGCGAGGGAGTGGGCTCTAAGGCGGTTTTCAATAGCGTCCTCTATGTGCAGCCGGGGAGTCACATGGACCTCGGCTCGTGGACTGTGTTAAATGGTCGGGGAAGCGTCACTGAGTTAAACACCCGGGCTATAACCCGGTCGGATAGCCACTTAATAAGCAGGGGCACAATCGACGGGAACAACGATGACTGCAGGGGTCACCTTGAGTGCAGGGGGCTTCTGCTTGACGAGAAGTCGGTTCTTGAGGCTATACCTATTCTGAGGGCCTCAAAGTCGGGCGCTGAGCTGAGCCACGAGGCGGCTATCGGGAAGCTGAGTGAGGAAGGCCTTACCTACCTAATGAGTAGAGGACTAAGCAAGGATGAGGCGGTGGGTGTGCTGATCAGGGGCTTTATGGACATCAGTATAATGGGGCTGTCTTCGGGTGTCCGTCAGGAGATTGAGAAAATCATCGACATGGTCACCGGGTCAAGCTAGCCATTAAAATACTGATATCCTCTTTTATTTGAGTTTTTGACCAGCCACCATAGGCGCACAAATTATTGATAAAATAACATATTTATATTTGTATATACATATAATTTCAGAACTATACTATGGATAAACGCGGCATCGCTTCGAAGATGACCAAGATATTAGGATTAAAAAACAATCCAGTGGCTGTTAAGCTTGTAAAGGTGGAAGACTCTCTAGAGGGTCTTCCTCCTGAGGCGGAGACGAAGATGAGATACTGCCAGCTAGTGATGGAGGCAAAGAAGGGAAAATCATTCACACTTACCAAGAACAACATCTCCTGCCCAGCTGCTGCCGCGGCCTTCGGCCTGCTCCCATTACCCGAGAAGATTGAGAAGGGAACTATGCTCAAGGCCTTGGGGCTTTTCGACTCCGAAAAGGCCGCCGCGGAGTTGATGTCAAAGATGCCTCGTCTAACTCTCGGCGGCTACAAGGCGGTGTCTGCGGCTCCGCTGTCAGCGGCCAGTTTCACACCGGATGTAGTCGTGTTGGAGGAGGAGCCAGATAAGATCATGTGGATAAGCCTCGCGTCGCTGCATGAGAAGGGTGGGCGCCTAAGCTACGGCACTGGCGTGTTCCAGGCCTGCTGCGTTGATGCGACTGTAGAGCCCTATCTTAGGGGGGACATTAACGCGAGTTTTGGCTGCTATGGTTGCAGAGACGCCACCGATATAGACGACGGGGAGGGCTTGATTGGGATCCCTTACGGTAAGCTCCCTGAGATCCTCGAAGCCTTGGAAAGTCTCTCGTTGAAAGCTATGCCGCAAGTTCAATCAAAAGGAGTATATCATCAATTCAAGTCGAACTGAAGGAGAGAAGGGTTTGATCGACTGATCAAACTAGATGCAATTTAATTTTGGTAGCCACTGCATTCTTTACAGTATTAGAAACCGTGCAGTTTTTCTCAGATAACTCAACCAGTCGCTCTAGCTTCTCACGATCGCTTGTATCAGCTTCAATTGAAACGTTCATGTCGAGAGATACAAAGGAAGAAGGGCGACCATTATGCTCCTTGATTCCGTTTATCTCCATGCTGACGTTCTTAATGTTTAACCTCATTTTTTTACCGATTCTTGAAATGTTCGTCATCACGCAAGCGCCTAATGCCGCTAGGAAAACCTCCGGCGCTTCTGGCCCGAGGTCCTCACCTCCCTCCTCCTTTTGAGAATCAATTATTATGGTGTGATTTCTCATTTTAATCTCTGAGCATACGCCGCCTTTCCAGGTGAGCTCCGCTTTTCGCTCCTCCCGAATAACTTCTTTAAACAATTACTTACCCTCATTAAATAACTACATATATCGATATTTCAATATATTTATTAATTGCAAAAGATCTCAGTTTATCTATGGTCGAAGAAAAGGCTACATGGCACGGTATCCCGAGAGCGGAGATCGAGTGGCACCCAACTGTTGAAAGCAGCCTCTGCATTGGCTGCGGCATCTGTGTACTTGGCTGCGGCCCAGGCGTCTTTAAGTTTGATTACGAGAATAACCGCTCCATCGTGACGAAGCCTTTAAGCTGTAAGGTGGGCTGTGTCACCTGCGCGAACACGTGCCCTACACACGCGATCAGTTTTCCCCCTCTGACTTACCTGCATAAGCAATACAAACCGAAGAATGTTATCCAGAACAGTAGAAAAGAGATCCAGGAGAAAAAAGCCCAATACACTCCATGATATTTGGACATGACCATTAGTTAATTATTTATTAAGTTTAAAAGGGCGATAAGGAGAGTCCAAAACGGATATTAGTTGAGTTTAGACGAGGTCTCGCGTGCGGGTTTACAGCGGACCTCGCCATCACGATGGGGTGTGGCGAAGACGCTTGCCCGGTGGTGCCTAACGAGCTAAGGGACTGGGATCTCGAGGACCCGCATGGCAAGACGATTGACGAGGTTCGAGAGATTCGAGACGAGATCAGAAGAAGAACAATAGTCATGATAGATGAGCTAGATAAGACCGATTAGGGCAAACGTGATTATTTCACTGAGATAGTTTGATCAGTGAGGATACCTTTGCCTTGTCTTTTACTGAGTAGAACATCCATTTCCCATCTCTTCGACTCTCGATGAGGTCCGCGTCCTCTAGAATCTTCAAGTGATGGCTTGTCGTGGGCTGCGTCATTTTGAGCGCCATCATCAGCTCACAGACGCATAGTTCCTTAATCAATAGTAAGCTGAGCATTCTCTGCCTTGACTCGTCGCCGAGTGCCTTGAAGAATCGTCCTCTCTTCTTTGCATCTTCTCTGTTTGATTCCTTATCGGCCAGTTGTTTGAGCGTACCTACGTATTCCTCTGCGTTTTGGCAGCTGCATCTTCCCTGTGAGACTAGTCTCTCCAGGGTTTCCTCACGCTTAGCCATCGATCTAAGTATAGTTTGAATGAATTTAAATATGTTTTTTATTTGTTTTTCGCAATTGGTTTTTCTTTAGGCGTCGAGGTGAGAATATCGATGGAATATGGTCTCGGGAGATAGGATGAAGGTTCTATTCCTCTGCACTCACAACTCAGCGAGGTCACAGATGGCTGAGGGCCTACTAAGACACTTCTACGGTGACAGGTACGAGGTCATTCAGCGCTGGGGCTACACCAACAAAGGTTCACCCACTCGCTGTCAAAGTCATGGCGGAGATCGGTGTAGACATCTCGGGGCAGTCATCGAAGAGCATAGAAGAGTTCCGGGGAAGGGACATCGACCTCGTTGTGACTGTTTGTAAAAGCACGCCGAAGCTATCCTGTCCCTTCTGTTCTCCCCAAGGCACTTTTGGGCGGCCGGCTATAATCACTGAGACTCTGCCGGGGGCTAAGAGGTTTATTGAGCATGGGTTCAATGACCCCTCTGATGTTGAAGGGACTGACGATGAGAAGATTGAGGCTTTCAGAACAGTGAGAAACGAGATACAAAATTGGGTTCGCAACTACTTCTCTGATTTAATCCTATAGAAACAGCGCAAACAATATGCTCACGTGCATTTGTAATCGCCTACTCGATGCTCGACACGGCAACTCTTCAGTTCTCCACCATCTCCACGATTTTCTTAACCACTTCCCCAAACGCGTCAGCTGCGACACTGTCTCCATGGCTCAGGACAAACGGCTTACCTAGGTCACATGAAGCGGATATTCGTGGGTCAATCGGAATAGAACCCAGGAAAGGTACACCCATGTCCTCAGCGACCCTTCTCCCCATATCTCCCTCAAAGACATCGATCCTCTCACCACAATGTGGACATACCAGCCCAGACATGTTTTCAACTATGCCCAGAATCGGAATCTTCATCATCCTCGTGAAAGTCACAGCTTTTCTGACCACGTCGCCTGACACCTCGCTGGGTATAGTGACGATCACCACCCCATCGGCGTCTGGTAGAAGCTGAAGCACAGTCAGCGGCTCATCTCCTGTACCCGGAGGCAAATCAACCAGGAGATACTCTAATTCACCCCACGCTACCTCGGAGAGCAACTGCTTGATAGCACCCATCTTGACTGGCCCCCGCCATATTACGGGCGAGTCATCACTTGGTAGAAGGGAAAAACTT
>CAWGAT010000008.1:0-9930 GCA_963820555.1 Candidatus Bathyarchaeota archaeon
TTTATGCCTTTGAGGCCTGGGACGTTGCGGAAGTGTTCGGTGAAGTAGCCGCCTAGGCGTATGTACCACTCGTTGAGGTACATGTCGCGTAGGCGCTCATATCGTCGGCTGGACTGGCCTCCTGCGCGTGTCTTCCCGGAGACACCGCTACTATACTGTTTGATGATCTCTGTTCGGTTGCCCTTGAGGAAGCCGAAGGCGGCGTCCTTGGAGTCTATGACGACTAGGCCGTAGACATCCTTGGCGCTGATCATGTTGAAGAGGGGTTCGAGCAGGAACTGGTGTTCGCAGCGGTAGTAGTAGATGGTGATGGGCTCGGGTGGGACGATGATGAAGGTCTGCATGTCTCCGACGCCGAGTTGGTCGCTGGCGATGTTTCCTGCGAATATGGCGAGGCCTGTGTGGGGTATTGTTTTGAAGAGTTTGAGGCGCTCCATGACTTTGCTGAGTGCGTCCTGGACGTTCTTTCGTGTGGTCTTAGACTTGATGTTGACGGCGGTGCCATATTCGTTGCGTAGGTCGTTCATGACCTCTGAGACGGCTTTACCCGGTGGGACGTAGACGCTGACGAGTTCGGTGCCGCGCCCCTGTAGGTTCTCCAGCTGCTCCAGCATCCGCTGTGCGCGTAGCCTGTCTAGGGGTGCGTTTCCGCTCATGTTTCCTCTACCTTTGACGCCTTCAATAAGAGATAACGCCATATATACGTTGCCTTTAGGGGCGGACGATCGTGCCGTGGTGGGCGCCGGTGACGGCGCGTATAATCTCCTCGGGATCCGTTCCATCGATGAAGACGACGGGGATGCTGAGGCGGGCGGCGAGCCTCACGGCCTTGAGGTCGAAGAGGCCGTACTCCCCGGGGACCTGGCGGGTGTTTGCTTTGATAATCTTTTCAAGCTGCGCATAGGTGAGGGTGTCAAGCTTCTTGGCGTCGGGGTGGGTCTTAGGGTTCTTGTCGTAGACGCCTGGGACGTCGGTGGCGTTGATTATAAGATCGGCGTCGATGGCCTCGGCGAAGATGGCGGCTCTGTAGTCGGTGCTGCTACCCGGCTTATGACCGCCGCCGATGAGTATCCTATCGCCTAAGTGACGCTTGATCTCAGTTGCTCGGCGGTGGATGTGGGGGTCGGCGGCGTCGCCTAAGGCGGCGATGAGGAGGAGAGCGTTGACGTGTGTGGCGAGAATACCAAGGCCGTCCTGTATGTCCCGATCGGCGTCAAGCTCCTTAGCAATTGAGATGAACTGGCGAGCAGGGCGGCCTCCACCACATGTGACTACGATGGTGTGACCTGCTTCCCAAAGGCGCCTGACGACATCTGCGTAGAGCCTGTACGATGCTGCGTCCATATTCTTGGTGAGCAGGCTTCCGCCGAGGCTAATAGAGACCTTCATCCGGATTCACTCACCGTTTGGTCCTTGTGGATAAAATATTGCCTATGAATGAAAAAGGGTTTAGGTCAAAGAAACTTACAGATAAAAACTCCTACAATTTATCTCCTAAGTCTCTCATAGAAACGCCGTTATACCCTCCTATACTGACCAGATTGGTTTGTTGAGTCCCCTTGGCTTAAAGGGCTGAAATTCGAGCCGGAATGGATACTGGTATACTGATTTGTGGAAAGCGTCAAAAAGCTTGTCGCGCGCACGAAAGGAAATTTATTAAGCCGCATAAACTTTCATTTATATGAAAATAAAAACATGTCGCACGCGCTTAGAACAACGCTGTCAATTGCCCTGATATTGTTACTCGGTTTAGCAGCTTATTCAACCTGGTACTACTTCACTTATCCACAGGAGACGAGGCTCAAGGTAAACATCATCGTGGATTCGAAGGTTCAAATTATCTATGATGACGAGTTGAATGAGACCTACGACTACTCTCACCTATTGAATTCAAATACGCGCATAGATTTTAGTCAAGTGCAGAATCGATCAGACTTTGCTAAGGGAAACATTAACGAGATCTATACGCTCAACCTGACCAATATTCATGGCGTATATGAATACGTGAGAAGCCTCGGTGTCCCTAATATCGTGGCTGGGGTCTCGAGCGCCATGTTGAATGAGACATATGATGAGGTATACGCGAAGATATACGGTAATAGTTCAGAACCATATGGAAACGGAATATCGAAATCGCTAGGAACTAAGGATGGAATTCACTACGAGGTTACTCGTGAGAGTGCTGGAATTATCAATGATGGGGTATCGATATTCAAGTACTATGGGCCTTCAGATAGTTCTGCCAGATCGTATGCGTGGATTTTATTGATTGATCGATGGCCTGCTTCAAAGCCCTATTTCAGGGTCAGTCTCACAAAATATCCTTAATAGCTGACATGTTCCGCGCGTGAATAAATAAGCCCGTTATATCCTCCTATACCGACCGGAGTGGTTTATTGAGTCCCGTTGGCTTAACGGGGCGATATTCTAGCCGGGTGGTTACTGGTGTACTGATCGCGCAAGCGTCAGTCAGTGTTTTGCATAAATGGGTTTATGGAGAGGGATCCTTATGATTAAAAACTGTAATCAGCACACAATGTACAAGACGCTTTTTAATCAAGCTACAAGTAGATCCTAGGTTAAATTCCACGGTTCCTCGATTTTACCAAAATGAACCAACCCACCTCAAAAATACGTGTCCTGCTGGTTGACGATGATCCATCTCAGCTAGAACTAATCGATACGGCTATCGGCAGCGTGGATAACTCCTTCACCTTTGAGACAGCTAACTCCGCTGATAGGGCTCTGGAACTCATCCATAAACAGCCATTCGACTGCATCGTCAGCAACTACATTATGCCTAGGATGAACGGACTGGAATTCTGCGAGAAGCTAAGAGCTGAGAGATGCGAAACACCGTTCATATTATTCACGTGTCATGATGACCAGAAAGTGGTTGAAAGGGCATTCGCGGTTGGAGTGGACCATTTTTTGGGAAAGGAGCCGAACCTCGCCATCTACAGTGAGCTGGCTCAGCAAGTTAAGAGCCTCGTTATGAGGCGCAGGACTGCAGGCTAATTACGCTTTGAAAAGATGACTAAGGTTAACTAAGACCGTATAAAGTCTACAACTATGCTCGGTGCCCTCGGACAGGATCAAACCGGGAAGAATAACGTCGATTACATTCTTGTCCTTCTTGTCGACGACGAAGATTCCCAGATTGAATTGATGAAGCTTAACCTTCAATATGCTGACCCCTCTCTAACGATTACTTCGACATCTACTCCATCAAGCGCGTTAAAACTCGTATCCGATCACGCCTTCGACTGCATCGTCTCCGACTACCAGATGCGTGAGATGAACGGCATCCAACTTTGTACAGAGATCAAGAAGATGAGGAAGGTCCCATTCATCATCTACACGGCTAGAGGAAGCGAAGAGGTAGCTGAGGAAGCCTTCAGCGTCGGCGTCGACGACTACGTCCGGAAGGAGAGTGAACTCAGCCACTACAAAGTCCTCGCGAGAAGGATCAGGCACGTTGTTGAGAAGAATCGGGCCGAAGTTGCTCTCCAAGGTTCGCGAGATCAACTGAACTCAATGTTAGAGCGCGTCACGGACAACTTCGTTTCGTTCGATCCGGAGTGGAGGTACGTCTACGCCAATGACTCAGCTCTCAGAAACTTGAGGAAGACCCGTGACGAGATAATTGGGCGGGTACTCTGGGATGTCTTCCCAGGACTGAGTGACACTATCTATGGCGAAAAATATCGAGAGGCCATGGAGAAACAGGTGCCATTAGAGTTTGAGGCATACTATCAGCCATACGATATGTGGACATACATGAAGGCATTTCCCTCCACACAAGGTCTCACTCTCTTCTATCAGGATGTAAGTGCGCATAAAAGGGCTGAAGAGGAGGCCAAGAAAACCCGGCAGACTAACGACCTCCTCGCTAACCTACTCGAGAAATCCTCACAGCCCTTCGGTGTAGGCTACCCGGACGGACGGCTGGGACTTGTCAACGAGGCCTTTGAGAAACTTACTGGTTATACCCGGGATGAGCTAAGCGCCATAGACTGGGTGAAGGTCCTGACTCCCCCGGAGTGGCTCGAGCTAGAGAGGGCTAAGCTGGCTGAGCTTGAACGAAATGGCTCCCCCGTGAGGTATGAGAAGGAGTACATCAGGAAGGACGGCTCTCGAGTGCCTATCGAGGTGTTTGTAGACTTGGCGCGAGACTCTGAGGGGAGACCTCTTTACTACTATTCCTTCATCACCGATGTAACTGAACGGAAGAAGGTAGAGGAAGAGCTGGCGAGACTAGCCTCATTCCCTCTGCTTAACCCTAACCCTGTGGTTGAGGCCGACTTCTCCGGAAAGATACACTACATGAATTCCTCAGCGGAATCCGTACTCCCTGATCTTAGCCGATTAGGGACAACGGCCCCGTTCCAGTTGAACTGGGAGGAGACCATCGCTCTGCTACGACGTGAGGGGAAGAAGACCCTTGTGAGGGATGTAGAGCTTGACGATGTATGGTACTCGCTGTCGCTTCACTTGGTCCCAGGCGCGGATAGGGTGCACATCTACGCGACGAACGTTGACGAGAGGAAGAGGGCTGAGGATGAGCTGAGGGAGAGTGAGGATAGGTTCCGAGAAATAACCGAGGCGAGTCCGGTCCATCTCTCTGTAAGTAGGCCCTCAGATGGGATAATACTCTACGTGAACGACTCCTACGCAGAGGCTTTCGGCTACAGACGAGAGGAACTCATCGGCTCTCGGAGCCCTGATCTATACGTGGACCCCGCAGACCGTACGATACTTATAGACTTATTCGCGAAACAGGGCCACGTTCAGGAGTACGAGGTGATGGTTAAGCGGAGAGACGGAACACGTTTCTGGGTCTCTACCTCAATTCGAAGCATCACCTTCGAAGGCCAACCAGCTCTTCTCGGAGCATCCATCGATATAACAGACCGCAAGATGGCGGAGGAGGCTCTACGGGCGTCGAATGAGGAACTATCAGCGGTGAACGAGGAGCTTTCAGCTGCTGAGGAAGAGTTAAGAGTCAGCAACGAGGTCTTAGCCAATTATTCTTCAAATCTGGAGAATATCGTAGCTGAGAAAACGAAGGACATTGGTGTTATTAAGGAAAGACTGGAGGCCTTCGTGAACTCTGCTCTGGATTCCATGTTCATCTTCGACAAGGATCTGAAGCTCATCGACATCAACAAAGCCGCGCTCGACCTCTTCCCCAAGGGCACAAAGCGCTTTGATCTAATTGGGAGGCTAATCACCGAGCTTTCACTCGGCATAGAGGAGACTGACAGGTATAAGGGATTCAAGCAAGTGTTGGAGACTGGCCAGCCCTTCTTCGTTGAGAGCTACCGCAATGATCCCAAGTTCGGGGCTAGGTGGATGTCTCTCTGGGCATTCAGGGTCGGGGATGGGTTGGGGATAATCAACAGGGATATCACGGAGCGTAAAGAGGTGGAGGAGAGGCTACGTGGATTCATGGACTCGGCCTCAGAGGGCTTTTCCATCTATGACTCCGACCTCCGGCTCTTGGACCTAAATAAGGTGGCTCTGATGCGATTACCTGAGGGAACAAGAAGGGAAGATATCATAGGCAGGAGGATCACGGAGATCTACCCCGGCATCGAGAACACCCAGTGGTATCCTGCGTATCTTGAGGTACTTAGGACCGGCGAGCCTTACTTTGGTGAAGGCTCCCCCGTCGGGATACAAGGCGACGTTCAGCTGTCAGCCTCCGCTTTTAGGATGGGTGAGGGCTTGGGCGTCGTCTCCAGAGACATAACGCAGAGGAAGAGAACCGAGGAGAGGCTGGAGGCCTCGTCACTCTACGCTAGGAGTCTCATCGAGGCGAGCCTCGACCCACTCGTCACCATCAGCGTGGAGGGCAAGATCACCGACGTAAACGAAGCAACGATCCAGGTCACGGGGGTTCCCCGTGAGAAGCTCATTGGGACCGATTTCGCTGACTACTTCACGGAGCCGGAGAAAGCTAGCGAGGGTAGTAAAAAGGTTCTCGCCGAGGGATACGTCAGGGACTATCCCCTCACCATTCGGCACAAATCAGGGAAGTTGACCGATGTTCTATACAACGCCACCGTTTACAGGAACCCAGCGGGAGATGTGGCGGGTATCTTCGCCGCGGCTAGAGACGTCACTGAGCGAAGGCAGTTAGAGGAGAGGCTTCAGAGGACCGAAGTAATTGCAGCGGTGGAGCAGATGGGGGCGACGGTCGCCCACGATCTGCGCGGTCCACTTGGGCAGATAGTTCAGTCAGTGAACATGATCAAACAGGACCCAAGCTTGACACCCCGGATGCTCCAGCTAGTTGAGGTGAATGCGACTAGGTCTCTGAGGATGATCGCTGACTGGAGGTCGAGCACTCGGGAGATCGTGCCTCAGCCGGTCAAGTCTGACCTGATTGGATTGGTGAAGAGTGTGCTGGGAGGATCAACGATTCCGGGTAACGTGGAGGTGGTATCCTTCTTTGGGGAGGGTCTTGACTCCGTCAGGTTTGATCCTGATATTATGCATAGGGTCGTTGATAATCTGGTGAAGAACGCGGTTGAGGCGATGCCTCAGGGTGGTAAGCTCTCGATCATTGCGGAGAGAGATGCCAATAAATTAGTTATTAGAGTTGGTGACACTGGTGTGGGCATCCCCGAGGAGTCAAGGAAACGCATCTTCTCTCCTCTATTCACTACGAAGACTGGTGGGATGGGGTTGGGGTTGACTTATTGTAGAAGGGCTGTTGAGGCTCAGGGTGGGTCAATCGACTTCGAGTCAAAGGTTGGTGAGGGAACAACCTTCACGGTGAGGCTACCTCTCGTTCTAAGTATGGGCTCCCCATAAGCTGCTAATGCTTAAAAATACTGCTTGACCAACCCGTCATACTCTATGGGATTTGGATTAACCCTGCTTTAGCATCCCCACAGATCTCTTAGAACACCTGTAAACAAAAACCGCTGGAACCCCCCACTAAGAACCCACCCAGAACATCATGGGTCAGACCAAGATCCAGTCACCCATACACCCCTGATCCAGATCACACACACCTTAAGCAAGAAGCCCAAAGCCCGAGGCTGAGAAAAGTCCCCGTAGACTCCGCCACATTCCCCCACTCGAGAGTAACAGTCAGCGTTCGGTGAGTGTTCGAATCGGGGCGTTTTTCGGGTCTCCCCTGTAAGGGGTAGCACATTATAAGCAAAAATTTCAGTCCCACGATCCCTTATCCTCGCCCTCGCCCTGTCAAGCGTCGGTGAGTGTGAAAAGGAGCGTTTTTCGGGTCTCCCCTGTAAGTGGTAGCATATTATAAGCAAAAAAAATACGTGGGTTGCCTCATTTCTTCGATCAGGTGTCTCGGGTCTAGGCTGGGTGAATCGTGTTGTTGAGGCATCTTTGAGGGGGTGCTTCTTCTGTCGAGGGTTTTGTTTGTGTGAATTTCTATTGGGGGGTGTTTACCCAGAAAAAGAGGTCACCCCGAACCCTCTCTACTATATTAATCCGACCGGTATTCCGGTTCCCATTGGCTGAATGGACCGAGTTCAGGTGAAACAATAAGTTGCTCATTCACCGAAGTAGTAACGGCAGGCATTACTTGACAGTAATGAATATTTTGAAATATACTTCATTATCGAGACTTTTTTAGTCCTATATGTAAGGCATAACCAAAATTAATAGAAGCTTGCTAACCACATTCAAAAACTCCCCCTAAATCGTAGAACTTATTAATCCTGAATTGACAAGTTGACTTTTATTACTTCCACTAAACAAACTAATAAATCAATTATTGACTTAATATTTTTTATATATTAAAATTTTTAATGTAAATGAATTTTAATTAAAAAGGTTTAGATGGGAACCTTCCCGGCTCCGGGGAGTTCTGGGAAGGTGTCCTTCATCCTCGCCTCGGCGACGGTCGCAGCCTCCTCCATTATTTTGGCGGAGTCCTCGTTGGCCGACTGGAAGTTGAGGGTCAGGCCCGAGGTTGCGCCCGCGTCCATTACTATTCCGCTGAGGATGTTGCTGATGTCGCCCATCTCCTTGGCTATCTGGGGGTTGACGGCTGCCATGCCCACCATGACGTCGCGCATGACGCCGATGACGGGTAGGAGTGTGTAGGCGAGGTCGCCTAGCTCGCTGATGGCCTCGATGCGCATCACTATCTGGTCGAGGGCGAGCTTCGCGTTGAGGACGATCTTCTGCATTCTGCGTAATTCGGCTAGTTCACCGGCGTAGATGTTAGCGTGTGGGGTGTCGTGCTTCTGGTAGGCGTCGACGACCTTAGCAAAGAGAGACTTGTCCCTCTCAGCCATGCGCTGGGACTCGCGGTCCAGCTGTACCACCTGGGCTTTGACGCGATTGGATGCGTAGTCCATCCTAGGCTTTAGGGCCCCGGGTGGGTTGATCGTCTCCCTGAGTGACTTACCAAGGGGTTTAGAGTCTCCCCTCTCCCACTGCTTGCCGAATGACATCTATATCTACCTCTAGGAAGTAGTCACGAGAGGTTGGATAGGTGTTTCAATTACCATTTTATCAAGCAGGTTATCTTTCATTGGAAAAACGGTTATGTTTTATCACTTCTATACAATTCTCGGCTCGACATATCCGTGGTACTTTGTATGTGAAACGTAAATTTGGATAGTATCTTCGATAGAATTTGCGTTCTTTCGGTTAATGATCGGTGGAGGCTATTCAATATATGAGGGGGGTCTGGGTCTCCTGGGCTTTGGTTTTCTGAGCTTTTCGAGGGCCTTGGCTAGACAGATACCGACGACGGTAGAGGTCGCCGTGTAAGCGGGTTACGACTCAGCGGGAGCTGATCAAAATGCCAGTAAAGATGAATGCTTAAGTAACTGTAGGAGATAGGTGACTACAACTCTGAAAAAAATGTAGTCACCCATCACCTGAGCTTCTTCTTGAGCTCTCGATACTCCTTGAGGAACAGTTCCAGGGTTGGGCGTATATTGCGTTCTTTTTCGTATGCCAGTAGCGTGGCGTAGTACTGTGATCTGTTCTTCAACTCGATATTTAGGGGCGGTAGGTTGTGCTTGAGCAATATGTTGTTCAGTAGGAGCCTGCCGACCCTTCCGTTTCCGTCCTTGAAAGGGTGAATGATCTCGAACTGGTTGTGGACGACGGCTGCCAATACGAGCGGGGGGTACTTCGTCTTGTTTCGGTTGTACCACGTTATTAGCTCATTGAGTAGACTCCTCACGTGAGGGGAGGGTGCTCCGCGGTGTACGATGTTCCCGTGGACATCCGCGACCACCACCTCTACTCCCTTCTCCCTGAACTTTCCCGCGAAGGGCTTCGAGTTTTTGAAGACGATCCTGTGGAGGTCTTTGATGAGTTTCAGGGAGAGGTGCTCGGGGATCTCTCGGATATGGTCGATGGCTTCGGAGACGCCGTAGGTTTCTGAGATGTCTTCCTTCCTCGCGTCCGCGGGCCACTTTCTCTCCCTGAGTATCTCGCGGACTTCTCTGGGTTCGATGAGGGAGCCCTCGATGGCGTTTGTGTCGTATGTGAAGGCTTGCTTGAACCTGTCCCAGTCGGATTCCGAGAGGGGGATTATTTTCAGGTCTCCGCGAGCTTCGAGGGTGGCGAGTACATTTAGATCTGAAGGTGAGAGCACGGTTAGGAAGGGATCGGGTATTTCTCGTCTTTTCTTTATTCGCTTTCTGAGTTCAGTTTCAGCGCGTTTTCGCTTTTTCATTAGTTCTTCTGGGGATAGGCCGATGCCGAGGTATACCCTGATCTTTCGGACGCTTTTTCCTTCTCTCAGGGAGTGGGCCAGATAGTACTTTTTTACCCCGCCCTTTTCCCTGGTCTCCAGATGCACAAAATAATATGGGTGACTACATTAATTTAAACAGTTTCATAGATGACTACAAGAGTGGAAGCCGCCTATTTTTCGTTGGTCGAGAGGCTCATGAGGGGTAGGTTTTTCTTCTTTATTGT
>CAWGAT010000009.1:0-63718 GCA_963820555.1 Candidatus Bathyarchaeota archaeon
AGTATCCTCCCCGCTTCCTTGCTCCAGTCGGCTATCCAGTCGACGGCGCGGACCAGCTCCATGAGGTCGTCGCGCTCCTCTGGGAACATCTCGCTCTTCGTGAGGGCGTCGACCATCTGCCTCCTGAGTTCGTCTGCCTCCATCTCCATCCTGCTGAGGCTGATGTAGTGCGTGGAGCACTTGCCTGCGTCGCAGTGGGCCGCGGCGTCCACCATGCTGTACATTTCCATGACGGCGCTCTTCGTGAGTTCGAGGTGCTTCTCAGCCATCGCGAGTACTTCTTCCCCGCGCTTCGGGGCGAACCATCCGAAGAGTTTCCTAGACAATCTTCCCGTCTATCCCTCCCATCATAAGTTTATGAAACCTTTCCCCGGGAATCATACCCTGAGGAAATAGTATAGGATAATCGAGGTGGGGACGAGGTGGAAGACCACTGTAATGACTAGCGTGAGCCTCGGCGACGCCGCGACCTTGTCCGCGGTGACTCTTGATCACCTTGCTGAACGGCTTCATCAAGGGGAGGAAGATGAGGGCGCCGATGACGTTGATGCTGAGGTGGACGAGCCACACCCCCATCGCCACCGGGTCTCCCGTCGCCATCGCCGCTACCATGACGTCGAAGACCGTGCCAATGTTCGCGCCGAGGATGTAAGGCAGGATGTAGTAGTCGGCGCTGAGGACGCCGCTCGTGGCAAGGGGGATCAGGAGCGAGACCATCACGGTCGTGCTCGGGATGAGCATAGTGAAAAGGAACCCTGCTAGGAAGGAGCGGAGGGGCTTCTGGAACGTCGCCCTGATGAGGTTCCAGGACCTTGGCATGTTGAATATCTCGGTCATGTACTTCTCGATGCCGCTCAGGGCGAGGATGAGCATGCCCGCGCCCGCGATTATCCCCAGCCAGGGCGGGATCACCTTGAGCACTACCGGGACCCACGGCGTTGCGACCTCGAGTACGTCGGGGATGGCGTTGAGCCAAGGCGCCTTCACGAAGATGTTGCTCCCCTGCAAGGCGATGAATGTTAGAAACCCAAAGAACAGCTCAGCTGGGAAGAAGATCATCAACGTGCAGAGATTGTACAGGACGTGTGTGAGGGTCACATTGAAGGCGGCGCCCTGGTTCTTCTTACCCCTGATCTGGTTGAGGACCGAGATCAGGAACGGCGTCACCGTCGTCCCGAGCTCCGCCCCCAGAACGGAGGAGACCGCCAGGCTCAGAGGCATCGCGCCGGAGGAGACGAAGGCGACGACTATGCTGTCGAAGGCCCCGCTGCTGTGGACGAGCGCTGTGCCGATCCAGCCCGCGAAGACCGCGCTCGTCGTGTCCCTGATGACTAGCACGATCCCCTCTGTCAGGGCCTCAGCCATCATGGAGGCTGATGACTTGATGAGCATGATGGCGGAGATGAAGAAGTAAAGAGCTACCAAGGAACCCAGCACGTTCCAGTATTTGGAACCCAAAGCACTCCATATTCGATTTCGAGTATATAATTAAGTGTAATCTATATAGAATATTGTGATTATATAGGCGATTGTACGTTTTCACGCCCTGTACTTAAGGGTGTTTAGGCCAGCGTCCTTGAGCATGTCGTGGAGAAGGCTCAGGGGGAGGCCAACGACGTTGTAGAAGCAGCCCTCCACGCCCTCGATTATGACCGCGCCGATCCCCTGGGCGGCGTAGGCACCCGCCTTGTCCATAGGCTCACCCGTCGCGACATAGGCGTCGATCTCCTCTTCGCTCAGTCGGCGCATCCTCACCCTCGTCTCCTCGGTCCTGAGATCGATGAGATCCCTTATCCTTCACGACCACGGCCACCGCCGACACGACTGTGTGGGTTCTACCCCCGAGGGCCCGGAGCATATCCTTGGCTTCCTCGACGCTCTTCGGCTTCTCGATGATCCTGCCGTCGAGGACAACGATCGTGTCCGCGGCCACGACGATTCGATCAGGGTATCTTGTTGATACGGCCTCCGCCTTCCTCAGGGCGTTCTCCCTAACACGTATAATCGGGTCAGAGGATTCGCTGTTCTCGGCGTCGCCCGGGTCGACGACCTCGAAGTCGATCCCCAACTGCTTTGAGCAGGCGAAGCTCTGCGGGGGGAGGTTGAGGCGAGTACCAGCACTTGACGGTTCAAACTTTATCACCCTCAGCGTTTTATCTCGGTCGTGGGATTCAGAGAGATGGGGTACCCCACGGGTATAAGGGTGGTGAGCATGATGGAGAAGATATACTACACTGGGCTTGGAGACGCCGCTCGGCAGGATGTGGGCCGCCGCCTCGGAGAAGGGGCTCGTCCAGTTCCATCATCTCCGACGACAAAGAGGGCTTCCTGAAGGAACTCGAGAGGCGCATAAAGGCCGACTACATCGAGGATCCTAGCAGGTTCAATGAGCTGAGGGCACAGCTCGACCGGTACTTCAAGGGGGAGAAGCTCATCATTCAAGGGCCCATTCGACATGAGGGGAACACCATTCCAAGTCGATGTGTGGAAGGCCATCTACTCCATACCCCACGGGAAGCTGACGAGCTACGGGGGCATAGCCAAACAGATCGGCCGCCCCAAGGCAGTCCGAGCCGTGGGAAACGCCGTCGGGGACAACCCGATGGGCCTCATCGTCCCCTGCCACCGCGTCGTATCATCGAACGGCGGAATAGGCGGCTTCAGCAGCGGCCTAGAGTGAAGAGGAAGCTCCTCGCCCAGGAGGGCATCCTCGAGTCCCCAGATGGCAAGCCGGAGACGGGCGTCGACCTCCGCCGGTTCTTCAAGTGACCGCTAGTATTTTCCCTCATCGAGGCGATCCTCCTCCATGGCCACAAAGAGGATCGTGCTCGGCACATTCAGCCACGAGACGAACGTCCTATCAAACATAAAGACGGACCTCTCCGAGTTCCGAAAGAGGCACCTGTTCCACGGCGATGAGATACCGCCCCACTTCCGCGGGACGAAGACCGCCGCGGGCGGCCTGATCGACGGATGCGAGAAGAACGGCTTCGAGTTCATCGAGACCGTGCACGCATCTGCGACGCCAAGCGGCACAATAACCGGGGAGGCCTATGAGCATATCCTCGGCGCGATGCTGGACGGGATCAGGGCGGCGAAGCCCTTCGACGGGGTTGCCCTCCACCTCCACGGGGCGGCCGTCGCCGAGGGGCACGACGACGTGGAGGGAGACGTCCTCGGCGAGGTTAGGAAACTCATCGGGAGGAAGCCGCTTGTGGCGAGCTTCGACCTCCACGCCAACTACACGGAGAAGATGGTCAGGGAGGCGGACATACTTGTCGGCTACGACACCTACCCGCACATAGACGAGTACGAGCGGGCCGTCGAGTCCGTCGATCTCCTCAGCCAAGATCCTCGACGGTAAGCTGAAGCCCACCAGGGCCCTCCGGCAGCCCCCGATGCTCCCCGCCCTCCAGGCCCAGTTCACGGGGAGATACCCCATGACGAAGCTCCTGGAGGAGGCCCACAGGATGGAGCAGATACCCGGCGTCGAGGCGGTCACCGTCGCCGCGGGCTTCCCATGGAGCGACATAAAGGAGGCCGGCATGAGCTTCATAGTCATCACAAACAACGACCAGAGGCTCGCCGACTCCCTCGCCCAGGAGCTAAGCGACCTCGCCTGGACCATCCGGAGGGACTTCCTCGTCAAACCGATGCCCGTCAGGGAGGCCCTAAGGAAGGTCAAGGCAGCGAAGGAGGGGCCAATCGTGCTCGCAGACATCGGTGACAACCCCGGCGGCGGCACCCCGTGCGACGGCACGTTCGTCCTCAAGGCGGTCCTCGAGGAGGGGCTTACGGGCGGGGTCTTCGGTGTCATCTGGGACCCTGCCGCCGCGGCGAAGGCGGCCAAGGCCGGGCCCGGGAAGGAGATCGAGGTCAGCCTCGGCGGGCACACCGACAGGCTCCACGGGAAGCCCATCAAGAGTCAAGGCGCACGTGAAGAGCGTGAGCGACGGCAAGTGGATCGTGAAGGGGCCGATGGGGACCGGCTCACTCACAGAGATGGGCCTCACTGCCGTCCTCAGCGTCTCTGGCAACGACATGATAGTCACCTCGCTAAGGCTCCAGCCCCTCGACCTCGAACTCTACCGAAGCCAGGGGATAGAGCCGACCGGCGGCCAAGTTCATAGTCGTGAAGTCGAGCGTCCACTACCGCGCCAGCCACGAGCCAATCGCCAAGGAGATCATCGAGCTCGACACGCCCGGCCTGACCTCGCCGCGCCTCGCGGGCTTCAAGTTCCGCAAGATCAGGCGCCCAATCTTCCCCCTCGACTTCGAGATGCTCGGCATAACCGAGCTCAAGAGGATGGACGAGGAGTAGAGAGGACCCTCTCGTAGGCGGCGAGGTGCTGGTCAATGACCCTCCCCGCCTCGTGGACGGAGGAGACGTAGCGCCTCCCCCTCTCCCCCGCCTCCCTCCAGTTCCCATCCAGCAGCCACCTGAGCCCCGAGGCGTAATCGTTCCTCTCCACGTGGTACCCGAATCCGGTGGCGAAGCTGTCGGGGTCGTGGGGGCTGAGGATGGCGCACCCGTGGGCGGTCGCCTCGAGGAAGCTGACCGGGAGGCACTCGCTCACGCTCGTGTTCACGAGCACCCAGCTCGATGAGAGGAGTGCCTCCTTTTCGATCCCCTCGATGAAGCCGGGGAACTCGAGGTTCCTCACGGGGTAATATTTCCTCACGAGGTCGTCATCTCGGCTCTTGTTGTGGGCCTTGCCCGCGGCGACGAACCTGACCCCGGGGAACTCCTTCGCCAGCTCGAAGAAGACCTCGGGCCTCTTCTCCCTGTCGAACCTGCCGAGGAAGCAGACGGTGGGCTCCTTCGCCTTGGCGGGGGCATTCTTCGGTACCCTCACGGGGTTCGGGAGGAACACGGGCTCCTCCGCGAGATTGTATAGTGCCTTGGTCTTGGGTATGGTGTACTTGGCCTGGCAGTAGACGGCGTCGAGCCTCTTTACGCAGCCGTCGACGCTCGGGCAGATGAGGGTGTTATAGAGCCTTCGCCTCAGGGGGTAATAGCCCTCGACTAGGCGCCAGTCGTCCCTCGTCTTGGGGTTCTGGGAGGTGGCGACGTGCCTGGAGCCGGGGACTGCCTCCAGCGCTATCTTCGTCCCCCAGCTCGGCTCCTCCGAGTGGTAGATGTCAGCGTCTATCCCCCTGTAGAGGTAGCCGGTGAGAGTGGTACCTGGCGAGGGGGAAGGAGTGGACCGCCATGCCGTCCAGCTCCTCAAGCCTCCCCCTGCCTCCTACCGGCGGGGACCACGACGGAGACGTCCACGCCTCTCTTCGCGAGCTCTCCGCCGATCATCCTCGTCGCGGCGCCGAATCCGCCCTTCCTCCCCCAAGCGAAGAGCTCTGTGGCGACGAGGCAGAGACGCAGGTCCATAACAATATTTACTTTCAACTATCTTTTATAAAACATGTGCCCGCGGGTGCTCGTCGTCACCCCCTGTTACCCGCGATTCCCGGGGGACTTCAACGGTGGGTTCGTGAGGGACCTCTGCCTCCGCCTCGCAGCGAGGGGGGTGGACCTCTCGGTTCTCGCGCCGAGGAGCAGGACGATGGGGGACCAGGCCGCGCCATACCCCGTGAGGCGCTTCCCGTACCTTCCCCTGAATGGGCTGGAGTCCCTGCCGGAGGAGACGATGAAGGGGGCGCCGATGGGGAGGCTCGCCCAGCTTCCCCCCTACATGGCCTCCTGCCTCCTCCACGCCTCAGCCGCCGCGCCGGGGCTCATCCACAGCCACCTAGCCATCCCCCTCGGCTTCGTCGCCTCCCTCGTCCCCGTCAAGGCGCCGAGGATAATCACATGCCACGGCAGCGACTGCACCCTCCCTCTCGACAACCCAGCCTACCTCCCCTTCACCCGCCACGCCCTCCGCCATGCGGACGCCGTCGTCGCCGTGTCGCGGTACGTCGAGGGCCTCGCAAGGAGGCTCGGCGCGAGGAACACGGAGACCCTCTACCTGGGCGTCGACACCCGCCGCTTCAGACCACAGAGGGATCGCTCCGAACTCAGGGCGAGGTTGGGAATCCCCGAGGACGCCCTCGTCGTGGGCACGATGGGGAGGCTCGTCCGCGAGAAGAGGATAGTGGACCTCCTCGAGGCCTCCGAGCTGGTCTCGAAGAAGCTTGACGTCACGTTCCTTATCGGCGGGGACGGGCCCGAGAGGCGGAGCCTGGAGGCATTCACGAGGGAGAGGGGGCTCCGCAACGTCTTCTTCATGGGCGCCATCAACAACGCACCCTCGTTCCTCGGCCTGCTCGACGTATTCGTCCTGACCTCGTCCCGGGAGGGGCTCTCCCTGAGCCTGCAGGAGGCCATGGCAACCGGATGCGTCCCGGTGGCGGCCGAGGGGCATGGGTCGGAGGAGCTGATCACGGATGGGCGCAACGGCTTCCTCTACTCCGGTGGGCCCGCCGAGCTGGCGGGTCGAATAATCGAGGCGTCGAATGCCCTCTCGATGGGGGCCAGAGCCAGAGAGACAATAGTCGACGGCTTCGATGCTGAAGCGGGCGCGGACAGGTATGTCGAGCTCTACAGCCGGCTAGCCTTTTAATCGGAGGCGACCAATCTCTCATCCATGAGGGTCGCTGGGGTCGACGAGGCGGGGAGGGGCAGCGCCATCGGCCCGCTCGTCGTCGCGGGGGCCTCGTTCCCATCTGACCACATAGAGACCCTCGTGGAGCTCGGCGTCAAGGACTCGAAGCAGCTAACCGCCAAGAGGCGGGAGGAGCTCGCGCCCCAGATCGAGGCGCTCGCCACGGGGGTCAGGTACTTCGACCTCCAGCCCCGCTCCATCGACTCCGTCGTGAACCGCGGCGTCAAGCTGAAGAGGCTCAACTACCTCGAGGCCGTCGCGATGGCGAGGGTGTTGAGGGAGCTCGACCCTGAGGAGGCGTACGTCGACGCCTCGGATGTGGACGAGGAAAGGTACGGTGAGACGATCCTCCGCCTCCTCCCAGCCAAGCCGAGGCTGGTCTGCGAGCACAAGGCGGACTCGACATACCCCGTGGTGTCCGCCGCCTCCATCCTGGCGAAGGTGAGGAGGGACGCCATAGTCGCCGCCCTCCGCGAGGAGTACGGTGACTTCAACTCCGGCTACCCCAGCGACGGGAGGGCGATAGAGTGGCTTGAAGCATGGTATAAGGAGCACAGGAGCTGGCCCAGCATCGTTCGCCACAGCTGGGAGCCTGTGAAGAGGATACGCCTCGACGCCGCTCAGACGAGGCTTGCGAGCGCCAGCGCGTGATCCAGCTCGAAGGGGTCGAGCTCGACGACCTCCTCGACCCTGAATCCGCCGGCCTCGAGGATTCTGACCTGATCCCTATAAATCTCGGCGGGTTCCCTGCCCACGTCGATGCTCCTCGACTTTATGGAGAGCATAGCGTATCCGCCTTTTTTGAGGAATAGGCGTGCGTTCTTCACGACTATGTCGGCCTGGTCGGGCTGCGCCACGTCGGCGAAGATGGTATCGACCTTCGGGACCTGTAGGGCGTAGCCCTGGGGCTGGCGGGCGTCGCCGAGGATGGGGGTCAAGTTCTTTCTATACCTCGCGACCTGGTCTATGAGGTCCCTTATCGGGCGGGGGGCGAAGTCGACTCCCCAGACGTGGCCCGACTCGCCGATTATGTCCGAGACGTGGCTGCACGTGGTGCCGGATGCCACCCCGAGGTATAGGACCTTAGAGCCGGGAGCGATCGGGTTGCGCTTCAGCCCCTTCATGATGGCGGCGCCGAGCTTGCTGCGTGAGGGGTTCCAGAGGCGGTACTCGACCCCGCCCACGTCGATTAGCTCCTCCCCGTACACCCTCCTCCCCGGGGCGAGGTTGCGGGTGGCGAGGAGCCTCTGCCCCTTATAATCTATGAAGTAGACTCCGGGCGTGTGCTCCGCAACGAATGGCCCCAAGCGGGGCTACCTCGGCGTAGGGTCGGCCGCCTCGGCGTCCGGGCCGTCGGCGTCGACCACCCTCGCCTGGTCGATGGCGAGCTTCTGGAGCCAAGTCATAGGGACCTGTAGCTCGCCGACCCTCTTGGCGAAGTGGTGGCAGTTGGGGTAAGCGGGCGTCTTGCAGACCCTGGCGAAGAAGTCCTTGGTGATCTCTACGTTGCAGTCGAAGATGAAGGGGCAGTCCTTCCGCCCGAACTTCTCTTGGAACGCCTCGGAGAACGTCGACACCCTGTGATGCCTCTGGAGTGATACGCTGAGCCCCCGCATTTTAAACCTTTCAGGGCTCGGTGCGCCGCCTAGACTCAGCGGCCTGTGAGGCGGCCTCGTCTAGGTCCTTCTTGAGCTGTTCAGCGATCATGTTGCCGCTGAAGGCGTCGGCCCTCGCGGCTATGGAGAGCTTCGCGGCCAGGTGGCGTGCCCGTAGCCCCCTGAGGCCGCGGGGTGCCGCGTTTACGTATGGGTGCTGGAAGATGAGCCCGTGCTTGGGGGGCCTCGCCTTCGTCTTCACCGCCCTGTAGAGCGCCTTCTCCGCGCCGAGTATCTGCAGGGTGCTGGACGGCATCATGGCGAGCCGTTTGAGGCCTCCCGCCCTCTCGATGAGCTTCGCCGCCAGGGTAGGCCCGGCTAGGGTCGAGACGTTGGGGGCTGCCTCCGTGGCGATGCTGGAGATGTACTCAGTCAGCTTGCCCCTGTACTCGTAGAGTGAGAGGACCTGACTCGCGAGGCGCTGCACCTCGGCGAGCTCGTCCCCGCTCAGCGGCGCCCCCATGGAGCCCTCCGCCCCCTTGATGATGCTGGTCGCCTCCCTGCGCTGCAGCCCGAGGGCCTCCACCTTCTCCGGGGTGGCTGATGAGCGGTCCCCGATCTCCGTGATGAACCTGAGGTAGCTCTGGTGGTCGCGTATGATCCTGCTCAGCTCAGGGTAGTGGAGCCCGTACCACTCCCTGACCCGGCTGCTCAGCCCGTTGAGGCTCGTGTCGAGTTCGCCGAGGAGCTGGACGGTCTGGGTGATCTGCGCCTCCTTGCCGCCTAGGGCGTCCTGGACGGCGCCGCGGGTGAGTATTGTGGAGACCTGGCGCCCGAGGTCGTAGTAGCCCTCGTCGTCGCGGACGATGTTGTTCTGGCGCGCGATCTCGGGGAGCTGCTCCCGGAGCTCGTCCCCGGGGCCCGAGTCGACGACGCTCACCTCGAGGCTGAACTCCCCCCGGAGGGTCTCGGCGAGCTCCGGGTTCGTGGTCGTGACGCCGTCGAAGCCCCTCTTGATCACGCCCTCGACGACCCTCGTGATCTCCTTGGTGACCTCGCCGTTCCTCTGCCGCGTGATGGTGCGCGCTATCTTCTCGGGCTCCTTCGGGTAGAGTGCCTTCTCTATCACCCTGCCGTCGGCTGTGAGGGCGAATACGCCGATTAGGGTCTCCTCGATGTGGGCTCTTGTCAAGTCGGTCGCCTGGTCGTCGGTTCAGTGATCGCCGTGGTGTTTCTAAACATTATTGGGCGGAGAGGGGTTTAGCTGCCCCTTTTCATCGTATCCCGGTGTCTATGTTAATCTGGAGGGTGGTGGTCTCGCCCTGCTTCACGGTGACGGTCATGGGTAGGACGCGGGAGCAGCCCACGAAGGTGCAGTTACTCATTGTAAGGCTGTATGTGCCCGCTCTCACCTCGGCGGTGAAGAACCCGGTGCCGTTCATGGGTATCTCCACCCGCGGCATGAGGGTGCCCTCGAGGATGATGTGCCTCGACGTGTAGACCTCGGGGGGCGGATGGCTGCCCCCGACTGGCTCGACGGGTGTCCAGGGCCCTATGGTGACCCTGCCCTCTACGGTCCCCACGCCGAGGCTGGAGGTGTAGAATAATGAAACCGCTAGAATCGCCACTAGGCCGAGTGGCCAAAGCCAATACGATGCTGCCTGTCCTCATGGGCATCCATGCTACCCCGCGCGTCGGCGCTTTATAGACCCTGCAGGGCCGATGGACACCTTTAATTTGGAGAGGGTCAAGTATCAGTGGTCGGCTTGACTGGGAAAGGTTTAGCCGTTGAAATAGCCGGGCTCAGGCTCCGCTCCCCGACGATGAACGCCTCGGGCGTCCTCGGGATGTCTGCTCCCCTTCTCAAACGCGTCTACGACTCTGGGGCCGGCGCCGTCGTGACCAAGAGCCTCGGCCCAGCAGCGAGGCCCGGGCACATCAACCCGACGGTCGTCGAGGTCGAGGGCGGCCTCCTCAACGCGATGGGCCTCCCCAACCCCGGCGTCGAGGGCTACCTCGAGGAGCTCCGCGAGCTGAAGGGGGAGGGCGTGCCCGTCGTGGCGAGCTTCTTCGCCTCGACCGTCGAGGAGTTCCAGTCAGACGCCAAGGCGTTGGCTGGGGCCGGCGCAGACGCGCTGGAGCTCAACCTCAGCTGCCCGAACGTGGGGGGTGAGCCGGGCATGTGCGCCGCTGACGCGATAAGCGTCGAGAGGGTCACGCGATCCGTGAAGCAAGCTGTAAAGGTCCCAGTCTTCGTGAAGCTCTCACCGAACGTCACCGACATCGCCAGCATAGCGGTTGCGGCGGAGAAGGGGGGCGCTGACGCAATCACCGCTGTGAACACGTTGAAGGCGATGGCGATCGACGCCGACTTCAGGCGGCCCATCCTCTCAAACGTCACCGGCGGGCTATCCGGCCCCGCCATCAAGTCGGTCGCCCTCCGCTGCGTCTGGGAGATAGCCGAGGTCGTGAAGGTGCCGATAATCGGCTGCGGTGGCGTGTCCAGCTGGCGCGACGCCGTCGAGTACATGCTCGCGGGGGCGTCGGCGGTCGAGATAGGGACCGCCGTGATGAACCACGGCTTCGAGGTCTACGGGAGGGTGAACGACGGCGTGGCGCGCTACCTCAGGGAGAACGGCTTCGGCTCCGTCTCGGAGGTCGTGGGCCTCGCCCACAGGCGGTGAATGCCATGACAGTTGTGAAGATCGAGAGGGTCGAAAAGGAGACGCCTGACATATACACGCTCTACTTCCCCGCTGTCGCGGGTGCGCGCCCGGGGCAATACGTCATGGTATGGCTCCCCGGCGTCGACGAGGTCCCCATGAGCCTATCAACTATCGGGAAGGCTTCGAGCATCACCGTCAGGGTGGTCGGTGAGGCCACACGGGCGCTATCCGAGCTTAAGGCGGGGGACAAGATTGGGGTACGCGGCCCCTTCGGAAACGGATACACCGTGAAGGGGAGGAACCCGATCATGGTCGGGGGCGGCACCGGTATAGCCTCCCTCACGCCCCTAGCCGAGGAGATGGCGTCGAAGGGGGTCAAGCCCACCTTCATCATCGGCGCCCGCAGCAGGGACCAGCTCCTCTTCAAGGGGCGGCTCAGCCGGCTCCTCGGGTTCAACCTCGTCGTCTCCACCGACGACGGCTCCGAGGGCTACCACGGATACGCCTCCAACCTCGCCGCCGAGATAATGTCCCGGGGGAGCTTCGACCAGGTCTACATCTGCGGTCCCGAGATCATGGCAGTCAAGATTTGGGCGGAGGCGGATAGGCTCGGTATACCCACGCAGGCCAGCCTAGAGAGGCTCTGCAAATGCGCCGTCGGCCTCTGCGGGAGCTGCGCCATCGGCCCTTACAGGGTCTGCAGGGACGGGCCCGTCTTCGACTCGACGAGGCTGCGGGAGGTCGCTGCCGACTTCGGGAAGAGGCGGATGGACGCCTCGGGTCGAATGATACGCGTAGATCACTGAAGAAACCGTTTTCTACCACTGAATCATTCCTCATCCATGTCCAGCGATAAGGCGAGGGTAGACGTCCTCTTCGAGTGTTTCTACATGAGCCTCGGTGTCCGGGAGGGGCACCCGATGCTGACATTCAGGTGGCCCCTTACCCCGATGCCGCCCCCCGCGATAGGTCAGACGTACAACGGGGTCACGTTCAACCTGGGGTCGACGAACTCCCTCCTCGTCAGGGACGAGGGGAAGAACATCCTCATCGATCCGGGCATCATACAGCTCGGGCGCTACGGGTGCCTACCGAAGAGGCTCGCCGAGTTCGGCCTGAAGCCAGGGGACATAGACATCGTCGTCAACACCCACTGCCACTACGACCACACCGAGTCCAACTACATGTGGCGGGGGAAGCCCCTCCTCATCCACGAGGCCGAGTACGAATACGCCGCTGAGCTATACTGGCCGGAGTGGCGGAAGGCATTCATCGACATCCTCGACGTCGAAGACGTTCAAGGGGGAGAAGCGGGTCACGAGGAACGTGCGCCTCATCGAGACCTTCGGCCACACGCCGGGCAGCGTCTCCGCCCTCGTGGAGACCGGCGAGGGCCTCGTGGCCTGTATAGGCGACGCCGCGATAGTGAAGGAGGACTACCTTGAGTTCAGGGAGCCGATGGTGGTGACGAAGAATATCAGCGGCGCCACCGCCGTTGAGAGCCTGAAGAAGATCGCGGGGTACAAGCCGGTGCTCGTGATCCCGGGCCACGACGCCCCGTTCAGGCCCTAGAAAGGTTTATAGTCTTACGCCCTCCCAGAAGACGGCGGTAATCGTATGCCGACGCACGGTTCGCTGACAAAGGCCGGCAAGGTAAGGGCGCAGACGCCGAAGATCGAGCCGCAGCCCAGGACCCACCTCGCCCCCAAGAGGAAGACGAGGAGCAAACTACATCAAGAGAGTAGTCCACGCGCCACGCGACGATCGCCGCGGCGGCGACCGCAGACAGCGTTTTTAAGCCTCTCCAACCCTAGTTGGACTCGGTTTTGGATCGCGCCCTCAGGGAGATCGTAGAGAAGCTTCTTCAGATAGACGACCCCTCCAGGTCTGACCTAGATCGGGTGAAGATCGAGGTCGCCCGAGCCCACGGGCTGCCACGGATACCCCGCAACTCGGAGATCCTCGCAACCCTCACGGAGGAGGAGGCGGAGCTGCTTCTCCCCATCCTCAGGAGGAAGGAGGCGCGCGCCCTCAGCGGGGTGAGCGTCGTCGCGGTGATGACTGAGCCCTACCCCTGCCCCCACGGGCGCTGCGCCTACTGCCCCGGCGGCCCGGACGAGGACAGCCCCCAGAGCTACACGGGCTACGAGCCCGCCGCCATGAGGGGTGCGCAGAACGAGTACGACCCCTACAGGCAGGTGAAGGCGCGCATCAAGGCAGCTGGAGACCATCGGGCACGTCGTCGACAAGGTCGACCTTATAATCATGGGTGGCACATTCCCCGCGTCGCCACGCGCCTACCAGGAGGGCTTCGTGAAGGGGTGCCTCGACGCCCTCACCGACGTGCCCATCCGCGGACCTCGCCGAGGCGAAGCTTCAACGCCGAGAAGTCGGGCGTTAGGAACGTCGGTATAACCGTCGAGACCCGCCCCGACTGCATAAAGGAGAAGGACGTCGACGGGATGCTGGAGCTCGGCGTCACACGCGTCGAGCTCGGCGTCCAGAACGTCTACGACGACATCTACAAGAGGGTCGACAGGGGCCACTCGGTGCAGGACGTGGTCGACGCCACGGCCCGCCTCAAGGACTCCGCCCTCAAGATCTGCTACCACATGATGCCCGGCCTCCCCGGCTCAAGCCCCGAGAGGGACCTCGAGGGGTTCCGAACCATCTTCGAGGACCCCCGCTTCAAGCCGGACATGCTCAAGATATACCCCACCCTCGTCGTGAAGGGGACGCGCCTCTACGACTGGTGGAAGAGGGGCGAGTACACGCCCCTCGAGACGGAGGAGGCGGCGGAGCTGGTCTCCAAGGTCATGGAGATCACGCCCCCGTGGGTCAGGATAATGCGGGTCCAACGGGACATACCCCTCCCCAGAATAGACGCGGGGGTCGACATGAGCAACCTCAGGCAGCTCGCCGAGGACCGCCTCGTGGCGCGGGGTGGGCGGTGCAGGTGCATCCGCTGCAGGGAGGCGGGCCACTCCGCGAAGAAGGCTGATCCCAGGCAGGGTCGAGATAACCCACACCGTCTACGAGGCGTCGGGGGGCACGGAGGACTTCATACAGGCTGAGGACAGGGAGGCGGACGCCCTCATCGGCTTCGTCAGGCTCAGGATACCCGGCGAGCCCTTCCGACCCGAGCTGGACACCCACACCGGGCTGATCCGGGAGCTCCACGTCTACGGGCGCATGGTCCCCGTCGGGGAGAGGCGGGGCGACGCTTGGCAGCACAGGGGCTGGGGTGAGGCACTTATGGCGGAGGCGGAGAGGGCGGCGCATGAGAGGTTACGACATGCGCAGGATGGTCGTCATGAGCGCCCTCGGGACGAAGCAGTACTACGCCCGCCTCGGCTACGAGAAGCAGGGCGTCTACGTCTCCAAGCCACTCTGACCCGCATCTCTTAATACCCGGAGCAGCGGTAGAAATCCCTGATTCTAGATGGCTGCCGAGACTCTCCCCGGCTACAGAGGGAAGCTCAGGGAGCTTCTCACCCACGCCAAGGTCGGCGTAGGGGACGTCGTCAGGGTAAACAAGGGTGGCGAGGCCTACGAGGGCACCCTCCTGCCCCGCGTCGAGAACGCGGACGAGTGGCACCTCATCATCAAGCAGAAGACCGGCTACAACATCGGGATCGCCCTAACGGACGACCTCCGCGTCGAGAAGATCGGGGAGGCAGTGAAGCCCGAGTTCAGGCCGCCGCCACTCCCCCCCGTGAAGGAGGGGCTGCCCAAGGTCAGCATCATAAGCACGGGCGGCACCATCGCGAGCCGCGTCGACTACGTCACCGGCGGCGTCTACGCCGCGATGTCGAGCCGGGACCTCCTCAGCATCGTCCCCGAGCTCGCCGACATCGCCCAGATCGAGGCGGACATCCTCTACAGTGTCTTCAGCGAGAACATCAACTCGGACCACTGGGAGGGGATGGCGAAGAGGGTGGCGGAGAAGATCAAGCAGGGCGCCGACGGCGTCATAATCACCCACGGGACGGACACGATGGGGTACAGCACCGCAGCCCTCACGCCTGGCGATCCAGAACCTCCCCGTCCCCGTCATCTTCGTCGGCAGCCAACGCAGCAGCGACCGCCCCAGCAGCGACTCCGCGACGAACCTCGTCGCCGTCGTCAACGCGGCGGCCCACGCCCCCTTCGCCGAGGTCGTCCTCGGCATGCACGAGGGCACGAGCGACGACTCCATAATCTTCCACCCCGGCGCCAAGGTACGCAAGTGCCACTCCAGCGCCCGCTACGCCTTCCAGACCGTGAACGCGAGCCCCGTGGCCCGATTCAGGGACGGCAAGATCGAGATGATCGCCGAGCACTACAGGCCCCGCCAGGACTCGGAGCCCGTCATCATGAACAAGTTCGAGAAGAAGGTGGCACTCGTCAAGTTCCACCCCGGACTTCGACCCCCTAATAATCGACACCCTCATCGACGCGGGCTTCCGCGGCATAGTCTTCGAGGGGACGGGCCTCGGCCACGTCTCCGAGAGGTTATACGACGCCATCGGGCGCGCGGGGAAGGCGGGGGTGCTGATGGGGATGACGAGCCAGTGCATCTGGGGGCGCGTCAACATGAACGTCTACAGCATGGGGCGGGAGCTCACCCGCCGCGGCGTCGAGCCACTCGAGGACATGCTCCCCGAGACCGCCCTCGTCAAGATGATGTGGAGCCTCGGCAACACGGAGCACCGCCGAGGAGGCGAAGAGGCTCCTCAAGACCAACGTCGCGGGGGAGTATAACCCCCGGACCCCGTACGCGAGGAGGGAGAAGTGATGGACTACAAGAAGATCGGTCTCAAGGTCGGCATAGAGGTCCACCAAGAGCTCGCCACGGAGCACAAGCTCTTCTGCAGCTGCCCCCCGAGGCTTAGCGAGGCAGAGCCCGAGTTCAGGTTCCTCCGCCGCCTCCGCCCCAGCCAGAGCGAGCTAGGCGAGTTCGACCCAGCCGCCCTCTTCGAGTTCCTCAAGGGGAAGACCATCCAGTACGAGGGCGACAGCGCCACGACGTGTCTCGTCGAGATGGACGAGGAGCCCCCGGGGCCGCTCGACCCCGAGACGCTTGAGCTCACCCTGAGCTTCGCCCTCATGGTTGGGAGCCACCCAGTGGACGAGGTCCACGTGATGCGTAAGACCGTCGTCGACGGCAGCAACACGGGCGGGTTCCAGCGCACATGCGTCGTCAGCCTCGGCGGAGGCGTCGAGGTCGACGGCAAGAGATATGGTATTCAGCAGATCAGCCTCGAGGAGGACGCCGCGAGGAACGTTGGCGAGGAGGGGAGCATAGTCCGCTATCGCCTCGACCGCCTCGGGATACCCCTCATGGAGATCGCCACGGCGCCCGACATGCACGACCCCGCCGAGGTCCAGGCCGTTGCCCTGAGGATCGGTAGCATCCTCCGCGCCACAGGGAAGGTACGCCGCGGCCTCGGCACCATCCGCCAGGACGTAAACGTCTCCATAATGAACGGGAAGGTCGTCGAGATCAAGGGCGTCCAGGACCTCCCCCTGATGCCCACAATAGTCGAATACGAGGCCCAGCGCCAGTGGAGCCTCCTAGAGATCAGGGACGAGCTAATCAAGACGCGGCGTGAAGCCCGAGCACATCAAGGATGAGCAGCTCGACGTCTCCGCCGTCTTCAAGGCGACCGAGTCCAAGATACTAAAGGGCGCGCTGAAGAGCGGGGGGTGTGGTCAGGGCCGTGAGGCTCCCCGGCTTCGCCGGCTTGACCGGGAGGGAGCTCTGCCCCAACAGGCGCCTGGGCACCGAGATGAGCGACCACGCCAAGTACAGGGGCGGAGTCAAGGGTATCTTCCACACCGACGAGCTACCCGGCTACAGCATCACACAGGCCGAGGTCGACGCCCTCCGCTCAGCGGTCAACGCCGCCGATGGGGACGCCGTAGTCATAGTCGCGGACGACGCCGAGAAGAGCAGGCGCGCCCTCACCGCGGTCGTGGAGCGGGCGAGGGACGTCTTCAACGGGATACCCTTCGAGACCCGGGCGGCGAACCCCGACGGGACCACTAGATTCACGCGCCCACGCCCAGGTGCAGCACGCATGTACCCCGAGACCGATGTCAAGGCCATAACCATAACGCCCGAGTACCTCGAGAAACTCAGGGAGAGCCTCCCCGAGATGCCCGAGGCGAAGCTCAGGCGCTTCCAGAGCGACTACGGCCTCAACGAGAAGCTCGCGAGGCAGATAGTCGACAGCGAGTACATGGGACTCTTCGAGGAGCTGACCCGCGAGTACAGGGCGCTGACGACCCTCGCCGCCGTGACGCTCACTGAGGACCTGAAGAAGCTACAGAGGGACGGGGTCCCCGTGGAGGCGCTAACGGACGACGCCATACGCGGCACATTCGCCCTCGTGGATTGCGGGGAGACCGTGAAGGAGTCGGTCCCCGCGATACTCACCTGGCTCGCACGGAACCCATCCGGGAAGGCCAGGGATGCCATCTCCGCCCTCGGCCTCGGCGTGATATCCGAGGAGAAGCTCGCCTCAATCGTCGAGGCGAAGATCAAGGCTAACCCCGAGATGCTCGCCAAGATGGGTGAGAAGGCGGCGGGGCCGATAATGGGCGCCGTCATGGCGGAGGTCCGAGGGAAGGCTAAGGCCGCCGACGTCCAGGCGATGATAGCGAGGAAGCTGAGGGAAGCCCTGGCCAAGTAACTCTCTCCCCTATTCTATAATATTCACACGTTCTAAAGCGTATTATGATTAGTTAATTGTATCATCTCATAATTATGAGACGTTATGCAATGTATACATGATAATAGTCCCATGAAACGTCGATAAAACAACCATTTTTCATATTTAAACAGGCTTTTAAAAAAGCAAAGAGGGAGAGATAGTTGTTCGACAACTGTTATAAGCCCCATAATATCAACAGTAATACGAGTTGTGAGGATACATGAGCCACCCGCCGTTCCATCTCAAGGTCAAGATCGGGGAGATGGAGGTGGAGCTGGGCGGGGATAAGGCCGAGGTCCTCAGCGCCCTAGAAGAGCTCCCCGGCATAGTCGAGAAGGTTTCGGCGAGCTTCCAAGGCGAGTCTTCTGGCCACAGGCCCCGCCCAAGGAAGCAGGCGGAGAACGGCGCCCCGGAGGCGCTGCCGCAGATCCCGCGGACCACCCAGTGCAGTGAGGCTGTCACGGAACTACTCGCTGACCCGTGGGGGAAGACGCCCCGCACCATCGCGGAGCTGAGGGAGGCCATGGAGGCCAACGCGGTCTTCTTCCCCAAGACCACCCTGTCGGGGGTCCTCGTCTGGCTCGTGAAGAAGGGGACCGTCAGAAGGTGGAAGGATAAGAAGAGGGGGTACCTATACACTATGAACGCGCCGGAGCCCGAGTAATTTGCCAACGATAACGCTGACCGTGAAGACCCAGTTCGGAGACATCCAGGTATCCGGGGAGACCCCCGAGGAGCTCCTCAGCGGCCTCGAGTGGCTCACCCAGGAGTACGTGGCGCAGCTCAACGAGAAGGTCTCGGTGGTCATCTCGAAGCAGGCCCTCGACCACCTGAAGGACATCGTTGAGATGAGGCGGGACGGCCCCATCCTCGTCTGCAAGGAGGAGATAAGCCACTACGAGGCGATAGGTCTTCTCCTCTACGCGATGAAGGGGTACCAGGCGACGGGGAAGGAGCTGAAGGCGTGCCTCAACGAGAGCGGGCGCAAGGTCATAGTGCCTGCTCGGCTTCACGAGATGGTGAAGAAGGGGGTCCTCTTCCGCCCCGAGGGGAGCGGGAGCATCTACAAGCTGACGGCGAAGGGTGTCAACTGGGTGGAGAAGGAGGTTCTCCCGCCGATTCGGGAGAAGCAGGCTGCGCTGGCCTAGGGTGCGCCCTCTCGTAGTCCTCGTACATGTCCGAGACGGTGACGAGTAGGCTGAGCACGATCTGCTTGGCGTCGCACGTGTAGCCTCCGTCCTTGAACGGGGCGCGCTGTATCAGGTTCTTCTCGAGGAGCTTCGACACGGCGCGCTCCGTCGCCTTCGGCGTAAGGTTCAGTTCGGTGGATAGCTCCTTGACCGACATCGTCCTTGCTGTGCCCAGCAGGTGGAAGACTATCTGGAACTGGCTCGGCGCCTTTCGTAGCTTGAGGAGCGTGTCCGTCCTGTCCCCTAGCTCGGCAAGCTGCTTCAAAACTGACATCTTTTCACGGGAGCCACTTTCTCCCATGTCCTTTTAAATGATACCTATCCGGGTGGGGCGGGGAGGTGACCGAAAGTGGCCTATTTGCGTCCTATGTCCCTGTAGAGCTTCATGATGAGGTCATAGGGCGTCACGATGGCGACGTAGCCCTCGGGGCGGGCTTCGACGAGCCCCTGCTTCTTCAGCTCCGCGAGGCGCGCCCGGACCGTGGAGCCGTTCTCCCTCAGCGCCTCCGCGATCTCCTGCGGCTTCAGCACGCTGCCCCTGAAGGCGAGGTGGCAGAGAATCTTGTAGGCGGAGGTGTCGGGTTCGAGCTGGTCGAGCTTCTCGGCGCTCATTTGGTGAAGTACTCCTTGAGCAGCGTGACCAGTATGGGGCCGAGCTTGTAGCGGTAGACGCCGCGGCTCACCGGGTCGACGAGCCCCTTGTTCTTGAGGTTGAAGAGGGCGATGTTGACGGCGTTGACGGTGAGCTTAAGCTTCTCCGCTATCTCCTGACTCGACATGGCCTCTCCGCTCTCGACGAGGCAGAGGAGCACCTGCTGCTGGCTCTCCGCCCGCCTCAGGCCCTCTAGCTCGTCGGCGCCAACCAATCCGGTCACTTCTTCGCGAAGACGTAGGAGACGAAGTCGGTGAAGGGGATGGCGCTCCTGTAGGTGCCGTCCTCCTGCTGCTTCACGTAGCCCTTGTCGAGGAGGCTGCGGAGCGCGGGGCGCACGGTGCCTGGGGCGATGCCTGTCTCCTCGCTTATGGCGCCGGGGAGGCTCGCGCCACGGAACGCTAGGTAGGCGAGGACCTTGAACTGCGCGGTGTCAGGCTTGAGCTCCTGCGTCGCCTTATCGATCAGCTCAGCCAATTTACTTCGCCTGCTTCTCCAGCGCCTCGATCCTGTCCATTAGATGGATCACGATCCCGGCGTAGTTGGGCTCGTAGTTGCCACGCCCGCTCCTCTGCAGGAGCCCCTCCCTCGCCAGCTTCGCGAACGCGTCCTTGACGGAGTTGTACTTCGCGTCGAGCTTGGCCGCCATCTGCTCTGGGCCTAGCGTCGGGTCTTGGAGGAAGCTGCGGAAAACCTTGTCCTTTAGGCTCAATTCCTCGGACATTTGATTAAAACTGCCCCGCACTTCTTATTAACTTTGTTTTTGATCCGGCGATGCTGGATCGCTCGTGAAGCGATTATTTACGAGCGTTAGCATTTCTCTCTTTATATATAGAATGGCATTTATACCAAATTACGCTCTATACCTTCGATCACTTTATATGTCTAGGAAAAAATGTGTTGTACAGGGACTGTTCTGGAGGCTATGCGTCGAGTGCTGAGTCTTGAGGAGCGGGCGGGCGTCATCGAGGGGGTGAGGAGGCCGGGGGAGAGCCTGAGCCTCTCCATAAGGGACCTCCTGCTAAATGAGATTTCGAGCGACGTGGCGTCGGAGCAGCCCGCCGTGGCGGCTCTCGCCGCGAGGATCAGGGAGGAGATGAGCCTCTTCCCAATGACGAAGCACGAGGCTTTCAAGAGGGTCGCGGGCGTGGACGCGGGGAGCCAGATACTGCCTCTCGCCTCGAAGAGGTACGGTGTCGTCAGCGCACTCGCCTACGGGCTCCCCGGGGGTGCCAAATTTTGGATGCGCCCCGAGTCGATGTCACTCCCGTACGGGGTCGCCGGGAACAGGTTCGAGGGGATGGTGAACGCGAGGAGGGAGGCGAAGCTCTACGAGACCGCCGCCGTCTACCTCGGCGCCCACCCGGAGACCGAGCTTCTCCTTGTCGACGGCCCCCTCGCCTTCAGCGACTGGTGGAGGATGGCGGGGTGCCACAAGGACCAGAAGAGGCTTCTCGACGCGATCAACAACCTCCTCCACCTCAGCAGGGAGGCGGGGGTAACCCTCGCGGGCGTCGTGAAGAGGCCGAGCGCCAGATACCTCCTCTACCACCTCGGACTGCAGGGGGAGACACAGCTCCCCGACAGCTTCCTCCTCCTGCACGCGCTGAGGCCGGGGGAGAGGACGGACATCTTCTCGCCCAAGGCGGCGCTGGCGCAGGCGAGCAGGCCCGCAACATTCATGGGTTCCCTCGACGTCCCCATCTACAGCTTCTACGGTAGGATGACGCGGGAGTGGAGCCTCCCGCCGATAAGGGTTGACCTGCCCGCCCACTGCCTCGGGGGGCTCGACGATGTCGCCGACTACTGCTACGGGACAGCACTCAACAACGGGATACCCCTCCCAATAGTGAAGGCGGACGAGGAGGTCAAGATAACCCGCCGATTCATGGCGGAGGTCTACGGGGAGATACTTAGCAGGGTGAGCAGGCGCACCGGGGAGGTCCGGGGGCTCGCGCCGTACTGGGGTGAGGGCAGATGGATGGGGGCCTGAAGGTAGGACACACCTACAGCCTGACGGGCGAGTACAGCGTCGACCAGATCACTGTCCTGCTGATGCGAGGGCGGGAGCTGGCGAAGGGCGACCTCGTTTACGTTAAGCACCCTAAGAACGGGTCACCCGTCGTTTATCAGGTCGTCAAGGTCTACCCCCACAAGAGGGTCCGCGAGTACGAGGAGGCGCTCCTCACCGAGGGGCGTGTCATAGACGACGCCGAGGACTCGAGCCTACACGCGGAGGCGTACCAATGGGGCTGGATGGACGGGGAGGGCAGCCTCAGGCCGCTTCAGGTACCCACTCGCCCCAAATACGCAGGTTTTCGCCGCGGAGCGCGACCTCGTCGCCAAGTTCACGAAGCCAAACGGGGAGTGGAAGTTCTTCCTCGGCACCGATCCCGACGACCGACCTCGATGTCGAGCTGGGCCTCTATCCGTTGATCAGGCAGAGTTGCCTCATCTGCGGTGCGGTGGGGACGGGGAAGACGACGACCGCCGTCAGCATGGTGGCCCGCGCCGCTAATGCGAATCCCCCTGTCCGCTTCTTCATAGTCGACAAGGACGGGGAGTACAGCAGCCTCACTGACCGCCTCGGGGTGGGGGCCGTCCTCAAGGTGCCGTGGAGCAGCTTCTTCCAGCCCGGGGACATCCCGTGGGACGACTACGTCGCTGAGTTCGGGTGGCAGAAGACGTGGTGGAACGCCAAGATACTCGTGCAGGCGTTAAAGGTCCTATACGCCCAGGCAGCCGTCGTGACGAAGGCGAATCTCCGCCGAGCAGTAGCCATAGTTAGCCCAGAGAACCTCGGCTTCAACAAGAAGGCGGACGAGTGGGAGCTATACAGGGCGCAGGTAGAGAACGCGATAAACACGAGCCGCCTCATCCCCGAGGGCGAGGCCACGGTCCTTGACCCAGTCCAGCTCCTCAAGGAGAGGAAGATAGTCATCATGGACCTCAGCGACGGGAAGGACACGTGGGAGCAGAAGCACCTCGTCGTGGCCCAGGTTCTCCGCCGCATCTTCGGGGAGGCCCTGGAGAACAGGAAGTTCGGCTGCATCGTGGTGCTGGAGGAGGCGATGTACTACGCGCCGCAGCACGGGGTCTTCGAGATTGGTGAGAAGGAGAGCCGTGGGAAGCTACTCAGCGTGATCAAGGAGATCGCGACGAACGGGGGGCGTAACGGCGTTGGTCTCTGGGCGGTAACCCAGCGCCTCGCCACCGTGGAGAAGACTGTCGTCACCCAGTGCGCCAACAACATAATCTGCCATGGCCTCGAGGACCTCGACAAGCAGCGCCTCGCCGAGATAATGGGGGACGAGTTCACACAGCTAATAGGCGACCTGCCCCCCGGCGAGGCCATAGTGAAGGGAACCGCCCTCAAGTGCAGGTTCCCAATCTGGGTCAAGGTGCTCCCCGAGGTCTACCCCGCGTCGAGCTTGAGTACCCCGATGAGCCGCTTCGTCCACATGGCTATGGGGCAGACCGTTGAGCCTTCCCCGATCCCACCCCGCCAATAAACATTTTCAACAGGTTAATCCCTGATACGAGGATAACATTGGAGAAAGCCGCGCGGGCAAGCTACACCCGACCCCCATCGGGAGGCTCGTCGGGTTGATCCCCGTCAACTACTACCTCGGGTCACTCCTGCTCCTGTTATGTGGGAATCTCTCGTCACTGTATCTCGACTCAGGCGATCTCCGAGTCAGCTTCACCATATTCTTCCGGGGATCCTTGTTGCCACGCGTCATCTACATCATCGAGAACATTGTCCTTCCCGTCTACGCCCTTGGGGCAATCCGGTTCATGAGGACGAGGATACTGTCCGCTGGCCTCGGCCTCGTGAAGCTCCCCCACGACGGGGAGGCGACACTCATCCGCTTCTTGCTGCTAATCTCCCTAAACCTATGGGAGCCACCGAAACGGACGAACAATCAGGCTCGAATAGACCATAGTTTTTAATAAAAAAAGGCCCCTTCCGGGGATACATGGGAGCGGCGCAGACAACGAGGCGTAGACGCGTCGACTATGGTCGGAGCCTCCTCAAGATCATCGTGCTGTTTGTATTACTCAGCGCCTGTCTGAGCGTCGTCGTGATACTCTTCCAGTGGAAGGACGTGCAGCAGTTGCCGGAGTTCCTTAGGCCATACGCCTCGATATTGCTCGTCATTAGCCCGCACCTCCGCTACATCAACGCTGCGATTATTCTCGCCCTCGGCTATTTAATAGTGGGCGAGGTGGGGCGTATCGTCTATGCCTACATGCGCGGCTTCGCGGACCAGTCCTCAGCTGCGACCGTCCAGAACATCATGAGGATCGTTGGCTTCGGCGTCCTCCTCGCCGTGCTCGCGTCCGTGTTCAGCGTCGACCCCGCCGCGGCGCTCACCCTCGGTGGATTCGGTGGCCTCGTAGTGGGTTTCGCCACCCAGACCTTCCTAGCCAACACTATCGCGGGGATATTCGTCCTTATCACCCGTCCCTTTACATTCGGTGACGTTGTTACGATTTCCGGTAACGCCGGCACAGTCAAGGAGATCAGGCTGATGCACCTAGTGGTGGAGTCCCTCGACGGCTCGAAGGACATCCTGATTCCCAACAGCCTCGTACTTAGCCAGGTGATCCTGAAGAACAGGCCCGGGGTGAGGATGGGCCCGACGCCGACGACGATCACCCTCGACCAGCTGCCTGAGAAGGTGAGTGTAGGTACGAAGTTGACTTTCAAAGGCAGGCTCACGGAGACAGCGACTGGGAAACCTCTGGCGGATGCGGCGGTGAGGATCTACGATAAGGACATCGGTAAGGATGACCTGCTCGTTGAGGGCGTGACGGACGCCGAGGGGAACTACCGCGTCGAATGGGAGGCTAGGAAGGTGGACGCATTCGATGAGACCGCCGAGGTCTACGCAAAGTTCGAGGGAGACGAGGATCACAGGTCTTGCCACACGAAGCAGCACGTCGTCGAGGTCGCCAAGTGGGCCGCATAGGCTTAAACAGGGGCGTCGATGCCACTCTCATGGTGTGATCGTTGAGTCCCAGCCGCCTCTATCCCGAGCGCCCGATGATAGGCGTG
The DNA here is from genome assembly GCA_963820555.1 of Candidatus Bathyarchaeota archaeon. Lineage (GTDB taxonomy): Archaea > Thermoproteota > Bathyarchaeia > TCS64 > TCS64 > UBA8941. Next base: position 24,466 of record CAWGAT010000009.1, read on the forward strand.
GGCATACTGATCCGTAAAGGCGAGGAGTACCTACTGATCAAACGCGCCTCTGAGCCCGACAAGGGGCTCTGGTCCGTCCCCGGCGGCATGGTGGAGCTGGGGGAGAAGACAAGCGAAGCCGCCATCAGGGAGACGCAGGAGGAGACGGGGCTCGTGGTCGAGATTCTGGAGGACCTCGGCGTCGTAGACAAGATAGTCAGGGACGACGCGGGGAGGGTCAAGTACCACTTCGTGATAATCGACTACCTCGCGGAGCCAGTCTCGGGGGTGATGTACCACCACGACGACGCCCTCGACGCCCGCTGGGTCCACCCGAGGGACTTCAGGAAGTACGAGATGTCGCCGACACTAGTCGACCTGCTGAGGAAGATCGACCTCTACCCCGAGTTCTGAGCCCCTCACGTTTTTAAGGCGTGAAACCCACCTGAGTTTCCGTAGTGATGGCTTTGGTAAAGGCATCCGACTTTAAGGGGAAGGACGTCCTATCGATGCGGGACTACGGTCGCGAGGAGATCGACTTCATCCTCGACGAGGCCACGAAGATGGTGAAGGTGACGGAGAAGCCCAGCGTCCTATGCGCTGGGAAGGTCCTCGCCGCTCTCTTCTTCGAGCCGAGCACTCGTACCCGGCTCAGCTTCGAGACAGCGATGCTCCGCCTCGGCGGGGGCGTCACGGGCTTCAGCGACCCGAGCGCTAGCTCGGTGAAGAAGGGTGAGACCCTCGAGGACACGATAAAGACGGTGGAGTGCTACGCGGACATCATCGCGATGCGCCACCCGGAGATCGATTCAGCTGCTAGGGCAGCCGCTGCGGCGAGTATACCGATTCTTAACGGCGGCGCTGGCTCTGGCGAGCACCCGACTCAAGCCCTCCTCGACCTCCATACCATCAAGTACGCGAAGGGTAAGATCGACGGGCTCAAGATCGGGCTATGCGGTGATCTCCTATACGGGCGCACCACCCACAGCCTAGCCCTCGCCCTCAACCACTTCGACGTGGAGCTATACCTCATCAGCCCCAAGGAGCTGGCGATGAAGGAGGACATAAGGAAAGACCTCAAGATGAAGGTCAACGAGGGGACCGACCTCGCTAAGGTCATCCCGAAGCTCGACGTCCTCTACGACACACGCATCCAGAAGGAGCGCTTCACTGACCCGGCGAAGTACGAGGAGCTGAAGAACGCCTACATCATCGACCCTGCGATGGTGAAGAGGGGTAAGAAGGACCTCGTCCTCATGCACCCCCTCCCTCGCGTCAACGAGATCACGACGGACGTGGACTTGATGCCGAACGCGTGGTACTTCAAACAGGTGAAGCATGGCGTCTACGTGCGGATGGCGCTCATAGCGCTGGCCCTTGGCGCAATCAAGTGATCTTTTTCCCATTCTTTCTAGTCTACCAATAGGTAGACGAAGGACAGGCAGCCGAAGCCCGTGATTATTAACCCGGACCCCATGTTCACTATCCTCATCCACCGGGCGTCGAACCGGCCCCTGAGAAGCCCCACGACAAGGGTCAGCACAACCCACCAACTGGCGGAGCCGAGGAAGACGCCCAACGTCACAATTGAGGCCTGATCGAACCCGGTCATGGCGACGCCGAAGCCTGCGAAGACCGCCGTGAACATCAGTATGGTGAGCGGGTTCGTCACCGTCAGTAGCAGGGTTGAGAAGTAGTTGGTGAGGAGGCCCCCTCCCTTCGCCTCGGCGGCCTTCTCAGGGGGACGGGACCTGAAGGTCTGGGCGCCGAGGTAGATGAGGAAGGCGCCTCCGATGAGCCTCAGCCATGTCTGTTGCCCGATGAGGAAGCTGGAGACGACATAGAGGCCGAAGGCCGCGACTCCGCCGTATGATGCGTCTCCGGTGGCGGCGCCGAGGCCGGTGACGAGACCCCTAAGCCTCCCCTCGGCGAGTGTCCTCCTGATGCAGAGCACCCCGATGGGCCCGACGGGCACGGCTATGCTCAGCCCGATGATGAAGCCGCGGACGAGTAGGTCGAGCTGCATCGAAGCCATGGGGAGATTCTGGCTGCGACTTGTTAAAAGATGTTCGAGCCGTGGGGGAGCTGAGGGGTGGCGGCGAAGTCGGAGTCCTTCCCCTTAACCACCTTGGCCTCGACGGGGTAGACGTTTATTATCCTGCACTCGTTGAGGAAGCTCCCCTGCTGGAACCAGGGGTAGGTCTTGAACTCGGGGTGTCAGAAGAGCATCCACCACTTCCACTTATTGCGGACCTCTTCCTCGAGGGCGAAATCTGCGGTCCCTGTTATCTCGTATATCTCCCCCTCCTTGTGGCTGGGGAAGCTGATCTTGATCTTGGGGTTATTGGTGATGTGCTCGACCTTCTTCGTGGCGCGGAACGTGGTGAACCACATAGTGTCATAGGGGTCCTCGTTGTAGTTGGTCATCGGTCTGTGGTAGGGCTTGCCGCGCTCGCCGATTGTGGTGATGTAGACAATCTGGCGTTCTTGAAGTCCTCATCCATGCCCTCTATCTTGTTCATGTCGGGTAATGTTTCGAAGAATCTTTTTTTAAACAGGTGAAGTGGCTAGCCCTTGTCCACGCGTGTGAACATGTCGCGTACTCGCCTCCACCTATCCTCCTCCTCATCGGTGCGCTGCACCTTGATCTCCTTCGTGTAGGCTTCGGGGATTCTGTAGAGGAACATCTTGTGGCTCCCCATTGTGTGGGGGGTGCCCTCGGGCTGGTCGGTGACCCAGTCGTGTATGGGGAAGTCGTGGCTCACGACGCGGGTGTCGGGCTTGAGCTCTGCCTCGAGCTTCGGGCGGAGCTTGGCGTTCCCGCTGGTGGTGAGGTAGAGAGTCACTATCGTGGCGGGGCTCAGGTCCACCTCCATGAAGTTGGTCTGGATGGCGGCTATGCGCCCAACCATGCCCGCGTCCCTTATCCTCTTCTCCAGCGCCTCCACCATCTCCTGGTCGAGGTCGTAGCCGACGGCCTGCGTGACATTGAACTCCTCCACGGCGGTGAAGAGGACGCGCCCGTCGCCGCAGCCGAGGTCGTAGACGACGTCTCCTGGGCCTGCGCCGGCGAGTGTGAGCATCTCTCGGACTATGTTGAGGGGGCTGGGCACATAGGGGGCGAGGCTGTCGGGGTGGTCCCCCCAGAAGGTGGCCTGGACCCAGTCCGGCACCTTACGGTCCCGCTCCTCGGGGCGCCGCTCATCGACCATAACTGAGAACACGCCCTAACCCGTTCATATACCCTGCGAGGGGGGCTCAAGTTTTAAGCCCATCAGGCGAAGGATCACGTATGGAGTTCAAGGTTGTTAAAGTGGAGGCCCCGCAGGACTGCAACCTCATCCTCGGGCAGAGCCACTTCATAAAGAGCGTAGAAGACATCTACGAGGCCCTTGCATCGTCGGCCGCTGGGATCAAGTTTGGCCTGGCATTCTGCGAGTCGAGCGGTGAGTGCCTAGTCCGCCACGACGGAAACGACCCGGAGCTGAGAAAGAAGGCAGCCGAGGCGGCTCTCGCCATCGGGTGCGGCCACAGCTTCATAATCTTCCTCAGATGCGCTTACCCGATCAACGTCCTCACCCAACTCAAGGCCGTACCCGAGGTCTGCGGCATCTACGCCGCGACGGCCAACCCTCTCGAAGTCATCATCGCTGAGACCAATCAGGGCCACGGCATCATGGGAGTCGTCGATGGTGCTAAACCGAAAGGCGTCGAGGACGAGGCCGGGATCAAGTGGCGCAAGGATTTCCTCAGGAAGATAGGGTACAAGACCTGACCCCCGGGAGCTGGTTTCATGGAGTTCGACACTAAGATAGTGGTGATCATCCGCGAGGACCTAGCCACGTGGCAGAAGCTCAACGTAACGGCCTTCACGATAAGCGGCATCGCGGGCACGGAGCAGATAGTCGGCGATAACTACAAGGACGCCTCCGGGAACGTCTATCTCCCCATGAGCAGGCAGCCCATACTCGTCTTAGGCGCCACGCGCGAACAGATGAGAGAGGTCTACGAACGCGCCATGAAGAGGAACATGAGGTTCACCATCTACACCGAGGAGCTGTTCAAGACCTATAACGACGACGACAACAGAGCCGCCGTGGCTACTGTGAAGGCGGAGGACCTAAACCTCGTCGGCATGGCCATCAGGAGCACGAAGAGGCAGGTAGACACGGTGGTGAAGGGGCTCAGGCTCCACCCATAGAGAGGTGAATGTGTTGGAAGTCTACGAGGCAGTCCAGAAGCGCAAGTCGGTGCGCGCTTACGAGCCCACACCTATTCCAAAGGGGATCATGAACCGGGTCCTGGAGGCTGCTTGGGTATCCCCCTCTGCCAACAACAGCCAGCCATGGCACTTTATAATCGTCACCGACCCCGAGAAAAGGAAGGCCCTCTCGCAGGGACTCTACGCCAAGTTCGTCCACGAGGCCCCCACGGTCCTTGTCGCATGCGGCGACGAGAAGGCGTCCCCTAAGTGGTACGCCGTAGACACCGCGATAGCGCTTCAGAACATGGTCCTCGTCGCCACGGGTGAGGGACTCGGCACATGCTGGGTCGGTAGCTTCGACGAGGACAACGTCAAGAAGCTCCTAGGCATCCCCGACCACCTCAGAGTCATCGCCCTTCTTCCCGTCGGTTACCCCCGTGATAAAATCGACCTAGTTAGGGCACTAAACTACGCAATGAGGAAGAGGAAGTCGCTAAACGAGATAGTGAGCCAAGAAAAATATGGCACGAAGCCCGCTGATAGCTGAGAGATCAGGGCGGTCGTCCCTTTTTGGAAATTTTTTTCCATTATAAGTGGTGGCGTAAGTTAGCAGTAGCCCAAGACTCGCCTCAAAGCAGCCGGCAGCTCCTTCAAGTCGATGTCCCCCCTGATGGCCTTTATCACTCCTTTCTTCTCGTAGAAGTCGAGTAGGGGCTGCGTCTTCTCCCTGTAGACTTCGAGCCTCCGTCTTATGACCTCGGGCTTGTCGTCGTCCCTCTGCACGAGGGCCGTGGCACAGACGTCGCACCTACCGTTCACCCTCGGAGGCTTGTTCTCCAGGTGGAAGATTGCGCTGCACTTGGGGCAGCTCCTCCTTTTGCTCAGCCTGTCGATTATAACCTCGTTCTCGAGGTAAACGTGCAAGACGTGGTCGAGCCTCTTCCCCGACTGCTTGAGTATCCTCTCCAGCGCCTCCGCCTGCTTCGGGCTCCTCGGGTAACCGTCGAGGATGAAGCCGTTCGTAGCGTCGGACTCCCTCAGCCTCTCTCGACAAGGTCATTCACAAAGTCGTCTGGCACAAGCTCGCCCCGGTCCATGTAACCCTTCGCGGTCACGCCAAGCGGCGTTGCCCTCACGACCGCCGCCCTCAGCATATCCCCCGTCGTGATGACGGGCACTCCATACATCTCCCCGATGATCTTTGCACAAGTCCCCTTCCCCGACCCGGGCGGACCAAGGAGCACGACCCTCAAAGAAACAGCCTCCTAGAGCACGCAGATACAAGCCCTAACGATTATAACGTTTACGGGCCCCAAAAGACCAAAAACGCACAAAAACGACACAATAGAGAAGCCACCGACAGACTTGACTCACCCAAATCAAAAAACAAGACCCAACCACCGAATAACAGACCGAAATTAACTAACACGCGCAACATACCGCGGGAAAAAAAGGGGAGGAGATAAAATGCGATATACGAGAATACGACGCCTATCAAACGGGGAAGCTCGGAAATGGCTCTGTTCAGACCCCTACAACTCGAAACAGCACACTCTATATAAAAAAACACATAGCCACTCATGGTGAGCAATTTGGACGAGGCGAACCCCTTCACAATAGTCGGCGTACTGCTCATCCTTCTGGGAGTCGTCTTCGTCGCCCTGCCTTACATCAGCCGTGTAGTCGACGTTGACAAGATACCCTGGATAATATTCTACGTCTACAGGAACGACGGCTTAACCTTCGCCACCTCGCCCCTCCTCATAATCCTCTCGGCGATCTCGCTCATACTCGCCTACGCCCACCGCTAGCTCTTCTGCTTATAGAGGTCGATGAGAGCGTCCACGAGCTCCTCCTCCGAGGGGAGGCGCGAGTATCCGAGCGGTATCCCCTCGTGCTCCGCGAGGCTAACCGCCAACGGGTCGATCTTCCTGATCTTCCCATGCAGGATAACAACCCTAGGCTTGAAGGGGCTGATCTTTACGGCGATCATCGGGCTACGCCCCTGTGTCACCTGGGTGAACACGAGGGCGCGCTCACTCGTCGCCCCGAATATCCTGTAGAAGTCAAGCCCCGACAGCGTGGTAATCGCCTTGACGCTGTCTATGATAGTGTATCCGAGGACCTGATTCTCTAACTTCTCCTTCCCCGTGAGCACCTCCGCGTCCACTGCCCTGCATAGCTGTTCCACCGTCACGGGCTGAGTGAACTCGCGGATATCTGTGAAGACGTCGCTAGGGTCTATGGTTATCCTCGCCATCTGCCTGATGTAGTCCCCGCCCCGCCTCTGATCCAGATCCAGAAGCGCCTCGACGTAGCGCTTGATGAAGCCACTGCCCGGCGACTGCCTCCTACCCGTCTCATAGTCGCTGATCACCGACGGCGAGAGGTCTAACTCGTCAGCCAGCTCCATCTGGTTCACGTTCAGCAGCCCCCTCCACTTCCTCATCGTCTGACCTGGGTTGCTGCTGAGTACAATCTCCCCAGCTATGCGCTTCGCTAGGGTGTCCCTGACAGGGCTGTACGCGGACATCAGACAAGAGACTAGCTGGAAGAAGATAAAAAGGGTGAGGCGGCTAGACGCCCGCCTTCTCGCAGAGAATCTGCCAGCGGGTGTCGATCGACTCCTGAAGCCCCTTCAGGAGCGCCTCGTTCCTCGCTGGCCTGAAGAAGTGCCTGAACCTACCCTGCTGCTCGAGGTACGCCTCGATGGGCTTCTTAGACTCCGGCTTCTTCGCTATAGTGAGGCTGGGAGCCGACAGCTCGTAGACCGGCCTACCCTTCTCCTGCCTGCACTCGAAGAGGGGGAAGACGCATGTCTGCGTCGCGAGCCTGCTGATCTCCACCGTCTTCTCGGGCGGGAACCTCCAGCCCCTGCTGCACGGCGCGAGGCTGTGGAGGAACGTGGGGCCATCTACCTCAATCGCCTTCCTCGTCTTCTTCATCACGTCGAGCGGCCAGGCCGTGTTGATCGTAGCAACATACGGCGTCCCGTGGGCGATGATGATCTCGTCGATGGGCTTCTTCGTCTCCGTCTTCCCGAGGACCACCTTCCCGGCGGGGGTTGTCGTCGTAGACGCCCCGAAGGGCGTGCCGCCGCTTCTCTGGATGCCCGTGTTCATGTAGGCCTCGTTGTCGAGTGAGGACGTAGGTGAAGTCGTGTCCACGCTCGATCGCGCCTGATAGAGCCTGGAACCCGATGTCGTAGGTTCCACCGTCCCCGGCGAACGCTATCACGTCGACCCTCGGGTACTTCGCGAGCGGCCCCTCACTTCTTCTTCTTCATCGCCTTTATCGTTGCCTCGATGCCGCTCGCGCACTCGCCGCAACGTTCTCGAAGGCGCTGTGCATCCACGGTACCTCCCAGGACGTGAAGGGGAATATGCTGGTGGAGACCTCTAGGCAACCGGTCGCGTTCGTCACTATCGTCGGACCCCTGGTCGCCTTCATTACCTGCCTGACGACGATCGTCTCGTCGCAGCCAGCGCATAGTCGGCCACCGCAGACGAGGGCGTCGGGCTTCTTCGCCATCTCCTTAAGGGTAATTTCGCTCATTTTTACTCCCTCACACCTACATAGGTCACCGGCTCATCCACGGCGCCCTTCTCCTTTATCTTCTGGAGGCTCTTGAAGACGTCTCTGATCATCTCGGGGCTCGTGTCCTTCCCGCCGAGGCCATTGATGTAGTCGGCGACGAGCGGCCTCTTCGGCGAGTCGTAGAGCGCGGTCTTGACCTCCTCGTAGAGTGGTGCGCCCGGACCGCCTATGCTGTAGGCCTTCTCCATCACGCCGAGCACAGGCACATTACCGATCGCCTTCTTCAGCTCCTCCACAGGGAATGGCCTGAAGAGCCTCATTTTGACGAGGCCGGCCTTGACGCCTTCGGCACGGAGCTCGTCCACGACCTCGCGGACGGTGCCCATCGCCGAGCCGAGGCCCACGACGGCGACCTCGGCATCCTCCATCTTGTACGGGTAGACGTACTCTAGCTTCCTGCCCGTTATCTTCTCGAACTCCTTGTCCACCGACCTTGATCGCCTTCAGGGCGTCCTTCATAGCCTCCATCTGCTGGACCTTATGCTCGAAGTAGAAGTCCTGCAGGTCGAGGGGGCCGATGGTCATCGGGTTCTCGGGGTCGAGTCTGAACTCGACCTCCCCTCGCGGGCCCTCCGTCTTCATGTAGATCCTCTTCCCGACGAAGCTTCTTCACATCGGCGTCCTCGAGGATGTAGACGTTCTCCATCGTGTGGCTTATCGTGAAGCCGTCGAAGTTGACCATGACGGGCATCTGGACGTCGGGGTGCTCCGCGATCCTCCAGGCCTCGACGCTCGCGTCGTAGACCTCCTGGCTGTTCTCGCAGAATATCTGCACCCAACCCGAGTCCCTCGCGCCCATGGCGTCGCTGTGGTCGTTGTGAATGTTGATGGGGCCACCGAGGCACCTGTTCGCGACCGCCATCACAATCGGCTGCCTGAGGCCGGCCGCGATGTAGAGTATCTCCCACATCAGAGCGAGCCCGTTCGCCGCCGTCGCTGTGAACGCCCGTCGCACCAGCTGCCGAAGCTCCTACACAGGCGCTTAGCGCGCTGTGCTCGGACTCCACCGCGACGAACTCGGACCCAACGAGGCCGTCGGCGACATACTCGCTGTACCTCTCAACGATGATCGTCTGAGGCGTGATAGGGTATGCGGCCACCACATCTGGGTCGACCTGCTTCGTCGCGTACGCCGAAGCCTCGTCGCCGTTGAGGCCCGTCATCTTCTGCTTTGCAACCATCACTTCTTCATCTCCATCTTTATGCACTTCACCGGGCACTCGTTGGCGCAGACGCCGCAGCCCTTGCAGTAGTCGTAGTTAACCTCCGTGTACCCGTCCGCCCTCACTGTTATCGCCCCCTCCGGGCAGAAGAAGTGGCAGAGGGTACACTTGGTACACTTGTTGTGGTCGATGACGGGCTTCGCGACGCCCCAGTCACCCGTCTTGTAGTCCTTACTGGACTTGTAAGGGACCGCGCCTTTGGGCAGCGTCTTCCAGCCCCTCTTCTTCTCACTCAACCCTTGACAGCCTCCTTATAGGCGGCTTCGACGACCTCGAGGTTCTGATCCTTAACCTTGCCCTGAAACCTCTCCTTAACGACGGCGAGGACCGAATCAAGTTTCACAGCCCCCGAAGCCTTCACGACGGCCCCGAGCACCGCCGTGTTCGTGATATTTACACCCATTATCCTCATCGCCATCCCCGTCGCGTCGACTACCCAGGTCTCGTTATCAATGCCCAGCTTCTTCTTCACAGCAGCCGGAGTCTCCGTCGTGTTCACGACGACCTTACTCGATGGCTTTAGGCCTTCAGCCACAGCCGGGCCAAGAAGCGTAGGGTCCAGCACAACGACCATATCCGGCTCGTAGACGCTGGAGTGGATCTGAATAGGCTTATCGCTTATGCGAGTATAAGCCGTCATAGGCGCCCCCGCCCTCTCCGGGCCGAAGGCTGGGAAGCTCTGAATCTGCTTCCCCTCCAAGAGCCCCGCCTGAGCTAGGAGGAGCGATGCCGTCCAGGCTCCTTGGCCACCGCGGCCATGGAACCTGATCTCGTAGAGCCTGTCCAAATCGACTACTCTCCCCTTGACTTAGTCCCCAACGGTTTAAACGTATATGCTAAGGAATACTCAGAACGGCGAATCAATCGACCAGAACACATGGCCTTCTTCATATCACCCCTCCGCCAACTAATATCATCCAAAACACCTTCTCAACTGACCTCGTCTACCAGTGGACATACATAGACGGCGTGAGGGCAAAGAACGCGAAGGTCTGGATAAGCGACCGCTTCGACTACTACTAGGGTGAATCCATGTTGGTCCGGATAAAGAGCCTCGGAGAATACATCTGCAACAAGCTCGTGAATCTCTCCCAGAGAGTTACTTGCCTGCTTTCCGCCTCAGCTCATTCATTTCGTCCCTGCTCTTCTTCGCCTGGATGGCGGATGCCTCGGCGAACCTCTCCCAGCCCCACCCCATCACCTCATAAGCGTAGTTGACGCTGCGGCTTGAGGAGACGAGGAGCCCCTCCCCATCCCCGTTGGATCCGAGTCTGATCGCGGCAGCGGGGTCACCACCCTGAGGCCCAAGGCCCGGGGACAGAATGAGTCTCTCCTCACCGATTATCCCCCTCACTATCCCGAGCTCTTCCGAAGCAGTACAACCGACAACGAAGCCATTCGAGCCATGGTCAGTCGCGTCCCTCGCGAGCCTCTGATAGAACGGGACCCCCTCCATGTCCCTCGACTGATAATCATGGGTCCCAGGGTTAGACATCCTACAGAGCGCGAATATACCCTTCTGCCTCTCCTCCGACCACTTGTATACAGAGTCGACACCGTTCTCGTAGCCGGGGAATGGGCTAAATGTGATCGCATCGAAGCCTAGTTCTCCGATCCAGTGGAGGGCGGCTTCCATAGTGGTCCCGATGTCTGAGAGCTTACAATCAAGAAGAGCAAGACACCCCCCTTCGTGTATAGCATCAGCGATAGCCTTCAACCCGTCAAAGCCCAATGGGTAGACCAGGAACTGGGCGTTCGGTTTAATTATTGGCGTGTAGGGAGCGACCGCCTTGACGAAGTCGACACAGAACCTTTCTATACCTCCTGAGACCCCATGCCTATCGATGAGGGGCTGGGGAACCACATACTTGTCCCTAAAGGCCCTAGTCGCAGGGTCGAGGCCCACACACAGAAAGCTCTCCTTCTCCCTGCTCAGCTCGTAATACTTCTCAACGAATCTCCTCCCAAGCATCCGAACACCAGAGGGAAAGGGCACTCACGGGAATAAAAAAGCGCGGCATATGGGAGGGCATGCCTTTAAACGTCTAAGACACCTACTTGATTCAGAACCTCCTCCAAGTTGGGACCAAGGATGAGCAACGAGTCGGATATACGGAAGCTACTAAAGATTCGCGCGGACCTTGAGGAGCGCGCCGAGCAGCTTCAGATCGAGGTCGACGACCTAAAGGTAGCAATGGCGGAGATTGATAAGGCCATAGTGCAGCAGGGGTTTCGACAGCCAGATTCGGCGTTTCCAAGCCTATGAAGCTACCTGATGCTGAAGAAGGAGGAACCGAAACCAGTCGAGAGGCCGCCTGAGGCGAAGCCCGAACCACACGTCGATGGCTCAGCAATCCAAGCGAAGGACGGAACAGTCCTCGGGAGGGTCCAAATCACCGGCGACGACATTATCTTCACCCCCCGTGAGGGTCTCGTCATTCACAACTTCAACGCCCCCCTTTCAGTCCTTCCTTATCGACCGCGTCCTCACCAACATGAGGACAACCGACGAGGCCCGAGCAGCCACAGGCGAGATAACCCCCGAGCAGGTCCTCAGCTACAACGTCGAGGCTGATGGGGAGGTAATTAAATCGGTAGCCGTCCGCAACTCGGCGGGGAGAGACGTCTACGGGAGATACAGAGCAGCCTTCGCTGGAGCCTCGACAAGATGTACGATAAGATGAAGCGAGGATAGGAAGCCGTGAACAGCGACCTTGAGAAGAGCCCCCTCTGGGGTGTACTCGTCGAAGCCGTGCACAGCCTACCCCTCTATAAGAGCCATAAAATCTACGTCAAAGAAATCATCCTCCCCGAGAAGCCGGAGGTCATCACCCGAGGAGCTTTCGGAGAGGCATGGGGATGCCACTTGGCGAGGCGATGGTAATACTCGAGGAGCTAAAAGTCGAAAAACCAGAAGAACAGATTAGACGACGTACCTGTACGAGATCGCCGTCCCAGCGGTCTCGCTCTTCTGCGTGATCTTCACAACGTCGCCCCTCTTCGCGCCGAGAATGATGGCGATTGGGTCGTTGACCTTAATCCAGGGGAACTGGAAGGGCTCTGCGTGGTACTTTTTCGTGACCTCCGTCAGCTCTTCCTCGGAGACTATCTCGTGGCGGGGGACTAGGGCGTGCTCAAAGATGTCGAAGGTCGGGAGAGTCGGTGGGATGAGCTCGATGCCGAGCTCCTCGGCGCTGCTCCTAGCCGAGTACGTGTACTTTCCGTCCCCGACAAGGATGCCCTTCGAGGCACCCTCTTTCTCAACCATCTCCTTGAGCTCCCTTACGTAGCTGATGCCGATAGTCTTCTGCCCGAGGACAGCGTGCATGATTATGAGCTGATTCTTCGTGTCGTGTAGCCTGTAGATGAGCTTGTCCTCCTCGCCGACGGGTTTCTCCGTCTCGGTGGTGAGGTTCCTGTACTTTATGATGAGGTTGGCGCGCTTCTCCTCGAGGGAAAGGTTCTTACTCATCGAGCTTACCTCGCCTTGACCCTCTTAACTATCGGGGCCCGGACCTTTCTGAAGATCCTGTAGCCGCAGTAGGGACACCTGAAGCTAATGTACTTCTCCAGGTCCTCGTAACTAACTCGCCTGCCACACTGGACGCACTCGTATACGGGTCCCTCAGCGGGCGCCTGCTGCTCCTTCTTAGGCTCGTCGACAGACAAGAGGTTCAACCAGCATTAAGCACTCGATCAGCTTCCATTAAAACATAGCGACTGGTACGCCCGTTGACCATCCTCTCCGAGGCGACGCCCGTGACTTCTACGTCGATGACTCTCCCCTCCAAGGGCTCGGGTGACTCGATAAGCACCACTGGGCCGTGTTTCAGCGGGTAGGCGACTAACAACCGCTTGTTTCTGTTGTACCTCTCAGCGACCACGACGCGTATGACCTTACCGACCATGTTCTCCTTCGCCCCCATGTTCGCCTTAGCAGCGGCCTCGTGGATTCTCCTGCTCCCCGGGTCGCTGACATTTGGAGGCGCCGAGGGGTATCCGCTGAAAGCCGACATCGGCAGAGACTGGAACCTGTAGAGGATGATGCGCTCCGCCCCCTCGTCCCTGCTGTGCTCGATAGCTTTAACGGTCTCATCGACGGTCTCCTCGTTCTGCCCCGGTAACCCATGGATGAAGTAGACATACGGCTTCAAGCCCGCTCTTCTTAAGCCGCCCGATTGCCGTGAGTGTCTCCCTCGGTGTCGAGGGCCTGCCCATGAGTTCACTATGTGTCTCAGACCCGGTCTCGAAACCGATGCTCACCGGGGTACCGGTCAGGTACGTCCCGAGGAGCTTCGCCGCTTTCTCCTTGACGAGGGAGGCTTTGATGTTCTCAATCATGAATGCGGCAGTCTCATCCTTAATCCGCGGTATATCCGTCAATGATGACAATAGTTTCTCGATCTCGTCATAGTTTGGCTCGGGGTTCCTTGGGTCGGTTAGGGGCTCGGGCTCGACGAGGAGGTCTCTCCCGTAGTCGAGGAAGCATGGGGCGCTGAGCACAACTCTACTCACTCCTTCCTCCAGTAGGGCGACGACTTCATCCTTTATTCTGTCCGCCGAACGACTCTTTGGGGGGCCGTAGAGGCTGGGGACGGAGCAGTAGCCGCAGCCCGGAGGCGTACCAAGCGGGCAATCGTATCTCGCAAGTAATGGACCGCTTTCCTACATATTCCGCATGATTTACAGTCCTCACCTAATAGCGACCTGTGATAGTTGCTGCAACCCCTCAACACCTCGACGTAGACTCTGGCTGAACGATGCAGGGTATAGCCGCTAATGGTCGACGTAGACGGTTTGAATCCGTCGAAGGTTTGCCTCGGCATGACCCTTCGAAGCTGGCGTTATCTCTACGCCGCTATCAGTGTTGAAGGCTAATCCTCTGATTTTTCTCAGCGAATCCTCCTCAGGTAGCTCTCCACGCGAGAGACCCTCATCAAGTAGCTCCGATAGTGTCTCCTCCCCTTCCCCGATGACAGCGAGGTCGCAGCCCGTTTTCCTCAGCGCCTGCTCTGGGTCGGAGGTCACTGGGCCACCAATCAACGCCGGGCCGCCCTCCCAACGTGAGACCATCCTACGGATCGCCGGTATGTCCCCAGTCATCCCGCTCACTAGAAGCAGGTTGAATCCTTTAGGGAAATCCCCGGTTAAGATGGTCTCCGCCTCGATGATGGATACATCAATACCTCTAGGCTCAAATATGCCTGCTAAGGCCCTCGGACCAGCCCCTATAGCGTCCCTCGTCGCCTTCCTCTCACCCTTACCCGAGGCAAGGGCGTCGACTATCAGAGCCTTCACGTATGAGCCCCTTCAGCGTCGCGTGATAAACGTTCCCAGCGCAGGATAGTGATAAATCAACGCTCCATAATATCCTTAGTCATGATTACCGACCCGCTCCCACTCATCGCGGCCATAGTCCTCTCCTTCGCTGTCTCATACCTCGCAATACCGATATTCAATAAGTTCATGATGGCCGCGGGGATCGTTGGCAGAGATATAATGAAACGTGATGGTAGGCCGATCCCCGATATGGGTGGACCCGGGGTCATCACGGGTTTTCTATTTGGAATATTCATATTCATTGGCTTAGAGGTCTTCGCCTTGAAAAACTCAGCTGACCTTATCAACATCTTGGCGAGCCTTAACACTATTCTGATCATCACGTTGATCGGGATTTTCGATGTGTTAACCACCCTCATGAAGCAGAAGGAGGGGCTGGGCATATTCGAAAGGCTGAAGCGGCGCGGTATCCCCTCATGGTTTTACTTCTTCATACCTCTACCCGCAGCCGTCCCCCTGATGGCGGTCAACGCTGGTGTGACCCAAATGTCTCTGCCGTTCATAGGTAGGGTTGAGCTTGGGCTGATTTACCCTCTTGTGCTCGTTCCATTGGCTGTTCTCTGCTGTTCGAACGCGACGAACTTCCTCGCTGGCTTCAACGGCCTTGAGGCTGGTATGGGGCTCGTCCTATACATCTCCCTAGGAGTATTCGCGTTGATGAGCAACAAGCTCGCCGCAGCAGCCCTCGCCCTAGTCTTCGCTGCAGCCCTGGCCTCCTTCCTCAGATACAACTGGTACCCCGGCAAGGTCTTCCCCGGTGACCTAAACTATACAATAGGGGCCGTCGGCGCCTGTGTCACGGTATTGGGCAACATGGAGAAGTTCGCAATTCTATGCTTTACACCCTGGATACTGGAGGCAGTGTTAAAGGCGCTATCTGGCTTCAAGGCTGAGAATTTTGGCATCTTGCAGGAAGATGGAACCGTCAAGCCACGGGAGCCGAAGATCCGTTCCCTCACACACATCGTTATGAGGTCGGGGCGCTTCACGGAGAAGCAGGTGACCACGATCCTCATCGGCTTTGAAGTCGCCGTCTGCCTGCTCGCATTCTCGGTTATACACCTCATCTAGGTGCTGTCTTTGGGGAAAAGGGTCCTGATCCTGGCTGGCGGTGGGGGTCACACGAGTATTGCCCTCGCCATCGCACAGGCGCTGAAGGGAAAAGCCGAGACTTCCTTTCTAATCCCCGAGAAAGACCGGCTCAGCAAGGAACTTCTCGCCCCCTATGGACCCGTGAAGGAGCTCATCAAGGGGAGGTATCCACAGACATCTAACCTCCTCTTCTCCTTCCGCCTCGCGGTATCAATCTACCACTCATTCTCATTGGTGAACAGGGACTACGACGTGGTCGTCTCCACAGGTAGCAACTTCTGTATCCCTCCAGCCGTCATCGCTTGGCTTAAAACTATACCCGTTATAAACATAGAGAGCCGAGTCGCCATCACGAGACCCTCCAAGACGGCCCTTCTCCTACAGCACTTCTCGAAGAAGACGCTGCTCCAGTGGGAGGAGCAGAAAAAGAACCTCAATGGCATCGTCACGGGACCGATATTTCCGGAGAAGAGGTATGAGGCGAGGGACCTAGGGTATGTGCTAGTGACCGGCGGGACCGAAGGCCACAAGCAGCTCTTCGACGCCGTCGTAGGGCTCGACTTGGTGAAGGTGGTGATGCAGACCGGGAAAGTCGACCCCGCGCCATATCGTGAAAAGCACCCGAACTGGACGATCCTTACCTACTCGACGGATTTCGAGAGGCTAGTCGCCGAATCATCGGTCGTAATCACCCACCAGGGTGGCGGCACCATCTTTGAGGCCCTCCTCTACGAGAAGCCACTCATCATAGTCTTCAACCCTGAGCTAACGCGGACGGCAAACATGGAGGACATGCTTGCGCTGGCGAAGAAGGTGGACGTTTCCTTTGTCAAACAAGCGGACAGAGACAAAATAAAGTCCCTTATTCTGGACGCTGAATCGCATGAGAAACCTCACTTCGAAAACGGTCGAATAAAGGCCGCAGACATCATACTCGACGCATCAGGTTAACTTCTGTCTCGCCCTCTCTCGCTCGTGAACATATCCCATCAGCATGAGGGGGCTGAGATATAGGACGCTTGAGATAAACACGGACGGGAGCGATTTCCCACTGACCCTATAGGCGGTTACCCCACGGAGGTATTGATCCTTCGCGTCCTTCCGATGCCGTAGATGAATGATGTTAAGCCATACATGATTCGTAGCGTATCTCTTCTTGATAGAGTTCGAGAGGAAGGTGTCCTGAGCCTTCGGTATCATTTTTACGGCCTCCTCGTCCTCGGTCTCCATCCACACCTTCTTTGAGAAGATGAATACGCCACTGAAGCCCCTGCTGGGGAAGATCAGTGTGACGAGCCTCTTGACGAAGTAGGTGAGATCAACCGGGTAGTACTTCAGTCCAAAGCTCACCAGCTTCACATCTGTGCCCTGAACGGTGTTGACGAAGTCTTTTACCCGATGGTCGAGAACGATGTCCGCTGCCATCGTCAGAATCGTGTCGTTTTTGGAAAGCTCGAATCCCATCCTGAATAACCGCGCGACGCGATATCTCCAGTCGAGGAAGTCCTCATCGACGTCGACGAGTAATAGATCGCCCTTGTAGCCCAGCTTTCTCGATGATGCCTCTATTATTTCCCTACTCTTGTCGGTGCACCTATCGAGGATGATTATAATCTGATCCGGTTTGATCGAGAATAGAGCAGGTAGACTATACAGTAGGTTATCCTGTTCGTTGTGTACAGGCATTACAACCGAGAAGGGTGCCAAACTCTACATCGATATCAGAGCATCCACTTTTCTGAAAAAGGTTTTGAGGAATCTTCCTCACCGCTCTCCAGAATGTAAAAAAAATACTCTGAATCAGGGTATTTTCAGACATATCACATAAAAGCATGCGCATGAATGGAATATGTGATGTGCGGTATTTTTGGCCTAGTCCAGCGTTCCGGTGACGTAGCTCCCACTATTTTAGAGGGTTTAAGCCGGTTGGAGTATAGGGGTTACGACTCGACCGGCGTCGCGACCATAGACAACGGTGTTCTAAAGATTAGGAAGGACGCCGGTAAGATTCAGGATGTCGCTACTCGTCTACATATCACTGACATGAAGGGGAGCATAGGTATAGGGCACACGCGTTGGGCGACTCATGGCGCGCCAAACATGATTAACGCCCACCCCCACACCGACTCGAAAGGTAAGATCGCGGTCATACACAATGGCGTCATCGAGAACTTCTTGGAGCTGAAACAGGAGCTCATCGACAAGGGACATAACTTCGTCTCTAAGACCGACACCGAGATCATCCCGCACCTCATCGATGAGGAGATGAAGGGCGACGTCGGGCTCACGGAGGCCACACTAAAGACACTAAGGCGCCTGAAGGGGTCCTACGCGGTCTGCGTGTTGTCGAGCCTGGAGCCCGACAAGATTGTCTGCGCTAGACTTGAGAGTCCGCTTGTCCTGGGAGTCTCCGAGTATGGGACATACTGCGCATCTGATGCCCCAGCAATCCGCCCCTACACGAACAAGGTTGTCTACCTCAGAAACGGGGAGCTCGCTACGATAGACGTGAACGGGTATAAGATTGTGAAGGTTGTGGACGGCTCAGTGGTCGAGCGTGCGCCCGAGGAGATCACATGGTCCATCGAGATGGCGGAGAAGCAGGACTTCCCCCACTATATGCTGAAGGAGATCTATGAGCAGCCAATCAGTCTGAGGAATGGGCTCAGGCTGCAGGAGAAGTATATGGATCTCCTCACTACGTTCCTCGACCGGGGAAAGGAGGTCTTTCTCGTGAGCGCCGGCACCTCCCAGCATTCGTGCATAGCCGGGTCGTATATCTTCTCCCAGATCGCCCGACTCACGACATACCCCGTCGTCTCATCCGAGTTCGTCGAGCGCTACGGGTCGACGGTCGGTATTGACTCCATCATCTTGGCTGTAAGCCAGTCGGGGGAGACGTACGACACACTGAAGGCTGTCGACCACTCCCGCATGAGGGCCGCCACCGTCCTCGGGCTAACGAACACCGTCGGCTCGACACTCACAAGAGTATCAAGGGCCTACCTGATCCAGCAGTCGGGGCCGGAGATAGGTGTCGCCGCCACGAAGACCTTCACGAGTCAAGTCCTCGTGCTCGCGCAGCTCGCCATGCGATTGGCGAAGCTGCGTGGAAAACTGTCTCAGGATGAGCTCGATGAGTATGGGGCGAGCCTCCACAAGATACCCGACCTGGTCGAGACCGTTCTGGAGACAACTCGTGATATGGTGAAGGAGATTGCGGTGCGTGAGAAGGATTCGCGGCTCTTCCTCTTCCTTGGAAGGGGGATCAGCTCGGCTACAGCGATGGAGGGGCGCCTCAAGCTGCTCGAGATCACGTATGTACCATCCCTGGCATACCCCGCCGGTGAGAGCAAGCACGGCCCCATCAGCATTATAGAGAAGGACACTTCATGCGTCTTCGTATGCCCGCGTGGCGAGACCCACGCAGAGATAATCGGCAGCATCATGGAGATGAAGGCCAGGGGGGCAAGGATCATCTCGATCTGCGAGGAGGGAGACACGAACATAATTGGTCTATCGGATGAGGTCATCGAGATGCCGAAGGGCATACCCGAGCTCCTCTCCCCCGTACCATACATCGTTCCCCTGCAGCTGCTCGCCTACGAATTAGCCATCCTCAAGAAGCTGGATCCGGACAAGCCACGTAACCTAGCGAAGAGCGTGACCGTCCCCTAGGCTCTGAAACTCTTTAAACTAATTCCCCTCCCTAATCCCTAGACCCGATTTGCTTAACGTCGACGCGATCCGTCGGGATTTCCCGATTCTTAATAAGGGTTTAACCTACTTCGACAGTGCGGCCAGCAGCCTCACTCCTGAGCAGGTGGTGCTCAAGGAGATGGAGTTCTACAGGGAGTACCGGGCCAACGTCGAGAGAGGGGTACACCGCTGGAGCCAGAAGGCAAGCGCGGAGTTCGAGGAAGCCCATGAGGAGGTTGCGAAGTTCATCAACGCCCCTGGTCCCGAGAACGTCGCCATGCTCCGGAACACGACGGAGGGTATAAATCTCGTCGCCAACAGCCTCGACTGGAAGAAGGAGGACAAAATTGTTACGACGGTCATCGAGCACCACTCCAACTTCATCACCTGGCTGAGGGTGGGCAACAGGCACGGGTGCAAGGTAAGCGTCGTCAGGTCAACCCCCGAGGGGGCCTTCGACCTCAACGACTTCGAGAAGACCATAGATGACAAGACGAGGATGGTAGCCGTGACCGGCGTCAGCAACGTCCTCGGCGTGATAGTCCCGGTGAAGAAGATTGCGGAGATCGCCCACGAGCACGGCGCGAAGATGCTTGTCGACGGTGCCCAGAGCGTCCCCCATATGAAGACGGACGTCAAGAGAGACATGATAGACTTCCTCGCGTTTTCGGGTCACAAGATGCTGGGGCCGACTGGCGTCGGCGGCCTCTACATTGGTGAGGAGGATCTCTACACGACGGAGCCTCTCTGCATCGGAGGGGGGACCATAGCCGACGTGAACATAGACAGCTACACACTGACGGAACCCCCCCTACGCTTCGAGGCGGGGACACCGGCCATAGCCCAAGTGATCGGCCTTGGCGAAGCCTGTAGATACCTGAACAGGGTGGGTATGGAGAACGTTACAAAGTGGGATCACGTCCTTGCTGAGAAGATGGTTGAGGGGCTGTCGGAGATCGATGGGGTCACGATCTACGGACCGACCGACCCGAAGAAAAGGGTCGGGTTGGTCACCTTCAACATAAGGGACCTGAACCCGGTCGACGTCGCACTGACGCTCGACAACGACTACGCCATCGCAGTCCGTTCAGGGCACCACTGCGCCCTGCCGCTGATGAAGGAGCTATTCAACCTCAACGAGGGAAACGTCCGCGCTTCCTCCTACCTGTATAACACGAAGGAGGAGGTAGAGAAGCTATTGGCCGCGGTCGAGGAGATCGCGAAACAATAGCCTAAAGAATTACTTTGCGAAGCGTTTCGGGTTCTTATCGAAGGTGATTTTACAGTTCTCGTTGCAGAAGTAGAACTTTTTCCCGTTATAATCGCTGGTCCACTTCGCCGTCTTCTCATCCACCATCATTCCGCAGATCGGGTCTTTCGCCATATCGGTCAATTTGCTTATTGTTTCCCCGCTTATAGAATCTTGCGAGGTCGACGAAGGGTCTTTTATCCTGAGGGTCCATTCTTCCTGCTGTGACTTCCATGGGCTTGGAGGATATGTTCGGTGCGGACCTGCTGCTTCTCAACGGTAAGATCGTCACCGTTGACGCTAAGGATTCGATAGTTGAAGCCGTCGCCATCAAGGGTGACCGGATCTTGGCCGTTGGTAAAAGTGTTGACGTGAAGAAGCTCGCTGCTAAGAGTGCGAAGGTCATCGACTTGAAGGGGAAGGTGGTCCTTCCCGGCATCATCGACTCTCATACGCATCCACATAACGCTGCAATGAACTTCCTCGAGATCGACTGCCGCGGCGAGGGAATCACGGGGATTAAGGATATTCAAGCCGCGGTGGCCAAGAAGGCGAAGTCCTTGGGCGCGGGGAAGTGGGTCCGTGGGAGCGGTTACAACGACTCCAAGCTAGCCGAGAGGAGGCAGATCACGCGGGCGGAGCTTGACAAGGCTGCCCCAAACAACCCCGTCTACATCGTCTCCGACACGGGCCACCAGGTTGTGGTGAACTCTAAGGCCCTGGAGATCGCCGGGATAACGAGGAGTACGCCCGACCCCGCGGGTGGTGAGATCGACCGCGACGCGTCTGGGGAGTTAACCGGGTTGCTCTACGAGACGGCGTCGAAGCTCGTCTCCGATAAGGTCCCCGAGTACACGGTCGATCAGGTTAAGGAGGGACTTAGGCAGCTCTGGGATCAGTTCGCTGAGTGGGGCATCACCTCGACCCACGACGCGAGCGGGCAGATGCTGGGCATCAGGGGGTACCAGGAACTCCTCGCCGAGGGCGTCAGGAAGGTTCGCGTGAGCCTCATGGTGAGCCTGAGGCCGTGGCGCGCCGGCGAAGAGGACATGCTTAGCGCCATATCTTCGCTGGGTATAGAGAGCGGCTTCGGGGACGAGTGGCTGCGCGTCATGTCGCTGAAGATCATGGGGGACGGTTCTGGTGCGGGAGGGACTGCTGGTGTCTACACGCCGCAGCACAGGGGGCCAAAGGGACTCGGTCTGATGACGACGAGCCCCGAGGACATGGAGCGGATAGTACTCGCCGCCCACGAGGCGGGGCTGCGGGTGAGCATCCACAGCATCGGCGACAAGGGCGTCGACATCGCCCTCGACTGCTTCGAGAAGGCGCAGAAGGCGAAGCCCGTCAAGGACATGCGCCACCGCCTCGAGCACAACAGCTGCTGCACACCGAAGCAGCTCAAGAGGATAAAGAAGCTAGACGTCGTCCCCTCCAGCAGCATAGGGTACATGTACGGATTGGGTGATCAGTACGCGGAGAACTTCGGCCCCGAGAGGGTGCGGTGGCTCCACCCGCATAAGACGATGAAGGAGATGGGGATCATCGCGGGCGGGAACAGCGACTGCCCGGTGACCTTCTACAGCCCCTGGACGCAGATCTACGCGGCCGTGACAAGGAAGACGAGCAGCGGGCAGGTCGTCGGCCCCGAGGAGGCCATCAGCGTGATGGACGCCATCAGGGTGTACACGCTGAATGGGGCCTATCTCGCGAAGGAGGAGGGGATAAAGGGGAGCATCGAGGCCGGGAAGCTCGCCGACCTCATCGTCCTGGACAGGGACATCCTCTCGATCCCGGGCGACGAGATCAAGGACGTAAAGGTCCTCACCACAATAGTTGGTGGTAAGGTAGTCTACAGCAGATGAGGCCCTTCCCCTAGTAGGGGAGCTTGCCTTGCCAGATCTTCTTCTGGTCCGGGTGCTCCTCGAAGAAATTGTCGATGATTGCATCGCAGGTCTTCTACGCGGACGTTAGGGCTTTCTTCATGTCTATTGTCTGCATCTCTCCGTCCTTCTTGAGCCACTTGCCGTCGCAGATGACGTTGTCGATGTCTCCCGGGTTGGCGTAGAGGAGGATGCTGGTGAGGGGCTCGCGGGTTGGGGTGAGGTACGGGTTCAGCATATTGATAGTGATGATGTCGGCCTTCTTACCGGATTCTAGGCTGCCGACCTGCTTGTCCATAGTGGCGACGAAGGCGTTCTTAATGTGTATGCTCGTCACGGTTTTCACCTGTTGGGTGTATGTGTGTTGTGTCCTGTTTTTTAGGGACTGCGGTGTCTGTCTGGACGTCGGGGAGACCTCAGACCCTCTCAATATAGACGAAGCGGCTGGTCGGTTCTCCTTGGTGGAAAGCGGCTTAATTGCACGCTTTTGTGCTGTTTCGAGTCGCATCGGGGGAGTTTTAGGGTCCCTTTCGGTGGGAGGACCCGTTTTTAGGCTCGGATGGTTTACCCTACCCTACCTTTTTTCTGTCTTCTAGGAGCTGGCAGACCCGGCAGGTGTCCCCCGCTGAGGGTTCGCCGCATATTCTGCAGGTCTTCATGGCTTCTGCTGTGGCCGTCTGGGGGATGAGTTTGAGGGCGGTGTTGTAGGTGGTGAATAGGGTGCCCGGGCGTTTTGCCTCCATCTCGCTGAGGAAGGCGCGTGCGTCCCCCCTCATCGCCTCGCCGGCGTAGGGGCAGGCGGTGGACTGAAGCTCGAAGCCCTGTAGGTAGGCGTAGAGGGTGGTCTCCCTCTCGGGGACCTCGCAGAGTGGCTTGATGCGCCTGACGAACCCGGGGCTCGTATAGCCGCCGGGGTCGAGGCTCGCCATCTTGCCTATGTCCCCGCGGAGGAGGTTGAGGAGGGCGGACTGCGCCATGTCGTCGAGGGTGTGGCCGGTGGCGAGCCTGTCGGCGTCGACACGCTTCGCCGCCTCATTTAGGGCTCGGCGCCTTAGTACGCCGCAGAAGCTGCACGCCCCCAGCGTCCTTTCCGAGGCGGCTATCTCATCCATGGTGTACCCGAATAGGTCGGTGAAACTCACGCTCACCCACTCGACGCCTATCGCGCGGCAGCTGCGCTCGACTATCCCAAGGGCCTCGTCCCTGTACCCCTTGATGCCCTCGTCCACGGTGACGGCGACGACCTCGGAGCCGTGGGTCTCGTCCTCGATCCCCTTCAGCATGTGGAGGAGGGTGAGGCTGTCCTTGCCCCCGCTGACGCCGACGGCGACTCGGCTCCAGTGGTCGAGCATGTGGAACCTGTTTATCGCCCCCTGTACCCGCTCCTTGAGGCTCGCATTGAAGCAGGTCGGGCAGAGTCTCTCCCCGCTGTAGGCCCGGTGATAGACCGATGGCCGCTGATGACACTTCGTGCAGATCGGTGGCGTCTTCAATCACCCTCCATGTGTGACGGGGACGAGCACGACTTCCGAGTCTTCGCCGAGGGGGGTATCTAATCCGTTTAGGTTCCCTACCTCCACTCCCCCGAGGAGTATCAGATTACTCGTGGAGGGGTTAGTGAGTGAGGGTGCGATTTCGGGATACAATTTAGATAATTTTTCGATTAACGAGGCCATTTTAGAGTCGGCTGGGAGTTCCACCTCTATCTCCCTCGGTGCTCCGGTTGGTCTAAGTGACCCAAGCAGCCTGACCCTGACGAGCATGTGTGACTCTCAATCCCGTGCATCCTATTAAGCCTCATCAGGTCTGAGAAGGGTTTAAACCGTAGCCCACTAAATAGTGGGACGAATTGCGCCTGCCGCAGGCGTAAAGAGATGGGAGAGACCGGAGAATGTCACCATACTGCCCAGACTGTGGGGGAAAGCTGAACTGGGACCGGAAACTCAAGCACTATAGTTGTTCTAGCTGTGGCGTGACTCTTAACGAGGCTCAGCTAAGCGACGCGATGGATAAGAAGTACGAGCGCACAATGACCGACGACGAGAAGACGCGCCAGAGGCACGACGACTACCTTGAGTGGTGGCTCAGCGACAAGGACAAGAAAAAGAAGTAAGCAGCAAGACGTCCTACAATCTTTTTATCCCCTTTTACATCTGGAAAGGGGTGTTCACGTAATTACTGTAAGAGTTTCCCCAAACTATTGAGCATCACCATTTTAAACAACGGCCGCCATTAACCACAGTGGATCGTTTCAGGGTGCATTTCCCATGGTATTCCCCGTAGAGAGCGAAGACAGGACACTTCGTAACCTGTTGATGCTCTGTCAGGACAACGCTCGCCTCGTGGTCGAAGCCTACCGCAAGTCCCTCATAGTCTTCGACCGCATAACCAAGGGGAAGCCGATGGGAAGCGGTGACCCGCTCGCCGACATCCAGAAGATCATCGAGGACTCGAACAGGGTCAAGACCTCCACGATCAAGGAGCTTGGGGAGATCGGTGGCATCCTCGTGAGCAGGGACGACTTCCTTCGCCTCTCAAGCAGCTTCTCTGGGATGATGGACTCGATCGAGGTCATAACGATGAGGCTCATCGAGGTAGAGTCCCGAGGCTGGAAGCTGAGCAAGACCCAGGCGGAGGACATGGGGACCATGTCGGACCTGGGCTTCGACGCCCTCGTGAAGCTGAGGGACAGCATAATGAGCCTCGGCTTCAACAGCGAGAAGGCAACGAGCTTCGCGAAAGACATCGACGAGATAGAGAAGAAGCTCGACCTACTCTACATCAAGCTGGACCTAGACATCGTCACGGGCAAGGGCGAGCTAGCCTCCATCCTCATAATGAGGGACGTGGCCCGCGAGCTCGAGCGCCTCGGCGACAAGGTCCATGAAGCTAGCGACCTCGTCCGTATCCTAGCGCTCTAGGTGGGCTAGCATTGGCGGCGCCCGTCGAAGTCGAGCTTCTCGCCGACGGGCGGCTTGTGGTTTGGTCCACCGAGGACAGCAGGAGCCTATTCAACACCGACTTCTACGGGAAGCCGCTGGGAAACCCGAAGCCGAAGGAGGACTTCGACGAGCCCCTCATCCTAGACCTCATCGAGGGCATCTACCTCCTCGAAAAAAAGATGGTAATAATCCGGTCGAGTAAGCATAAGATGACTGTAGCCGGCCTAAGGAAGGTAGCGCGGGAGAAACTAGAGGGCTTCGACGCGAAGTATAGAGTGTATAACGATCTCAGGGAGAAGGGATTCGTCGTAACCCCTGGTTTAAAGTATGGCTGCGACTTCGCCGTCTACGAGCACGGCCCCGGCATAGACCATGCCCCCTATATAATACAGGTGATGTCAAGGGAGGACCAGATGTCCGCTCTTGAGATCGTCAAGGCGGGGCGCCTGGCCTCGACGGTAAGGAAGACCTTCATAGCCGCGATCCCGGAACGCGACGGCGTGGAGTACCTAGAGTTCAAGTGGTGGAAGGCCTAGCCGGTTACGGAACCTTAACCTCGTCTTACCGCTCCATTAATCATTTATTAGCTGGGGTATGGTGGCGTCTTGGGCGTGCTGAATGCCTCCGAACGGCACGTTGGCGGCTGAGCTCCGGGAACTAGATGAGATGATGGAGAGGCGGCACGAAAAGCTCCGGAAGGTCCTAGCCACACTCAAGGACGGCATCTCGGGCCTCCCCGTGAGGGACCCGAGGAGCGTCAGGGAGCTTGAGACTTACCTGCGCCTAATCGACCTCTCCTTCGAGGAGGTCGACAGGGAGCAGAGGAGGTACAGGGAGTGGCTGGACCGCGTGTCCCAGAACTGGAGGGGCATATCCGACGAGACTCTCGGGCGGCTGAGGGAGTATCGGCGGAGGATGGGGGCGGAGACCGACGAGGAGATGATCGAGGAGCTCCTCAGAGTGGTAGAAGTGAGGTCTCGGTAGAGCTCATTGCTCCGAGTCCTCCTCGTCGGGTTCTTCAACCTCGACCTCGGTGGCTGTGCCATCGTTCTTCATGAACTCGCGTAGCACTACGGTGGCGTAGCCTCCCGCGGGGAGGGTGAATGAGAGCGTCACGCCCTCCGTGTGTTCGCCCACGGCGATCTCGGGCAGCAGCCTACCGAGGCGCCTCGTTCCGTCAGCCCCGACCCTGCGAAGATCATCAAGTGTGACGCCCGCCTCGGCGAAGATGGCGTCCTCAAGCTCCTTCGCCTCGTACTTCGCCTCCCTCATCTTGTACCCATAGATGGGGGCGGTGAAGCTGATCTCACCCCTCTCGAAGCGGGGTTGCTCCACCTGCGAATCCTCGACGGTGAAGACGCCGCCAGTGTCGTGCTTCTTCGCGAGGTCTCCGCTGAGGAGCCTCACGAAGTTGCCGTCGGTCAGCCTCTTGGCGAGGTAGCGGTTGCAGAGGTGGCTTAGGTAGCTGGAGACTAGGAACCTGCGGAGCCACCTGTTTCGCTCCCTGTAGTTGCCCTTGATGAGGTCGTAGCCGTCGATGACGTTTCTCCCATCTTTCCCTATCCTTTGGGAGCCGAAGTAGTTGGGTATCCCGAGCCGGGCGATTGTGGCCTGGATCTCTCTCGCCCTCTTCAGGGCGGCCTCCTGTGAAATCTCAAGGTCGCTGATAGTGATCGTGAATGTGTTGCCCTTGAGGTGGCCCGACCTCAGCTTCTTCGGGTGCCTCCTCGCCCAGTTCACCGTGACACCGAGGCTGGACTCGATGATCTTCGCCACCTCCTTGGGATCGTCCACTGGCATGAGGAGGCTGAATGTCTGTGTGGAGACGGCGTGCTTGTCCTTGAGCCCTGCGTGGCCGACGTCCTCCCGCCTGAGCCCGAGGAGGCTTGCGATGGCTATCTGCGTGTCCCTAGTCGTCCTCTCGCTCTTCGTGACGCTGAGGTAGATGTGGTCCCCGTACCCGAGGGGCTCGTAGGCGGGCACCTCGACGACGGTGAATAGCTCCGGCCTCGCCCTGATGGCCCCGCCGATCCCTGGGAGGTCTGGTGTGACGTACGGGAGGCTAAGGTCAAGCTCGGGGGGTTGGGCCATTTCGGTTGATAGAGAATAGGCTAGGGAAAAAGGGTTTAGGTTGACTGGGGGCTCCAGTCTGGGACGGTCCAGGGGAACGGCTTCCCCTTAGAGTACGCCTTCAACGGCTCCCTGTACGGGAACAGGGCAACCGCCCCGCCGGTGTGGAGGAAGAGGACGTTGTCACGCTTCCTGAACTTCTTCTTCCTGCAGAGGTCTATGAGGCACGCCATCGCCGTGGCGGTGTAGACCGGGTCGATGAGAAGCCCCTCCGCCTCAGCGAGGACCTTGACCGCCTCCGCCTTCTCCTTGCTTATGACCCCGTAGCCGCCCCCCACGTACTCGTTGTAGACGATTATGTCGGATAGGGGAATCTCTATGTCTAGGTCGAGGACGTCGTGGCTGTCCTTTATGATCTGGTTGACGCAGGCCTGCATCTCCTCTTTCGACGTCCATCCGACGGCGGCGCCGATGATCTTCGTGCCAGTGTTCAGGGCCCTCGCGCCCATGACGAGCCCCGACTGTGTCCCGCCTGACCCAGTGCCGTGGACTATGTAGTCGAAGTCGACCCCCATCTCCGAGGACTGGTTGAATGTCTCCAGCATCGCGTTCACGTACCCCGCTGCGCCGAGCGGGACGGAGCCACCCACCGGGATGAAGTAGGGGTTCCTCCCCGCCTTCCTCTGCGCCTCCATCTCGGCGTCGAGAGCCCCCTTGAACTTCTCGGGCCTGACGACCTTGATCTCCGCCCCCATGAGTTCGTGGAGGAGGTGGTTGCCGTCCCACTCCTTTGGCTCCCAGCCGTCTCTCGGCCCGTTCTTTACGAGGACTATGTCGAGGCCGAGCTTACGCGCTGCTGCCGCCGTCTGGGTGCACCAGTTGGAGTGGAAACCCGCGCCCGTCACTATGACGTCCGCCTTCTTCGCTAGGGCGTCCCCCATAAGGTACTCGAGCTTCCTCGCCTTGTTCCCCCCGAAGGCGAGCCCCGTAAGGTCATCCCTCTTCACCCATATCCTCGGGCCGCCGAGCTTCTTCGTGAGGTTCGGCATCTCCTGGATGGGTGTGGGGAGGTTTGCGAGTCTCGCCTTAGGCAACGATCCCAACTTCATATCGATCGGTGAAGAATCCGCCGCTGGGCAGTATAACATCTTTGACCCCCGTGGCAGGATTTATCCGGCTAAACGGGGGCATTGATCCGTTGTCTGGGCAGTACAGGGTCAGGTGGTTCGAGGAGGGCGACCTAGACGCCTACATCCGCGGGCTGAACGAGAACCTTTACGACGAGTACGACGAGGATAGGTTCAGGTGGAAGATGGTCGACACACCCTTCAGCCTCGGCTTCGTCTCGATAGCGGTCGTGGAGTACGCCGGTGAGCCCGTCGCCTTTAACAGCTTCCTTCCCCTCCGGGTACGGCGCGGGAAAGACATCTTCCCCATAGTTCAGGGCTGCGACGGCTTCGTCGAGCCCGAGCACAGGAGGATGGGTCTCTTCCAGAAGACTCTCCGATTCGCGTTCAGCGAACTCGCGGGGAGGGGCACCGAGATGCTCATGGGGTTCAACTTCGCGGGCTCCGCGGGCGCGGCGCAGAAGGTGGGCTCCACTATCACATGCGATTTCCACGCCCTTTGCGCCAAGGCGAAAGACCTCAAGAGCGTCGATGGAGAGGAAGAGGTCGAGATAAAGCCCTGCAACCTCGACGAATTCCACGCCCTCTATGAGGTGTGGGCCACGACCACCTCGAATCTCCACTACCACAGGACGCCCGAGTACCTGAGGTGGAGGTACAGCCACCCCATTAGGCGAAGCAGATTCTACTACATCCGAGACGAAGGGGATACCGGATATGCTGCCGTTAGCCTTGAGCGGGATGGCACCTCAAACACACTCTTCCTCGAGGATTACTCCCCGATCCTCAACAGGCCATGCGTCGTCTCGGCATTCATCAAACACGTGCTGGGTGATGGCGAACCCATCAATGAGATCTACCTAACTGAGGCCACGGATTCCCCGATGAGCGATGCGGCTCAGCGGTTGGGCTTCACACCCGACCACTACTACACGTTAATCATGAAGAACATCAGGGGGCTAGAGGAATCCGGAAAGAAGCTGTACCGGAGAGGCGTCGAGTTGACGAGCATCGGTAACTGGAGCATAGTGTCCTCGGACATCTTCTAGCCCTTGAGCCAGTCGACCTCGTCCTCTTCCAGCCCCAGCCAAGCAGTGGTGGCCTCAGCCATCGCCTTATCCTTGTACATGAGGCGGATCAGGGGGATCACCTCTGAGACGGCCTCCTTGCTGGAGATGTGGCACTTAGACGCGATCTTCGCGGCGACTGCTTGGAGCTTGTGGCGGCTGTGATAGCTGCGTATGTACCTCCACTTGAGCTGCGGGGGGCGGAGGTAGGGGATGGCCCAACCGTTGCCGCCCCTCACCCAAGTCGCCCCGAGCCCCCTCAGGACCTCGTTGACGCGCCTCCAGTCGTCGCCCATGTATTTGACGGGCTTCACCATCATCCCCCCAGTCGTCTCCTGGAGGATGAAGGCGCTCTGGGTGTACCCGAGCTTCGCGGTCGCCGTCATGACCTGGCGGCGGAGCCCTAGCCCCTCGCTCCGCCCCCTGCTGAAGGCGACGCCCCCCGTCATCGAGTTGAACATGTACTTCTGGAGCCTGTAGCTGCTGCTCCTCGCCCTCTTCTCGTAGATGTCGGCGCGGCTGAGGGCCTCGAGCCCCTCCGCGAGGTCTTCCTTGTCGTCGAGGATGAGGGGGAGGTTCTCGTAGATCCAGTCGAAGAGCTCCTCGTGGTCGATGTATGCCTGTCCTATGGCCTTACGCGCCTCGTAGAGGGTCTTGGCGGCGAAGATGTTCCGAACAAGGGCGGGTGTGTACTCCTGTCTGTCCCTGTGGCCGAGGCCCTCGACGCCCTCGACAGTTACTCCCCCCTTCCCCCGGGCGATAATCTCAAGGTCATTTATCGCGGAGCGCAGGTCCCCCTCGCTGTGGATGGCTAGGGCCTCCAGCGCCTCGGGAGGCGCGTTGAGCTTCAGCTCTCTCGCGATCTTCTCCAGCTTGGCGACGACGTCCATCGTGGGGACTGGCTTGAACTCGATGGCGATCGCCTTGTCGCGCAGGGGGCGGAACTTCTCATCGTTGTCCTCTGCTATAGCGGTGGCGATGAGTATGATGGGAGCCCGGGTCGTCTTGATGATGTCCGAGATGGCCGCGATGCCCCCCTGGTCCTCGTGGCCGCTTACCCCCTCCATCTCGTCGAAGAGTATGAGGCGTCTCTTACCGAAGATGGTGATGTTCTGCGTCGCGGCGCGTCCTATAAGCTCCTCCATCCGCGTGCGGGTCCGGTAGTCGCTGGCGTTCACCTCGAGGAGGTCGAATCCCAGCTCCTCGGCGAGGACATGGACGCTGCTCGTCTTCCCCGTGCCAGGCGGCCCGTGGAGGAAGACGGCACGCTCTTTCGGGACCCCCTTCTCCCAGCCGCGGAGCCAGAGCCTGAGCTCGTTGACCGCCTCCCTGTTATCGGCTATGTCCGCGACGGTGCGTGGCCTGAACCTGACCGCCCAGGGTAGCCTATCGGCGCTCAATGTCTTCACTGGCCAATGCGAGCTTCGCTATTAGGGTGCTGAGCTGTATCTCGGGGCGCGCCCCCTGTGTGAGGCGAAAGTCGACCTCACCGACCGTGTCGCTGATTCTGACCTTCCACTTCTCGGGCATCTGCATCCGCATGAGCTCGGAGTAGACCATCCTGATTATGTCTTCGGCGCCGAGTCCCTCATCTATGAGGAGGCTTCGAAGTATCTCCCGGGCCTCTAGGAACTCGCCCTTCATGCCGAGGTTAATCATTTCGCGGACGCGCTGGGGGCTCACTTTGCCGAGGACGCTGTAGATGGCGATGTCGTCGACCTCTCCCTGCGTCGCGGCTGCGGCCTGTAAGAGGTTCGTCGCCTTGCGCATGTCGCCCTGGCTCGCCTCGAAGACGGCGTCGAGCCCCTCGGGGATGAGCTTGACCCCCTCCTTCTTCGCTATGATAGTGATGTAGCTCTTCACATCCTGCTCCGCGAGAGGGCCGAACCTGAAGACGCTGCACCTGCTCTGGATGGGGTCGATGATGTTCTCGGAGTAGTTGCCTATGAGGCAGAAGCGGCAGGTGCGCGTGTAGACCTCCATGGTGCGGCGGAGGGCGTGCTGCGCGGCCGTCGTGAGGCTGTCGGCCTCATCGAGGATGAGTATCTTGAACGAGACCTCACTAGCGATGGCAGCCGTACGAGCGAAGTTCTTCACCTTCTCCCTGATCACGTCGATGCCACGCTCATCACTCGCGTTGAGCTCTAGGCTGTAGTTCTGGTAGCCGGGGCCATAGAGGTCGCGGGCGAGGCAGAGGATGCTCGTCGTCTTGCCCACGCCGGCGGGTCCGACGAGGAGGAGGTGGGGAAGGTTCTTGTCCTTCACGAAGCTCTTGAACCTTGAGACGATCTCCTCCCTGTCAACCATCTCGTCGAGGGTCTTGGGTCTGTACTTCTCCGCCCACACTCCGCTGCTCATGACGATTCACCAGATAACCTCCGGGGGCGTTTTTTAAGGCTTCTAGGATTCAGGTGTAAGCTGGGAGGCGGGTGAAATTGGCACAAACTTCAACTCCGACGAATTGAAGTAGCTTTAAATCCCGGAGTGGTCGCCTCTCCGTTTTAGGTGTTTACGAGGCGTGTAAACTATGAGAAGGTACCTGCTGAAGGTAGAGGGAGGCTTCGCACTCCTGGCTGCCATGGCCTATCTTATCGGTACCTTCTCACCATACCCCGAGATGAAGAATTTACCTCTATATACTCTCATAACCGTTTGGAGGATTTTCTTCACCCTCTTAATTTCCGTGGCGTGGGGCGTGTCGTTTGGCATCCTCGCGGCCACAAACAAGACGGCTGGGCGGATAGTCACCCCGATAGTTGACATCCTCCAGTCCATCCCGATTCTGGGGTATTTCCCACTCGCCATAGGCTTCCTCTACGCCTGGGGTGCCTGGGGCATCGAGATATCCGTGATATTGCTGCTATTCACATCCATGGCTTGGGCCATTTTCTTCGGGGTGCTCGGGGCGATCAGTAGCATACCCTCTAACGTGGTCGACTCCTCCAAGAGCTTCGGGATAAAGGGCTGGAAATACACTCGGCACATTGTCCTGCCGGCGATAGCCCCGGCCGTTGTGTCGGGCGCGAACCTCGCGTGGAGCGACGGCTGGTTCTTCATGATAGCCGCCGAGTACGTCCAATATCAGCAAAAAGTCGTCTCTCCTCCATCCGGCGGCGTGGGCTTCCTCCTAGCCCAAGCCGCATATTTCTATAAAGACATGAATCTCGCCATTATTATCCTCCTCTTCATTACGACACTCGTCATCGTGATTAACAGCCTCACATGGCACAAACTAATGGACAAGGCGAATACTGGGACTTTCAAACCCATAGTGAGCATCGACCTCTCCGGAGTCGGCAAATTAGTTGCGGCCGAAGAATCTAGTATCCTTGATTTTGGTAACATACACATGCCGAAGGGTTTCTCGGCCATCAACCAGAGGCTGAGGCAGTATTCTCGATGGGAGAAGATCATCATTTGGTGCGTTCTAGGCGGCATACTCATCTACTTCGTCGCAACCGAGTTTGACCACTTCCCAGCGCTGAGCATAGTGCAGCAGGGATTCGCTTCGCCCCCCGCGGACCAGCTAGGTAATCTACCCATGCTCATTCTGTTCACGATGGGGAGACTTACAGTCGCATACGTGATCTCGCTGGTTGTGGCCATAGGACTTGGTGTCCTCGCCGCCGAGAGTAAACGGGCGGCTTCCCTCATTTACCCGATCTACGACATAGGTCAAGGAGTCCCCATACTTGCCCTCTTCCCAGTCATCTACCTTGGACTAAGTGGGGTAGTCGGCTCCCAGAGACTCGCCCTTGAAATAACATGCATCGTGATGCTCGTCCTCGACATGATCTGGTACATGTTCATCAATGTTACGAGTGCGATTAAGAATATACCAACGGAGATCAAGGAGGTAGGCTCGATCTTCGGGTTCAAGGGGCTTCACAGAATAACCCATCTCATCATCCCCTCGATCCTCCCGGCGATCGTGACCGGGAGCATACTCTCGTGGGGAACTGGCTGGAACACTATAATCTTCTCCGAGTATCTCCAGTCAACAGAACCCGGTGTACCGGCGGTCTCAGTTCCGGGTCTGGGATCACTACTCGATCAGGCAAGTTACACTTACGGCAATACAATCGTACTGCTGTTCCTACTCGTCATCATATGCGTAATAGTTCTATCGATGGAGGGCCTTATCTGGAGGCGCCTCATCAAGCGGTTCGAAAAATACAAGGTGGAGGTCGGCTAAAATGTCAGTGCTCGAAGCGAAACATGTCAGAAAGGTCTTCAAAGAGGATAGAAACGAGACCCTCGCCCTCGACGATGTGAACTTCACCGTCGACAACGGGGAGTTCGTCTTACTCGTCGGCCCATCGGGCTGCGGGAAGTCCACGATGCTCAGAATCATCGCCGGGTTGGAGCAGGCCACATCCGGAGAAGTCATCTTCGAGGGTAAGCCTATCACGCAGCCGAACCCGAAGATATCGATGGTGTTCCAGCTATTCGGGCTGCTTCCCTGGAAGACGGCTGAGGAGAACGTCGAGGTCCCGCTTGAGATTCTGGGCGTTCCGAAGAAGGAGCGCTCTGAGGCGGCGAAGTCGTATCTAAAGATGGTTCACCTCGAGGGCTTCGAGAACACGTACCCCCACGACCTATCCGGCGGGATGAAGCAGCGCGTCGGCATCGCCCGCGCACTCGCCTTGAAGCCCGATATCCTCCTCATGGACGAGCCCTTCAGCAGCCTCGACGAGTTAACGGCAAAGACCCTGAGGGATCTCACCCTCAACATATGGAGGAAGAAGGACGAACCCCCCGATAGCATTCTCATGGTGAGTCACAATGTTGAGGAGGCCGTCTACATGGCGGATAGGGTCATAGTCATGTCCAATCGGCCGGGCCACGTTGTAGGCGACGTAAAGATCGACATCCCCCGCCCGCGCTCGGAGCACATCCGGGATCCAGTCT
The DNA here is from genome assembly GCA_963820555.1 of Candidatus Bathyarchaeota archaeon. Taxonomy (GTDB): domain Archaea; phylum Thermoproteota; class Bathyarchaeia; order TCS64; family TCS64; genus UBA8941. The sequence goes on from CAWGAT010000009.1 coordinate 58,849, forward strand.
ACTTCCACTTCGTCGACGAGGTCATGGAAATGTTGAACGTCGGCAGCGAAAAGCGATAGACGAATCCGTCTGTGAACCATTTATTTGTAATTATTACAAGAAATCGGCTCATTTAGGCTCCTAATCTGTTTTTTATACGCCTTGGGCACCTGTCATACCCATGGCGAAAATCAAACCCTTCATCATCGGGACGAGGAACGCCGGTGAGTTCCTGCACGCGGGCGCCAAGGTACTACGTGATGGTGGTTCTGCGATTGACGCCGTCGAGGCTTCGACGAAGCTTGTTGAGGCGAACCCAAAGGATGACAGTGTTGGCTACGGTGGGATACCCAACCTCCTCGGGGAGGTCGAGCTCGACGCTAGCATCATGGATGGGAAGACCCTGAGGACGGGCGCTGTGGGCGCCGTGAAGGGGTACATGCACGTCATAAGCGTCGCCCGGATGGTGATGGAGAAGACCCCCCACGTCATGTTAGTGGGCAGCGGCGCCGAGCTCTTCGCAAAGACCATGGGGTTCAAGGAGCAGAACCTTCTCACGAAGGAGGCGAAGGCAACCTACCAGAGCTTCCTCAAGAGGTACGCCGACCAGCCTAAGGAGGGTGAGCAGCCGTGGTACGTGAACTACGATGTCGACTTCGGCCTACGCGACTGGTACGACAAGCTCACGGATAAGCAGCATGGTACAGTCAACATCATGGCGATCGATAAGAATTGTGACATATGCAGCGGTGTCAGCACGAGTGGGACCGCCTTCAAGTTCCCTGGGCGCCTCGGGGACAGTCCCATCATCGGCGCCGGCAACTACTGCGACGACCGCTTCGGGGCCGTCACCTGCACGGGTCGGGGCGAGTTGGCTATACGCCTCAGCCTCTCCCGAACTATCCTCTGCTACATGGAGAACGGCATGACTGTCCGCGAGGCCTGCGCCCGCGGCATGAAGGACATAAACGAGCTACACGAGAAGGGCGGCATGAACTGTCTCGCCATGGACAACAAGGGGAACACCATGAGCGCATCGACGAGCCGGGAGAGTGTCCACTGGTACATGGACGTAGACTCGAAGAAGGCCGAGGAGCGAAAAGGTATCTGGATAAAAGAGGAGTAGCACCCCTTGTCCAAGCCCCCATACGACCCAAAGAAGATAACGCCCGACCTCTACGGCGACCGAAGCCCCGTCGAGGGCAAGGTGGTCGCTATACTCCACGTCAGCTTCAAGGACCGGGGCCTTAAGCTAATCGACACGAAGAGCCGCGCCGTTCAGAAGCACGAGATACACGAGATCATGATAACGGACGAGAAGGCAGCCGCCCCAGGCGGGGGCGCGGACAGGGTCGCCGCCATCGCCTTCTTCGAGGTTACAGAAGGGGGTCTAATCGTGACAGGGGATATGGTCACTGCCGCCGGGATTAAAATTGGGGATCTCGTCGGCTACGATATGAACCACATGCCGAACCACATGGGCATAATTCTCTGGGCTCCCACTCTAGAAGAGCCCCCGCTCGCCGTCGGTGACAAGATAGTTTTCCGCCGACCGGGTTAGCCCTTGTCCGGTGCGCCGATACCGTAGATGCCGGAGACGTCCTCCACCTTTTTGCACGCCCCGTAGCACATCCTCAAGCTCGCAGGCATCTTCGCGTAGCCCTTCCCCTCCACGATCTTCACCGACGCCTTACTGAACTCGGGGATCCCGACCCATATTTTCTGTCTCTCGACTTTCGAGGTGAGGGCGTTGAGCAGCGGCTCCGCCATGTCGCTGAACTTTGGGTCGCATATCCAGGGCCCGACCCGGACGTTGGAGACACCCGGCTTAGCCATGATGAATCCCCTCACCTCTCCCCCCTTCGACGCCTTGAAGCAATGGTCCGGAAAGTCGTGCTGTATCCTCCTCAGCTTCTGCCCCCTGTCGAGGCCGAAGAAACGCTGGTCTAGCTTGGCAACCTGATCGAGGTCCCCTTTCAGCATGGGCTCGACGCCGTGGTGGGGGGCCTTCGAAGCGACGCCGTTGAACCTGAGGGACCAGTACTCGCCCTTGAAGCCGAGGCGCTCGTAGAGGGGGATGGCCTTCTGGACGCTGTCGAGCCGAATCGTGCCGGCCCCTTCGGAGGTGAGTCTCTCCATCGCATGCTTCATCAGCACGGCGCCGACTCCGCCGCCCCTCGTCTCGGGAGCCACGATGAGGTTCCCGATGAACCCGACCTCACCGTATAGGAAGCTGTTCACTATCCCAACGTCTATACCGTTTTGGCTGGCGACGAAGCAGCCGCCGGGCTCGTAGTAGAGGCTCCGCTCCGCGTCGGCCCTCGTGTTCCCCCAGCCGACCATCTCCTGAAGCCTCATCACGAAGTCGATGTCGTTGTGTGTCATCACCCTGATCTCGGGCGCGTCCATAGCGTTCTCGTTTCGCCGATGCTATATTAAAGTGGTTGGCTCAGGGTCCCCCTCTCCTCAAGGGCGCGCGTGAGGAGGTCCCTGAAGTACTCCTCCTTCACCTCCGGACCGTGGCCGAAGCCCGGGCACCTCATGTCAACCCTCACCTCGAGGCTCCTCCCCTCCCTCTCGACCCAGAACGGGTACATCCTGCAAAGGAGGGCGCGGCTCGAGTAGACCCTACACCCCTCCTCGGTCAGGTTGATGCAGGCGCCCCCCGCCTTCTTCATCTCCGCTACGAAGGGCTCATCACCCCTCACCTTCTCAACGAACTCCTTCTCCCCCGCCGCCTCCAGCTTCTCCACGTCCGAGGGGAGGAGCAGTATCCTTCGGGGACGGTGGGACGCGTCACGACAGCAGGCTCCGCAGTGTTTACAGCTCCACCTGATCCCCTTCGGATAGTAGAACTCATACTCGCCCGAAGATGTTGTGAGTTTCGCCCTGGCGTAGGGGATGACTATCTCACGGGACTCTCTAGTCCCGCCCTTCCTCTTCCTCATGGCTTAGCCATGCTCCTTGGGTATCGCCTCGGAGACAGCTGCCTCGGCGAGGACCTGAAGGGGGTCGAGGACCGGCACGGGGAGGTCCTCGGCCTTAAGGACGAGACTGACCTCAGTACACCCACAGATAATCATCTCCGCCCCGCCGGCTATGAGGTCGTTCGAGACGCCCCGGAGTAGGAAGCCTCCGTCTATATGGTTGCCCGCCTTTATGCATTGGTAGATTGCCTTCATGACATCCGCCTGCTTCTCAGGGGTCGGGTGAAGTATCTCTACCCCAGCCTCCTCGTAGGCTGCTGAGTAAAGGCCGCTCTTCACAGTCCCATCCGTCGCGAGGAGCCCCGCCTTTCTAATTTTCGGGTACAGGTTCCTAGCCCTCCCTGCTGAAAGCTTTATCATGTTGAGTATAGGAACTCGTAGCTCCTTCTGGAGGGGCTCTATGAAGTAGTGGGCTGTGTTACAGGGAATGATTATGAAGTCAGCGCCCGCCTCCTCAAGCCTCTTCCCAGCCCGTATAAGCTCCGGAAGTGGGCTCGGCCCCGTGCCGACTATGGCCGCGGTCCTGTCGGGGACCTTCGAGTTGCTGTAGATTATGACGCGCGGGTGGTCCTGGTCCCTCTTCGCCGGGGTGGCCCTTATTATTCTCATGTAGAGGTCTGCCGTCGCCTCGGGGCCCATCCCCCCGAGTATACCTATGATCTTCTCCGACAAAGCGTCACTCCAGAGTGAGAGTGGGCGGCTAAAGTTAACGCTTATCCCTCTCCCGTATTAGCTGGATGACGGAGACCAGCCCAAGGACCACAGCTATGGCGTAGACGACGATCGAGACCTGGAAGGTCTGCGGGAATACGCTCTGCGTTGCGAGTATCACAAGGCTCATACCGATGACGATCGACGCCATTACTAGGCCGAGCAGAATCTTATACGACGCCCTGTCCACGCTGTTCCCGAGCCTATCCAGGTCGTCGTGTGCGATCTTGAATGTGATCTTGCCCGTGGAGAGCCTCTTGAAGAAGGCGTTAAGGTTATCGGGTAGGTCTTTCGCGCTCTGGAAGGCCTCGATGAGGTCGAAGCCCGCCTTCGCAATGTTCGCCTGGTTCAGCACCCTCTTCCTTAATATGTCTGTGATGACGGGTTTGACCTCCTTCATGAAGTTGAATTCGGGGTTAAGTTTGTAACCGTCGTCCTCGACCATGATGATGACCTTGATCATGAGCATAGTGACCATCGGCACCTTGAGCCTGTACTTTCTCAGGGCGGAGACGACCCCCTCAAGGGCGTCTGAGCCGTCGCCCACGGCGGGGCCATCGCTCTGCATGACGGCGAGGTAGAGGTCGTCCTTAAAGGCGTCCACCCACTGGTCCCTTATCCTTATCCCTATGGCGTTAAACACCTCGACCAGGTCATCGACATCCTTTTCGACTATTGCCACGAGCATCTTGAGGAGGAGATCCCTCTTCTCGGGGCGGAGCACGCCGATGAGGCCGAAGTCAAGGAAGATGAGCTCCCCCTTCGGGTTGACCAATAGGTTACCCGGGTGAGGATCACCGTGGAATAAGCCGTCCTCGAATATCTGTTTCATGTAGGCTTTAAACCCGAGGAGGGCGATTTCCTTTGGGTCGACGCCCAGCTTCTCGATCAGGTCCACTTGGTCGATCCTTACACCCTTCATGTACTCCATGACGAGGAGGCGGGTCCCCGAGTACTCCCAGTATATCTTCGGTACCCTCACCTTCTCGAACGTCCTCATGTTCTTGGCAATTAGTTCGGCGTTCCTGCCGTCCTTCATGAAGTCGAGCTCCGAGAGTATCTGTCTAGCGAAGTCCACGACCAGAGCGGGGAAGTTGAATATCTGCAGGTTACTCGACGTCTGCTCAGCCCTATCAGCGATGGCCTTGAGGATTCGGAGGTCCATTTCGATCCGGTCCTTTATCCCCGGGCGC
>CAWGAT010000010.1:0-125598 GCA_963820555.1 Candidatus Bathyarchaeota archaeon
ATGTCCAGGCCGCCGTAGACGCTCGCACCCTTGGGTCGCTCGCCAACCGGGCCGATATTGTCCTGCCCGAAGCGCATCATGCTGGCGTCGAAGTCCGCGCCCCAGAGGAACTTGCGCCCGTCGGTGCCGCGCGCCGCCTTCTCCCACTCCGCCTCGGTCGGCAGGCGCTTGCCGGCCCACTTCGCGTAGGCCATGGCGCCGTACCAGGTGACTTGGTCATTGGGAACTGCTCTCTGCCCTGCACCGGCTGCCACTGGCCCCCGGCCTGCGTGACTGGCATGGTACTGCGGGAGCCCAAGAAGCCGTGCCCGTCGCGTCCTGCGTCTTGCCCGGTCGCGTTCAGGAAGCGGCAGTAGAGCGCCGTCGTGACCTCGAGCTTGTCAATCAGGAAGGCCGGGCAGGGTAAACCTGGTGCGGCGGCGGCCTCGGCCCGGTCCTCATCAATGCCCTTGCCGGGGCCGCCCATCGTGAACTCCCCGGCGGGGACGAGCGCCATCTCGGCGCCATCGTCGGCCGACACGACGGCGCCGACCAGCAACAAGCACACGATGACCACCAGTACGCGGATCATGTCAGTACCTCCCAGGAAAGACAGGGACAGACCCTATTCTGCTGCGCCACATGTAACCACCTGTCACCTGCATTGGGCAGATAGCTGTCCCGTTTTGCGGCAAGCCGGGGATACGGTTCCCCCGCGTCCCGCGATGGCCTCCTTGGGCAGGTCACATCCTGTGCGCCGGGGAAGACAGCCGTCATGCGAAAACCCTACGCCGCGCGTTCTGGTGCTGTTGCTCGTGCCGCTGCTCTGCCGGGCCGCCCCTGCGCCGGCAGCGTCGTGGCCTACGTCTCGCCCGCCGGCGCGACGCCTGGCGGTCGGTTGGCCGCCCAACAGGGCCAAGACCGACGGCCCGTGGCGACGGTCGCCGCTGCCCAGAAGCTCGTGCGCGCCGCCATGGCCAAGGGCGGCGCCGGGGCCCCTCAAGGTCGTGCTCCGCGGCGGGACGTACCTGCTCGCCGAGCCGCTCCGTTCGGCCCGCAGGATTCCGGCAGCGCCGCCTGCCCCGTCATCTACGTCGCCATGAAGGGCGAGCAGCCCGTCTTCTCCGGCGGGCGGGCCATCACCGGCTGGCGCAAGGGCGAGGGCAAGCTGTGGGTGGCGGACGTGCCCGGCGGTCGAAGGCCGGGCAAATGGTACTTCCAGCAGCTCTTCGTCAACGGCCAGCGCCGCGTCCGGGCCCGCACGCCCAACGAGGGCTACTGCAACGATCGCCGGCCCGCTTCAGCCCGCGCCCGGCAGGACCGCAACAGCGACCCCGACACCGAGCTCGGCTTCAGTTCAGCGGACAGCGACCTGCAGGGCTGGGCCGAACTCGGCGCGATGCCAACGTCATCGTCTACCACGCCTGGACCGCCTCGCGCTGCACTGGATCAAGGAGTCGACGAGCAGGAGAAGACGTCAGCTTCACCGCCCCCTGCGGCTGGCCCGATCGGCGCCTGGGACCGCGAGCCAGCGCTACTACGTCGAGAACTTCGAGGCCGCGCTGGACACGCCCGGGCGAGTGGTACCTGACGCGCCAAGGGCCGGCGCTGTACTACTGGCCCCTGCCCGGCGAGGACATGGCCAAGGCCGAGGTCGTCGCCCCGCGCTGCAGCAGCTGGTCGGTTCGACGGCGACCCGGCCATCGGCCTGCCGGTCGCAGCACATCACCTTCAGCGGCCTGACCTTCCAGCACGCCGAATGGGACGCATGACCCCGACAAGGCTGCTGCGACGGCCAGGCGGCGGTCGACATCGACGGCCGCGGTCGTCGCCGACGGCGCGCGCGACTGCGCGCTTCGAGGACTGCGAGATCGCCCACGTCGGCGACTACGGCGTCTGATCCTGGGCGACGGCTGCAAGGACAACCGCGTGCGACCGCTGCCACATCCACGACCTCGGCGGCGGGCGGCGTGCGCATCGGCGAGACGTACCTGCCCAACGAGCCCGAGCGGCAGCCGAGCGCAACGCCGTCGGACAACAACTTCATCCACGACGGCGGCCACATCTTCCACGGCCGGCATCGGCGTCTGGATCGGCCACAGCGGCTACAACACGCGTCACCCACAACGAGATCTGCGACTTCTACTACACCGGCATCTCCGTCGGCTGGAGCTGGGGCTACGCCGCCAGCACCGGCCCACCACAACATCGATCGAGTTCAACCACATCCACCACCTCGGCCAGGGCGTGCTGAGCGACATGGGCGGCATCTACACCCTGGGCATCTCGCCGGGCACCGTCGCTGCGCAACAACGTCATCCACGACGTCTACTCCTACAGCTACGGCGGCTGGGGCCTCTACACCGACGAGGGCAGCACCGGCATCGTGCTGGAGAACAACCTCGTCTACAACACCAAGACCGGCGGCTTCCACCAGCACTACGGCAAGCGAGAACATCGTCCGCAACAACATCTTCGCCTTCGCATGGGAGGGCCAACATCATCAGCTCCGCGCGAGCGAGGAGCACCTCTCCTTCACCTTCGAGCGCAACATCGTCCTGACCAACAACGGCCAGCTCCTGGGCGGCAACTCGGGCCACGACCAGCTTCACCCTCGAGCAACAACCTCTACTGGGACACCACCGGCAAGCGACCTCGACTTCGACGGGCATGGACTTCGCGGAGTGGCAGGCCGACGGGCAAGGACGCGGGCTCCCTCGTCGCCGACCCGCTGTTCGTGGACGCGCCGAGGCTACGACTTCCGCCTGAAGCCCGACTCCGCCGGCGCGAAGATCGGCTTCAAGCCCTTCGACAACAGCCAGGCCGGGCTCTACGGCGACCCGGAGTGGGTGGCGCTGCCGAAGGCCATCGTGCGCAGGCCGATTCGTGCCCGACGCCGCCCCGCCGCTGCTGGTGACGGACGACTTCGAGGACCACCCGGTCGGCGACCCGCCGGCGCAGGCGAGCGTCTCCGGCGAGGACAACGGCGCCTCGCATCCGCGTCACCGACGACCACCGCCGCCTCGGGCAAGCAGAGCCTGAAGTTCACCGACGCGCCGGGCCTGTCGCACGACTGGCAGCCGCACCTGTCTACCAGCCGCGCTACCGCAAGGGCACGGTGGCGCTTCAGCTTCAAGGTGCGGATGGAGCCGGGCGCGATCCTGTGGCACGAATGGCGCGACAGCTCCAGCCCGTACAAGGTCGGCCCCAGCCTGCGCATCGCCGCCAACGGCGACGTCATTGTCGCGCGGCAAGACGCTGGCGAAGCTCCCGCCTCAGCAGTGGGTGACGCTCGACGATCGCGTGCCCGCTGGGCAAGCAGGCGGGGACGTGGACGCTGACCGTGACGACGCCCGGCGCCGCACCGCAGACCTTCGCCGATCTCCCCAGCGGCACCCCCGACTGGAGCAGCCTCACTTGGATGGGCTTCATCAGCCTCGCCACCGAGACGACCGTGTTCTACATGGACAACCTGAAGATGGAGATCAAGTGATGCCTGACCTCGGTCCCGACCTGTGGGGCGTGTGGCGCAACCGCGAGCGCGTCCGGCGCAACCTGGAGCTGCCGCTGCTGGCGCCGTGGCAAGAGCAAGTGCTGGAGCCGCTGACGCAATCGCTGGCCGAGCCGCTGCCGACGGGCGAGGACAGCACCGAGACCATGCGCAAGGTCGCCGAGCAGGCGCAGTCCCTCGCCTTCGCCTACGTCGTGACCGATGAGCGCCCCTACGCCGACAAGCCCTCGCCTGCCTCGACTTCATCCGCGCCTCCGACGCCCGCTGGGACTTCGTCGGGCATAACGCGATGTACCCGGAAGACACGGCGGACCTCGGCACGGCGGAGACCACCAAGGCCTGCGCGAACGCCGTGAGTTGGCTGTGGCCGACGCTGCGGAAGCAGCGCGCGGACTTCATCACGATGATCGCCGACCGGGGCGGGCAGCCCATCTACGAGGGCGCGGCAGGGGCTGCTGGTGGGGCAATGCGCTGAACTCCAACTGGACGGCGGTGCTGAACTCGGGGCTGGCTTTGCGGCGCTGTTGCGCGTGGGCGCGGGATTCGCGTGGGCCGGGACATCCTGGAGCGGCCAATGGACCGCACGGGCGGTCAGGATGCCCGCCCCACGCGAGGCCGACCCTGGCTCGCCTTCGCCCGCGCCCGCACCGTCGAGATGCTCGACCTGGCCGCCGAGGAGGGCGCCGGCGTCGAGGGCGCCGGCTACTGGCTCTACTGCTTCGGCAGCCTCCAGGACATCGTCGAGGCCGATCCGCAACGTCACCGGCGAGGACCTCTACGAGCACCCCTTCTGGCGCGTGTGCAGCCGCTTCCTGCCGTACCTCGCCCTGCCGGACATGTCGCGCGTGGGTCAACTACGCCGACACAGGCTACAGGGCCTGGGCGGCAGCCACTTCTTCCACGGCGTCGCCGCGCGCACGCGCGATCCCTTCGCCCAGTGGTTCGGCAACGAGATCCTGCGGCGCTACCCGGCCGTCAACTGGCGCAGCCTGATCTACTACGACCGAGACCGTGCCCCGAGCAGGGCCCCGAGGCCGAGCCGCCCTGCCGCTTCTTCCGGAGCATCCACCTGGCCTCGTTCCGCTCCGGCTGGGACGACGGACGCCACCTTCATGCTCTTCAAGGGCGGGTCGAACGCCTGGAGCCACACGCACCTCGACCTCAACAGCTTCTTCATCACCAGCCACGGCGAGCGCCTGGCCACCGAGCCCGGGCCGGAGCACTACAGCCTCGCCTACTGGCACAGCATCCAGCCGGCCGTCTCGACCGCGTGGCACAACTGCATCGTCGTGGACGGCGCGCACCAGCGCGTCCCGGCGCAGTACGCCATGAGCTACGACCTGGAGGAGGCGGGCGACTGCTACAGCCGCCTGTCGGACCATGTCTCCGACGGACTGGGTGGAGATGATCCGCGGCGACGCCACCAGCGCCTATGGCGACACGCTCGCCCGCGCCTGGCGCGACGTCGTCTACCTCAAGCCCGACGTCTTCGTCATCTTCGACGACCTGATCGGCCACCCGGTGCGCTGCCAGCGCAACTTCGAGTGGCTGCTGCACAGCGAGTGCGAGTTGCACGAAGTGGAGCGGACGTGCCGACGGGCCCGCGGCACTCGAGGCCCGCGGCGAGAAGGCCACGCTCCGCATCGAGCCCGTCTTCCCGACCGGCTGGGAGCACAAGTACATCGCGGGCCGCACGATCCCGTACGCCGACCACAAGCCCCTGCACGCCGTCAGCCTCCGCCCGTACTGGCACCACAAGTGGAACGTGAACCCGCGCAAGTCGCCCTACCCGCACTGGGACCCGCGCGGCGATGCCGAGCCGCTGTACGACAACACCTGCCAGTTCCTGGTGGTGCTGACGGCGCTGGCGGAGCGGGGAGGAGGCGCCGTATCGCCTGGAGCCCATCGCGCAGGGAACGGCGCAGGGCGTGCGGCTGGTCGAGAGCTGAAGAGACGATCGTGCTGTTCAACCACGCCGCGAGGCGGTCCAGTGGCGAGCAGACGGACGCGGAGAAGCTGGTGCTGCGCGTGGGCGATGGACGCAAGCGTCCGACCGCGGACGTCCCGGACGCGCCACGATGGGTGGCGCTGCGCGCCACGCGCCTGGTCTGGCGAGGCGTGCCGTTGGTGTGACGCCGCATGTGCCGGTCATACATCCGACCACAGCAGAGGTGACAACGATGCGACTGAGGATGCTTCGCCTGACGCTGGTTGCCGTGGTACTGCGCGCTGATCGTGGTGGCGCTGCCGGCCATGGCCCAGCCGGGCGCCCCCGCAGGCGGGGCCGGGCGGCTTCGGGGGCCCGGGGATGGGCCGCCGGCATGCCAGGGATGCGCCGGGCATGGGGATGCCGATGTTCCCGCCCATCGCCCGGGAGCCCGCCGGTGACGGTGATCGTCGCCGACGGCGTGGTCTACGTGGCCTGCAACGGCAAACTCATCGCCGATGAGGCCAAGACGCTCAAGGAACTGGCGCGAGGTCACATACTGGGAGCCCCCCAAGCCCCCGATGGGCCCGATGGGACCCCGGTGGCAACCCGGGCCGCCGGCGGTCCACCGCCGGCCGCGCCCTAGCACCGGCGGTGAAGGCATGTCCACCGGAAGCGTCTCGCATGCCGGGACGCAATGCGCGCCTTGAGCGACCGAGGAGTGTCCATGTGCGATCCGAACACTCATCTCGGGCCTGCTGGTGCTGCTGCTGTGTGCCTCGCTCGGCATCATCCGCCGGCCTGACACCTGTACGTCTCGCCCAAGGGCAGCGACAAGGCCAACGGGCTCGCCGCGTCGACCGGGCAAAGCCGGCGGGCCGTTCCGCACGCTGGAGCGCGCCCGCGATGAGATCCGCGCCCTCAAGCAGGCCGGGAAGCTGCCCGCGGGCGGCGTCACCGTCGAACTGCGCGCCGGCATCTACGAGCGCGACGCGGCCTTCGTGCTCGACAGCAGCAGGACTCCGGCACCGCCGAGTCGCCCGATCACCTACCGCGCGCAAGCCGGGCGCGCGAGGTGCGCATCGTCGGCGGCAAGGTCGTCACGGGCTGGAAGCCCGTCACCGACGCGGCGACGCTCGAGCGCGCTCGACCCGTCCGCGCGCGGCAAGGTCGTCGTCAGGCGGACCTCAAGGCCCAGGGCATCACCGACTCCGGCAAGCCCGGCGGCGGCTGGGCCTCGGGCGCCGTGCTGCGGCCTGGAGCTGTTCTTCGACGACCAGCCCATGACCTCGCCCGCTGGCCCAACGAGGGCTTCGTGCACATCGCGGACGTCGACGGACGAGACAGCCCGTGGACGTGCGCGGCACCAAGGGCTCGAGGCCGGCAAGTTCACTACGACGGCGACCGGCCCGAGCGCTGGCTGGAGCCGGGCGAGAAGGACCTCTGGCTGCACGGCTACTGGTTCTGGGACTGGGCCGACCAGCGCCAGCGCGTCGCAGTCCATTGACACCGGCGAAGAAGCTCATCACGCTCAGAGCCGCCGCCATCACGGCTACGGCTACCGCAAGGGCCAGTGGTACTACGCCTACAACCTCCTGTCCGAGCTGGACCGCCCGGGCGAGTGGTACCTGGACCGCGACGACGGGCATGCTCTACTTCTGGCCGCCCGCGCCGCATCGACGCAGGGCAGCGCGCATCGGTCTCCGTGCTGCCCGACCCTGGTCACGATGACAGGACGTCTCCACGTGACGCTGCGCGGCCTGACCTTCGAGGCCTGCCGCGGCACCGCCGTCACGCATCGCCGGCGGCACCGACAACCGCGTCGCCGGCTGCACCATCCGCAACATCGGCGGCTGGGCCGTCGAGCGTCGACGGCGGCACGCGACAACGGCGTGCGTCGGCTGCGACATCTACGAGACTGGGCGACGGCGGCGTGGCCTCGAGCGGCGGCGACCGCACGACGCTCACCCCGGCCGAGCCACTACGCGGACAACAACCACATCCACCACTACAGCCGCTGGAACCGCATCTATCAAGCCGGGCGTCAGCGTCAACGGCGTGCGGCAACCGCGTCACGCACAACCTGATCCACGACGCCCCGCACATGGCCATCATGTTCGGCGGCAACGACCACCTCATCGAGTTCAACGAGATCCACAGCGTGTGCTACGAGACCAACGACGCCGGGGCCATCTACGCCGGGCGCAACTGGACCATGCGCGGCACGTCGATCCGCTACAACTACTTCCACCACATCAACGGCTTCGAGGGCCGCGGCTGCGTCGGCGTGTACCTCGACGACATGTTCTGCGGCACACGATCTACGGCAACGTCTTCTACAAGGTGCCGCGGGCGGCGTTCATCGGCGGCGGGCGCGACAACATCGTCGAGAACAACATCTTCGTGGACTGCAAGCCCGGCGATCCACGTGGACGCCCGCGGCCTGGGCTGGGCCGTCGGGCTCGGTGCCGACCATGGAGCAGCGCCTGAAGGCCGATGCCCTACCAGCGAGCGAGCCCTGGAGCAGCGCGCTACCCGCAGCTGCTCACCATCCTCGACGACGAGCCCGCTGGCGCCCAAGGGCAACGTCGTGGCCCGCAACATCTGCGTCGGGCGGCACGGTGGGACGAGATCGAGGGCAAGGCCCAGCCCGGCATGACGCTTCAGGACAACCTGCTCGACCAGGACCCGCTGTTCGTGGACGCCGAGCAAGCTGCGACTTCCGGCTCAAGCCCGACTCGCCCGCCTTCAAGCTGGGCTTCAAGCGCCATCCCCATCGAGAAGATCGGCCTGTACCAGAGCCCCGCCGGGCCTCGTGGCCGGTGAAGCACCAGGTGCGCGACGCATGGAGCAGCCGCAAGCTGCCGGAGCGGCGGTGGCGCCCGGGGGCCGCTGCCGACGCTAGGGTGTCGCGGTCGTAGCCGCTCCTACCGTCGACGGCGACTCGAAGCCGGCGGAATGGGGCGGGGCGGCGAAGGCCGATCGCCATCGAGCAGGGCCTCGACGGCAGCAAGGTGCGCCCGCCAGCAAGGCCTGGCTGCTGCACGATGGCACAGTTCCTGTATGTCGCGGTGGACAACGCGGTGAACCCGGGCAAGCCGCTGCAGATGCAGGACGAATGGGGCGGCAGCGACGCGGTCGAGACTGGCCTTCCGCAGCACCAGCGGCGTCGGCCGCGCCCATCCTCATCCTGCGCGGCTACCCCAACGGCATCTTCCACAGCGACGACGAGGCCGGGGCGCCCGCGCCGCGTGGTGAAGAAGGCCGCGGAGGGCGTGCGAGTACCAGGCGAAGGTCGCTCGGGCCGGAGCGCTGGATCACCGAATGGCGCATCCCTTTGGCCTCGCTGGGCCTCGATCCGGCGAAGCAGCCGAAGTTCGCCTTCAGCCTGACGGTCCGCAAGAGCGCGGCGGCCCGGACTGGGTGCAGTGGCAGGGCACGCGCGACAAGTGCACGTGGCAGGCGGACAACGCGGGGTACCTGGAGCTGGCGCCGTGAACGGTGAGGCGTGCCACCGGAGGTGCGCGTCAGCGAGGCTGATGTCTTCGCGGCGTTGGACCTCGACCCGCCGGGCTGGAGCGTGTGAAGCAGGCCGTTGCGGCCAACGACCTGCCCGCCGCAGCCCAGGCGTGGGCCGACTACATGCGCGGGCGGAAGACGCCGACGCTCCACTTCACGCGCGACACGTGGCCGGGCTTCATCCGGCGGGAGCTGCCGCAACTTGTCGCGCCGGTGCTGGCCCTGGCCGATGGCATCGCTCGCCATGAGATCGAGGCAGCCACTTGCTCCCTGCCTGTGACCGACGGCGTGATTGACTGGTCGCACAACCCCACCCGCGACACCAACTACATCGAGATGGTCGGGACGTTTGTCGGCTTGACGTCCCTGGGCCGCGCCTACCTGCTGACCGGCGACGAGAAGTACGCGCAGGCCTTCGCGTGGTATCTGAACTCCTGGTTCGACCATCGTGAGGAGATCGAGACCCATCAGGGGCACCTCGGCTTCTCGCCTCTGTACTACGCCTACTATCCGGGGATCCGAGCGCGGCTGCTCATTGACAACCTGTACTGCCTCGTGCCTTCGGCCGCGCTCACCGTCGCGTTGCACATGAAGCTGCTGCGCGAGCTGCTGGGCTGCGCGCGCTGGGTGCATGCACAATGCCGAGTACCAGCCCGGCAACCAGCAGGTGGCAGCGGTCCTCGGTCCGGCGGCCGTCCGGGCTCTTCTTCCCCGAGTTCCGGGAATCCGCCCCATGGGTCGCCCAGGCCACGCGGCGCATGGCGCAGCACAGCGCGACGACTTCCACCCCGACGGCGGCCAGCGCGAACTGTGCGACCAGTACCATGTGACGGTCTTGCGTGATGTTGGCTACATCGGCCTGACGCAGGCGCGCAACGGGCAAGCGGGGCTGCTGCAGGTGAGACCGGACGGTTCTACGAGCGCGCGGTCCAATGGCTGGCGCAGTTCGTCACGCCCACCGGCGAGACGCCCCCGCTGCACTCGGGGGTGTGGGCGACCGAATGGGTGATCCCACTGACCATCGCCGCGAAGCATTTCGGGCGCGGCGACTTCTGGTGGCTCGCCAAGAGCCAGTGGGATCGCGGGCTGGTGCCGAGGTCAAGGGTCCCCTCGCCTGGACGGCATGGATGATCAACGAAGACTTCGCCCAGGCAGCCATGGCCGACCTCGAGCCGCAGCCGCCGACGCAGCGCATGGCGCACTTGCGGCCGTCCGGCTTCATCGTGATGCGCTCGGGCTGGGAGCCCGGTGACCGGTACGCCGTCTTCCAGTATGGCTGGGCGGACAGCGGGCATGCCTACCCCGGCGCGCTCTCCCTTTCGTTGATGATGAACGAGGAGATCATTGCCACCAATCCCGGCTCGCCCCGCAGCTATCGCCATCCCGCCTACGCCTACTGCCATTCCACGCCGGCGCACAACACCGTCAGCATTGACGGCGGCAGCTACGTCGGGGGCAATGGCATCGCGCCGGGCGGCAAACTCCTGCGCCTGGAAGAGCGCGAGGGCTCCTGGTTCATCCAGGCCCTGCACGAAGGCTACGTCGCGGAGTTCGGCGCAACGCACGAGCGGCGGATGCTCGTCACCGACGACGGACCAGTCGTCTGGTGGGATCGCATTGTCGGCGGGGCCGGCCACGTCGCGCGCTGGCACTTCCACACGCCCCTGAAAGTCAGCCTCGATGCACAAGGGCGCGCACATCTGCAGGGCCGCGGTGAGTACACTCTCGCCCCCGTCACGCCCATCACGCCGGTCGAGCACGAAGCACACTGGGCGGCGGTGCTGCCACGAGATTGCCAGCCGGACGACTGCGGTAAGCCCATCCCGGCCCTGGCGTGGGTGCAGCCGATCACCGACGATGGCGCGGAGTTCGTCATGGTGCTGGCCGAGGGCACGGGCCTGCAGGTGGTGCGGCGCGGGCCGGGGCTGCTGGATGTGACGTGCGACGGGGGGCACTACTGCATTCGGCTCGAGGACTATGAGACGGACAACACTTCTCTGGAGCTGGGCCAATGACAACTCTCTCCCAAACGATGCGCGAGTCGCTGGGGCTGGTCATCCCGGTGTGGTTCGCGCCGGACATGCCGCCGGACGAGATGCGGCGGCTGCTCGGCAACACGCTGGCCGATAGCGAGTTGTTCGTCAGCCCCGAGCGGCTCGTGCTGGTCGTGGACGGGTGCGAGCACGCTGAGGCTCCCACGCGGCAGGCCGCCGACGAGTTCGCCGCCCGCGTCGGGGCCCCGCCGGTGGTGCTGTGCAAGGAGCCGAACGAGGGCCAGGCCGGGGCCGTCTGTTCGGCTTCGAGTGGCTGCATGGAGCATGCCGACGTCGCCTACTTCGCCTCGCGCGATGCCGATGGCGATCACGACATCTACGATCTGCCGCAGCTCTTCCGCCTGCTGCGCGCGGATGCAGGAGATCGAGGGCAGCGACCTGTGTATGTGCTCGGCCAGCGCGGCTCGCTGCACCGGCCGATGGGCTTTGCGCGGGGCGAATACGAGTGGCTGCTCAACGAGCTGACCGTGCGGCGCTGCGCTATGAACTGGCGCGCGAGGGCCGCGCGCCGGACCTGCGCTACTGCAGCCCTGCTGCCGGGCCCGCCGGACTTCCAGAGCGGCTACAAGGTCTACACGCGGCCGACGGCGGAGCTGTTCGTGCGAGCGCTGCGCGAGGCCGACCGCGAGGAGCCGGAGGCGCGGGTGTTGCGCTGGGGCATCCAGTTCGTCTCCACCGTCGAGCTGCTGCTGGCCGGGGCGGCGGCCGGCTCGCTCTACCGCCTCACGTACGACCAGCAGCCGCAGACGCACGTTCGAGCACGCGGACAACCGGCTGATCTCGTACGGGCAGCAGTTCGTCTGGCTCTTCCGCCGGCTGCGCTCGCCCTGCACGTGGCGCTGCGCTGGTGGGATGAGGCGATCCAGCGGATGCAGTGGGCGACGCTGCCGGGCGGCTGGGAGGAGCTGCTGGCGATGCGCGAGCACATCGCGCGGCAGGTCTGGCCGGGGAGGAACTGCCGCCGCCGGCCCCCCGTCATTCATTTTCTAGGACCAGTCATGCTCACCATCGCCGACCTCCATGTCCACATCGGCTCCGCCGCCGACAGGCAGGCCGTCAAGGTCACCGCCTCGCGCGACCTGACCTTCGAGAACATCGCCATCGAGTGCGTCGAGCGCAAGGGCGTCGAGATCGTCGGCATCGTGGACTGCGCCAGCCCCGCGGTCATCCGCGACATCGAGGGGCTCATTGACGCCGGCGACATGACAGAGCTCGACGGCGGCGGCCTGCGCTACCTGCGAGCGGCTCACCGTCATCCTCGCGGCGGAGGTCGAGACGCGCGAGCCCGGCGGCGGGCATGTCGCACCATGTCAGCTACTTCCCGCACCTCGGCCAGCTCAAGGCGCTTCTCCGCGCGAGCATCGGCCGGCACATCACCAACCTCGACCTCTCCTCCCAGGCGCTGCGGGCTGCCGCGCGCCGAGAGCTGTGCGAGATGGCCCTGCAGCACCAGGCGCATGTTCGTCCCCGCCCACGCCTTCACGCCCCACAAGAGCATCTACGGCTCGTGCGCCGAGCGCGCCGCCGACCTGTTCGGCGACTACTGGGACGGCCATCCCCGCCATCGAGCTGGGCCTGTCAGCGGACGCCTACCTGGCGGACCGCATCGCCGAGCTGGCCGACAAGACCTTTCTGGCGAACTCCGATGCCCACTCGCTGCCGAAGATCGCCCGCGAGTACAACATCCTGGAGATCGAGGAGCCGAGCTTCGAGGAGTTCCGGCGGGCGCTGTGGCGCGAGGACGGGCGGCGCGTCGAGGCCAACTTCGGCCTCGACCCGCGCCTGGGGAAGTACCACCGCACCTACTGCGAGGAGTGCCACTGGATCGCGCACGAGCCGCCGCCGGTGCTGGCCTGCGAGCAGTGCGGCAGCGCGGAGGTGACCACGGGCGTGCTCGACCGCATCGTGCAGATCGCCGACTATCGCCGAGCCGCAGCCGCCCGACGCATCGGCGGCCCTATCAGTACCAGGTGCCGCTGCAGTTCGTGCCCAGGGTGGGCGCGGTGAGCCTCGACCGAGCTCCTCAACCGCTTCGGCACGCGAGATGGCGGTGCTGCACCAGGCGACGCGGCAGGAGCTGGGGGAGGCGGTGGGGCAGAAGGTCGCCGAGCTGATCATCCAGGCGCGCGAGGGCACGCTGCCGCTGCAGGCCGGCGGCGGCGGGACGCTACGGCCGGGCGCTCCGCGAGGGCGAGGGCAGATCAAGCTGCCGGGGCTGTGACGACGAGATGGCGAGATGGCGAGAACGGGTTGGAACGTGGGGGTGCCCGCGTAGCGGGCGGGGCCCCGCGCCCAGGCGACCAGCTTACGTCCCCCGGATGCTTCTCCGCCGGTTGCCCGTTCTCCCGGCTCTTCCCCCGCAGGATCACGTTGTCCTTGATGACGAAATGCTCGTCGTACCAGTCCTTGTTGTCGTGGTCGAAGGGCACATCCACATCGAAGATGTTCCCGGTGCAGACGAGGTCGCGGAAGCCGAAGCAGCGGAAGCCGACGCTCTCGCGGGGCTTCTCGGCGCCCGTCGCCGACGTCGCCGCGCCGACATAGTTGCCGCTGATGATCCACCCCGGCGAGCGCCATAGCTCGATGGCGGATGCCGCAATCTTCCATCACATTCCCCTGGAAGACTCCCTTGGGGAACTGCATGAACCAGGCGCCCGCGCTCGATCTCCTTGAAAGTGTTGCCCACGACGCTGACATGATGCAGCGTCGTAGCTCTGCAGGCCGCTCACGCCGAAGCGGCAGCGGCTGAAGTTGTTGCCCGTCACGGTGACGTACTTGCTGCCGCTTGAGGATGTGCACGCCGCCGGTCCAGTTGCCGGTGGTGCAGCCGAGGCCACACTCCTCGAAGTTGTTCCCGCTGACGGTCACATTGTCCGTGCCGTCCTCGATGTGCACGCCCTGCACGGCGCACTTGTCAAACGTGCTGCCCGGTGATCTGGATATTCTGGCCGGCGGCGATGCCCACGCCGAAGCCCGACGTTCCGGAGTTCGGGTTGCCGCCCGTATTCTCGAAGAGGCAACCCGAGATGACGACATTGCGGACGAACTTGCCTGTTCCTTCTCCTCGGGAAGTTCAGCTCGATGGCATCGGCTCCGTTGTCCCTGAAGTGGCAGCCGATGACGCGCACGTTGTCGCCCGAGCAGTTGGCGTCCAGCAGCAGCCCGTAGCCGCCCTCGTAGAAGTCGCGGCCCTCGATGAGGAGGTCGTGGATGTCCGGGGCGTTGCTGTCCACGAGGTTCGTGCCGCCGGTCATGGTGACATGGCGCAACTGCACCTGCGCGCCGCCGCCCGGATGCCCACGCCGGCACACAGCCGCGGGCCTTGGCCGTGACGCGGAGGTCGCGCGGCGACGCTGTTGCTCGCCCAGGCTCAGGCCGAAGAGGTACTCTCTTGCGGTCTTCGGGGTTGACGATGCGCAGCGTCGGCGCCCGGGCCGGTAGAGCGTGGCGTTGGCCAGGGTCAGGGCCATTGTTCAGGACATACTCGCCGGGCGATAGCGTGACAACGGCGGCGCCGGTATTGCCGGCCTGCGGCGAGGGCCGCCGACAGGCGCTGCATCGGTCTCGGGGTGGCGCCCGGCGTAAGGTCGGCCAGGGCGGCGGGCCGTCGTAGCCAGGATGGCGAGAAGGCAGCAAGAGACTTCATGCGTACGTTTCTATGGGCGCGGCTCTCCAGAGCCCAAGCTGGCCGTACGATATTCGGCTCTGGAGAGCCCGCTGAGACGGCTACTTCAGCACCTCGAAGACGACCTTCGCCATGCTCGTGTTGTCCACATACGGCCCGCGCATGGGGTCGCGCTGGACCGACCATCCGGTTGAACCGGTTCGCACCCGCGCCCTTCGCGAACAGCGGGATGAGGCTGTTGGTGTGGCCCCCGGAATGCCACTCCATGCCCGGCATGCGGCCCTGCCCGTTCGGCGTACGGCGGCTTCCACTCCGGGTCGGAGCCGGGGCCCGTCAGATAGCCGGTCTCGTGGTCCGCCGTCACGATCAGCAGCGTCTCGTTCCAATTGCTGTCTTCTTGACCCAGGTGATGACGGCCTCGACCGCCTGGTTGAAATCGATCTGCTCCTCGATCATGCGGCCCGGCAAGTTGAGTGACCGGCCAGTCGATCGCCCCGCCTTCGATCATGACGCCGAAACCGTCGGAATCCTGATCCAGCACGTTCAACGCCGCCAGCGACATCTGCGACAGGTACGGAACGTCCTCGTTGAGCGGACCGCGAAGGCTCGGCCTTCTATCGCCGGCGCGCCCTCCTGAAGTGTCAGGCGACCTGCGCGATGCCGACGACGCGCATCGACGCGTCGCCCGGCGCGAGCGACTGGAACTGTTCCTTCGTCGTGATCAGCGTCCACGCGTCGATCCTGCCGACGCCGTTGTGATCGGCGTCCACGTCCCGGCGGTTCCTTTTGATCCCACGTTTCGCGGCTGAGCGACGTAGGTGTAGTGGGGGCCGCGATCAGCGTTGCCGCGTTCACGTCTAAATAGGGGATTGCCGCGCCCATGACGGACTTGAGGGCGTTGCGCTGAACATGGCTGGTGGCGATTTCGCCGTAGTGCCGCGGCCCTCGTTGTGGGCCGGGAATCCCGCAGGTGTGGCGTGGCTGAAGGGCACGGTCGTGACGACGCCGGTGGCCAGGCCGATCTCCTCGGCCCGCTCGAGGATGTTCTGCACAGGCTGCTTGTCCGGCCCGACGCCGATGGCGCCGTTGTAGGTCTTCACGCCGGTGGCCATGGCCGTGGCGGCGGCCGCGAGTCCGTCGCGCCCTTGTTCACATAGGCGAAGTCGCCCCAGGCCGCGCGGGGTCGTAGCTGCCGCCGTTGGAAAGGTGGCCGATGCCAAACCGCACCGGGAAGCGCTGATAGGCCCAGCCATCAGGCGTGCCGAACTGGTAGAGGCTCGAGGCCGTCGATATGGTTGTAGCCGCAGCCGTCGGAGATCATGACAATGACGTACTTCGGCCGCTGCGCCTGCGCGCAACCGGCAGAGCCCAACCGCGGAACATGATGACGGCGATCAGACGGGCGTGGCGTATCATGACGTCCTCGCATCACTGGGTACAGCGGGCGTCCTCGACCCGCGTCGAAACGTGCGCCGGAGACGGCACACCTACGTTGCTGCCGATCCATTCTCCAGCCACGAACCGAAGTTCAGCTGCGGCTCGTAGCCCAGCAGCCGCCGGGCTTTGGCGATGCTGTGGCACGCCAAGATGCGCGGCGGCAACTGCAATCCCGCTTCCGCGAGGGCCTGCGCTTGCGGGAAGTCGCGCAGAATCAGCGGCGGGGCGTCGGTCCGCAGCAGTTGCGCCGCGTCCGCCCTCGTGAAAGGTTGCCGGCGGTGATGATGATCGGCTCGTTCGACCACACTCGCTGCGCAGGGCCAGCAGGTGCGCCTGGCCACGTCGGTGCGGTGCACGGCGAAGCTCAGCAGGCCGAGGCCGAAGCGGGATCATCCTCCGGCCGCGGCGAGAACCCGCCGGGCCGCAGCGCCACCCAGGCAGCCCGTCGTCTGCTGATACATTCGACAAAACTGCTCCCCGACGTGTTTCGTGATGCTGTAGATGAGTCCGTCGGGCGGCAGGGCATCTCTCATCCCACGGCAACGGGGCGTCCGGAGCGACGTTGTAGCCGATAGCGGAGACGCTGCTGGTGTAGATGAGCCGGTCCGCCTTGGCCCGCGCCGCCTCGGCGATGACGTTGTGGGTGCCCTTGATGTTCAGGTCCAGGTACTGCTGGGTAGTATATTGCTTCCAGGGATGGATGGCGGCGATATGCAGCACCTGGTCCATGCCGTCGCACAGCCCCGTCACCGCCTCGGGGTCGCTCAAGTCCGCCTGCACGAACTCGTGTGCAGAGCATTCGGGGAGGGGCGCCGCATCGGTCAGCCGCAAGTTCGTGGCCATCGGCCTCGACCAGTTGCGTCACGAGTTAGGCCGAGCATCCCGGCGGCGCCGGTGATCAAGATGTGCATGTGGTTGTCCTCTGGTCTGCCTACCCGCGCAGCGGCAGGGGAGGACTTCCCTGCCGCCTCTTGCGTAACCTCCGCGCCATGCCGTATTCTGCAAAATACACCCATGCCCAATCTCCTCCACATCTACCGCCGCTACTATCCCGATGAGGGCGGCATCGAGTGGACCATGCGCGCGTTCTGCGAGATGCTGGCGCGGCAAGGCAACGACGTCTCGGCGCTGGTCAGCTCGCGCTACCCCTGGACCGTCCGCACGACTGTCCACGGCGTCAACATCATCCGCTGCGGCAGCCTCGGCACCGTCGCTAACACGCCCATCTGCCCGTTGATGTCGCCTGGATCAGGCGCCTGCAGCCCGACCTCGTCGAGTTGCACCACGCCTACCCGTACGGCATGTGGGCGCTGCGGCGCGCGGGCTATCGCGGGCGGCTCATCGTCCACTACCATTTCGACATCTCGCGCTTCGGGAAGCTGCAGCGGCTTGTCATGCCGCTGCTGCATGACACGCTCCAGCGCGCCGACCGCATCTTCGTCAACTCCGAGAGCTATGCGCGCACCTCCCCGGTGCTGGCGAGCTATCTGGACAAGTGCGTCTACTTGCCGGCCGGGGTGGATCCGCGCCCGCTTCGACCTGACCGAGCCGCAGGCCCAGCGCGTGGATGAGTTGCGCCGCGCCGAGCATTTCCGCGTCCTTTTCGTCGGGCGGCTGTCACACTACAAGGGAATTGAGCACCTGGTGCAGGCGATGCACGCCGTGGACGGCCACCTGTACATCATCGGGCGCGGCCCGCTGGCGCCGAAGCTCTCGGCCCTGGCGCTCAAGCTCAATCTCGTCGAGCGGGTGCATCTGCTGGGCCGTGTGGATCATGACGAGCTGGTGGCGCAGTACCATGCCGCCGATGTGGTGGTGCTGCCGTCGGTGTCGCGCGGGAAGTCCTTCGGCGTGACGCAGGTGGAGGCGATGCTCTGCGCTCGGCCCGTGATCTGCAGCGACCTGCCCGGCGTCTGCGAGGTGGGCATCCCTGGCGAGACGGTCTGCCTCGTGGCCCCGGGCGATGTCGCGGCCCTGGCCGACCAGCTCAATCGCCTGGCGGGGGATCAGGCCTTGCGGTTGGAGATGGGGCAGGCCGGCCGCGCCCACGCCCTGGCGCGCTACGATGTCGAGCGGGTGAACGAGCAGCGCTGGCAGGTGTACCGCGAATTGCTGGGACCGGCGTGACGATCGGCTCACCCACCGGGGAATCGCCTGTTGGAGGACATTAGCCATGCACCCTGCGCTGATCTGGATGATCGTCGGGCTGGGGCTGCTCATCATCGAGATGATGGTCGGCGCCTTCTTCCTGATGTGGATCGGCGCCGGCCGCGCTGCTCACGGCGCTGCTGGCCGCCATCGTGCCCGTCGTCTGGGTGCAGGGCTTGTTCTTCGCGCTGGCCTCGGTGGTGTTGCTGCTGGCGACGCGGCCGCTGGCCCGCAGCATGCACGGCCGGGCCACCGTGGCCTCCAACGTGGACAGCCTCATGGGCGCCGAGGGCATCGTCACCCAGGACATTGATACCCACGCCAACACCGGTCGGGTGCGCATCCGCTCCGAAGACTGGCGCGCCCGCAGCAGGCCTCACCCATTCCCGAGAAGACGCGGGTCATTGTGTATGCCGTCGAGGGCACCACGCTGATGGTCTCGCCGTCCGATTCCGTCGGCGCAGATATCGAGGTGCTCGCCATGGGCGCGTTCTTCGGCGTCGTCATCGGCGTTTTCGCCATCGTCGTGATCTTCCGGTCCATCTACATCGTGCGCCAGTTTCAGCGCGGCCTTGTCGAGACGTTCGGCAAGTACGCCGCACCGCCGACCCGGGCCTGACCATGGTCTTCCCCTTCATCCAGACCTCCGCTAGGTGGACATGCGCGAGCAGGTCGTCGACGTGCCGCCGCAGGAGGTCATCACCAAGGACAACGTGGTGGTCACCGTGGACGCGGTGATCTACTTCGAGGTCACCGACCCGTTCCGGAACGTCTACAACGTGGCGGACTTCCAGATGGCGGCCATCAAACTGGCGCAGACCAACCTGCGCAACATCATCGGCGACATGGAGCTCGACAGGCGCTGACGTCGCGCGAGCGCATCAACGCCCAGCTGCGCCAGATGCTGGACGACGCCACCGACAAGTGGGGCGTGCGCGTGACGCGCGTGGAGATGCAGACGCATCGAGCCGCCGCGCGGACATCACTGAGGCCATGAGCCGCCAGATGAAGGCCGAGCGCGACAAGCGCGCCGCCATCCTGGATGCCGAGGGCGTCAGCAGGCCGCGATCCGCCGGCCGAAGGCGAGAAGCAGGCCGCGCATCCCGAGGCCGAGGGTGAGGCCGAGGCCATCCAGCAGGTGGCCGAGGCCGAGCGGTTCCGCCAGCTCACCGTGGCCGAGGGCGAGGCCCAGGCCATCCAGACCGTCTTCAGCGCCATCCACGCCGGCAAGCCCGACCACGAACTGCTCGCCGTCAAGTACCTGGAGACGCTCAGCCGCATCGCCAACGGCAAGGCCACCAAGATCTTCCTGCCGATCGAGGCGACGGGATCCTGGGGGCCATGGCGGCCATCGCCGATGCCTTCAAGGAGGGTCAGAGCGCCGGTCGGGCCGGACGGAGTAGTCGCCGGCCTGTCGCTGCGCCGCGGCCTACTCCAGCAGCGAGGGCTCATGGCCGAGCCTCGGTCACGGCCGCCATGATCGCCCGGGGGTCCGTGACCTGCCCCTCGTACTGCACCGTGGCCCGGTGGCCCTTGAGGTCCACTACAGCGTCGGTCACACCGTCCGTCTGCAGCAGCGCCGCCTTGACCGCCGCCACGCAGTGCTCAGCACGTCATGCCCTCCACCCGCAGTTCCAGCGTCTGCGCTGCCATCTTCTCGCCTCGTCAGCCGGGGCCGGGGCGGAAGAGATGGCTGCCTGGGACGCCAAGGTTTCCCGTCACAGCCCTGAGGATCGCGATGGCCCTGTCCGTCTGAACGACATTCGTGTGTTGGTCGAGTCCGTTTCCATCCTCCAACACCGCGGGCTTCGTGGTCGCGTAGGTCTAGCGACCTCCGGGATCCTATCCGATGGCACCCATGTTATCTCTGATACTCTCTCGACTGTGTACTCCCTCACAAGGTCTCTTAGTCTCTCGAACCCGATCGTCCACTTATCGATGAAGGCATCGTCGTATAGGTCTTCGCTGATAATGACGTTGAGCATACCGAGAGCGAGGCACCGTCTGTGCCGGGGCGTGGCTGGAGCCAGACATCGGCCTTCGAGGCGATCGCGGTGAAGATCGGGTCAATCACGATCAGCTTGGCGCCTCTCTCCTTTGCGTCGAGTATTTGGGGCGCGTAGTGGAGGACGCTCGAATAGACCGGGTTGTACCCCCAGAGTAACATCAGCTGCGTGTCGTCATAGTCCGCTTGGGGCATCCCACCGTAGGTGAGAGTGTGCGCCAGCTGCCGGGGAATGTGGCAGAGGTGGCTGTGCCCTGCCTCATTCGGGGAGCCCCACGTGTTCATGAATTGGCGGATGTACCCCCAGACGTGCTGGATGGCGGCGCCGTGATGGTAGACAAGAGCCTTGGCCCCGTGCTGAAGCCGTATGTCGATGAGCTGGTTAGATATCTCATCGAGGGCCTGGTCCCAGGTTATAGTCTCCCAGCGACCACTGCCTCTCTCGCCGATCTTCTTTAGTGGGTGAAGTAGCCTCTTCGGGTCGTACTCCAGTTGGACCGCTGCTATGCCTTTCCCGCAGATACCGCCGCGTGTGACGAAGTTTCCGGTTATCCCCTCGACCTTAGCCACCTTTCCGTCCTCGACGAATACTCTGATGGGGCAGTATCTCCCACACATACGGCAGATTGTGTCGACAGCCCTCGATGAAGCCATGAGGAGACTAACCCGCACCGATATTTCAAATCTGAGAGCTTCGCTAACCACGTAATGGGGCTTTCCGTGGGGATCCCTCAGGGCTCAACTGTGGATCGGGTTGGGTTCATGGAACTGATTCAGACCCGTATATTGTTTCAATTCTCTGCCCCGCAGAAACACCTAAAGAGACCCGTTGCTCCCCCTGATTGATCCGAGTTGACGAAGGTCAAAGCGATCTGCGGCAAGGAGTTCGAAGTCGCTGAAGTCAATGAAGAGCTCATGATGTACCCCGAGTATGTATGCAGTAGGGTCTGCCCCGAGAAGAGCTGCGACACCTACATGAACTACTTCTACTGGGTCACCCACAACAACGATCCCCGGTGATTTCAGGGGAATTGCATAAAAACGGGGGAGCATCTTACTCCATACTCATCGTTGGGATGAGTATGAAGAAGAGGGCTTACACACCAGTGGGCGTCTGCTCGGAGAAGATATACTTCACATTGGACGCAGGGAGGTTTGTCCATGTAGAGTTCTTGAACGGTTTCGAGGGTAATCTGCAGGGGGATCGCCTCTCTCGTCGAGGGGATGGAGGTCGACGAGGTGATCAGGAGGCTCCGCGGCATCGACTGCATGGGCAGGGGCACATCGTGTCCTGACCAGCTCGCGCGCGCCCTCGAAGAGGCAGGCGACTAACGCCCATGGTCCGAGTCTAGATATACCACGAGGGTATCCTACTATTTTCATGAGTTATCAGCAGGGCTCGGGGACCCCAAGGGGCTTCGACAGACCAAAGAAAGGCCATGGCCTTCTTTGGCCTGTCGAAACCCCTCGGGGTCGAGCCCTGCTGATAGCCCATGGAAATAGTGGTACTCTAGGGGTATATCTAGACTCGGACTGTTGGTATTAGTCGTCCGCCTCTTCGAGGGCGCGTGCGAGCTGGTCCGGACACGATGTGTCCTTGCCCATGCAGTCGATGCCGCGGAGCCTCCTGATCACCTCTTCGATCTCCATACCCTCTATGAGAGAGGCGATGCCCTGCAGGTTGCCGTCGAATCCGTTCAACGAACTCTACGTGGACAACCCGCTCCTCGTCTATGGTGAAGTATATCTTCTCCGAACAGACGCCCACCGGCGTGTAAGCCCTCTTCTCCATAGTAAATTCCAACGATGAGTTGGAGTAAGAGGCTCCGCTGTTTTTATGCAATTCCCCGGAAATCACTAGCGGGGTCATTGTGGTGGGTGACACCGTAGAAGTAGTTCATGTACGTGTCGCAACTCTTCTCGGGGCATAACCTACTGCAAACATACTCTGGGTACATCAAGAGCTCTTCATTGACCTCAGCGACTTCGAACTCCTTGCCGCAGATCGCTTTGACCTTCGTCAACTCGGATCAATCAGGGGGAGCAACGGGTCTCTTTAGGTGTTTCTGCGGGGCAGAGAATTGAAACAATATACGGGTCTGAATCAGTTCCATGAACCCAACCCGATCCACAGTTGAGCCCTGAGGGATCCCCACGGAAAGCCCCATTACGTGGTTAGCGAAGCTCTCAGATTTGAAATATCGGTGCGGGTTAGTCTCCTCATGGCTTCATCGAGGGCTGTCGACACAATCTGCCGTATGTGTGGGAGATACTGCCCCATCAGAGTATTCGTCGAGGACGGAAAGGTGGCTAAGGTCGAGGGGATAACCGGAAACTTCGTCACACGCGGCGGTATCTGCGGGAAAGGCATAGCAGCGGTCCAACTGGAGTACGACCCGAAGAGGCTACTTCACCCACTAAAGAAGATCGGCGAGAGAGGCAGTGGTCGCTGGGAGACTATAACCTGGGACCAGGCCCTCGATGAGATATCTAACCAGCTCATCGACATACGGCTTCAGCACGGGGCCAAGGCTCTTGTCTACCATCACGGCGCCGCCATCCAGCACGTCTGGGGGTACATCCGCCGATTCATGAACACGTGGGGCTCCCCGAATGAGGCAGGGCACAGCCACCTCTGCCACATTCCCCGGCAGCTGGCGCACACTCTCACCTACGGTGGGATGCCCCAAGCGGACTATGACGACACGCAGCTGATGTTACTCTGGGGGTACAACCCGGTCTATTCGAGCGTCCTCCACTACGCGCCCCAAATACTCGACGCAAAGGAGAGAGGCGCCAAGCTGATCGTGATTGACCCGATCTTCACCGCGATCGCCTCGAAGGCCGATGTCTGGCTCCAGCCACGCCCCGGCACAGACGGTGCCCTCGCTCTCGGTATGCTCAACGTCATTATCAGCGAAGACCTATACGACGATGCCTTCATCGATAAGTGGACGATCGGGTTCGAGAGACTAAGAGACCTTGTGAGGGAGTACACAGTCGAGAGAGTATCAGAGATAACATGGGTGCCATCGGATAGGATCACGGAGGTCGCTAGACTCTACGCGACCACGAAGCCCGCGGTGTTGGAGGATGGAAACGGACTCGACCAACACACGAATGTCGTTCAGACGGACAGGGCCATCGCGATCCTCAGGGCTGTGACGGGAAACCTTGGCGTCCCAGGCAGCCATCTCTTCCGCCCCGGCCCCGGATTAACTGACGTTAGCCTCAAGGAGATCGCATCAAAGGAGCCCTCGATATCGAAAAACCCACTCTACACAGGTCTCTCGGGGCAGATAAGCACACCACACGTCGTCGATGCCCTCCTCACCGGAGAGCCTTACCCGATCAAGGCGATGATAGTCCAAGGTAGCGCAGCGGGCGCTATCGCCTCAAACGCTGACAAGACATTAGAGGCTTATCATAAGCTGGATCTGCTTGTCGTCCACGACATCTTCATGACGGACGTGGCCGAGATAGCGGACTACGTCCTCCCTGCAGCCACGTTCATGGAGCAGAGCTGCCTAGTCACCAATCCACCCGCCGGACCCGCGCCCACGAAGGATACCGCATACCTCGGGATGATGGAGAAGGCTGTCGAACCCCTCGGCGAGGCATGGAGCGACCACGCCTTTCTCTGGGGCCTCGCTAAGCGTCTCGGCCTTGGAGACTACTTCACCACCATCGAAGAACTATACGATGAGGAGCTGAAGCCCCTCGGCCTCAGCGTAGAGAAGCTAAGGGCGTACCCCGGTGGATACATCAGGAGACTCACCCCCAGCGAAATCTACGGGACCTACGAGAGGGAAGGTTTCAAGACACCATCTGGGAAGGTGGAGATCTACTCGAAGACTCTGGAGGAGGCAGGGTTCGACCCCCTCCCGGGATATGTGGAGCCCTCTGAGAGCCCCCTGAGCACACCCAAGTTAGCGACGGAGTATCCCCTCGTCTGCGGGGCAAGCGTCCACCTTGGCCTATTCACACACACCCAGTACAGAACCCTGCCGTGGCTCAAGGAGATTTACCCCAGGGCATCCGTCTATATCAACCCGGAGAAGGCCGACGAGTTAGCAATCAAAGATGGCGAGGACGTCTACGTCGAATCCGCGAGGGGTAGGATCAGGGTCAGCGCCCGCGTCACGGGCGAGGTCGATCCACGGGTAGTACAGGTGACGTGGGGTTGGGGGCAGCCATATGCCTCGGGTGATAGGGCGAACACCCTCACCGCTGATGTGGAGAGGTGTCCTATCTCTAGCGCCACAGGCAACAGGTCTTTCCTGTGCCGCGTCGTGAAGGCAGAGGCGAGCTAGATGAAGACCCATATACTCGTCGACCTCGACAGGTGCATAGGCTGCTACGCCTGCGAGATAGCGTGCAAGCAGGAGAACCACGTCCCCGAGGGAAAGAAGCTTGTTGAGGTCAAGAAGATCGGGCCCACTATCGTCGACGGGCGCATGAGGATGGATTATTACCCGGCGATGAGCGGCTGCATCCTCTGCCCCGGGAGGGGGACTGGGCCAGCCTGCGTCGAAGCGTGCCCTACAAAAGCCCTGAAGCTATGCGACGAAGCCGAGGCGCTCCAACTTTTATACGGCGAGAAGCGCCACCAGATCAGTAGGGTCCCCTAGCCTAAGAGATGGCTTCTGCATGCAAGGAATAGATGGTATCACGATCAGCAGGAACGCGTGCCAGGTCTGTTACTGCGACTGCGGCATGCTCACCTACATGAAGAATGGCAGGGTCATCAAGGTCGAGGGGGACCCTGAGAACCCCCACAACAGGGGCGTCCTCTGCGCCCAGGGGCGATCCGCGAGGCAGATGCTCTACAATCCAAGCCGCCTCAGGTACCCTATGAAGAGAGTAGGGGAGAGGGGGAACGCGGAGTTCGAGCGCATCACCTGGGACGAGGCCCTCGAAACAATAGCTTCGAAGCTCCTCGAGGTCAAGGAGAGGTACGGCCCAGAGGCACTCGCCTTCGTCAAGGGACCAACGAGGCAGATGATCGAGCAGATCTTCCAGCGGTTCTGCTACGCCTTCGGGACTCCCAATTACTCTGGGAACTGGTCCTACTGCGTAGGCCCAAAGATGATCGGGTACACCTACACATTCGGAAAGACGCCGCACGGCGCACCGTTCATGCCGTGGAGCGACTTCAGGAACTCGAAGTTCATAATGCTCTTCGGCACGAACCCCGCGTTGAGTTTCATCCACCGCTACCCTCGAATAATGTCGGATATCCTCGACGCGAAGGAGGCTGGCGCGAAGCTCGTAGTGGTCGACCCTCGATTCACTGAGACGGCGTCGAAGGCAGACATCTACCTCCCCATTAAGCCGGGGACGGACGCCGCGCTTGCTCCTAGCTATGATACGGACAATCATCAGTGAGGGGCTCCACGACGCCGAATTCGTCGAGAAGATACACCGTTGGCTTCGAGAGGCTCGTTGAGCACGTCCAGAGGTACACACCAGAGTATGCTGAGGATATCACGGGTATCCCCGCTGAGCGCATCATCGAGGTCGCAGGCTCATTCGCATCGACTAAGCCAGCATGTCTCGACAGACGTGAGGGTGTCCTCCACCACACCAACTCAACCCACACACTACGCGCCATGGCGATCCTCCTAGCTATAACGGGGAACATCGACAAACCAGGGGCCCTTCTCTTCAACCCAGGGAACAAACTGGGGAACATCACCCGGAAGGAGAGGTTGGATGACAAGAAGCCGATCTGGGCGGAGAGATTCCCCCTCGTTGAGGACGCGACCGCCATATTCGCCGACGCCATACTAACGGGGAAGCCCTACCCAATCAAGGCGATGATGGTCTCCATAGCCAACCCCATCCAGGAGTACCCTAACACAACCAAGGTCAAGAAAGCCCTGGATAAGCTCGACTTCCTCGTCGTCCACGAGCTCTTCATGACTGAGACGGCGAAGATGGCGGACATAGTCCTCCCCGCCTCCACCTTCTTCGAGAAGACGGAGCTATGCAAGACCCAGAACCTCGCCCTCACCAAGTACTTCCAGGTGAGCCACAAGGTCATGGAGCCCCTCTACGAGAGCCTCCCCGAGTGGAAGTTCATCTGCCTCCTCGCCAAGAGGATGGGACTCGATGGCTTCGACTACGGGAGCGAGGAAGAGATCATCGACGAGATAATCAAGCCGGTGGGCGTAAGGGCCTCGATCTCGGGGATTCGGGCGTCTTCTCGGTGCCCTTCGAGGTCGGGCTCCTCCGCAGGGAAGGCTTCAACACTCCCTCGGGGAAGATAGAGATCTACTCGGAGCAGCTGAAGAGTTTCGGCTACGACCCCCTCCCATCCTACGTCGAGCCACCCGAGACTAGGAGGAGTAGGCCCGATGCTGCGGCGAAGTACCCCTTCACCCTCATAACCGGCTCCAAGACCGCGGTCTTTCACCACTCCCAGCAGAGGAACTACAGTTGGCTTCGGGAATACGTCCCTGAACCCGTAGTGGAGATAAATGAGAAACCGCGAGCTCGCCTGAATATTTCGGAGGGCGAGTTCGTGATCGTGGAGGGGCTCAGGGGGGAGGCAAAGCTGAGAGCGAAACTCACCTCCGGCATTACGAGAGGACGTCATCTCAGTCACCCATGGCTGGGAAGGGGAGGCGAATATAAACTTCCTGACAGACGACACCCAGCTCGACCCAGTCGCAGCCATGCCCGCATTCAGAACCATCCTCTGCAACATAAGGAGGGCCGAGACATGAACTCGACGAAGAAGGCCTTCCTAGTCAACATCGACCGCTGCATAGGGTGCTACGCCTGCGAGATAGCCTGCAAGGACGAAAACGACCTCGCCCCCGGCATAAGGCGAGTGATGATCAAAATAATCGAGGCTGGGAAGCTGAACAGGTTCTACGTACCCGAATTCTCCCTCGACACCATGGATGTCTCTGGGTGCACCCTCTGCCCGCAGCTTCAGGTCGAGGGGAGGAGTCCCGCATGCGTCAGCAACTGCCTCACCAACGCCCTCAGCTTCGGCGATCTCGAAGAGACAAGGAAGCGGGCGGACACGATCCCAGGGTTTAAGATCCAGAAGGAGCAGAGGAAGGGTACCACGATCTACACCTCGAAGAAGCCACTGGACGCCTTTCTAATCCCCAGTTAACGTTTATCAATCAAGGCGCGAAGAGAAGCTACGAGGTTCTTTGAATGTCCGAGTCAATTGATAAGCTCATGGCCGCGTTCGCGGGTGAGTCACAGGCGAATCGGAGGTACCTCGCTTTCGCGAAGAAGGCGGAGGAGGAGGGCCTCCCCCAGGTAGCGAAATTATTCCGCGCCGCTGCTGAGGCGGAGACGGTCCACGCCATGAACCACCTGAGGATAGCGGGGAAGGTTGGGATGACTGTGAGCAACCTCGACGAGGCGATAAACGGGGAGACCTTCGAGTACCGCCAGATGTACCCCGAGTTCCTCGCCGTAGCCCAGAAGGAGAAGAACAAGCAGGCCGAGTGGAGCTTCAACGTCGCTAACCAGGTGGAGGAGGTCCACGCAGGGCTCTACAAGAAGGCGCTGGAGTCGCTGAAGACGAAGAAGCCACTCTCAAATGTGGACTACTACGTCTGCAAGGTCTGCGGGAACACCATCGAGGGCAGAGCTCCCGAGAAGTGCGTAGTATGCGGCGCCCCGAAGGCTCAGTTCCTCAGGGTCACCTAGACTCCCTTTCTAAAAAACATGGTATCATCAACCTGAAAAAGGCCAAAGAGGATTGGGTGAAAGTCTCGCTCTGTCCCCTGATAAGATTCTCGCTGCAGAGGTATAGGGTGCCCCGAAGCGTCTGGCCGCGTCGAGTATAGATACCCTGTCTATGTAGAAGTATCCGCCACGATTCTCGTATGGCCAATTCAGTGCCATGGCTTATTGGTGAATGAACAGGGATGGATGTATAAAAGGGGCTACTTGATGAGGGTGCCGAGGACGTCGAACTGGACCTCGCGGGGCTCACCGAGGAGCTCGACCTTCTTCGCTAGCTTCTTGTCCTTCTTCACCTGCCTCGGCGAGGCTCTCGCTTATCCAGAAGTGTTCGAGCTCCTGCGTGTTCTTTATTATCATCACCTTCGCCCTTGCTGCGGTCTATTGGGCCGCAGACGCGGAGGGCGGTGTCTATGGCGTCCCTGTCGTTGGGGAGCCAGATGGGCATCTTCCCCGTGGCGCACGTGCCCTGGGTGAGGCAGTTTACGTAGGTGGAGGGGTAGTCGATCTTGTCGAAGACGCGGCGCGTGGTAAGGTCGGCGAGGCCGATGCCTATAGCGTTGCCGTGGGTCTCCTGGGAGAGGTCGAGGACCACGATCTTGTCTATCTTCGCGCGCGTCGGGGTCCGACTCGCCAGGCATCCAGAACCGTCCCGTCACGTTCGTGTCCATGCCGACGCCGCTGATGTTCTTACCGATCTCCTCCACGACGAGCACGTCCAGCTCTTGGAAGGGGAGGCGGGCAAGTAGGCTCTTTGCCTCCTGCAGGAGTTTGAGCTCCGCTGCCTCGAACTCCTCGGGTTCGAGGGCGACTACCTTCGCGGTCTCGTGGCGGGCGTTCTCTAGGAGGGCGAGCCCCATGAGTATGGGGGCCTTCTCCATGATGAGTCGCGCCGCTGCGGGGAGGAGCGTGTGATACCCCTCGTAGAGGTTGTGGTGTATCATCTCCGCCCCCTTCTGCTTACCGAGGCCGATGGCCATCATCTTCATGAGGCCGCTCTCAATCTCCCCCTTGAAGTCGGTGTGGGGCTTGACGCGACCCACGACTATGATGCCATCCGCCCTGAGGGCGTTCCTGTCGATGTAGACGGGGGTCCCCTTGATCTCCCCAATCTTGTCGACCTCCATGCTGCTGATTATGGGGGCGCAGACGCTCTCCTCGGTTATGCCTAGGCTACGGAGGGTCTCGACCTGCCCGTGGGGGGTGGCCCCACCGTGGCTACCCATCGCGGGGATGAGGAACGGCTCGCCGCCCGCGGCCTTGACCTCCTCGACGACGGTTCGGAGAATCTCGGGAATGTTCGCGATGCCTCGGCTCCCCGCCGTGATCGCTATTCTCTGCCCCTTCCTGACCTTCTTCGCGAGCCCCTTCGAGTTGAGCTGGCGCCTTATCTCGGTGACGTAGTCGTCGAGCCGCGGCTGATCTATTACTCTGCCTGGCCTCGACCATCTTGGGGAAGCTCATCGACGATCCGTAGGCGCAGCTTGGATTAAGCAGTTTTCTTCTTGAGGCGTACTTCAGCCATCTGGGATGCGGTCTTTATGGCGTCGACTAGGCTCTGGGGGTTCGCAGTGCCCTCGCGGCGACCCGCCTTGCCGTAGGCGGTGCCGTGGTCCACGCTCGTCCTGAACGAAGGGGAGGCCGACTGTGGTATTGACGCCACTAACATCCTCCCACTTCCCGGTGGCCTCGTCGAACCTGAACCCTTGGAGCTTGACGGGGATATGTCCCTGGTCGTGGTACATGGCGACGACGACGTCGTAGATCCCGCCGACGGCCTTCGAGAATACGGTGTCTGGGGGGACTGGCCCATCCACCATCATCCCAGCCTTCCTCGCCTCGTCTATCGCGGGAGCGATAACCTCTATCTCCTCCCTACCGAAGAGCCCACCCTCCCCCGAGTGGGGATTGAGCCCGGAGACGCCTATCCGGGGCCTATCGAAGCCGAGGCTCCTCGCCGCCTCGTGGGCGATCCTGATCTTCTTGAAGACCCGGTCCTTGGTGATCAGGTCTGGGACCTCCCTGAGGCTGACATGGGTTGTGACGTGGACGACCCTGAGGCTACCGGCTATGAGCATCATGGCGTAGTCCTGAGTGTGGGCGAGCTCGGCGAGGAGCTCCGTGTGGCCCGGGTACTTGTAGCCGGCCATGTGCATCGCCTCCTTGTTCAGAGGCGCGGTGACCATCCCGTCGACCTCGTCCCTCATCGCCATCTCAGCCGCCTTGAAGACGAACTCAACAGACGCCTTCCCCGCCATCGACTGCGGCCTCCCCATGATGAGAGAGGAGGTGTCGATGTTGTCGAGGCTGATTATATCGATCGTGCCGCGCCTGTAGAGCCCGTCGGCTGGGGAGATCGATCCTTTTCACGACGAGGCTGAGTTTTGCGACCTCCATCCCCATGTTCATAGCGCCCGCGTCACCCACGACAAGGGGGCGGCAGACGCGGTAGACCTCCTCCGTGTCGAGGGCCTTTGCGATGATCTCGGGTCCTATCCCAGCAACGTCTCCCATGGTGATAGCTAGTAGCGGCCTCACTTTGACATCATCCTCCTCAGCCTCTGCGTCGCCTGGACGAGGCTGTCCTCGACGCCGAATCCCCCCGCCTTTGTGACGGCGGGTATCCCGTTGCTCAAGTTTTATGAGCGGTATCCCAGGCTCGATCTCCTCGACTATTGATACCTTGTCCGCGTGGAGTTTCTGGCAGATCGTGAGGCTCGTTGCGCCGCCTGTAAGGATGAGACCCAGGACTTCGACCTTACTGAGTATTGAGGAGGTTATTTCGCCCATCGCTTCTTCGATGAAGAGCTTCGCTTCGGAGTCTTTAATGCCGCGCATGTGGGCGTGTGAGACGAACTCGTCGACGGAGCTCTCCTTGGGCGCGGATATGATCGAAACGTCTACCCCCGTCCTTGAGGGCCTCGACAGCCTCCCCGACGCACCTCTCTACTTCCTCTTTCACCGCCAGCTCACCATCTATCAGCTTCAGGATCCCGATCTCAATCTCCCTGAAGCCGAGTCGACCGTGGAGGTTGTGTACCTGAATCCTGCTGAGTTGCCTCGTGCTCCCGCAGACGGAGAGGACGGGCTTAGGGGTCCTCATGCCTAGGCCGATGGGTATCTCACTCGCGAACCCAGCTGAGCCGACAAGAATCTTTGTGTCTCCTGCGGCGCGGGCGATGTCTATGAGATGCTTCTCGGTGAGGACGTCGAAGATGGCTATCTCGACGCTATCCCTCTTTAAAGCCTGGACCGCCGATCTTATCGACTCGACACCACCGTTGACCCTCTCGAAGTCAACGACGCCGACTATTCTCTCGCTCTGCGCCCCTATAATGGCGGCGATCTCGGGGGTCTTCGCCCCAAGTTCGTTGACGTACTCGGTCTTGTCTAGGGGGATGTTGTCGACGAGCTGCTTCCCGGCGAGTGTAGTTCGCCCATAGGTTGGATAGGCGGGTGCGAAAAACGCGAACTTCGCCTTCGACGCCTTCATGACGGCGTCAAGCTCCGAGCCGATATTACCCCGAAGGGTTGAGTCGACCTTCTTGTATATTCTCTCCGCCCCGAAGCTGATCAGCTTCTCAGTTGCACGGTAGACGCGCCAGAAGGCGTCCTCCGTCTTCAGCCCGCGGCTCTCGGTGTCCACGACGACCACGTCGACACCGCCCAGCTTCGAGGAGTCCTTGACATCCCCGATGAGGACCTCCACCGATAGTCCCCAGTTCCTGAACTGGACACCTGTGTCGAAGGCGCCCGTCAGATCATCGGCGAGGACACCGATCTTCAAAACCATCCCCGGAGTGATCAGGGGCGACGGCTAGAAAATACCTTGCATGGGTGGCGCTGTCATCACCGCAAATGCCTTTAGCCCGACACTGAGTGAAACAACCATGGCTCAGGGATTCAACGCTAAAATAATTGACGACTGGGTTAGTTTCTGGAATACATACGACCTTAACCAGACGGAGAAGCTCTTCCTGAAGGATGCCAGGGTGACGTACTTCTCCTCCGAGAAGCAGGGCGTCATCAAGGGCTACAAGGCGCTCGTTAAACATCACGAGGGTTTTGGCTTCGTCAAGGGCGGGAAGACCCAGCCCAACAAGCTGTGGCTCGAGGGCGTGGATGTGGAGGACTTCGAAGACTCCGCAATCGTCTGCGCTACTTGGTTTTTCAAACGCCCGAACGCGGAGACACCCCAGAAAGGCCCAGTCACCATCGTCTACGAGAAGACCTCGGAGGGATGGAGGATAGCCCACGCCAACTTCGGAAACTATAAGTGACTCACATCCTCATCCCGTGGGGGATAAATTTTTCAGTTGGCTATTCGGCTCACAATGAGGATTGCCAATATGGGTTCCGACACTGGCTCAGAAACCAGATCGGGCTGGTCCATGAAGAGGATCAGCCTCTACCTAGGTCCACTCCTCTTCATCGCCTGTCTTCTCATACCGAACGACCCCAACATGATTGAAGCCGCGAAGGCCGCAGGGATAACGCTCGCGGATGGTCCCAAGTATGGGCTCGGGGTCCTACTCTGGACCGCGACCTGGTGGGTCTTCGAGACCACGAGTCTTGGACTCGCCGCCCTCGTCCCGCCAATACTCTTTGGCCTCGTTGGGTTACTCGTCTGGAAAGATGCCCTCGCTCCCTTCATGGATCCACTCATCTGGGTCATCCTAGTCGGCTTCATCTTCGCGAAGTCATTCCAGGTCTGGGGACTCGACAAGAGGGTAGCGCTTACCCTCGCAAGCATAAGCAAGACGCGGAACCCGGCGCTTGCCGCGTTCTTCGTCGCGTGCCTACCAGTGTTCCTACTAACCGTCACGGGTTCGATGACAGCCGCTACAAGCATCGTCTACGGGTTCGTCATTGCCTTCCTGCTGAGGCAGGGATTCAAGCAGGGAAGCAGGTACGGTTCGGCGACGATGCTCGCCCTCGGGCAAGCTGCTACGGCGGGTAGCCTCCTTTTCCTAACCAGCACGACGACTAACCTCATCGGAAAGAACACTGTTCTCTCTGCGACGGGGATCAACATCACATTCGTCGACTGGTTCTTTATTGGGACAGTCCACGCGTTCATCGGCCTCTTCCTAACTTGGTTCATAATATACAGGGTAATCAGACCTGAGGCGAAGACGCTGCCGTTCGAGTCCGTCGACGCTGAAGAAGGAGCTGGAGGAACTCGGCCCCATCACGAGGGGGGAGAAGATGACCATCGGGATCCTCATCTTCACGCTCCTCCTCTGGCTCATCCCGGGGATGGTAGCGAACTTCGCCGTCGACAACAAGGGGCTTCAGCCACTGAGCGGACTACTGGCTAAGGTCCTCCCAGAGGCAGCGCCCGCGGCGATTGCCCTGCTCCTCTTCCCACTGCTCAAGGTGGGTGACAGACCCCTCCTCAAGTGGGACGAGATGCTGAGCGAGTCCATCAACTGGGACATAGTCTTCCTCGTTGGTGGCGGCATCACCCTCGGCCTCGGCCTAATGAAGAGCGGCTTCAGCAACTGGATTGGAATAATCTTCAAGGGCTTCATGGGCTCAGCCCCGAACGAGTTCGTCATCTTCGGGGCGTGCTCCCTGATAGGGTTCCTGCTGAGCTACCCAGCCTCGAACACCGGCGCGGCCTCCGTCGCGTGCCCGCTGGCTGTTAGCCTCTCCGCGGCAGCGGGAATAAACCCAATTGCTCCAGTCCTCGGAGCGGCTATCGCGACCACTATCCCGAGCACCCTCCCAAGTACAACCCCCGCCATGGCGATCGCGTACAGCTCGGGTTATGTCAGGATGAAGGATATGATGAAGGTGGGGATGATTGCGGATGTGATCCGCTTCGTTCTCCTGATCCTGATTGGGCTACCACTCATTAAGTGGTTCCTGGTGATGAGGGGCTTCGTCTAGCCCGGCACCCAACAAGTTTAATTCCCCAGACGTTTCGGTTTAGGGAGTTCCAGAGGACCCTGTGATGTCGGAACAGAGGCTCAAGACGATCACCGTCGCGGGCACCTTCGACGTTATACACAAGGGCCACTGGATCCTGCTCGACGAGGCGTTCAACGTCGCCGACAGGGTGATTATAGGGATTACGACTGACCGCTTCGCCGCTGCCATGAAGAAGCCACATGAGATCGACTCCTACGACGTTCGTCTCGAGGAGGTCAAGAAGTATCTCCAGAAGAAGGGTCTTTTCAGGAGGGCGACCTTTTTCCCCCTTGAAGACCCCTATGGACCATCCACCGAAAACGGGGGCATAGAGGGGATACTGGTTAGCGAGGAGACGGAGGCAAGAGCCGAGGAGATCAACCAGATCAGGGTCAAGAAGGGTAAGAAGCCTCTCCTCATCTTCGTAATGAAGATGGTCCTCGCGGATGACGGCAAACCCATCAGCAGCACCCGTGTGCGTCGCCAGGAAGTTGACAGGTACGGCCGCCTCATCGGCTAAGCCCAAATAGTTCACTGGCCAGATTCTAGGGATACGCTATGCTGGAGTAAGGTCATTTTCTCACCGGGTTCGAGCCCTTCGGTGGAGATAAGGTGAACCCCTCCATCCTCGCTTGTAGGAAGCTTGACAAGAAGAGGTTCAACGGTTATACCATCAAGGTGGAAGTGCCGTTAAAGTTCGAAGAAATCAGGGGGACTATCGAGGGGCTGATGGAGAAGCATAAACCCGCGGCAGCGATCAGCACGGGGCAGGGCGGCGGCTCGTGGCTCAACCTAGAGCGGGTCGCCATTAACGTCGCAGATGTCATGAAGGGCTCTTACAACTGTGGGGCAAAGCCTAGGGATACGAAGCTCGTCGAGGGCGGCCCAGCCGTCTACTTAACAGACTTGTCGATTAGGAGACTACTGGACAAATTACGTGCCAGCGGCGTCATGCGGAGATATCCAACTCGGCGGGCGCTTTCGGTTGCAATCAGATATTTTACCACCTCATGGACTACGCCGCTAGGGAGAAGCTAGGTATCCCCGCTGGTTTCATCCAGGTCCCCAAGTTACCAGAACAGGTTGTAGACACGAAGGAACCACACATGTCCCTTGACCTCATAGCGAAGGGACTGGAGATAGTGGTACAGGAAGTAGCCGAGGATCTGTAGGGGTTACTGGCTCCTGCCCCTCGCAGCAACACCCCAAACGGCCTCCAGCTCACCCTTCCTCATGCAGTAGAAGCTGTCGTGGAGATTGCTTATAGTACAGCAGTGGGTAGGGATCAGCTCGATCTTGTCGCCAGCTTTGAGTTTGGCGTCTGTGACCTTGAGGTGGCCGTGCTCCTCGTTGGGGCGCAGGTATTCTACGCCTTGCATCTTGACGACGGGGTTGCCGAACTCGAAGGTGACCGTCTTAAGCCCCGCGTCGCATATAGCAACTCCGGATCGGGGGACGCTGAGGATCGTCGTAAGCACCG
This sequence comes from Candidatus Bathyarchaeota archaeon, assembly GCA_963820555.1. GTDB lineage: Archaea > Thermoproteota > Bathyarchaeia > TCS64 > TCS64 > UBA8941. The sequence goes on from CAWGAT010000010.1 coordinate 35,318, forward strand.
TAAGGGCGTTGCCGAATTTCTCGAGTCCTTCCACTGTGCTGTATCGGGCGTCCATGAAGACGTAGCTCCCTGCTTCTATCTCCGTGACTCCGGGATAGCGGCCTGAGATCATGTGGGTTCCCGTACCCCCGGCGGTCACTATATCGACGGGAAGCCGCTTATCGACGAGGAGGTCCAGAGTTGAAACAAGCTTCTGCATCGCCGCCTTGGCCTTGGCGCGCCTCTCCTCCATCTTCACCACCATCTGGCAGAAGCCCTCATAACCCATGAGGCCGCGAAGGTTGAGGCTCTTGTAGCCGACGACATCCCTCGCCAGCCTTAGGGCGGGCTCACCTGGGTCGGTGCCACATCGGTTGTTCCCTACGTCGACCTCTACGACCACGTTGAGTCTCACATCCTTCCTCCGGGCAGCCTCGGCGAGGTGTTTTACGTTGGCAGGGTCGTCGACTGCAACGGTGATGTCGCATTGTTTAGCCAAGTTGACTAAACGTGTGACCTTGGGTTCGCCGACCACCTGGTTGGCGATGAGGAGGGGGCCTATACCAGCTTCCGCCATAACCTCGGCCTCACCCACCTTGGCGCATGTGATACCGATCGCACCCGCGTCGAGTTGCTTCCGCGCGATTATCGGGGTCTTGTGAGTCTTAACGTGGGGTCGGAGTTTGGCGGACATCCCGCGGAAGTCTTCCGCCATCTTCCTGATGTTCCCCTCCATGACATCTAGGTCGACGAGGAGGCATGGTGTATCCAACTCATCCTTCTGGGCGCCGAGGTTGACCATGGAAATATATTGGTGGGTTCAGGGTATTAGGTTCATCCCCGCACTTTCAGGCGCCTCCCCGCCTTCGGAGTGTACCTTACGGTTTTATCTACAGACTGCTCCGCCCAACACAATGGGCGCCACAGCTACAGCCCTGCTGCCCCTCCACCCCGGGAAGGCTCCCAGGTGGCTGTTCGGGAGGATGGTCGAGCTGGCCCGCTGCATCACGGGGATAGTCATCGACGAGTACGGTCGAGAGGGACTGATGAACCGGCTGAGCGACCCATGGTTCTTCCAGAGCCTTAGCTGTGTCCTCGGCTATGACTGGCACAGTAGTGGGACCACCACCGTTACCTGCGGGGCGCTGAAAGAGGCAATAGACCCAACGGAGACGGGGCTGGCCATTGCTGGCGGGAAGGGAAAGACCTCGATGAAGGCTCCCGCCGAGATCAGGGATAAGGGGGAGGCATTCGGTCTCGGGGAGGCGAGGATCGAGGAACTCATATACAGCAGCCGCATGGCGGCGAAGGTGGACAACAGCCTCGTCCAAGACGGGTACCAGCTCTACCACCACTGCTTCTTCTTCGACGAGCTGGGGAGGTGGATAGTCATCCAGCAGGGGATAAACCAGAAGCGCGCTGACGCCCGCCGCTACCACTGGCCCCTGGAGCACCGGGACTTCGTTGAGGAGCCCCATAACGCCATACTCTGCGACACTCGTCTCCCACATGTCCTCGATATGACCAGCACGAAGAGCGAGGATAACAGGGATGCCTGCGTTGACCTCGTAAAGGAGAAGCCCGAGAGGCTTAGGAGGACACTCCTCGCCCCGGTCCCGGCTAAGCAGAGGCGCCTCGACTCATGGGCCGGCGTCGAGGAGCAGGAGCAACTCGTTATGCCTAGGAACGTGAACTGGGACACACTGCGGGAGGTCTACGAGTTCCAGCCAAGGAACTACGAGGAGCTTGTGGCGTTCAAGGGCGTCGGCCCGTCGACTGTTCGTGGGCTCAGCCTCATCGCAGAGCTGATCTACGGTGAGAGGGCCAGCTGGGAGGACCCGGTCCGTTTCAACTTCGCCTTCGGTGGAAAAGACGGCGTCCCCTTCCCAGTCGACAGGAGGGCGATGGATGAGGCCGTCGACGTCCTCAAGACGGGGATTTCGTCGTCGAAGGTAAGGGACGAGGAGAAGACGCGGGCCTTCAGGAGACTACGCGGCTGCGTCCCACCGATACCCGACTTCAGGTTATAAGTGCCTGGGTGACGACGTATGCGAAGTCGGCGGGGCAGGCACCCGCTATCACGGTACCCTTTTCCGCAAAGAAACCTCTCACCACAGAATCCACCGACACCGTCTCGGCGGGAGAACCCATGAGCCTCGCCTCGAGCTCCTCAAGATCGGACTCGGGCTCCATGAAGAAGTCGCCGGTGAGCTGGATGAAGCTAATCCGCCCCCCAGCAGTATCGACTTTCGCTCGGAGTAGCTTTCCTCCGGGGACCTTGTACTCGAACCTCTTCACGGTGCGGTTACCTCCGGTATATCCAGTCCCTGCTCGCGTATCGGGACCTAAACTGCTCGACCAGCCCCTCCTCGTAGGGGGTGAGTTCGCTTCTGATCAGGTTGGCTTCGAGGGCCCTCCTGTACCCCTCCTCGAGGGCGTTCCTTACCTCGGGGAACCCGACCTGGCGCCCAAGGAGCTTTCGGATAGTCGTAACGCGATCCTCAGCCTGCTGGATCATCTTGTCGCTGAGTTTCTCCTTCGAGATCTTCAACACGCCGAACATCTCTCTGGCGTCGAAGTCGACAAGCAGGGTGCCGTGGTGGAGGACGGCGCCGTAGCGCCTGATCTGGGCGTTCCCGGAGATCTTCTTCCCCGCGACGACTATGTCGTTGATAGGCTTGAAGTCGGCTTTTATTCCGAGGACGGCGAGGGCCTCGATTATTCCCTGGCAGAGTAGGTGGTAAGACTCTACCGGGTCCGTGCTGACCCGTGGATCGTCCTCCCCGAGGATTACGCTGTAGGTTATCTCCCCCTTCTCGCTGTTAAGAACGGCCCCGCCGCCGCTGATCCTCCGGTTCAGGTTGAAGCCGAACTTCTCCAGCGCCTCGAGGTTGACCTCGTCCTCGACACTCTGGAAGTAGCCGAGGGTGACTGCGCTGGGCTTCCACATGTAGAATCTAAGAGTGTCTGGAGCCTTCCCCTCGCCTCGGGCCTTCGTGATGGCCTCGTCCACGGCCATGTTCGTGTAGGCGTCGTTGACCTTTAGGTCGAGGAACCTGAAGTCCTTGGGCAAGTCTGGTCGATTTTAATGGGTGCCCGAGGGGTGATAAAAAGGGTTGGAGGCAACTACCACTTGTCGAGGTGGAGGACCTCGGAGACTGGGCGGCGTTGCCTCGGCGGCGGGTCTTGGTCTGGGTAGCCGACGGGAATCATCGCCACCGGTCTGACACCAGCTGGTAGACCGATGGCCTCTGCGGCCATCCCCTCGTCGAAGGCGCCGATCCAGCAGGTAGCTAAATCGTTGTGTGCGGCTGTGAGCATGATGTTCTCGACGGCCGCCGCTGTATCCTGCAGACAGTACAGCATCTTTCCCCTGTCCCCGTACCTCTCCGCGTTCCTTGCCGGGTCCGCGCAGACGACTATCACCACCGGCGCGGTCGCAATGAAGGATTGGCCGTGACTCGCCTCGACAAGCTCCTCTTTGATTCCCCGGTCCCTGACGGCGACGAAGCCCCACGGCTGCATGTTACCCGCACTCGGGGCGCGCACCGCGGCTCCTATTAGGGTCTCAATCTCCTCGTCGGTCAGCCCCTTCGGCGCGAATGCGCGTACACTCTTCCTCTTCAGAATAGCCTCAGGTATCTCCAACTACTCACCTTAGGGTCTTGTGGCGCTCGGCGGCTTATATCGCCTGCTGCCTCGGGCGTCGGGATACGTAGAACATGAAGCCGATGGCAGCCGCGACGACCACCCCAAGAGCGATCATCGTTGGGTCGACCCAGCTTGGCTGAACGCCATTCACCGTCTCAGTCGAGGTGACGTAGATGGTCGAGGAGGTGATCCTCTGCCGGGTCTCCACACTCAGGGTCGTATAGACCTGGCTGGACACCTTTATCGCTGAGACGACTGCTGGGGTGTACTCGGGGGCGTTCTGGACCATCTTGAGGGGGTCGCTCTCGGTGGTGTAGGTAAGGTCGACGGGTATCCAGCCCCACGGAGGCGTGTAGACCATCGCCCACCCATGCCAGCCCAGCCCTTTCTCCGAGATGGCGAGGTGTCCGTCCCAGATCGTTTCGCTGCTGTCTATGCCTGAGTTGAAGACGACGCCCACCTCGAGATAGGAGGGGATGCCGAGGCTCCGGAGCATGCTGATCAGCAGGATTGACTGGTCGTCGCAGTCTCCCTGTCTCTGGGTGAGGGTCTGATTCGGGTAGAGGGGTAATCTCGTGGGTTGTGTAGGTGACGTTTGCGTGGAACCATGCGACGAGGCGGACGACTTTTCCGAGGACAGTTGTCTCACTCGCCGTGAGGTGCCTAGCCAAGGCGGCTATCTCCGTGTTGTTGGACCAGAATGTCTCTGTGGTCGCCGTGTAATTTGAGACGAGGGCGGCTGGGATATCCGATGTTATGCCCGCCTTGGCGGAGTCTATTTGGGGATTAGGGAGGCCCGATGGGGATACACTGTATATCGACCGTGTAGGATACCTTCCCGTTCGCGGGGATGGACAGGCCCATGTTGGGGTCGGCTAGGCTGTTCCCGTCCTCGTCCGTGTAGGTGGGGCCGAGGGGGGGCGTGGCTGACGTCACGGTGATGGTTTGAGACTGGCTGTTGATGAAGAGGGGGACCGCGAGGTCGTCTTTCTGGAGGGTGGCCACGGTGACTCCCGCGGTTCTCGAAGATGTAGGTTAGGGTATACTTGTATTGTGTCGCTGCCTGGACGGGAATTAGCTGCACGAGAATTATAAGTATGATGAAAAGCGGCGCGGCGACTCTGGCTTTCAAGCTGGTTCCAAGTTGGATGCGGATGCGCTGCTTAAACAGTTTACTGAAGGTGCTAGGTTAGCCCTTCTGGACCTTCTCCCAGTCCTTTGCGAAGATGCGGAGACCGTCGTCGGTGAGGGGGTGGCTGAGCATCTTCTCGATGATGTCTGGGGGGATGGTGGCGACGTGTGCTCCCATCCTGGCGGCGTCGGTGACGTGGCGGGGGTGCCGGATACTCGCGACTATCAGCTTGCTCGGGAGGTCGTAGTTGTCGAGGATGTCCATCACCTCCTGGATTACCTCCATACCGTCCTGCCCCCTGTCGTCGAGGCGCCCGACGAAGACGCTGACGTAGGTGGCGCCCGCCTTCGCGGCGAGGAGGGCCTGGTTGGCGGAGAAGATGAGGGTGACGTTCGTCTTTATCCCGAGCTTGCTCAGAACCTTGACTGCCTTGAGCCCCTCGGCGGTCATCGGTATCTTGACGACGATGTGTTCCCCGAAGGCGGCGAGCTGCTTCGCCTCGGCGACGAGGTCGTCGGCGGTGGTGCTGCAGGCCTCGACGCTTATCGGCCCCTTCACGACCTCGGTGATCTCCTTGACGACGTCCTCGAATTTACGCCCGCACTTGGCGATGAGTGTGGGGTTTGTTGTCACCCCGTCGACGACGCCTATGCTGTAGTACTTCTTGATCTGGGCGACGTCTGCGGTGTCTATGAAGAACTCCATCCCGGTTCCAGCTTTGCTCTCCTAGTTACGCCATTTTTGGATAACCCTTTCGGCGCGGCTGGCAACGGATATTTAAACAGGCCTCCGGATTCGATCATTGATTGAAATGATCAGGAAGCAGCCCTTCGGGAATACGGGGCACAACAGCTCCGCAACCCTCTTCGGTGCCGCGGCCCTCGGCGACGTGACACAGGAAGTGGCGGACGAGACCCTCAAGCTCCTCACGGAGTACAAGGTGAACCACATCGACGTGGCCGCGAGCTATGGGGACGCAGAGCTCAGGATTGGCCCCTGGATGGAAAGCGCATAGGGGTGACTTCTTCCTCGCCACGAAGACGGGGATGCGCACCTACGCGGAGGCGAAGAAGGAGTTCGACAAATCCCTGAAACGACTCAGGGTGAAGAGCGTCGACCTCATCCAGCTCCACAACCTCACCCACCCCGACGAGTGGGAGATAGCCATGGGGGAGGAAGGGGCGCTGAAGGCGCTGGTCGAGGCGAAGGAGCAGGGCCTCACCAGATTCATCGGCGTCACCGGCCACGGCCTCTTCGCCCCTGCTATGCACATGAGGAGCCTGAAGAGATTCGACTTCGACTCAGTCCTCCTCCCCTGGAACTACGTCCTCTACAGGGACGAGCGCTATAGGGGGGAGTTCGAGGCGCTCCTCAAGACCTGCCAGGACAGGGGAGTCGCCATCCAGACTATCAAGTCCCTCACCAGGGGGCCGTGGGGGGATAAGGAGCAGACCACAACCACGTGGTACGAGCCCTTCACGGAGCAGGGGGACATCGACCTCGCCGTCTCCTGGATACTCGGGCAGGGCACAATCTTCCTCAACACGGCGAGCGACGTGAGGCTACTACCCAAGGTACTGGAGGCAGCGAGCAGGAACGCGCCCAAGCCGAGCAACGAGCAGATGGATGAGCTGCGCAAGAGGACTCACATGTCCCGCCTCTTCGTCAGTTGAACCGGCCCCGTCCCACCTGAGGCGAAGCACAAATTCAGAGCAAGATAAGCATCTGTGGTGGAAAATAATGCCGTCGTTTGATGTTAAGGTAACCGTCTTGAAGAAGGTCCAGACTTGTGAGATCCTGAAGGAATATGGCGCTTCAACCGTTGAGATGGAGTGCCCCGTCGTGAAGGAGGGCGTCGAGTACATCTCGAAGGGGGGTAAGATGCCCGAGGGCTTTCTGCGGCTGGGCCTGGGCCGACATCCAGAGGGACATCGCCGTCTTGGCGTTTGGCGGTGACTTCCCCTGGATCAAGAAGAAGGGGACCATGATCAGCTGCTGCACGGATGGGCTCCGCCTAGTCATCTTCAAGCTGGAGCGAATCTAGTGGTATCCACTTCCTCTGTAATAGTCCCCAACATCAGTGTCGGATATTCACCCTTGCTGCGAGGTCGGGAAAAAATGGGTTTTACATCAGAGAATGGGTAAAAGGTGTGAAAACGCTAAATTTTCCCAATTATTTGACTTCCAATTTCCTAGTGGCTGGTCAAAATTCCTAGTAGGTAGGTAATTCGGAAAAAAAATATTTTACGTCTATGGTTAGGAATTTGAGTCCTACGATCGCCCAGCCAAGACAAAAGGGTGTTAAGCCAGAGTAATGAGCAGGGTGCAACCCATGGATCAGTATGGCGGGAACTTGATCCGTTTTTATTGGTTCTTTATGCAGAAATAAACGGTAAAATCTATGAATGAGATTGTTCACTTCGAGATACCAGTAGACGACCTGGATAGGGCTCAGAAGTTCTACTAGTCCACCTTCGGGTGGCAGCTGAATTACATGAAGGAGATGGACTACACGATCCTAGTCACGACCGAGGTCGACGAGAAGAACATGCCCAAGAAGCCGGGCTCAATAAACGGAGGCATGATGAAAAGGAGTCGGGAGTTCCAAGCCCCCGTCGTCACAATCAACGTGGTCGACATCGACGCCGCGGTGGCGAAGATCGAGAAGAACGGCGGGAAGGCCATCGGGAAGAAGATGGAGGTCGAGAACATGGGGTGGTCCGCCTACTTTAAGGACCCCGAAGGTAATGTCATCGGGCTCTGGCAGAACAAGATGTAGCCCAATCGTATCTAGTCCCGTTGAAAATTACGATTTTTTAGAGTCTCTCCCTGTTGGGTTGGAGGTCCCGCTCCCTCTCCTCGGGTGGGGTGATGAGCGGGGCGACCTCATCCATGAAGTACTCGACCGACTCGGCCTCCGAGCCGTAGGGGAATACTATGACGAAGTGGGTGACGTCGAGGTCCACGTAGCCACTCACGAACTCGGCGGCCTCCTCAGTGGTCTTCGGCTCCCACTTCTTCACCCCCGAGTACCTCTCGTAGGGCGCGGGCGTGCCGGTCCCGACCTCCTTGAGGGCGAGGTGGAGCCCCGCCGACTTTCGGATCGAGGCGTAGTCGATTCCTAGCTTGTTACAGTGCCCCTCGAGGACCCCGAGGCGCTCCTCGTAGACCTTGAGGTCGGTGTTCCACGCGAAGTTCACTACTTGGGCGTGCTTCGCGGTGACCTTGAGGAGGTTGTCGCCTGTGCCTCCGACGAGGACGGGCATCGGGTCCTGTATGGGCTTCGGCATCGCGACGCAGTCGTTGACACTATAGTACTTTCCTTGGAAGTTCGCCCTCGGCTGCGTCCACATCTGCCTCGCGATGGTTAGTGCCTCGTCCAGCTGACGGACCCTCGCCCCGGGGCTCGGGAACTCGTAGCCGTACGCCTTGTACTCGACCTCCTTCCACCCGGCGCCGACGCCGAAGTAGAGGCGCCCACCACTGATCACGTCGAGGCTCGCCGCCATCTTCGCCGCGAGGCAGGGGTTCCTGTAGTTCTGGCAGGAGACCATCGCGCCGAGGCGCAGGGTCTCCGTCTCCGTAGCGAGGGCGGTGAGCAGGGTCCACGCCTCGAGGCAGTCCACGTTGACGGCGTCGGGGCGTATGAGGAAGTGGTCCGAGGCCCACATACTCTCGAAGCCCGCCGCCTCCACACGCTTCGCAACGTCCCTCAGGTACGTGTACTCGTAGCCGAACTGAGGCTCGATTTGGACGCCATAGTCGATCTTCAATTTGATCGGTTAATATTCGGATGGAATGTGTATAAACGGTTCCCCGATCAACGGTTACCAAATAGGTGAGATAGCAGACGCCGGAAAATTGACTTCGAGTCCACGACCTCGACCTACATCGCGCACGCTTCGCACCCGGTCCTCGGCGTCCTCACGTCGAGCTTCGCCATCGATACCTCGCCCAGGTCGTCAAGGGGTCTCAATAGAGACATGCTTTGACATCGCCGTTGAGCCTCTTCGCCTTTAAGAACTTTATCGCCTCCCCGATGGTGTCGAAGCTGAACCAGCCTCCGTCAACGCGCATCTCGTTGACCCCCTTCCTCTCTTCGGTTTGGGTTCGAGGTGGACGCAGTTACCGGTGTGGAAGGTCGTTGTCTGGGCTGCCAGGTCGACGTCGAGCCAGAATATTATTGTTGAGGGTGTAGAGGGGGCTAAAAAACTTGATTGGGTAGATGTTTTAATTCCGCCTATCGATGGCGTGCTCTGCGCTCTCGGCTATCCTATCGGGTGTCAGTCCGAACTCCTTCAGGTAGCTTTCTGCGTTGCGGCTTGAACCTGCGTAGACGTCGGGAACCCCGAGTCTGGTGATTGGGACGGGGTACCTCTCGGAGAGTGACTCGGCCACGGCTCCTCCGAGGCCTCCGTAGACTGAGTGGTCCTCGACTGTGATGATTGTCCCTGTTGCCTTTGCAGCGGCCTCGAGGGTGTCGCCGTCCAGCGGCTTGACCGTGTGTAAGTTCAGGACTCCTGCGTCGATCATCCTCTCCTTGAGGATTGTGGCTGCTTTAAGGCAGGTGTCAACCATTGGGCCGTTAGCAATGAGGGTGATGTCTTCGCCGTCCCTCATTGTTTCGGCCTTCCCAAGCTTGAACTGGTAGCCCTTCTGGAGGATTGGCTCCTTGTCCCTGCGCAGGCGCATGTAGAAGGGGCCTCCGGCCTTTAGGGCGGTGTCGAGGGCGTATTTCGTCTCCTCGGCGTCGACGGGGACGACGACTCTCATGTTTGGGATAACTCGCATGAGGGCGACGTCCTGGAAGGCGAGGTGGGAGGCTCCATCCGCGACTGCTGAGAGTCCTCCGTGGCTGGCGACGAGGCAGACGTTGAGGTTGTCGTGGGCGACTATGTTTCGGATCTGGTCCCATGCCCTGCCTGTGAGGAAGTACGCGAAGCTGCTTGCGAAGGCCTTCTTGCCGCCGATGGCGAGGCCTGCGGCTACGTCTATGAGGTTCTGCTCGGCGGCGCCCACGTCGAAGAAGCGGTCGGGGTAGGCCTTCCCGAACATTATCGTCTTGGTGGATTCGGCTAGGTCAGCGTCGACCACGACGATGTCCTGATTTGTCTTACCGGTCTCTACAAGCCACTCACCGTAAGCGTCCCTTGTTGCTTTCAGGCTCATCATTATCCCTCCAGCTCCTTGCAGGCGGTCTCAAGCTCGGCTGGTGTGCAGGCTTTACCGTGGAAGCCGACGACTCCCTCCATGAAGCTGACTCCCTTCCCCTTGACGGTGTCAGCGATTATGGCGGTGGGTTTACTGGTGATGCACTTCGCCTCCTCGAAGGCGGCGAGGAGCTTGGCGTGGTCATGGCCATTGACGCAGATGACGTGCCAGTTGAAGGCCCGCCACTTGTCTGCGATGGGTTCGAGGCCGAGGACCTTCTCCGTCGGGCCGTCTATCTGTAGGCCGTTGCGGTCTACTATGGCGGTTAGGTTATCGAGCTTCCTGTGAGCGGCGAACATGGCTGCCTCCCAGACGAGGCCCTCGTCGCACTCCCCGTCCCCGAGGAGGCAGTAGACTCGGCTTCCCCTTCCGTCGAGTTTGAGGGCGGAGGCGATGCCGCTTGCTATGCTTAGGCCGTTTCCTAGACTCCCGCTGCTGACCTCCACTCCAGGGGTGCGCGTAGCGTCGGGGTGGCCCTGAAGCATAGACTCGTGCTCCCTAAGGTGGTGGAGCTCATCCCTGGGGAAGTATCCCCTTCTCGCGAGGACGGCGTAGAGAGCTGGGGCTGCGTGTCCCTTGCTGAGTATGAATCTGTCACGGTCTGGCCAGCCGGGGTTCCTCGGGTCATGCCTCAGCACCCCCCAGTAGAGGGTGACGAGGATGTCGGTGGCGCTCAGGCTGCCGCCTGGGTGGCCGGATCCGGCCTCCGTCGTAGCGCGTAGCGCGTCTGCTCTTATCTCCCTTGAGAGCTTGACTAGCTCCTCATTCGTAGTCATTCATCCACTATCCGGTGATCAAATTGTGAACCACCTCATCGCCGGGCGCTATAAAACGTGTGGTACCCGCCTTGTGAAGCTGGTTCAAGGGCTATCCTGAAGCGTTTGCGGATTCGGGATATATGCGTTTTTGGACTTAGGGGGTCTCAACGGAGACTGTGATCTTAAGGATTGTATTGGGATCCTTGAGGAGTTGGACGAAGGATCGTGGCATGTGTATCGTGGCCTTGTTTGCATGGACCATAAGGGTACTTACAGACATAACCGCTAATTCTGGCGACCATGTCGGTTGGGTGTTCCCATGTGAGGCTAGGGTGTCCTTGGCCCACCGTTGTGAATGCCTTGTCATTCACCATCAAAGTGAGTGTGATGACTGATTCTGGGTTCCTCGCAGCTCTCCTCATCTTCTCACCTAGATCGGCTAGCCCCTTCTCGGCTTCGATGGCTGCAATGCAGTCTCCTTGCGTTGTGAGGTGTGTTTCCTTCGTGATCTCGATAGTCTTCTCATGTGTGGCACGTATGTTGGGGTGGCCACGGGCGGCGAAGCTTTCCTCGAGGAGCATCGGCGTTTGTTTCGGTGTCGCTGGATTTAAGGGGTATGCGAGCGCGAGCCTTTAAATCGCAAAACCAGACTCTCAGAACTCTTGAATCCTAATTTACGGCTAGATTAGTAGTTGTGCAGGATCAACAACTCGCGACTAAGCGAATATGAAGCTCTTTTTATTGCTTTTCGGTTCATACTATTAGTGTGACTGATCTAATACGAGCCTACACAATACCTGAAAAATATGCAGTTGATTTGCAGGTTGAAAAAATAGTCTGCGATGAGAACGTCGATGATGGCTACGTTCAGAGGCTCGCTGAGATGGATGTATCCAAGTTTAAACCGATCGTCGTTATTAAGCACCCGGATAAGGGTCTCTACGCGGTTCTGGATGGTCATCATCGCTTCAAAGCAGCTCGACTTAAGGGCCTAAAGACGATTAGGGCCGCTGTCGTGGATGATTACACTGGTTTGGGGTTCGAGTTCACTAAGAGAGGGATCTTTCAACCCTCAGCGGAGTTTACGAAGTATATTCGTGTACCCTTGAAGGAGTTCATGGTTTATATGCGCGATTTTTTATTTGAAATTAAAAAGTCTGAAGAATAACCTTGTAATTGTTGTTAATCTCCGATGTTAGCCTTCTTTTAGGACTACTTTGAGTTACGCTTATGTGTGCTGAGCTTTTTTCCCTAACGCATCCAAAAATGTTAATTCTTGCTTAATAGTTTGAGCAATTTGGGTACCATACTTGTTTTGTCCGTACTGCGGGAGCGAGATGAAGGAGGATCATAAATTCTGCGGTGTTTGTGGTAAGAGGGTCGAGAGGGCCACGCCTCCTCCGGCCGGGAGTACGCGTCCCGCACCCTCCCAGACTGAGGACAGCCAAGGAATCCGTTATTGGGGGTCTATCGAGTGTCGACATGGCGAGACCTGGATCATTGGGCTACGGAATCTACATAACCGATAGGAGGGTGATTGGGATAAAGAAGCCGGATCAGTTCGCCAAAGCCGTTGGGGTGCGATTGCGGGTGCGGTCATCGGGAAGGTGCTAGGCTTCGAGGCTCCGTGGGCGGTGAGCAACGCCATGGGGAGAAGCCTGTCGAATGACGAGAACATGCATCTGCTGGCGGAGCTTGAGAAGAATAAGGACTTCGAGGTGAATAACCGGGATATCACGCTTGTACAGCTCAAGAACACTGGATTGATTGACCCGGGTCAGCTGGCTATTTTCTTTAAGAAGGCGCAGACCACGGATATTGCTATATCATTGAGGACCGAGAGGGTCGTTGAGAATCTCAAGGAGTTATTCCAAGCGCATTTCCCTAAGGTCCTACGGGTAGTCTGACGAGTGTTGCTTTCCGCGCACGATGTTGGGAAAAAGGGTAGCTTAGCCCTACAGTTGAAACGCGCGGATTTAATCACTCTAGGCCGTCACACACCCTTTTTTGAGTGTTCTAAACTCTAGGATTATAATGCTTGACTTGATCTTATTGATCGATGAAACCAACTAAGCGTCGCCTAGTCGCTGGAGTAATTCTACTATTAATTATGGGGGGAGTAGGTGTCCTGCTCAACTATCTGAGCCCCGGTTTGGCTTATGCTAATTCGGACGCTAAAGCTGGCAGCGTCGACAAGTCGATCGTCGCGTCGAACACCGATTTCGCGGTGAGGTTACTGAGGGAACTCCAGAGCGAGCAGAAGGGGAAGGACGTCTTCATCTCTCCTCTGAGCGTCTCGATCGCGCTCGCGATGACCTATAACGGCGCGAACTCGTCGACCCGCGAAGCGATGGGCAGCGTCCTCGGGCTGAGCGGCATGAGCGACGACGCCGTCAACACCGGTTACAACCAGCTGATCGAGAGCCTCCTCAGCGCAGATAAGGATGTTAGCCTAACCATAGGTGACTCAGTCTGGATCAAATCCGACTTCGCCACATCCGTGAACCCGGTCTTCACGGACGCGTTGTCGAGGTACTTCAGGAGCGGGGTCTACTCGAGGCCCTTCGACTCCTCGACCGTCAACGAGGTTAACTCCTGGGTGAGCAAAGAGACCAACGGCAAGATCACCAAGCTCCTAGACCAGATAGACTCGTCGAACGTCATGTTCCTGATCAACGCGATCTACTTCAAGGGGGACTGGGTCGACAAGTTCGACGCGGCCCTCACCCACCCAGCGGACTTCACTACAGCAGGTGGATCGACAGTCAAGGTCGACATGATGAGCAGGGACGGGAGCTACACCTACTACGGCGATGACCAGGTGCAGGTCGCGAGGCTCCCCTACGGGAGGGACAAGATCGCGATGTACATGTTCCTACCAGCACAGGGTAGTTCGCTCGAATCCTTTACTTCGGGCCTCACCGGGGAGGGCCTTAACGCCTACTTCGGCAAGCTATCGGATAATGAGCTGCAACTTCAGATGCCGAAGCTCAAGCTCGAGTACGGTAAGGTAGACCTGAAGGACGCCTTGACGAACCTCGGGATGGGCGTCGCCTTCGACCCGAACGCGGCGGACCTCAGTAGGATAGCGGACGTTAGTCCTCAACGCCTCTACATAGCGTTCGTCGACCACAAGGCCGTGGTCGAGGTCAACGAGCAGGGCACCATAGCAGCTGCCGCCACAAACGTGGGCATATCCGTGACCAGCATGCCCATGAGGACCCCCTTCATAGTCAATAGACCTTACCTGTTCGTTATCAGGGACGACAGATCAGGGACGATTCTATTCTCGGGGCTGATCAACGATCCTTCAACTCAGACGTCGCCATAGACTTTCGTAGCCCTCTTTTTCACCGAAGTTGCAGCGTATCGCTTCTCAACTAAATATTATACATTCAAGTGTATTGGGATAAGGTTTAAACGATTGGTGCCAGTGTCTTGTGTTGGCTGGGCTGGTAGATCAGTCGTATGATCGCCGCCTTGGCATGGCGGAAGTCGGGGGTTCAAATCCCTCCCAGTCCACCAAACTTTTATTTGCCCACAATGATGATTTAAAATAAAATATTAAACTTGCCGTGATTCAACGGAACCATCCCCCACAATTCGCGAGCGCCGTTATGAGCGTAAGACGCCTGTGAAATGGGTTAGAGCATACTCATTTTTTGGAGACTGTTAGATTTTGGCCACGTTAATTGTCTCCGGTGCAAAGAGGTCCTCCGCCTTGAATGGTGATTCAACTAGTCCTTGCTCCTCAGAGTAGCTGATGAAGGCTTCGAGGGTCTTACGGTTCGCATCTAGGCCGTAAGGCCAATAGTCCTCGCCCATGATCCGTGTAGTCTCCTCCAGCTCAGGGATCAGCCAGGGTAACATGTATCGGAGGGCACTCTGCATGCTCATCTCCCTGGCACAGATCTCCTTGCTCTCCGCGAAAGCCTTGTATAGACTGTAGGCGAGCCATGGACATTCCTCGTAGATCCTGCGTTTCAGGACGATGAGGTGCATTATGGGGAAGATCCCGGTTCGCTGATAATATTTAGTCTCCACCTCCCGGTAGTCGGGGAACAAGCGGGTGACATTGGGTGACTTGTTGCGGAAGCTGTTCGGCTCCCTGGCACCGATGAGTGCGTCGATCTCCCCCTTGTCCAGCATCTCACTCAGGGTACCAGTCCCGGTGTGGGTGATCTGCAGCCCTTTGATGGGCTTGGTTGCCACCCTCTGCTTTCTCCCTGGTTCATTGAGCCCTCCGGTGACCCATTGTAGATCAGTGGGCTTGACGCCGTAGTCATGCTCGAGGAAGCCCCTGATCCAGGTGTTGGCGGTCATGGTGTAGTCTGGTACGCCGACCCTTCTGCCACTCAGGTCCTCCGGGCGCTTGATCCCGGAGTGACTATTGATGAATATCGAGGAGTGGCGGAAGAACCTTGATGGGAAGACGGGGATCCCCACGAAGCGGTGGTCTCCCCTTCCAATTAGGATAGACATCGCGCCCAGCGAAAACTCAGAGGCATCGAACTCCCCGTGGACGGCCATCCTCCAGAAGAGCTCCTCGGGGGGCAGGGTGATGTAGTTCAGGTCGACCCCCTCGGGCTGGACTTGACCACTCGCCAGCGGCCAGGTGCGGTCGTATGGTCCACAGGCTAATGTGACTTTCATTTTTGCCATTCTCGATTACCCCAGATTCTCCTGGCTCCAGGGTGCCTTATACACGAACTCGCCGTTTAACATCGTCATCTCCGCCTTGATGTCTTTGAGCTTCTCCGTCGGCGCCGAGTACAAGTCGGTGTCCCACACCACCAAGTCGGCGTATTTTCCGGGCTCAAGTGAGCCGATCCTGTCCTCCATGAAGAGGTGCCTCGCATTCCATATGGTATACGTCCTTAAGGCCTCCTGGACCGTGAGCCTCTCCTCGGGGCAGATCACGTTTCCCTCGAAGGTCTGACGGGTCACCGCTGCCCAGAGGCCGATACTCGCGTTTATAGGTCCCGATGGGTAGTCGTGGCTATTCCCCACGGGGATCCCCTTCGAGATGAGGGTTTTCAGGGGCTTGACGCAGGCACCCCTCTCCTTGCCGAGGAAGCGGATGTATGTGTCACCCTCGAAGTGGATGAAGGTTGACTGGACGTTAGCCATGACGCCGAGTCTCTTAACGCGGTCTATGGCTTCGGGTGTCGGGTAGTAGATGTGTATGATCTGGTGGCGGGGGTCAGGTCGGGGGTTGAGCTTCATCGCGTTCTCTATCCCGTCGAGGACCCAGTCGATGGCTTTGTCGCCTATAGTGTGTGTGCATGTCTGGAAGCCAGCGTCGTGGAAGAGGCGGATCGCCTCCATGAGGTCCTCCTTCTTCCACTTCGTGCGGCCGTAGTTCTCGGGCTCCCCAACGTAGGGCTCATAGAAGTAGCCAGTCTTCGGTACGACGCCGCCGTCTAGGCTGAGCTTGACTCCCCCCACCTTGAACATGTCGTCTCCGTATGTGGAGATGTGCTGGATAGTCTCCTTAGCCTGCTGCACTGTCCTCACGAAGCCGTAGAGAGCGTAGACCCTCGCGGTGAGCTCACCCCTCATCCGGGTGTTCTCGTAAGCGACGAGGTCATCCGGCTCCGCTGCGCCGACCACAGCGTCGACGACCGTTGTCATTCCCTCCGCGTTGTAGTCGTGGCAGGCTTTGACGATGGCTTCCTCCTTCTTTTCAGTGGTGATCTTGGGCATCATATCCTCAAAGGGGTTGGCTGAGGGGAGGATGGTTAGGAAGACTCCGGTGGGCTCACCGTCCTCATCCTTGTATACCTTCCCATACTCCGGGTCAGGGGTGTCCCTGTTGACCCCAGCTAGTTTGAGTGCTAGACTGTTGGCTGCGACCTTCTGGTAGACCCTGCCAAGGTAAACCGGGTTATCGGGGGCTGCCCTGTCTAGGTCCCAGCGGTTGGGGTACCTCTTCTCCTTGAGGAGGTTCTCGTCCCAGCCCCACCCGAAGATCCATTCACCCTTCGGTGTCTCCCTGGCCTTCTCCGAGACAGCGTCTACTATGTCTTGAATGGATTTGACCTTAGGGTACCATAGGTCGATTCCGAATAGAGCGTTAAGGCCGTATCGAAGGAAGTGCTCGTGCGAGGTGATGAGCCCGGGAGTTACGCATCTGCCGTTTAGGCTGATAAGCTTCGTCTGTTTGCCAAGGTATTGTTTTACGCCTTCGTTTGTGCCAATATAGGCGATTCTCCCGTATTTTATAGCTAAAGCTTGGGCGATGGTGTCCTTCTCGTCGACGGTAATTATCTTTCCGTCTTGAAGGATAGTGTCGGCTCCGATGGTTTCTGCTATCTTGGGCAGGTCGTTAACCCAACTCATTTTAACCGGTTAATCGGTGCCTTATCTGCCGATAATACTTTTGACTTATATGAATTCGCACGCATGATAGTGGATTCGCGCACGAAGCAGGAGGTCACAGGACCTGGACACCTGGGCGACGCTGGCTATTTGTAGAGTCTTTACGAGGTTCTACGAAAATTAACCGGCATAACGTAAACCGCTTTTTTTAATATAATACTCACTCGTGGACAGAACCAGAATATAATAGAAACGCTAAATATCTTTACTCGAATGCTATGCAGTTCAAAGATTTAATCTTAGAAAGAAAGGACAAGACCCTGCTTGTTAAGATAAATAGACCCGATGTTCTTAACGCCCTCCGCGGAGACACCTTCTTAGAGCTTGAGCAGACTCTGGACGACTTTTCGAGCGCCGACGAAATGGGGGCCCTGATAATCACAGGCGCAGGTGACCGAGCTTTCTCGGCGGGCGGAGACGTAAGGGCTCTCCTAGGCATGAATAGTGGCGATGCGGCCTCCTTCGCTGACATGACGCACAGGATCCTCGACAAGATGGAGAGTCTCCCCAAGCCCATAATCGCCGCCGTCAACGGCCTCGCCCTAGGAGCCGGGTGCGACCTCGCAATCGCTTGCGACATCGTCGTTGCTTCCGAGAAAGCGCTCTTTGGAGAACCCCCCACGGGCCTAGGTATAACAACCCCCTTTGGTGGCACCCAGAGATTACCGAGGATCGTCGGCCCGAAGAGAGCCAAACAGCTCTTCTTCACTGGGGAGAGCATAGACGCTGAAACGGCGCTCAGGTTTGGTCTCGTTAATAAAGTGGTCAAGCATGAGGAACTCTTATCGGAGGCTAAGAAATTCGCGGGGAAGATACTTGAGCGGGCCCCTCTAGCGGTCGGCTACTGCAAGCAGCTAGTCAACCTCAGTTCTTATGGAAGCATCGAGGAAGGTGACAGACTGGAGGCGGAGCTATACGCCAAGTGCTTCGACACAGAAGACAAAGCGGAGGGAATGAGGGCTTTCCTAGAAAAGAGGAAGCCGATCTTCAAGGGCAGATAGGTGTCCTAACGCGTGCGCGAACGGACTCTATTACGATGCATGAAGAGCCAGTATCTTTTAAGGAAAATACGATGTAGCCTTCTACAGGTGATTAGTTGGCGAAGGCGCTGTCCAACTTGAGGGTACTCGATCTCTCGCAACATCTAGCTGGACCATTCTGCACCATGCTACTAGCCGACATGGGGGCAGAGGTCATCAAGGTCGAGCCACCATGGGGAGACGAGTCCAGGATAAGTGCCGGCTACGCCAAGCTAGAAGGACAGAGCACATACTTCATGTTTCCCAACCGAAACAAGAAGAGTATCGCACTCGACCTCAAGAAGGAGAAGGGCGTGGAGGCGCTGAAGAGACTCACCAGAGATCTCAGACATCCTCGTGGAAAACTTCAGGCCCGGTGTGATGGATAGGCTCGGCATAGGATATGAAGCACTATCCAAAGAGAACCCTGGGATCATATACGCCTCCATCTCCGGCTTCGGCCAGACCGGTCCATACGCCTCCAGGCCCTCCTACGACATTGTGAGTCAGGCAGCTAGCGGCTGGATGTGGCTTAACAGCCGCGAGCCACGCGGCATCGGCAGCAAGGCCTCACTCACACCCAGCTGCCTCGCCGGTAGCCCCGGGGACTCCATCCCGGGGACCTTCCTCGCCCTCGGCATCCTCGCGGCCCTCAACCACAGGAATGCTACAGGGAGAGGTCAGAGGATCGACGTCGCGCAGACAGACGCTCTCATGACGGTCACGGGATTAGCCTTCACACAGTGCCTGCTAGCAGGAATCACAGCGGAGGAGAGAGCTCGACGGCCATCATCCTCCATCCATGGAGTGTATGAGGCGAAGGACGGGTTCATCGTCGTCAGGGCTGCAGCCGAGAAGGACCTGAAGATCCTGACCGACATTGTGGGTGTTGAGCCCGACGAACTACAACGATCGCCCACGAAACTAACCGAATGGTTCAAGATGAGGACAAGGGACGAGATCTCACAGCTGTTGAGCGAGAAGATCCCCTGCTCACCCGTGAGAACGGATGACGAGGTCATCAGCGACCCCAATGTGAGGGAGAGGGGGGCTATAGTTGAGAAGCCGCACCCGCTTGGCTTCACCTACAGATCCGTCGCGACTGGCATCCAGTTCTCGGAGACCCCCGTATCCATAGAAACACTTCCCCCGCTCCTGGGCCAGCACACACAAGAGATCCTGAAGCTGATCGGATACACAGATGATGAGGCTGCTCAGCTCATACGTGATAAGATAGCCTTCACCGATGAGCTCAAAAGCCATTAAATCCTCACCACGTCAAACATAGCGACGAGGAAGGCATGAGCACAGTGCACATTACAGACATGAGGCGGTTCGTCAGGAGGTCCTCAATGACGTTCCCCGTCAACGTCCCCAGGTTCACTCAGAAGGCGTACACGAGGGGGGCTGACTGCTACGTCATGGACCTTGAGGACTCTGTCCCCGAGGCCGAAAAGGAAGCTACCCGGGCGCTCATCAAGGAGTCCATCCCCCTCGTCGGTAAGGGCGGCTCGGACGTCTCAGTGAGGATCAACCGCCCCATCAGCCAGGCCGTGAAGGACCTTGAGGCATCGATCTGGCCTGGCCTTGCCTGTGTCTCCCTCCCCAAGGTCGAGTCGGCGGAGGAGGTCAAGGTGAGGGAGGAGGTTATATTGGAGCTCGAGAGGCGCAGAGGCATTTCTCCTGGGAGCATCCAGAATCTCAGTCACCGTCGAGAGCGCCCTGGGTGTGATTAAGGCTTACGAGATCGCCTGCGCGAGCCCGAGGATAGTCACCATAAGCGTGGGTGCAGAGGACCTGACACGCGAAATGGGGGTTCGTACAACAAGCGAGGGCAAGGAGCTTTGGTACGCTAACTCCAAGGTCCTAATGGACGCCTACGCCGCCGGCATCCAGCCCATGGGGCTCATTGGGGTCGAACCCTTCAGCTGGGGTGAGCCGGAGAAGATCCTTGAAGCCGCCGTCAACTCTAGGAAGTTGGGATTCAAGGGTGCCGGAGTCATCCACCCAGCGCCAATCATTCACCTGAATAGAGGTTTCTCCATCCCCGAGGATGAGGTCTCATACATGAGGAGAGCCCTGGATGCATTCGAGGAGGGGGTATGCCGAGGCACAGCGTCGGTTGAGCTCGACGGCAGGATGATTGACATCGCGACTGCTGAGAGATGCAGGTCGATATTGGAGCGAGCGGAAGCTATAGCCAAGATGGATGCGAGAAAAGCGGAGGCCCTCAAAAAGGTTGAGGAACTTGAGGAGGAGTTAAGGGAATCGATAAGAAGATCCGAAAACTACGTTAAGCCTTAATTCCGTAATAAACGCGTCGCTAAAGCGAACGCATGTTGATTTTAATGAAGAAAGCTCACCCCTCTTTATCAACGAGCTTTTCCTGCCGGCTTTTCCTCTTAGAGACCATTTACATACTAAAAGATCACTTCACGTCAGAAGCATTACCAATGTACACTGTGTAAGAGGTGCGTGTGCGCCATTCGCGTATACTCCTTTGTGGAACTAGCTCAGGATTTTATTTCTTTTCCAATCTATCACATACGCTCAGCGCGCACTTAGCTAAATCAGGGCATATCGATAACCTTCCCAGGGTTCAAAATATTTTGAGGATCGAAGCCTCGCTTTATCATCTTCATGAGGTCCAGCTGGGTATAGCCGACCTTCCTAACTAAATACTTCTTTTTAGCGTAGCCGACCCCATGCTCACCCGAGACGGTACCACCTAGCCCGAGGCTGAGTTCAATTAACTCATCGATTGCGATGTCGAGCTTCTTCAACCAGACACCCCTGTCTTCTGCTGATTCGCGGGCAATGATGCTGTGGACGTTGCCGTCGCCCGCATGCCCAAGGGTCGAGATCAGGATACCTAGCCTCTCCGAGACCTTCTCAGCTCCCTCAACGTAATCGGGGAACCGGCTTCTAGGGACGCATGCATCTACCTCATCGATCTCGTAGAATGCCTTGTAAGCCTCGAAGAGGCGCTTCCTCGCCTCCCATAACTGCTGCTGTCTCGATATGGTATCCGCGAGATATGCGTCTGCTCCACCCATCTCAAGGCAAACCTCTCCCACGACCTCAAGCTGTCTATCTATCTCGTTCTCGCTATTCCCATCGACACCCACAATAAGGTAGGCTGGGTGATCGTGGTCAGGCAGCGTCCTCTCCAGGAAACGCTCAGCGGTCAAAATAGCGTGTTTGGGAACATACTCTAGGGCGTATGGTACGACTTTCCTGCCTACAATCTCGGAGACGGTTGTGGCTGCGGCTCTAACAGATTTAAATGGGACGTAGATGATGGCGGTGTTCTTTGGCTTAGGTATAAGCCGTAGTGTAGCCTTCGATACTACTCCGAGTGTTCCCTCTGAGCCAACTATAAGGTCGATTAATTCGTATCCCGTCGAGTTTTTAACATGCCTTCCACCGAGGGTGAGGACCTCTCCACCGGGTAGGACGACCTCAAGTCCCTGAACGAAGTCCCTCGTCACACCGTATTTCATTCCCCTGACGCCACCGGCGTTGGTGGAGACATTCCCGCCGAGACTGCCCGACTCCTGACCTGGATCTGGAGGGTATAAGAGGCCCCTCTTCTCTGTCGCCGCGTGCAAATCCATAATGAGGACGCCTGGCTCCACTATGGCCATCAGGTTGCCCTCATCGATCTCCAGGATCTTTGTCATCCGTTCGAGGCTGAGGGCTATACCCCCGAAGACAGGGTGGGCTCCGCCGCTGAGACCAGTTCTAGATCCTTGGGGGGTCACTGGGATGTTGTAAGTGGAAGCCAATTTCATGACCTCTGATATCTCGCCGGTGCTCATTGGGTACACGATTATCTCAGGAGTGTGGGGTGGCTCAAGGCTCTCATCCTTGCTATGTTTCTCAAGGTCCTCGCTGAGAATCGAGAGGCTCTTGGAACCTACAATTCTCTCGAGTTCCCGTAGGATCGCGGGGGTCACCTTGTTGTAGTTGGTCATGTTCAAGATACGGTTGTTTCAGCTTAGTACACAGGTATATTCTTTTGCGCCCAAATAATTGCTATAGCGTAGCTGCCTCGCGCAAATTATTTGATCCTATAGTCTTTAACCTCAGACTAGCTTGTTTAACTGATTCTGCTTGTCGGATCCTAAGGACAGGCTTTTCAGGAGAGTTAACTCCGATCGGGATGAGCTTGTCGGGTTCCTCAGGGGTTTCCTGAGGGCTAAGAGCCCTAATCCCCCCGGGGACACCAGAGAGGCCGTCGCGTATGTTACGAGTTACCTGGAGAGGAAAGGCATCCCGTTCAAGGTCGTAGGACCCGACGACGAGAAGCCCAACATCGTATCCAGTTTTTCACGGGGCAGGGGCGTAGACTGGTGCTCAACGGCCACATGGATGTATTCCCTGTTGGTGACGGAGCTGGTTGGAGCCACGACCCATGGGGAGGTGAGCTGGTTGACGGCAGGGTCTACGGACGAGGAGCTTGCGATATGAAAGCCGGTACTACGGCGATGATCTATACCTACGTCGTACTCCACGAACTAATGAGTGAGTTGGAAGGTGGTGCAACTCTCACTGTGGTCAGCGACGAGGAGTCCGGTGGGAAGCTCGGGTCGGGATGGCTGGTGGAGAACGTGCCGGAGGCTATGGGCGACTGCTGCGTCACCGTCGAGCCTAGCAGCCCGTATACTCTTAGGTTCGGTGAGAAGGGAATTCTCTGGCTTAGGTTGACCGTAAGGACGCCTGGTGGCCACGGGGCATACCCACATACGAGCGCTAACGCCATCAAGATAGCATCTAGACTGATCATCGAGCTTGAGACGCTGAACGGTATCCCCGTACATTACCCGGAGAACCTGGCGAAGGCACTGGAAGAGGGCAGGGACGCCGCCGAGAGGGCATTAGGTAGGGGTGGAGCCGACGTTATGTCAAGGGTGAGCGTAAACATCGGCGTAGTCTCTGGTGGGGTTAAGGTGAATGTGATCCCGAGGGAGTGCGTTTTTGAGGTTGACCTCAGGCTCCCACCGGGGCTGGCTAAGGGGGATGTTATGCGCCACGTTGAGAGGATTGTGGGCATGCACCCGGAGGCAAAGGTGGAGGTAATGAGGTATGATGGGCCTCTCTGGAGCCCGCCGGATGGGGAAATGGCTGAGATCATCCGAGGGAATGCCCGCCTTCTCGGCGTGGACACAAAGCCTATTGTGAGCCTAGGGGGAAGCGACCTCAAGTTCTGGAGGGAGCGGCGCATCCCGAGCTACTACTATGGGTTAACAAACCACGGGATGGGAACCGTCGACGAGTATGCCGAGGTTGATGAACTTATACATGTCACCAAGGTGCATTTAGCGTCAGCGTATGAGTACCTATCCCGGAAAACTGTTCACTAACTCGTTCACGCGCGATTATCAAATAATATACCGAGTTACTCTGTGAAGGCCCTCCGATCGCACGCAAGTCGACGCAAATGCTCAAAAAACGGATACACCCTAAAAGCAATATAATTGAGACCGATGAAATCGTTCGGCGTGGTTTTTCATATGCACGTGACTCAGTTATGGCTTAGAATCATGGAGGTTACCTTCGAAACATCCTTGATATAATTATTAGTAACAGGAAACCAATGGCGAAAAGCAAATCTAAATTATCGAAACCAGATGATGACTCGGACTGGACAGGTTGCTGCGGATGATAGACACCATCAACTAATGTATAGGCAGTCCAATATCCGTCAAAGAAATCAGAAGGCGTCCACCCTAGGGGATTCCTGGAGCCTGTTGCCTCCACCCAGATCCAGCCCGCACCGCGACTATCCTCAGGTAACTCCCAATACTGGTTAGCGTTCTGAAAATCGGGCAACCATATCAGAAGCGCTACGTGCTCAGGAGCATCAACAATTGCGGTCTCGATACCGGCTCCGTTATAGATCGTTGCACATAGGAAAGCCAAATCCTCGCAGTCCCCAACCGCCAGCGCACCAGAACGTTCATCAATATTATGCGCCATCTCATCCGCATTCCAAGCCCACTCATCCTGGGCCACCCCACCCATTACAACATTGTCACTATCATAGCCATACTCCGTCCAAGTCTGGACATACTTCAGAATAGCGACAGCCATCACGGTCCGGTCATTGTAGGTACTTCTAAACCTCTCACCAATACTGTAGGCCAACTCCCTATTTGCTCCGATAGTTTCCGATTGAAGCCCGGGGATATAGCCATCACTTCCTTCAGCGTAGTCGCGTGTGAGGCCCCACTCATCATACCAGAATCCCGATTTATGTGTGAATTTGGGAGGAATCACTCCCCCACTGGGAATCGCCCTAATCTGAGGAACAAAAAATAGAGCTATGAAGAAGAAAACAAGAGAATTTTTTAATAACGACATAATCATCAAGTTTATCCTAATGGTAGGTTAAGGCTGGCGAAAATAATCAAACCAAGGAATACCTCGTAACAGAAAAGAAAAACTCCCACAGCAACCGGATGCTTATTGATATCATCCAAATCCACATTGAATAATTTTAGTTTAGAGAACACGAAATAGAATAAACTCCCGAAAATGAAACTCACGAGGAAACTTAAAATGACTATCAGTAGCCTCTCAACGTTAAAGAATGTACCCAGGGAAACAGACTGCGACAGGAAGAATGGGTTAACCATCGAGCCAAAAATCACCAAACCGGCGTAAATGAAGAAACCCCCGAGAAAGAGACTGGTCGCAAGAGGGTGTCCTTTGATACTCTCAAATTCACTAATCTTCGTTGTGACGAAGGAGAGAGCACGGATCCCGAGAAGCCCAATAACCAAACAAATGACGCTGGAGATAAATGCACGCACAAACCACAGAAATAGGGAAAAAAGGAACTCGGAACCTATCATTTCAAATCACAGATAACTATATCCGATAATCTATATTATTTTTATCATCAATATAAAAATAGACGAGAAACAAGTGAGCGGAGACGCGCACGTTCTGATGAGACAGGTTTAATAGATTTTAACATATAACTTATTTGACATGAATATGGGCGTTTCCACTAAGGACTCTGATCAGGAAGTTTGGAGGGGTCGACCTTGGATACTTCCTTACACTATAATAAGGACCATCTTCGTAGCCGTCATCTTTGGCGGTGTATTATATCTGGAAAATTCGATTGGCATTCTATTTGCTCCGGAGTTTGGCTTGCGGGTTCTGGATTGGACGTTAATCGCGTTTTTCCTCATTTGGATTCTCGTGGTATTTAACTTGCTGGTCCTGAGGTCTACCAACCTTTACATTTTGAGGGTAGATAGTCTAGAGATTAAGACTGGTTTATTGACTACTAAGACTTCAATGATTGTTCCGACCGGGTTCTCGGATCTCGAAGTTATTAGATCTATAAGCAGTAGAATATATAACACCGGGGACATCACGATTAAAACTCAGAGTGAGAGAGAGTTTACTAAAAGGATGGTCAAGTTAAGGGATCCGATGCGGGTCGCTAAAATGATTAGAGATGTGATGGCGAGACAGATCTTTAAGCTTGATGAAAGTAGCCCTGGAAAAAATAATTAATTGTTGGTTCTTAATTTTTTAACGAACACGCACGCTCCCTGTACTCATCAATAAACTCACGAGCGAACATGTTCGCGTACCTCTCTGTCCCCCTATGACTACCACTGACCGACCTAAGGTGGTGATAGAACTCATGCAAGATCAGAAAAGGATCAATCAATCCATCGCTACTAACTACATAGATGGTCTCCTTCTTAACAACATAACACCCTGAGACGTTAACATGGCCCTTCGGAAGACCCACCCTGAGGCTCGGGACATCGACATGATAATGTTCGGCTAGGGACCTGAGTGCTTTCTCAGCATCGTGGGACAGGATCAGGTGAACGATTTCAGCTTTGAACACCCCGTCAACATCCGACACCAAGGAGCCACCGAATATGCAGATACTTGAATACAAAGTTGCCCATATTAATGGATTAACCAATTAAGAGAAGATTCCGCGCGCGTTTCCAATTCATGCGAGAGCCACAATAAAAAAGGAGTTAGTGTTCTTAAGTTTCTGGTTTTACATCATCGCACCTGGCATCGACTGCATGACTCCAAAGACGTTCCCCTCAGTATCCATGCAGTAAGCGATCCATCCCTGCTTCGGAATTTCCCTCTTAGGAATAACGACCCTCCCCCCAGCCTTCTCGATCTTCTTCACCGCATCATCGACGTCCTCCACATTCACCGTGTTCCACACGCTGTTTGGCCCCATACGGGGCATGATGGCGCCATCGATTCCCGGGGTCTTACTATCCCCCGTTGTGAGAAGCATGTACTCCATGGGCCCCTCCCACTTGTTCGCCTTCCAGCCGAAGACCGTCTTGTAGAACTCGGTCGCCCTCTTAGCGTCGTCCGCGTGTATCTCGAACCAGGTTACTCTTCCCATTGTTATTCACCTAAGAGACTCGAAGAAAACTTCGTTTATAAAGGAGTGAACAAATTTACGCTTTTAAGCGTCTAAAAGATCCTTCTTCCTTAATGGGGATAGAGAGAACTACAATAGGTAGCTTCCCGAGGGTGGGTCACGCCTTTGAAGCCTCGGTTAGGAATGTCATCGACCTTCAGCTCAGATACGGAATAGATGTTGTCACAGATGGTGAACAGAGAACCGACATGATCACGTATTTTGAACAGATCCCTGGTCTTGGCAGGGGAAGCAGGGGCCTCAGAGTCTCAGGGAAGATAAAGCCCATGGAGAATCCGAACGATTTCTATAAGATCAGGGATTACAATCTAGTAACATCTTACTTGAGCGCTCTCAACAGGAGGGAAGTTAAAGTTAAGATCACACTAACTGGGCCAGTTACGTTGGGTATGACCTCCGCGATCGGTGGAGTAAGTAGCTACAGAAATGTCAGAGATCCATCTCTATACGAGGACTGCGCCGACGCCCTGATCCCCTTGGCCAGAAGGGCCCTCGAAGTTGGGGCCCTGTTACAGATCGATGAGCCGGGCATATCCGCGAGGTTCGAGTCGCCGAAGTACACTGAACGGCTCCTATCGGCTCTACCGGATAATGCGGTTGATGAGGGGAGGGTGAGCTTGCACGTATGTGGGTCCGTCGGCAGGGTATTCGATGATCTACTCGACCTGAGTGTTAACATCTTCAGCTTTGGCTTCAGCAGGGCGCAGGAATCCAAGAACATGGAGACGATCTCCAGAGCATCGTTAAAGTCTGGGAAGAAGCTGGGGGTAGGTTTCATCTCCAACACCTCACTGGAGGATCCTGACACCGCACTAAAACGACTCAACAAGATAGCGAAAATTGTCGGTGTGGATGACATCGCATACCTTCACCCGGACTGCGGATTCGGCCCTACGCCCCCTGAACTAGTTGAGCCGATTCTGAGAAACATGAAGGAGGCGTCTGACTGCTTCCTTCAATCGCTCAGTTGATTGGTAAAGAGTATTCGATACGCTCGTAAGGTATTCTCTATTTCGTCCACTCCTTGCAGATTGAGACGCCCTCAACAGCGTCCCTCGCGGCAGCGTCGGCTCCGATCGCAATAGCGTATGCTTTATCCACGGCAGCTCCCCCGATTATTACCTTCACACCTTCCCTTAATCCCCGTATCTTCAACTCGCCTATGGTATCAGCCATACTGGTCATAGTTGTCGTTATCAGGGCCGACATCCCAAGGATCTCTGGTTTAGTCCTCTCTACCTCATCGGCGAAGGACGCGGAGGATACATCGAATCCCAGATCAACCACCCTGAATCCTGCGCCACGCAGCAGGTTACCGAATATATGCTTCCCAATGTCGTGGAGATCCCCTTGGACTGTGCCGATTACCACAGTGCCCCTGGTTTTCCCACCATCCTTCACAAGATGAGGCTCAACCACCTCGAGCGCCTGCTTCATAGTCTCCCCAGCCATGACGAGCTCGGAGAGGAAGTAGTCCCCGTCTTCGTACCTCTTACTGACTACCTCCATACCCTTCGCCATTCCGTCGACAATTATCTCGTAGGGTGGTATACCTAAGGTGAGAGCGCTCCTGCATAGCTCCGCTGCCCTGTCGGCGTCGAAGTTCGTTACCGCCTCACTAATCTCTTCGAGGATTTGCTGCTTATCCAAATCATCAACCCCCAACTATGGTGAAGCCCTGTAGCTTCCGGCTGCCTCAAACATGGCAATGACGTTTTGCGGAGGGACATCCGACTGTATGTTGTGTGCACCAGCCAAGATGAGGCCGCCCCCCTTTCCTCCGACCCGGCCTACTCTACTTACTTCGGCCTCCACCTCCTCCCTCGAGGCGAGGGGGAGAAGCCTCTGGATGTCAATCCCCCCGTGGAAGCATAGCCTATCCCCGAAGTCTCTCTTCAATCCATCGATGTCCATTTTTGTTGCTAGTGGTTGGATAGGGTTCAGAATATCGAGCCCGATATCGATGAGGTCGGGGATGAGCTGGTGGACAGATCCACATGTGTGCAGAAATATCTTGGCTTTCGTCTTGCTTCGGATCAGGTGGAAGAGTTTGAGGTACCTGGGTTTAAGGTATCTGCGGAACATCGTTGGCGACATTATGGGGCCGGTCTGCATCCCCAGGTCGTCGTTGTAATCAATTATCTGGATGTATGGCCCAACGACATCTAGATACCCACTGTAGAATTCCGTGTAGAGTTGGAGGATCTTGTCGAGGAATTTTTCGGCGAACTCGGGTCTCTTGTACAGGTCTACAGTGAACGTCTCGAAGCCTCTGAGCCACCAGGCACATTCGTAAATGCCCCCAAAGAATGCATCAGCCTGAATGGCATAATCGGTTCGGTGGTAGAGGTCCTCCACCTCCTGTTGTAAACCCTTTAACCTAAGGGGGTTCCTTGGATCCGGCCAGTCGAACTCATCAAGGTCATCGACTCTAGCGTCCTTCAGTGGGTGGTCGATCATGTCATAGTAGTTCGGGTTTCTTCCCCACTTGATGCCCCACTCATCGACGAAATAGGGTCTGCCCGATGCGTCTAGCTCAATTCCTCCCTTGCCATGGACCGGTCGTAGACAAACGTGTCGGAAGTCGACCCCGAGCCTTTCGAGGACAACATCATCCAGCTTAGCTAGCTGCTGAACGTCTCGCGGATCAATCCTGACTTCGAGATCGAGGCCCAGAGCCCCAATTAGGCTACTATAGGCCTTGTTGTGGATCCCAGACACGGTCCCGCCGAGGTCGACCGGCGGCCTATCCGGCTCCCTATGCTGAAGGGCTTCGACGACTCTATCCCTCGGGTTCATGCTGACCTTCACTCACTGAGTCGATGATCAAAGGGGGAGAGTATCTTGGTGCTAATATCATTTCGCGCCTGCACTCGCGCGCTAAATGATAGAGCTATGCGCGCGAGCTAGCTTATTTGAGCTTATTTCCTAGAAGGCGGACTGATTATTTGGTGGAGGATAGTGTCGATTACCGAGCCCCCGACTATACCACAATCAGACTATGTTAGGCGTTGGAATGCTGTCCAAAGATTGATGGCTGAAAAGGATATAGACCTCATAGTAACCTACTCCAACGACAGGGCTACAGCTGGATCTGCCCATGCCCGGTATCTTACCGGTTTTCCACCTCACTTCGAGGCCATATGCGTCCTATTGCAACGGGAAGGGGAGCCTGTGCTACTCTGCGGGCCTGAGAGTGAGGAATACGCCAGACTCGTCGGGCGGGTGAAGGAAACTCGTGTCCTCAGGGAGTTTACTCACCCCAATGAGGATTATCCATATGCAAGGATACAGAGCTTCGGACAGGTTGTGAACGAGTTCATGGGTGGCTGCCGAATCAGGAGGGTTGGTGTTGGAGGACTTGGGATGATGCCGGGGAGTATTCTTGACTCTTTCAAACATGTTCTATCCGAAGCGGAGTGGGTTGATGTGGAAGCAGAGCTTTGTAGTATGAGAGCTGTGAAGTCGCCCGCAGAGATAGCTGTAATTCGGTACGCTTATGGGGTTGCTAAAAAGGGGATGGAAGCCGCCTGTACGGCTGTCAAACCTAGTGTGACTGAACGCTTCGTAGCCGCGGAGGCGGAGTATGCCATGAGGAGGGCTGGCTCAGAGGGCATGGGCATCGACACCATCGTTGCCTCCGGCCCCAACACCAGGCCGATACTCGCCCGCACCACATTGAGGAGCATTGAAAAAGATGATCTAGTCGTCATTACGCTGGCACCAAGAGTTGAGGGATATCATGGGGCGATCGCAAGGCCAATTATTGTGGGAAACCCAGGTGAAGAGGTTGTGCGAGCCGCGAAGACGGCGATTCGTGCTCAATCAGAGTGCCGAGCAGCTATTCGTGGGGGCGTTCTAGGTCGGATCGTAGAGGCTATCGGTCGTGGGGTTATGGGTGAAGCGGGTTGGGGTAGGAATTTCTTGTACTCCGGTGTTCACAGCATCGGGGTAGTTGAGTTCGAGCCCCCGATATTCGGCCCAAGCAGCGAGGAGACTTTGAGGGAGAACATGGTGGTGTCTGTAGATATCCCATTGTTTGATGCGCCGTGGGGTGGGCTTCGGGTCGAGGATGGCTACCTTGTGCGGAAGGATGGCTGTGAGTGGTTAAGCAGGACAGCGTTCGATCTGGGTAATTAGCGTGTGCTCCTTCTTCCCCTAAGGGGATACCATTTGCTTCATGATTGAGGCTTCTTGGTTTCCCTCAGCCACAGGCATGGGATGAAGACAATCATCAAGAGAATAGATGAAAGGAAGAATGACATCGCGTTCCCGTAGGCTCCCACAACCCAAATCATGAGGATAGGACCGAAAACTGAGCCGGCATCGAAGAAAGTGCGGTAAGTCCCGATCGCGGCGCCCCTATGATCGGGATCGACGATCTCCGCTGCGATTATTGGGCAAATTATCCAGACGGCGCCAGTTGTGATTCCGATGAGGAACATACCGACCGCTATTGCAGTGAATCCGACAGCGGAGTTTAAAACTATACTCATCATTGCGGTACCGAGTGCCCCGAAGAGTATGATCGGCTTCCTCCCTATCCTATCAGAGATCATGCCCATGAACAACATCGATAGTACATATCCCACAGACCTCGCCCCCTGGACGAAACCGATGTCGGTTAGTGACATCTTAAGGATCCCATTCAGGTAAAGGGGGAAAGTGGTGAATAGGACACCCTGGTAGAGAACGAAGTTCATTAGCGTCACCGCGCAGACAATCAGTAACCCCTTATTAGTTAGAACCTGGGGAATCGTTGAGAGCTTGATACTTGACGACGACGGCAGAGTCTTGATCTCCCTACGTAGTGAGGGTAGGAGCAAAAGAAGTAGGCCGACCACCGCCATAGCTGTAGAGAGATAGAACGCGCCTATGAAACCGAGACCCGTGATAATAACGCCGCTGAAGGTCGAAGCGAGCGTACTCCCCAGAAACTCAATCCCCTGGAAGAGGCCCATCGCGCTCCCCCTCCGCTCAACCGAGAACATATTTACTATCAAGGTCATCGAAACCGCGAAGAAAAGGGGCGCCCCAATGCCCAGCAGCACCCTCGCGAAGAAAAGCTGAATCGGGTCAACAACATAGGCGCAGAGAATGTTACCAACAGCTGTCAGGATGAGGCCTATCGCCATGGGCAGATAATAGCCAAACTTCGTGGAGATGAAGCCGCTAGGAATCTCGAGCAGAACCCTCGCGACCCAGTAGGCGGAGACGGAGAGACCGATCCAAACGCCTACAGCCCCCACCTGCTTGGCGTAAATCGCCAGGAGCGGATTGATCAGCTGAGTGCTAAACATTGCAAGGACAGCAATCGCACACAGAACGATGTAGGTTAAGTTGTAGCGACTCAGAGCCATGCTAGGTATGGGGAAATCTACGAGGCTAAAAGATTGGTGATATCAGACCAGATGAGTTCTATAGGAGCACACACACTTCCGCGAAGTTGCGTGGGCCCGAAGGTGTGGCCACCCTTGTAGCGAGTAAAAAAATACGACTAGATTTATGCAACGTATCACTGGCAACTGCAAAATGATTTAGGATAAACGAATCTTGTTAGATAACGAAGCATCAATTGGAGACCGAATCCATTGCTTAGGGAGACATTATTCAGCGAACTCGCGAAGTGGAGCCTCGAGTTTAAGAAGGTGAAGCCCGGGGATGAGGTTCTCATCTGCGTGAGCCCAGACACCGAGACGACGAGATACAGCGCCCTCGTAACGATGTGCAAAGCGATCGATGCCATCCCTCACGTGCTCGTGGTCAACACACCGAAAGAGGCGATAGGGCTATGGTCCCTTGGGAGAGCAGTGAAGCTCCCGAGGATCGTCGCCGAGGCATTGAAGGCAAGCGACTACATCTTCTGGTTCGCCGACTGGGACCCGGCATTCCTTCAGGAGATCAGGGACGCCCGCCAAGCAGGAGCCCAGTTCCTATTCGGGTGGCAGTCATCCGTCAAGGAGGCAAACTGGCACATAAGGGACATCGACTCCATCGCCCTCGCTGAGAAGGCACAGCGCTGGGCCAGGATGCTGAACGAGCACAAAGGGAAGGAGTTCAGACTCATTACCGGGGGCGAGGAGCTGACGGGGACTACTAGGCGCTTCGAAGGTTGGGGGCCCTACTCGGGGAAGGCGAGCTGGACCCAGAACGAGTGCATGTCGGTGGGCGACTTCAACGACGCTAACGGGGTCCAGATCGTCGACTGGATTGGCACCCTAAGCGAGGTTACGCCGGGTGAGGTGGCTAAGCTCACCATCAAGGACGGCGTCCTCGTGAAGGCCGAGGGGGAGATGGGCGAGATCGTTCATGAAAGCGCTTGCGACCATCGACGACCCGAACGTCTACAAGCTGGCCGAGTTGGCGGTGGGTATGAACCCATACACTCGTAAGGGCCTCACGTCGCTGGGCCCTCCCAACTTACCGATGACTATTCCCCCTTACCACGAGGTTAAGCAGTCTGAGGGAACCATCCACACAGCCTTCGGCGACTCCGGCGGCCGCATACTGCAGGAGGGTGAAACCGGGATAATCGCTAAGCTTCATATCGATGTGATATCCTTCAAGCCGACTTTATACATCGACGGGAAGAAATACGTCGAAAACGGAAAATTACTCTTTTAAAAAAAGGTGGATAGAGATCGCGCGCGATCGATCTCTTTAAGGATAAACGCATCTACGCGAAACATGCTTGGTTTAAAAGGAATATTTCCATAAAAAAAACCCAGCGAAGGGGGGACTCCCCCAGCAAACCTGTGAAGGGTGGTGTAAATGATGAAGAAGGTAGACGACGTTGCTCAAGTAGAGTAAGATTCGGATCGAGCTAATGGTGAATGGGGCCTCGCACAGCTTGAGCGTGGGGCCTAGGCGAACGCTACTTGACGCCCCTCAAGCGAGCCGAGATAAACTCTGAATCCGCCGAGGTCAAACTCACCCACCTTGCAGTGAGGTTGAGGAACCGGGCGCGTCTAAGGGAGCTTCCCATCGCCGTGCCAACCTCCAAGGGAAGAGTCTTCCTGGAGCGAACCGACTTGCCGGAAGACGACATTCCCGAGGACGAATGACTCGGCGCGCGCTGGCTTGTCCCTAAAATAGACACATACCCAGCAATCACCGCGCGCGAGTAGAGGTGGCCCTGTACCTAGCCTGCGTCATGAACGAAGAGAATCGCACCCAGAAGGTGCTGACCGAGGCGGTTCTCAAGGGTTTAATGTTGAGTTTTGTCCTTCACGACTATTGTCTGGGCGAGGTATGTGAATATCCTCTGGCTCTTATGTGTCGTGAAAATCCAACCGAGGATGACGTCCAAGAGGATTAGTGGGCCGAAGGCCTTCCCGAAGGACTCAATGGCCGCCTGACCGATGGTAATGTGACCTTCGTTGAGGTTCGTGACCTTGATCTTCATTATCATCTTCCCGATGCTCGCCCCGTAGCTGTAGTCCATCCAGAGGAAGTAAATGAAGAAGGCGATATCCCTGATACCGGAGCTGGTGAAGGGGGTGTACCTGAAGTATGGCATACCACCGACGAAGCTGATAGTAGGCAGGGCGATCAGTGCCTCTAATATCCCGAAGATTATACCGAAGATGATTGCGTCGATGATATACGCAATGATACGTTCTCCCCAGCCAGCGAGGTCAATCACCTTCGCCGCCTCCATCGCTGGAGCAGGCGCAGCGTTTACAGGCTTAGGGGGTGGGACGGGCGCGCCGCATTGTTGGCAGAAGGCCGCACCTTCCTTGAGCTCGGCTCCGCATTTCTCACAGTTAGCCAAATCCTTCAATCTCCTTGACTCTTTGAAAAGTAAGGCAATTAATAACATTACCTGCTAATCAAAAAGATACCTCGGCGGACTTCTTCCCCTTCAGCTCCTCGATTACTATCCTTCCGACGATCGTCTTGTCGAGCGAGCTGCCAGCCTCGAAGGCTTTAAGCTGAGTGAGGAGAGCCTCGGGATTCTTCTCCTGATGGAGGATCATATGCCCGAGGGCCTTCTTCTTCCCGTCGAGATCCTCTATGAACTCGATCCTACCCCGGAAATTGGCAGAAACGTAGAGGTGACTACACTGCCCGGCGTGGTAACCATGGTCGATGAGAGCCTGCCCCCAAACGACCGGGTTCCCCCGCATGTAGTCGAGCTTCGTCCCCTCGTCCGCGCAGTGGAAGTAAAGGCACCCCGCCTCCTCGTCGTAGCTGTGGCTCAGACTCACAACGTATGGCTCGTTCCCCATCGCGAGGGCTAGGGTAACGAAGTTCGTCTCTTTCAATATCCTTTCGAGCTTATTCTTGTCCTTAATCTCCTTGTCTCCGCGGCGCATGTGATACGTCTTGACCATGGGGAAATGCTCCGCTGGCTCGGATAATAACGCTTGGTGGATGTCTACGCCCTCTCGACCCTTACAGCACACGCCTTGAACTCGGGTATCTTTGACTCAGCGTCGACGGCGTTGTTGGTGAGGACGTTCGCGGGAGCCTCGGAGAAGTGGAAGGGTATGAAGACTACGCCCTCCTTGATGCCGCCTGTGACCCTCGCGCGTAGCTTTATCTCACCCCTACGGCTCGCCACCCTGACAAGATCGTTGTACTGAACCCCGAGTCTTTCAGCGTCGGCCTCATTGATCTCAACGAATGCTTCGTTTATCTGGTCGGTTAGGGTGGGGCTCCGGCGCGTCATGGTCCCCGTGTGCCAGTGAAAGAGGACACGCCCAGTCGTAAGAATCAATGGGTACTCGGCGTCCGTCTCCTCGGCCGGAGGCCTGTGCTCGACTACATGGAAGCGGCCGAAGCCTCGGCTGAACCTCTCCACGTGGAGAATGAGCGTGCCGGGGTGATCCGCCGACGGCACTGGCCACCTCAACCCCTCCTCCCCAAGCCTCCCGTAGCTCACACCCTTGTATATCGGGGTGACGCCTGCGATCTCCTCCATCACCTCCGAGGGGTGTGTATACCTCATCGGGTAACCGAGTCTACCTGAAAGCTGGCATAGTATCCACCAGTCGGGCCTGGCCTCACCCACCGGCTCAACCGCCTTGTGGGACAATTGGACGCGGCGGTCCGTGGCCGTGAAGGTGCCGTCCTTCTCGGCGTAGCTAACCGCGGGGAGGACGACGTCTGCTACGCGCGCCGTCTCGCTCATGAAGAGCTCTGAGACGACGAGGAAGTCGAGCTTCCCCAGCTGCTTCTCGACGTGGTGGGTGTCGGGGTCGGACATGAGGGGGTTCTCCCCCATCACGTACATCACCTTGACCTTGTCCCCAGCTCCGTTCACCTTCTCGGTGAGTGTGAGGCCCGGCGCCTCCGGGACCTCAGCCCCCCAGGCCTCGCCCACGCGACTCCTCGCCTCCGGGTCAACAACCCTCGCGTATCCTGGGAGGAGGTCGGGTAGGGCGCCGACGTCGCAGGCACCCTGGACGTTGTTCTGGCCGCGGAGGGGGTTTACGCCGGTGCCGGGTCGCCCGATGTTCCCGGTGAGCATGGCGAGGTTCGCTGTGCTGAGGACGTTGTTAACGCCGGTTATGTGCTGGGTGATACCCATACTGAAGAGTATCGCCGCCCTCTCGGCGGAACCGTAGATGTGCGCCGCCTCCCTGATCTTCGCTGCGGGTACCCCGGTGATGCCCTCGGCGTACTCGGGCGTGTACCTCTCGATGTGCTCCCTGAGGGCCTCGTAGCCCTCGGTGCGCTTCGCTATGAAGTCCTCGTCCTGGAGACCCTCGGCTATTATGGCGTTCATCATCGCGTTTAGTAGGGCGATGTCGGTACCCGGCCTGTGTTCTAGATGGAGGGTCGCGTACTCGGTGAGTGGTATCTCCCTGGGGTCCGCCACTATGAGCTTCGCCCCCCTCTTCACCGCCCTTATGACCCGCCGGGCGAGGAGGGGGTGCTGCTCCGTCGTGTTCGAGCCGATGACGAAGAAGGCGTCCGCCTCCTCAAGGTCCTCCTGGCTGTTCGTCATCGCGCCGCTCCCGAAGGCTCGGGTGAGCCCCGTGACGGTGCTGCTGTGGCAGAGTCTCGCGCAGTGGTCGATGTTGTTTGTCCCTACGGCAGCCCTAGCGAGCTTCTGCATGAGGTAGTTCTCCTCGTTCGTCGCTTTGGCGGAGGCAAGGAAGGCGACTGAGTCGGGTCCATATCGCTCCTTCGCCTCCCTGATCTTGGTGGCGACGAGGTCGAGGGCCTCGTCCCAGGTGGCCTCTCTGAATCCCGTACCGTCTCGGATCAGGGGCTTGGTGAGCCTGTCGGGGTGGTGGATGAACTCGTGAGCGCTCCACCCTTTTATGCAGAGCTTTCCTTCTCCGGGCCCGGTCTCGTGGGGGAGGACCCCAACGACCCTCCCCTCTCTAACGTGTAGCCTTAGCAGGCACCCGACGCCGCAGTATGGGCAGACAGCCGTCACGTTCAAGCCGTGAGCCTCCTGAGTTTCTCCTCGAGTGCGGGGTCCCTTACCCTGTGCAGCTTAATCCCGACCTCGTCAAGGCTTACACCCATTGCAAGCGCCAGGAGCTGGAGGTAGTAGAGGGTAGGGACTCGGTAATCCAGCTTGAGTTCCCGCGCCGCGAGCATCTGCCCCGTGTCGAACTGGTAGAAGCACTGCGGGCAGATCACCGTTGAGCAGTCGGAGGCCGCCGCGTGCATCGCACCGAGCTTCGCACCGAGTAGTCGGTTCGCCGACTCCCTGTCGCCATAGTTCGTCAATGTCCAGCCGCAGCATCCGGTCTTCTTATCCCAGTCGACGGGCGTGGCACCCAGCGCCTTGACCATGGAATCGAGCACCACTGGGTTTAGTGGGTCATCGAAGCCCATCGAATCAGGTGGGCTGAGAATGTGGCAGCCAGGGTGACAGGCCACATTGAGACTGTTCAGCGGCTTTCTCACAGCGGAACTGATCCCCTCGACCCCGATATCCTGCGATAGAATCTGCGCGTAATGCCTAACCTCGACGGTTCCCCTGAACCGGTGTCCTGTCTCCGCGAGGATATCGTTCACCTTCTCCCTCAGCGCCGCGTCACTCTTCAGTGTCTGGTTGGCCTGCCTCAGAGTGTAGGTACAGCCGTTGCAGAGCGTCAGGATATCCAGCCCCGCCTCCTCGGCTAGGCATATGTTCCTCGCCGCTATGGCGAGGCCAGTGATCTTGTCGGTGAGGAATCCGACGGGCTCGGGGCAGCAGCTGAAGCCGTCGACGTCGGCGAGGTCTATGCCCAGTTGTGGGAGGACCCTTCGTGAGACTGCCTCTAGGTGGGGTAGGCGTACGGGTATGAAGCAGCCGAGGAAAAGGGCGTACCTCATTGTTTTGTCCCCGTGAGCCTCTCCGTTAACCCGGTCCTCTCCACTATCTTCGCGAGGTCGCCGAGGGGCTGGGGAGATAGGGGGCTGAGGTTGAGGGCCTGCCTCTGCCTCTCCGTGGCTCCAGTCAGGGGGAAGGCAAAGCCCGTTGTGACCACCTGAGTGACCTCCGCCCTAATGGTTGGGTGTACCCACCCAGCGTTGAGGGCTTCCCCTTTCAGCGCCTCGATAAAGTGGATGGGGGAGACCTCATATGGGCACGTCTCCTCGCACTTGTGGCAGCTGACGCAGAGCCATATATTCGTGTTCGAAGCCCCCTTCTCCGAGGCTAGGCAGTCGTAGACGAAGGTGTACCGGGGGTTGAACTTTTGGTCATACATCACGTGGCAGCTGTGCGCCACGTTGCAGCAGACGCCGCACTTGAGGCAGACCTCAGCTGCGTCACGCCTCCCACCCGCGTCGTCCCGGTAAACGGCCCTGATCGCCAATTGGATCGGGTAAGAATGAGGATGAGGCCGCTTTAATGGTTTAGCAGCTTGGCTACTTCTTCTTCGTCTTCTCCGTCTTCATGCGGAGGTACCAGGTCTCGCCCTTCGGGCTTGTCTCGATCACGAACTCCGGGTTGTATGCGAGCATCTCCTTGACGAACTCGCGCATCTTTATCCGTGAGCCGTCGCTCCTCACGATGTCCTCTTCTAGGCTTATAACGACCTTTCTTCCCTTGTCGAGCTTCGATGGCATTGGGATCACTCACAATATGTGTGGCCCTGTTTAAGTTTTTTATGAGTCTAGAATCCAGAGGGATAGGATCAATACATCGCTGAACTCAAACAGGGTGTGGTCTAGACCACGTCGTCGCCAAGTTCCTCCTTCGTGAGTTTTTCAGTCTCCTCGACCCGCTTCCCTCTGAGCAGTGAGGGGACTATTGCACACGCGTTAATAGCGGCCATCCAAAGGTATGCATGGTTTATGCCACCGGCGAAGAGGGTGATCTCGGAAGGGGACATCGCTATACCGGAGCTAATAACACCGCTGACTATACGGTAGGGTACTGTGAAGGTCATTACGAGTATGGCGAGGTTGATGCTGATCACGGAGCCGGTCTGGAAGAAGACCGCCCTGACCGCTGATGCTATCCCCCGCCGATCAGATGGGACGGACCCCATGATTGAACTCATGTTCGGAGAGCTGAACAGCCCCACGCCCGCACCGAATATAGCGAGGTAGATGAACATCAGATAATAGGGCGTCGTCGCCGTGGTCGTCGAGAAGAAGAAGAGCGACGCGCTGCTCAGGGCTAAGCCCACTGTCGTGAACGGGGTATGGCCATACTTGTCCGAGAACCTCCCGCTGAGAGGGCCAACGAGTAGGAAGGCCATGTCGATGGGGAGTATTCGTACTCCCGCGTCGAAGGGTGAGAGGCCCTGTACGAGCTGGAAGTATAGACTGAGGAGGAGGGCGACGGCGCCCCACGCGATGCTGTTGAGGAACTGCGCCGTCACGCCACCTGTGAACTCCCTGATTACGAGTATCTTAAGGTCGAGGAGGGGGTGACTGTGCCTCCGCTCCTGCCATACGAAAGCGACAAACCCTATAGCCGTGAGGATGGTGAGGCCGTAGACGAGGCTCCTATCGGTCATCCCGTAGGCGTCGAAGGTCAGGGCGAGTAGGAGACTGACGATTGCGGTGGTGAAGCAGCCGAATCCGATCCAGTCCATGGGTGCACCCTTCTCGATGCGCGCGATCTCCTTGAGCCTCTTCTGAGCCCAGAATGTCCCGAAGATGCCTATTGGGACGTTGATGTAGAATAACGCCCTCCAGTCAAGGAAAGCGAGTATTATTCCGCTGAGGGTGAGGCCGCCCATCATCCCGAATCGTAAGGCGATCTGGTTTATCCCGAGGGCGAGGCCGAGGCTCTTCCTAGGCGTCGCGTCCACGATCATGGCGGCGCTGTTAGTCATCAGCATCGCCCCGCCAACGCCCTGGAGGCCCCTGAACAGAATGACCTGGGCGGGGCTCTGCGAGAGGCTGACTAGAAGCGAGCCAAGCGTGAAGACGCCGAAGCCCGCAGTGTATATCTTGACCCGCCCGACGATGTCCGTGGCCCTACCGATTAGCAGGAGGCTTATCGTGCTGAATAGGACGTACGCCTGCGTGAACCAGACGGCTTGCTCGGCGTCCGCGCCGAGAGCTGCAGCCACCTGCGGGAGCCCGATGATGACTATCCTCGTGTCGAGACCGGACATGAGAACGCCCACTGTTGTGACCGTGAGAACAGTCCACTTGTACTCCAAGGAGTTTACACCTCACCTGCGCCGCGTGCACGGCGCGGTGTTCGTTTCACGAGTTTAGAATTGTCCGAGAAGCTAAGCATAGATGTGAAGGGTCTGTTCTTGTTATTTACAATTTTCTGTACCCTTTCATTTTACAGGTAGCTTCCTAGACCTTTTTCTAACCGAGAGGTCGAGGAGGATTAGAGTTAGTAGGCATGGAAGCGACGATCTTCGAGTCATGATAGGAATATGATAATCAGATAGCGATATAATGAGTTGAGCATTTTATATCCTATACTTGGGAAGAGGGCAATTGTCTAAAAAGGGCTTTTCCCAAAACAAAGAAGGGGTACATCTGGAGCAAAAAGACTTTCCGGTCGTGGGCGTCGGAGCCTCAGCCGGTGGTCTCGAAGCTATTCAGAAGCTCCTAACCAATCTTCCCATCGACACGGGGATGGCATTCGTCATCGTACCCCACCTCTCCGCCGAGCACAAGAGTGCCCTCGTCGAGATCCTCTCCAGAAACACAAGCATGCCTGTGAGCGAGATCGTCGAGAAGACGGGTATCGAGCTGAACAAGATATACATTATCCCTCCTAATCACAACCTCTCGATCAAAGATGGCGATCTGATCCTAGAGCAGGTGGAGAAGGACGCGAAGCTGCCACGCCTCCCCATAGACCACTTCCTCACATCCCTCGCCGAGCAGAAGAAGGACAAGGCGATCGGGGTCATACTCTCGGGTACTGGTTCAGACGGGACGAAGGGGGTCCAGGCCATCAAGGCAGAGGGCGGCATCACGTTCGCCCAGAACGAGGAGACGGCGAAGTTCCCGGAGATGCCGAGGAATGCGATAGTCTCGGGCAAAGTCGACTACATCCTCTCCCCCGAGGAGATCGCCGCAAACCTCGTCAAAATCAAACCCAGGATCGAGTACCTCGCCGGGATCCACGAGGAGTATAGGGATCCCTCGAAGGAGAACGCCTTCCAGAGGGTGATCGCCACGCTCAGGGCTCAGAAAGGCATCGACCTAAGCCACTACAGGCGCTCCACCCTAAACCGCAGGATAAACAGGCGAATGATACTCAGGAACATCGACAAGATTGAGGACTACGCACAACTCCTCAACAACGACGCGAAGGAGGTTGAGGCCTTATTCCAGGACGCACTCATAAATGTGACCAATTTTTACAGAGATAAGGAGGCCTTCG
Source organism: Candidatus Bathyarchaeota archaeon (assembly GCA_963820555.1). Lineage (GTDB taxonomy): Archaea > Thermoproteota > Bathyarchaeia > TCS64 > TCS64 > UBA8941. The sequence goes on from CAWGAT010000010.1 coordinate 76,665, forward strand.
ACGCCCTGAAAGAGAAGGTCTTCCCGAAGATTGTTAAAGATAAGGACTCCTCCAAGCCGGTGAGGATTTGGGTCCCCGCCTGCTCGACGGGTGAGGAGGCCTACACTATCGCCATGTCTCTACTCGAGTACCTCGGTGAGCAGAGAAAAGAGATTGCTATCCAGATATTCGCCACCGATGTCAACGAGCAGACCATAACGAAGGCGCGGCTCGGAATCTACGGTGTGAACGCGGTTGAGGATCTGCCCCGCGACGTCCTGAACCAATTCTTCACGCAGACCCAACCGGGCTTGTACCAAGTGAAGAAGAGCATAAGAGATATCTGCGTATTCGCGAAGCACGACGTCCTCACGAACCCGCCATTCGCCAACATGGACCTGATTAGCTGCAGAAACCTCTTAATCTACCTCGATGACACCTTCCAAGAGAGAATCTTCACCCTCTTCCACTACTCGCTGAAGAGTAACGGTTACCTCATGTTAGGAAAGTCGGAGTCTGCGGCTCGCTTCAGAGACCTCTTCGAAGACGTGGATAAGGTGAACAAGATCTACGTCAAGAAAGCATCAACAACTAGTAGGAACATTATACCCCAATCTCCAACCCTCCGACTTTAGACCCGAGTGGGTGCCCACATCAATCGGGGCGGAGGGGAAGAAGGACTTTGCTTCGATCCTCAAAGTGGAGACTGACCGCTTGATATTTATCAATTTGAGAATTGGGGACTAGGATATCTTGCCGGATGGTTAATAGGCGCGCGCGCTTTCGGTCCCCACGCTAAGTAGCCAATACCCAACTCACCGATTTAGTGAACCATCCCAGTTACCGGATCGATTGTGGCTATCATCATTATCCTCAGATTCGAGTCACGTGCGCAGTGAATTGAATACGCCGTCATCAGCTGTGCCCTATCCTCTCCAGGGCGGATGCGACGTGCTGCGCGATTATCTCCAGGATCTGCATGTCGGAATCTGTGAAGGCCCCTTTTATCGTGCTCTCGACACTGATGACAGCCTCCACCTCTCCCTGTACGACCACGGGCGTGGCGAGCTCGGACTGGACACCGTGCTGGCCCCCGTTGATATCGGAGTCGCCACTCAGATCATTGGCAAGTACCGTTAGTCTCTCACGAGCTGCCCGAGGTATACTCCCTTCCCCTTCTATTGGCACATTCCAATAGGTTGCCCTAAACCCAACATCGTCGATACAACCTAGGTGGTCGCCCTCTCTCACCATGAAGTTGGCCAGCTTGAAACCCATTACGGAGGTGATGGCGCTCAGCGTGGCTTCGGAGACTTCGGCTATGGTCTCTGCTGCACCAAGCTGGGCCGCGTGCTGGTGAAGGGCGAAAAGTTTCGACTCGAACCTCTTCCTCTCCGTCATGTCCCTGCCCACGAACAGCACCGCTGGATTACCGCCGTAATTGATTAGCGAAGCGGTGGTCTCGACCTGAACGATCGAGTCATCCCTCCTCACTATCTCGTGGTCGAATCTCTCTGGCTGCGGCTCACCCCCGAGCCTGCTCCTGATCCGCTCCCTAAATTGCTCGCGGTACCGCTGCGAGATGAATCCCAAGGCATCTTTACCGATAATCTCCTCAGGTTTATTATAACCACAGAGCTTCGCCGTAACGGTGTTCACGTAGACGATCGTTGAACCGGATACTACGATGATGGCGTCGTTAGAGTTCTCAATCAAGGTACGATACCTAGACTCTGAGGCGCTCAGCTCCGAGGACTGCCGGATCCTGTACATAGTGGATGATACGAGCTCGGACAGGATCTCGACGATCTGTCGGTCACTCTCTGTGAACGCGTCGGCTCTCTGGTCATTGACGTATACCACTGCGACGACGCTTCCATTGAACCATACCGGAACCGCCATCTCTGATAGGTAGATCACCTGTCCATAAGTAACATAGTCAGGGTCGAGCCGAGTATCCTTGACGATCTGCGTGGCCCCTGTTCGCCATGCCCGAGCCATGATCCCCTTGCCACCTCGGGGAAGACCGGCAACCGCATCAAGAACATTCTTGGTGCAGATGAATCTGAGAAGACCCTCCTCCACCACACCGATGCAGATGTTACCGGAGAAATCGAGGTTACCGAGCAACTCGAAGGAGGACACGTAGACCTCGTTCAGGGTGTTCATTCTGGCCAACTTAGTGACATATGTATGAAGGGCATCCACTATACAACTCGTCTCAGACAGAAGCGACATATGACCTGCGATAACTCCCGTTCCTGACTATTTTATCTGCCATTAAATATTATTTAAGTTTAATAGAGTCATAGTAAACTATCTTGAATCTCATCAGACCGAGATCGCATCGCGCGCTTATCTAGCGGTTTGGGTTTGGGGATAAGACTATGGCCACAAACGCGAGCGCGCACCGTGGTTCAACCAACAAGGAAGATGTTAGTGGACTGGGGTAGAAGACATGTGCGGTTTATATTTCCCTTTTATTGACAATTTGGTGAAGTGAAAGGGAATAAAATTATCCGAAATTCGCCTTGATTTTCCAAATATGTAAGCGTTTAGGGAGCGTTGTCATCGTCGGCGGGAGAATCGGTGGTTTATAGATTTGGTTTCCCACCAGCTCTAGCGAGGAATGAAAAATGGATGAAATCATATTATATCGAGGTGCTTGAGGAGTGCCTCGATCTCGGCTCTGTGATAGTCCTCGCCTATGGCTTGTGGTGGCACCATGACATCTGATTTCATGAGGCCCATGAGTTTGAACGCGTACTTGTGCGCCCACTGCCAGTTCTCGTAGAAGCCGGCGTCGTTCCATGGTAGGAAGTACTTTATAATAACATTCCCTCGCTTCCTCGATTTTCCCGGACTTGACGAGTTTAAGCAACTCCACGTTCTCCTTGGGGAACACCGCCGCGGTCGCAGTCATTATGCCCTGACACCCCATTAGGAGATAGCGGAGCGTCCAAGTGTCAGCGCCGCAGAACCTGTAGAGCTTGTCACCAGTGAGGGATACCAGTTGTTAAGGATGCTGCAGCTATGGAACCCGTACTTCATGTACTTCACGAGCCCCTCGTCGACGAGCCTCTTTATGACCTCGGGGTATATCATGTCCATGTCACGGGCATATGGGACGAGCGCGACCTCCGCGGCCTCTGCCTGGGCCTTGAAGTGTCTATATGTCTCCTCGATGGTGTAGCTCCTGTACCCGATGGGGTTGAATGAGAGGATGGCATCAGCACCGATGTCGGCGGCCTCCTTGACGAGTTCGATAGCCACGCCTGTTCCCATCGCGGCGCAGCCCACAATGAGCGGCCCCCGCCCGTTGACCTGATCCACAGCGGCCTTCACGACCTTCGTCCAATCCCCGCCACGCATGAGATACCCCTCGCCGATCCCGGCGAGCACACCGACGCCATCACAGCCATTCTCAAACTGGAAGTCGATGAGCTTCTTCAAATCCTTCGCATCTAGTTCACCTTTCTTCGTCAGAGGCGTCGGGTTAAGCGCGATAACCCCGCTAAGTGACTTCATTTTGAATCAAATCAAGGTATCCAAACCTATTATTAATTAATTATCAGGATGAGACTCCCATTGACTCTCGCGATTTTTCCGTTTTACACACACGAATAACGGGTTGTGAGACGACTACACTTTATAGCCATCGGGCTACGCGACAAGCCTTATCAGTTTTAGTGCGGTTAAAATTTCTGATCCGGTTTCGGTGTTCGAAGTTTGCGTAACTTGAATGAGGAACTCTACGACTATGCGAGAGGCCTCGGTGTGGATCTATTCGGTGTAGCCGATCTGTCGTCGGCCAAGTCCTTCATAGAGAACCAAGGGGGTCAACACTTAGCAGGCTTCCCGAGGGCGGTCTCCCTGGGAATCAGATTACTAGACGACGTAGTTGACCAGCTTAAGAACCACGAGAATCTGGTAACGATCTCCACCTATCGTGGACTCTACACAGCCGTGAACTCCGCCCTCGACAGAGCCGCGCTTCTCGTGGCAAAGAAGATTCAGGACGATGACTTCAGCGCCTGCCCTGTACCCGCGTCTTCGATGCTGAACAACGGGAGGCTCGAGGCCGCCTTCTCACATAAGGTGGCCGCGAACCTGGCCGGTCTCGGATGGGTGGGGAAGAGCTGCCTCCTCGTTACACCGGAGTACGGGCCGAGGGTGAGGTTCGCCACAGTCCTCACGGACGCGCCTCTCGAAACAGGGAGCCCACTCCCGAACAGGTGCGGAAGTTGCACCAGATGCGCAGACATATGCCCCGTTAAAGCCATCAACGGAAAGCCCTTCGTCCCAACCGAGTCGAGGGATGTGAGGCTCATGGCGAATCTATGCGACGCGTACACCGAGGGAAGGATTAGGATCTTCGGCGACGTCAACTGTGGTCTCTGCGTTCACGTCTGCCCACACGGTGAAAAAAGACGAAACAAGAACACAACCTGATCTTACGAGAGGAGACGGGAAACGTATTCGCTAGGCCTTGAGTCTGATGACACTTGTCGTGATCTCGATGAGGAGTCAGATCGAGATGCTCATTAATAGTGACATGATCAACTGATAAGCCAAATTGGTTCCTTTGAATGTTTTTGGTGGACTGGGGGGGATTTGAACCCCCGACTTCCTGATTGCAAGTCAGGCGATCATACCACTGATCTACCAGCCCGCCGAAGATACTGCTTGGAGTCTAGATTTTAACCTATTGGGCTAGACTGGGTAGACCTCAGGCTTGAGCCCAGTCGCCTCTTGTGTACCAAGCGGGCACCTCTTCAACGAACTCGGCTACGTTGTGCCTCGGGAGAAGGTTGATGGTGCATCCACCCCAACCAGCCCCCGTCAGGCGCGCGCCTAGAACATAACCAGTCTTATACGCCCGATCCACGAGAGCATCAAGCTCCGGACAACTCGCCTCATAGTCCTCCCTCAGACTCTTATGAGACTCATACATGAGAGCCCCCACCTTGGCGGGGAAGTTAATCTCCATCGCCGCCGTCGCCGAGAGGACCCTCTCGTTCTCGAGGACCACGTGCCGGCACCTTTTATAGACGACCTCGGACATACCGCCCGACGCCTTGACAAGGTCAGTGAGCGTCGCGTCCCTCAGCGACCTTATCCTCGGGTTCACCCTCTGTAGGGCTAAGACCCCCTCCCTGCACTGCTGCACCCTCTCGTTGTAGGCCGAGGAATCCACATTCCTCCTGATCCCGGTGTGAATCGCTACGAGGGAGTAGCCCTCCGGTATCTTGACGTTCCTGTGTTTGTTCGTCTTGCAGTCAATCAGCAGAGCGTGGCCGAGCTTCCCCAGGGAGGCGCAGAACTGGTCCATCACCCCACTCTGGAGGCCGATGAAGTCGTTCTCGGCGGACTTACCGATGTATGCCAACTGGACGGGGGTTACCTTGAGGTCGAATAGCCCCACGAGGGCCCGGGCTGTCGCGACCTCGAGCGCCGCGCTCGAACTCAGGCCAGCCTCCTGGGGCACGTCCCCCTTAATCACTAGGTCGACCCCACCTAAACGGAGCCCCTTCCTCTGCATGGCGTCCACTACCCCCATGACGTAGTTCGCCCAGCGCCTATCCCTGCTGAACGCCTGCTTGCCGAGGGTGAAGGCGTAGCTCTCACCGTAGTCCTTCGCGTAGAGCTTGAACTCGTCGTCTCCCCGCTTTCGACAAGCTACCGAAGACCTGTTGGCTAATCGGGGTGGGTAGGACGAAGCCCTCGTTGTAGTCGGTGTGTTCGCCGATTATGTTGACCCTACCCGGGGCACTCGCGACCATGACTCCCTCCCGAGTACCATACGTCTTTTCGAAGATGCCAAGCATCTCACCTTCATCCGTCAAGGCATTCACCCAGCGTGGAACCTGAATACCGTCGTCTCGTGGTATTTCTGCCCCGGCCTCAGTACAGTAGAGGGGAAGTCTGGCTGGTTCGGGGAGTCGGGGTAGTGCTGGGTCTCAAGGCAGAGGCCGCTGCGCCTGGTGTAGACCCGCCCCTTCCCGCTTAGCTTGCCGTCGAGGAAGTTCCCCGTGTAGAACTGGACACCTGGCTGGGTCGTCAGCAAAACCATCGCCCGTCCGCTCCCAAGCTCCCTCACAGTCGCGGCCCTCCTGAGCCTGCCCGCCTCCCCCTTAACCACCCAGTTACAGTCGTATCCACCGCTGACTATGATCTGTTTGTCTCTGGAGTCGATCCGTTCGCCCACCTTGTGGGGGATCCTGAAGTCCATCGGGGTCCCAGCGACGCTCATAACCTCACCTGTCGGGATCAAACCCCTACCGGTGGGGGTGAAGTAGTCGGCGTCGAGGGTCAGCTCGTGGCCGAGGATATCACCAGAGCACGCCAGGTTGAAGTATGTGTGGTTAGTGAGGTTGACGACCGTGGGCGCATCGGTGATTGCGTGGTAGTCGATCATCAGCTCAGATTCCTTAAGGGAGTAGTTGACCTCCGCTATGAGCTCGCCCGGATAACCCTCCTCCCCATCACTGCTCAGGTAGCGGAGCTTCAGCGAGTCATCTCCAGCCTCGGCGCGCCATATGACCTTGTCGAAGCCTTTGAATCCGCCATGGAGGCTGTTCTCCCCGTCGTTCTTCGCCAGCAGGTACTCGTGGCCGTCGAGGGTGAACCTCGCCCCACCTATCCTGTTCGCGAAGCGGCCGACGACGACCCCGAAGTAGGGATGGGGACCCAGGTAGCCTTCCAGGTTCTCGAAGCCATGAACTATGTCACCCGCGACGCCGTGGGCGTCGGGCACCTTGATCGAGGTGATTGTGGCGCCGTAGTTCATCACTTGAACCGTTATTCCCCCCGCAGAGATGGTGTAGAGGTCCACCCCGCGCCCGTCGGGGAGCACCCCGAAGGAACTCCTCACTACTCCCATGAGACTCAAACAACAACCAGCTTTTAAAGAGATTAGGGTCAACGCATCGTTCATAAGCCGTGGGCACGCAGGTCTCTGCGTGCGGCTCAAGGCTGTAGTCTTCGACCTCGACGGAACCCTCATCGACTCTAGGATCGACTACGAGCGGATGGCGGGCCTGATTAGGGTCGTCCTATCCGCGGGAGGGGTCCCGGAGGAGCACCTCTCGGATAGACGCAAGATATACCAGATCATACGGGGCGGGGCCAGGGTCTTGGCTGAAATGGGCGTTGAGGAGGCTAGGCGACCCGGGATATCCGCGGAGATGGAGAGGATAATGAATCAGGTGGAGCTAGAAGGGGCCCACCTGTCCAAGCCCATGAGGAACTCGACTGAGACCCTATGCGCGCTCAGGGAACGCGGGGTAGGTATCGGTGTGGCGACGAGGGGGTGCAGGGAGTACGCCGCCGAGAGCATGAGGCTCACCGGCATACGAGACTACGTGGACAAGTGCCTAGCCCGCGACGAGGTACCCTACCCGAAGCCCGACCCACGCCACCTACTCGACGTCGTAACCCACATAGGAGCCAAACCCGAGGAGGCCTTCTACGTCGGCGACACCTCGACGGACCTAGAGACCGCCAACGCCGCGAAGGTCGAGTTCATCGGCTACAAGAGGGATGAGGAGTGGGGGAAGAGGCTCACCGACGCCGGCTGCACGAGGATGGTCGACGACCTCCTCGAACTCGTGGAAATCGCTGACAGCTTCTAGCCAAGCGTCGCCATTAAGCGCTCAAGCACCTCATCGTCTGGGACGCTCGCTATTCTCTTTTTGAAGCCCTCCAGCATGAGGTTCGATTTGAGGCCACTGTCTGTAACGATGCACACCACGTCGCCCTTGTGCTTCGCCTTCAACGCGCCGGCTAACCCTACCGCCCCTGTGGGGGAGGCATATATGCCATTGAGGGCGAGGAGCTCGAGGGCGCGGTAGACTTCATCGTCATCGACGACCCACCCGTTTCCCCCTGTTGATTTGATCGTCCTCACGGCCTCGTCCTTCCTCTCGGAGACGGGGACGATGACCCCCTCGGCGAGGGTGCTCGTGATGGGCTTGTAGTCGGTGAACTCGCCGGAGATGGGGGCGCAGGCGGCGGACTGGACGCAGTGCATCTGGGGGACGCGATCAACTTCACCATTCTTCTCCAGCTCCTTGTACCCCTTCCCGATAGCGACAAGGTTCGTCCCACTCCCGGTCGGCACGAAGACCGCGTCCGCCTTCAGCTCCTCCATCAACTCGTATGCGGTGGTCTGGAAGCCGGGGACCGCAGTGGGCTCGAGGGCGACGCCAATGTACCTGATCCCAAGCTTCCTCGAGATGCGCCTCGAGTAGATGCGCGCAGTTTCCCTGTCCGCGACTTCGAGTATCTCCGCGCCGTGCCATAGGACCTGAGTCTTCTTCTCTGCGTGACTGTACCCAGGCATCACGGTGATGAGCTTGATACCGGCTCGGGCGCAGTAGGCGGATGTGCTTACGGCGGCGTTGCCGCTGGAGTCGATGATTACCCGCTTCGCCCCCTCCTCGGCGATCTTGCTGATGAGGTAGGCGATGCCTCGGTCCTTGAAGCTGGAGGTCGGGTTCATCGCCTCGACCTTTGCCCAGATTCGGGTCCCCCTGAGTCTTATGAGCGGTGTGCCACCTTCCCCGAGGGTCTGCCTGAACACCTCCCCGACCGGCGGTAGCCGCTCCGCGAAACGCCATATTCCATTAGCTGCCATCGTGTCCCCTGTCTTCCTGCGCGGTTGCGCTATAAAGAATTGGAGTTTTAAGTTGGTCAGGGGAACCTTTTGAGGGCTTCGGGTAGCTCGCCGATGCTCTTAATAACGGCTTCCGAGTCCTTCAGTTGCTCCGCTGGCGCCCCGTAGAGGTCTATGAGGACGCCCCGCATCCCAGCCCTATGGGCGCCGACTACGTCCGCCTCGTAGGTGTCGCCGACCATGAGAGTGTTCTCGGGCTTCGACCCCAACTCGTCGAGCGCCCTCTCGAAGAGTATGGGAGCGGGCTTCATGTAGCCTACCTCTGCGGAGACGACGAGGCTGTCGAAGATGGACTCGTAACCTAGGTCGTCGAAGACTCTGCGGGCTGTAGGGCCATCCATGAAGTTTGTGACGATGCCGAGCTTGTACCTTCCCTGGAGTTGTTCTAGGAGGGCTGGGGTTTCTGGGTAGAAGCTCGTCTGCTTGGGCCACTCGGCGAGGTAGTCGTCCCAAGCACGTATAGCGAAGCGGCTCCTCCGGGGTTCCTCGACGCCGAGCCCCTCCAGCGTGAAGAGTATGCGCTTGATATAGTCTATCTCGGTCCAGCCATTCGCCTCGGCCTCCGCCACCTGGCGCCTTGCCACCCCACGATAGATATCAATGAACCGCTCACAATCATAATCCAGGCCCTGCCCCTGAAGGCTACGCTGGAAAATCTCCACCGATGCGCCACCCCTCATGAGACCCGGGGCCTGAACGAGCGTGTTCCAGTTGTCGAAGAGGATCGTGTCGATCAAGGCATCGGCCTATGAAGTTTCAAAAGGCCCATATGTACTCTTTTATCGGAGCTGCTTAGAGATGGTAAGCGAGGAGACTATCAGAAACCGAGTGGTCAGAATCATCGCCACGACGAGGTTCCCATTCGTTGACCAGGAGGACTGGGGCGAGGGCTACGTCACTATAGTCAACGACGAGGTGAAGAGGAGGGGAATAGACACGGAGGACGCCGTTGTCTACCCGAGCATAGTCATCGCCAAGCCCGACGGCAGGATACAGGAGGTGGCCGACGTGGCCCTTGCCAGGGAGGTTGCGCCATCATCGGTGGAAAGGTGGAGGCTCCTCTCAGAGAAGGCTGGAGTTGGTGAGAAGGAGAAGAAATTCTTCCTCTATGTGCCCCCTAAGAGTGAAGAGAAGGCGTTGAAGCTCCTCGAGAACAATAAAATTTCCTATGCGGGTCTCAGGGTCTACAAGATCAACAACGGGATACTCTCAGTGACGCCTATCAAGACCCCTGACAGCGAATACGACCACCGCCGAACCTAGAGGCATAGGAGTCATATCATCATGTTCAAGCTGATTGTCGGCGGAGAGGTCTACGCCCCCGAGAGGCTCGGTAAGGCGAACATCCTGATTGCTGGTGACAGGATCGCAGCCGTCGGTGAGGACATTAGGTCCCCTGGGGGATACGAGTGTGAGGTAATAGATGCCTCGGGGAAGATCGTCTACCCGGGCTGGATCGACCCCCACATCCACATCACTGGCGCGGACGATGGGCAGGGACCGCACGGCCACACGTACGATGTCTCATGGCAGGACATCGTGGAGAGTGGCGTCACAACAGCCGTGGGTACTCTAGGAGGCGAGATTGGGGTTCGGAACCTCGAGCAGCTCTACTGGAAGGCCATGGAGCTCGAGTTTATGGGAATCACCACGTACATCTACACGGGCTGCTTCCACATCCCGCCCCCGACGATAACTGGCACCGTCAGGGGGGACGTCATACTCATCGATAAGGTCAGGGGGCTGAAAACGGCAATCTCGGACGCGACGACGAGCCACCACACGTGGAGGGAGATGGCGGAACTAGTCAGTGAGGTCAACCTCGGGGCGGAGACGGTGAAGAAGACAGCGGTTACACACGTCCACGTTGGCAGGCGCCCCCAGAGAATGGACATGCTCTTCGAGGTCATCGAGAACACGGGCCTCGACCCGAAGGGGATCGTGCCCACGCACGTCAACCGCGTCACGCCCGACGTCCTCGCCCAGGGGATAGATTGGGTGAAGAGGGGCGGCTTCGTCGACCTCACCACCCAGATGCGCAAGGAGGAGGGAACCCTCACGGGGACGAAGACGGAGTACGCCGTCAAGCGTATGCTGGCGGAGGGCTGCCCAATCGAGTGCATAACGATCAGCAGCGACGCGAACTGCCCCATGGCGATAAGGGACGCGAAGGGCAAGCAGGTGGCGCTCTACGTCGCCCCCGTCGACTTCACTCGGAGGGAGATAAGGGATATCGCCCGCAACCACGTGACGCCCTTCGAGGAGGCTCTCAAGATGGCGACGACGAACCCAGCCCGCTGCCTCGGCATCGGCGATAAAAAGGGCAGGATCAAGACGGGGTACGACGCCGACATCGTAATCGCTGATAAGCCCGAGAACCTGAAGATCGAGAAGGTCTACGCCAAGGGCAAGGATGCTCGTCGACGGCGGCAAGTCCATCTTCCAGAGCTACTACACGAAGGATCCCTACTACGACCAATACCACTGACCGGGCTGGGAAAATTGTTTTAGCCCGACCAGCCACCCCATACCCATGTCTCAGAGCAACAGCGCGCAGAACATCAAGGAACTGACCGACATATACACGAGGCTCCACCCACAAATCCACAGCACCTTCGAGGAGGAGATGCCTAAGTACTGGGGGAGCCAGTGGAAGGCAAACACCACTATCGGCAAGCTCCGCACAGTCCTCGTCCACCGCCCAGGGAAGGAGTTCCTGAATGTTGGGAAGAAGACGCCGTGGCCGCCCTACGAGGCGAGCCTCGCCGCCTGGCGAATGACCTTCAAGCCCAACCTCGACGAGCTAGTGGAGCACCATGAGAACCTCGTCAAGGCGTACAAGGACGAGGGGATACGCGTCATCGTCAGGAAGCCCGACCCCTACGACCCGCCCTACCAGGTGAAGGCCATCTTCACGGATGACGTCTGCCACCCAGCCGTCTACGGCCAAGTCATACTGCGCATGTATGACTGGATCAGGAAGGGGGAGGAGGTGCCCACCTACCAGACGCTCGCCGAGGTGGGGTGCCCCGTCGTCGGCATGATCATGGGCGACGGCATGGCCGAGGGGGGCTCTATCGGCTGGCTCGACGAGAAGCACCTCTTCATAGAGGTGCACTTCGCAAGGGGCAACACGGGCGACGCAGTCATCTCGAACGCGAACGATTTTGGCCACGAGCAGCTCGCGAGGATCATCAAGCTCCAGGATCCGGAGGTGGACATGAAGATCGAGCCCGGCTACGGCACGAGCAAGGGGACCATCGACTACGCTATGATCGACCGCCACACGAGCATCGGCGACCCCAAGTGGTTCGAGCCCCATATGGTTGAGTGGATGAAGAGGACGATGAACTGGAAATTCATCACGCCACCGGAGGAACTCGTCTACACGGACACCCACGGCGCGAAGATCGGGCCGAACACAGGCATCGTCCTCGAGCCCATGAAGATCATGGTCCCCGTCGGCAACCCGAAGAATACCAAGTGGCTCGAATCCATCGGCGTCGAGGTCGTGGAGGTCGAGTGCAGCAGCCTGGTCAGGCCGAGAAACAGCGGGAGCATCCACTGCACCTGCGGCAGCCTTGAGAGGGATCCCGAGCCCTGCGACTAGTCGCGCTCAACCTTCCACATCTCCCCCCAATTCTCCTCCTAGATTACTCTAGATGACAGCAGAAATCAAAACAATGATGGAAAAAACCTCGATTCACCGAGGGCTTCTGTTGCAAGCGCCGCTCCTCCTGATGCGTTAACCTGAAGCCAACCAATCCGTTAGTTTAGCGGGCCTTCGACTGGACATGGGGCTCTATCAGAGTCCAGATCCATTCGGTGAACTCCCGGAGGTTCTTCGTCTGAAGATAGACCTCGCCGGGTCCGGTGATTCGCGTGATGAGCCCCTCCCCGCTGAAGATGGTCTCCTTCCACCCACCGATCCTCTCGACGTGATAGCTACACGAGTCGGAGAACCCGACCAGGTGGAAGTTATCGACGATTAATTGCTGCCCCGGGGCGAGTTCGTGCCTGTCGATCGCCCCAAAGGTGTTTATGAAGAGGTCTCCCTGGCCCGTCGTCTTGATCATGAAGAGGCCCTGCCCGAAGAGGCCCTTTGTGAACCCCTCCCAGCGCACGTCTAGGTCCACGGATTGGCTAGAGGCAAGGTAGCTCGACTTCTGGATTATGAAGCCCCTCCCTGGTTGGACGTCGAGCTTGGTGATGTCACCCACCGGGGCGGCGACGAGGCCAATCTCGCCGGCTCCCTCGACCGCGGCGTAGTCGTTGACGAAGAAGCTCTGGCCACCTATGAGGGCGGTGGCGAGCGTTCCGAGGATGCTCTTCTCCCTCTTGCGCGTCTGGACTTCCATCGTCGGCGTCATGTAGGTCATGGCGCCGGCCTCGCCGGTGATCTTTTCACCCTTCTCGAGGTTTACGACTAGCATCGAGTAGCTCGGACTGTACTTGATCTGGTACTTCATAGCCCCTCGCCACAACTATGATTGAACCATCTTTTAAGGTTCTCAGACGTAGAAACCAGTGTCTATATAGTCAAAGCTCCTCGTCCTTGCTCCGCCTCAGGCTGAGAATGAGGCCCCTGAGGACGAGCCAGGTGAAGTAGGCTCCCGGTATCATGCTGACTAGAGCCGCAACTAGGACGAGCGAGTTAGAACCCTGCTCCGCCAACGTTTATCTCTTGGAGCCGTATGGCGGCGTCTATAAAAGATTATGATTCGGCGAGCCTATGAGAGAGTGTACTTCTCGTACTCGCTTAGGCAGGGCGGGCCTCGGGTTATGTGGAAGCTCCGCTCGTCGAGGTCCATGATCACCGACGCTATCGTTTCGCCTTGCATGTCGGGGGCGACCGCTGGGTCGGGGTGGGTGCAGACGCTGTAAGGTTTGCCGAAGTGGTCCCTTAGCATCTCCTTAATCCCATCGACGCTTATTCGGCTGTCCCACCTCTTCAGTGTGGCGTTCGTCCTGCTTAGCCTGTAGACGGTGTTGGGTATCTGAGAGACGAAGGTGTCCCGGATGGACAGGCTTCTGGGCCCCATGAAATGGTTTGTGTGGGCTATGTAGCCGTTCTCGGGGACCATGATCGATGTGTCGAGGGGGCTCATCTCTAGGTCGACGGCGACTCCCCCTGCCTGGGCGAGGATGAGGTTTGAGGACACACTCCGCTTGGCGTTCAGGACCCCGAACATCGCCTCGTTCAGTCCCGGGCTGTTCAGCGCCTTCCTGCACTGCACGAGGAGTGGCGGGTTGGGGGTGAACGAGTCCCTATCGCTGACGAGTGCGTTCACGACAATACCGAGGCCGTGGGAGTTGACGCCCTTGTGCCCCACTGTGCCAGCCTCAGCATGGAGGAGGATCGTGGGCTTCCCCTCCTGCTTGACCTCTAGGGTTACGCACCCGTCCTTTATCCCAGGGCGGTAGTCCCAGTTCTGGGCAAGCAGGGTGTGCCCGGCCGTCGTGGCGTAGGGGAGCGCGGCGAGCGCCGTGCACCCGTCTGGGGCTAGCTTCACTTGGCTGAAGAGCAACTCGTACCGTGTGTTGAGTGCGAGGATCTCCTCGAGTTTCGAACCCGACCCCTCCGCTATCCCTTCGATCTCCTCGTAGATGCTTGTGTCGTACATCTTGATCGGCTCAGCGGTCGATGAGGCCTTCTTGAGGGCCTCCCTTTCGGTCATGCTGCAAATCCGGCCCCAGAGGCCGATGTAATAGTCCACGTTGTAGCGGATCTGCTTCTTAGCGGCTTTACCATACTTTACGCCGCACTCGTGGGCGGAACCAGAGACTTTGATGTAGGGGAAGGGGTCGGGCAATGCTTCACCGCAGGGATTTTAGTCGAATAAGAATAAAGCATTTTATATAAAATATCGTTGAAAATAAAAAAAAAGGGATTCGTCAGAAGCATTGGTGAGTTATTAGAGCTAGCGAAGGTCAGCTAAGGTCATCGTCACATAGGATGAATATACGTTAGAGATTTTTTATGAAGGAGGAAAAGGTATATCGAGTTTATTTTACGTTCCCTCGTCAAATTTCAGTGCTTGCGTTATGTAATACCTAAACGCTTCTTCGTTGAATTCATCCAGACTCCTTATCCTCACGTTCTTAGACACTTTCCCAACACCTTCCAGTAAACCGTACTTGTCCTCGAACTTAGCGCCTTGTGAAAATGCAAATGTGATGCCCTTTTTGGTGGGGCTGATGACGGCAAGTGCCCGTCTTCCCTTCCACATGGGTATGCCGTAGCTGATCCCTTCCCAGGCATTTGGAGCGCACTCGCGCATTATGTCTCGCACTCGAAGCGCTATATCTCGATACTCGGGCAAAACTTTGGTTTTGATGAATTCGTCGACGTCTCTGCTGCCCATGCGTCACCATCTTTACTAATATTTAATGCTCTTTCTGTTTCTCCTGCTTCTGGAGGTCCTCGGTCTCGAGCTTGTGGAAGAGGCTGCGGAGTTGCCGCTTCATGTTTGAGCGGTCCCTGCTGAGGCCGAGGGTGTCGGCGAAGTCGTCGGTCGTCCTCAGGAGCTTCGCCCTCCCGTTCCCCTTCTCCTTCTGGACGAGGCCCATCTGGACGAGTTGCTTTATGTGCTGGTAGGACTGGCTACCACGGGCGAGGGCGACCTCCCTCTGCTCGATGGGCTGGTTGTAGGCGATGTAGCTGAGTGTGCGAAGGGGGCCGGTAGTTAGGAGGGGGCGGATGCTGAACTTCCGCGCCTCCTTCGTGTAGTCGGTCTTGAGCTGGATGACGACACGGTCCTCGGGGAGGTGCCTCACCTCGAGTGGGCTACCGAACTGTTCGTATATCTCGCCGAGGCGTATGGTGAGCTGTTTCGCTTCCTGCTCGTTTTCGAGTTTCAGGTAGGCGACTATCGTAGCGAGACTGAGTGGCCTACCTGAGGCATAGAGGATCGCCTCGAGGCGCGCCAACATATCGTCCCGGTTACTCATCGACCCACCTAGATACCTATCCCTCTTAGCGTTTCCTAATAACTTGTGTGGATTACACCCCAGACGCTATGTCGCGCCTGTAGAACAGGGTCCCCTTGACAGCGGAGGTGTCGGAGTACACCTTTTCGCGGGCTTCGGCGACGGACTTACCCCTAGCTAGGAGGGCCACGGCCCTGCTACCGGTCGTCCTGATGATGCCGCCTTCCTCGTAGACGGAGGCGTAGTAAGGCTCCGAGTTCCTCAGGGCACCCACGGTCAGGGGCTTGTCCCTCTGCGGGGCCTCGGGGTAGCCCTCGGGAACGAGGTACACGCAGACCGTCGCCTCCTTCTTGAACGTTGGCTTGCTTAGCGTACCCTCGACTACCTTGAACCCCGTCTCGACGAGGGAATCGTCGAGGAGGGCGAGGACGTTTATCGCCTCGGGGTCGCCTAGGCGGGCGTTGTACTCGATCAGGTAGACGCCCCTGTCGGTGTTCATGAATCCGCCGTAGAGGAAGCCGTGGTACTCGCCCACGGATTCTGAGAGAGCGGATACGGTCGACTTCATAATCTCCACACCCTTCCTCACGGCGGAGGCTGGGAGGTCGGGGAGGCTGTGGTCGGGGCAGCTGTAGCTCCCCATGCTCCCCGTGTTAGGGCCCGTGTCACCGTCGTAGGCCCGCTTGAAGTCCCGGACGAGGGGCATCACTTCGACGTGCTTACCGTCGACGAAGGCCTGGAGGGTGAACTCCTTCCCAATCAAGCTTCTCCTCGAGGACGACGAGGCCGTCGTTCCTGATGCACTCGGAGGCGTACTCCTCCACCTCCCCCGCGGTCTTCAGGTGCTCACCAGTCAACTTGACGCCCTTCCCGCCCGTGAGGACATCTGGCTTGACTGCCAAGTTCGGGTGGTCCCTGAGGAAGATCCTGACCTCGAATAGGTCCCGGCAGACCCTGAACTCGGGGTTACCTGGGATGCCGCTCTCCTGGAGGAGGAGGCGCGCGTAGCTCTTGCTCCACTCGAGGCGCGCGAGGTTTCTTAACTGGGCCTACAACGGGGATACCCATAGAGTTGAGTTGGTCGGTGATCCCTGCAGCTAGAGCTGGAGCCTCGGGGCCGATGAAGGCAATGTCGATACCCTTGAAACGGTCGTAGTCGCCAGGCTTTTCGATGTCGATTATCTCGACCCTTTTGCTGATGGCGGCGATGCCTGGGTTCCTTTTCGACATGGCGGAGACTAGCTCAGCCCCGTCCGCGTGGAGCTTCTTCGCGAGTGCGTGCTCCCTGGCGCCGTTACCAACCACAAGGACCTTCATGGGACCACCTGGGCTCGATGAAGATACCCGCGTCGGGAAGAAAAGTGTTTACCGGGGCTTCGTGACCTCACGGAGGGCCTTCACGAGGGCAACAGCCTCCTCCTCCGTGTTGTAGAAGTGGGGGCTCATACGGAGCCCGCCGATCCTCGGGGCGACGTGGATGTTCCTCGCGAGGAGCTTCTCCCCGACGGCCTTGAAGTCGGGGACCTGGACGTTGACATATATTCGTCCTCTCCTCCTCCTTCGGGGTCTGGAGCCTGAAGTGCCTCTTCGTCAGCTCCTCGATGAGGGCGTTGTCGACGTCCCGGACCTGCCTCTCCACCGCCTTCTTCCCGTGGGCGAGTAGGACCTTCATCGAGTTCTCCACGGCGACGTAGCTTATCTCCTGGCGGGGGAAGACCTCGATGCGCTCGATGCCCTTGCGGGGCTTGAAGTCGTAGAGGGTGAACTCGTCGATGGTGTTTCTCTCCCCCACCTCGGGTTCTAGGGTCTTCTCACCGACGTAGACGGGCTGGGTCGCGTCTATGTTGGGCTTCGATACGAATAGGAAGCCCGCGGACTGCCCGTAGTGGCCGCCCATGAGCCACTTGTAGGTGCTCGTCGCGACGAAGTCGACTCCCCAGCGGTCCGCCTCCCAGGCGAGGCTGCCGACGCATTGGGTGCCGTCGACGACGAGCTTGGCACCGTGGGCGTGGCAGATCTCCGCGAGACCCTTGAGGTCGTGGAGGTAGCCGTTGAACCAGCTGGGCTGGTCGACGACGACGGCCGCCGTCTTGTCGTTTACGGCCTTCTCGAACTGCTCGAGGGTGACTGTGCCCTTCTTGTTCTTGATGAACTTGGGCTTGGCGCCGCGGTCCCTCTGTTTGTTAACGACGGTGGCGGTCATGGGGTAGCTGAGGTTCGTGCAGACGATGTTGCTACCCCTCTTGACAGAGACCATGTTTAGGGCGGTGTTTATGCCCGCGGTGGCGTTGGGAATGAAGGCGACCTCCTCCTCCCTGCCGCCGATGACCTCGGCGAAGAGCTTCTTCGAGTTGAGGCGGCGCTTAGCCCAGTCAGCTGTGCCGCTCTGCCAGGGGCGCTCCCCCCGGAACATGGCGGTGACGTCTGCAACGTACTCCTCCATGATCTTCAGGGTGGAGGCGGGCGCCGCGCCGGTTGTGGCTGTGTCGAAGTGTATCTTCCCCTTGAGGAGGGGGAACTCATCCTTCAGCTTGAGAACCATGGTACAGGTACCGCGGATAAGCCGAAAAAACTTTGCAGGCAGATTCGCCTGCCCAATCTTAAATCCGATGCCACGGCCTTTAGATTAGTGATTAATATGCCGAGAAGGCTCGAGATTGAGGACCTGGACAGGTTCGTGATGGCCTCCCACCCTCAGCTGTCGCCGGATGGTGGGAGCCTGGCGTACGTGGTCACGAGGGCGGAGGGCGACGCCTATGTCCCTACGCTATATCTCGTAGACCCCGGAAACGGGTCGCCTAAGAAGTTCTGGGAGAGGGCGAGGAACCCAGTGTGGAGCCCCGACGGCTCACAGCTGGCCTTCGTTTCCAACAGGGGCCTGAAGGAGGGTGAGAATGGTGCCGAGATATGGGTTACGACACTGTGCGGCGAGCCCCGCCTCGTCTGCAAGGCACCCGGGGGCGTCGAGCAGCCCGCGTGGAGCGGGGACGGAGGAAAGATCTACTTCCTCAGCTACATCGGGGAGGAGCCGAAGGACGCCCGCGTGATCGCCCACATCCCATTCTGGTACGACGGCGTCGGCTGGACCCACTACAGGAGGAAGCACCTCCACGTCGTGGACGTCGCCTCGGGGATGGTGAAGCAGCTAACGGACGGTGAGTCCGATGTAGTCTGCCATGCTCCCTCGAACAAGGGCGGACGAGTCGCATACGCCATCTCCGAAACTGAGTTGGCCCCACGCGAGACCACCCTTTACATACTCGATCATGAGAAGGGCGATTGTAGGAAGGTACTGGAAAGGCACTCGGTGGCGAGTCTCGGCTGGTCCCCCGATGACGAGCTGATCTACTTCTCTGGGAGCGACCTCAGCAGGGGGTACCAGACGCATACGACTATCTGGGTCATCCCGCCCATTGGCGGTGAGCCAACTGACCTCACAGGGAGACTCGACCGCGGCAGCGGTCGAGTCGTCTACAATGACCTGCGCAGCCAGTACGCAGGGCCGCCCAACCCGGTCTGGGACGGTGACATGATCTACTTCCCGGTCAGCGAGGGTGGCGGCTACGCTATCCACAGCGTCAGGCCCGAGGATGGCGAGATCGCGAAGGTCGTCTCCGGCGATTTCTGCGTCGAGGAGTTCTCCGTCAGGGGAGGGGTCGTCGCGTACACGAGGACCGGGATCGCTGAACCGATGGAGGTCTACCTCAAGAAGGGAAAGAGGGAGATGAGGCTCACCCACCTCTGTGAAGCTCCGCTCGCCGAGGCGCCGATGATTGATGCTGAGCACTTCACCTTCGAGGCGAGCGACGGCGCCAACATCGAGGGGTGGCTCATAAAGCCCTACGGGTGGACGAAGGGGAAGAGCTATCCCGCCATCTTCGACATTCACGGCGGGCCCCGCAGCAAGTACGGCTACGCCCCAATGTTCGAGCACCAGATCTACGCCGCAGAGGGCTACACAGTCGTCTACGCCAACATCAGGGGCAGCGACGGTTACGACCAGGAGTTCGCGGACATCAGGACCCGATACGGGACTCGGGACTACCAAGACTTCATGGAGATGGTTGAGCACGCCCTAGGCGCATATGACTGGATCGACGGGACCCGAATCGCCGTCACAGGGCTGAGCTACGGTGGCTTCATGACCAACTGGGTCATCGGCCACACCGATCGCTTCAAGTGCGCCCTGAGCCAGAACAGCATCTGCAACTGGGTCAGCTTCTTCGGCACCTCGGACATTGGCTTCCACTTCGGCCCCGACCAGATCGGCGGCGACCCCTGGAGCAACCCAGCCGCCTACGCGGAGAAGTCGCCTCTCACGTACGCGAAGAACGTCACGACTCCCACCATGTTCATCCACAGCATCAACGACAACAGGTGCTGGATAGACCAGAGCATCCAGATGTACACCGCCCTTAGGTACCTTGGGGTGGAGACGAAGCTCATACTCTACACAGAGGGAAGCCACACATTCAGGAACCTGGCGAGGCCGACGATCAGGAAGCGCCGACTCCACGACATGGTCGACTGGTTCAACTGCCACCTGAAGTGACCCATTTTTAAACGATGAGGGGGCTCTTCCCTCATGGTCACCCGAGGGAGTACTGGTTATAAAGCTATGGAATTTGGGAAACAGAGATGAGATACAATCCAAAAAGTACGACATAAATGCACTACTGGAAATTTGACGACTTTATTAGGTAATAATGTAGTTTTTCTTCCTCATTACTTCGTTTTTTCACACACTATAACTAACCCGAAGTGGATCTACATTCTGTTTTTCAATAGAATTCCCTTTATTAATTCAAAGATTAAAGAAATCCCGCCACATCAATTCAATAATCTTATCCTCACTTCCACCTGATACTCAACGGTTAACAGGAGAGAAAACAAAAATATTTTAAAAATGAAGGCTAAAAGTACATTCTCCCGGGACCGGTGGTGAAGTTAAAGATCGGCCTATCAACCCTCCTATAAGTCAACGGACAATGCTGCAACCCCTTCGGAATAAAGACGATACAACTCCTAGTAAGGACATATTTTTCATCACCCAGCCAAAACTCCACCTCTCCACCTAGGTCATAAGGGTCATCCACGTTAGTGCCAAACATGCCAAGGACCTCGTCGTAGTCGTGTTTATGAGCCTGAGCCACGGTTCTGGGTGGTTCATCAGCTCGCCTAGGAAGAGACCAGGCGGTTTCCACGTAGAACGCCCCCGGAACAACCTCGCTGTCCATGAATAATAGTCGCCCACCTCTTCCTTTCCCAGCGGGTTGTATTGGTGTCGGTGGAGCCCAAGGGGACTTAGCTATGTTCTGTTTTAACTCTGTCACAATATATTTTTCATACTTGCCAGCCATTTGGATAATTCCTCCTTCTCCCAATTTACTTACTATCCCTTTTTTTAAAAGATATTCCCGTGAAAACGAAGGCCTAAATTCTCATGTGAGAGTGAGCCGGTTCACGGATTATACATAGGCATGAACCGAGAAGGGAAGGGGTCGTGAAAAAGGGTCGAATAACTTATCCTCACTTCCACCTGATACTCAACCGTGACGAATATTGGTTGACCTAGGTGAGATTCAGGGCGCCGCGCGCAGAGGTTGATACTACTTTCAAGCGAACACACGTGTAGTAGCCGTGTGTCGTGAAGCAGACACTTTCGCTCGATCATTAAAAACTTCATTCAATTCATTGTAAAAATCCATTAAATCAATGATCTCATCTCTCGTGTATTCATCATGACAGGCATTTACGGCTAAAGCCCATGTAGTATCATCATTTCCACATTGTGGACAGATCAGATTAAGTTTTTTGATAACATTAATAAAAAGGTCTCCTGCCTGATGCCCTAAATTCTCATTCTCAATTGAGTTACCCTCGTAAATCGCCTTTAATGTATTTCTCATATCAATAATTTCGGTCTGCCAATTATAACCGCATTTCTTACAGAACTGATCAATGTAGAGACCATCCTCCAGGGTCCCGCGGCCGTGAGTGAGATAAAAACTCATTTTACTTCGCCTTCTTTATGATGACGACCATCTTCTGTGATATTATCTAAATATCTCCGTATATCACTGTATCGCGCGCTACGAACTCCATTAAATCGAGATGCCTAGTCCTCTAAGGGCTCATGTGAGCGTGGGCTGCATTCTTAGCTTGGAATTAGGGTCTCTAATACTCTTGCTGGATGACGAGTGTGTTTAGAGGCAATAGCCATCTCCCGAGTCCCACTTCCTCCTTAAGAAAATCTTAACCCAAATTTACTTTGGCATAAGCCTCATCTTACGTGAAGCATATTGGTGGACGAATAGCCTTATCCTCACATCCACCTGATAATTCTCCATGACTTGCGCGCACGCAACGACAACGGATAAGCAGTGAGCTCGCGAGAAAATTAATCAGATAAATGTTTATGATCCTTTTTACTCCGTATTTCCACCGTCCCTAAGAAGATCCTCTCACCAGCCTCCTTCTCCAACATCAGCTTGATCATGTTCTCAGCATTACTTCGCCCAAGAAACGCGCCGAGAGAGAAATCTATACTCAACCCAGCCATAGCTGGGATCACAAAATGGTAGTAGTGAGGACCCTGCCCCATCCAGAGGGTGTTGAAGAGGAAGCCTATCAAGGTTAATATCACACTCAACCCCGTGAAGGCCCCAAGCACGGTAAATAAAAGATCTAGATGAAATGGCCCACCATTAACTCCTGTTACTTTAAAATTCTTGAAGTATGGGAGAACCATCGCGGGGATGAATCCAGCGATTGCTAATAGCAGCATAATAACAGGGATGATCTCGATTGAGTAAGTGACCGAGTTCACCGTTAATGGTTTAGATAAAACGTCCAAGAATGGTAATAACACGCCGAGGTCTGCAACTGAGCCGACTTGGATAGTGTGTATGTCCCATGCTAGGGTCACCAAGGTGAAGAATATGAGAGAGGGTATTATGAACGGAGCATATTTAGTTAATACGTTATTGTCGTGCGTGGACTCGTTCTCCAATATCTCTATTACGTGTCTTGAATTGTTGAGGCGAGCGATTAACTCAGTTAGCCTTAGGGATAGTCGGCCACCTAGCAGGATAATGAATAAGTACCCAAGGAGTAATGCTCCAGCGCCTCCAATGATCGTTAAGGTAAGTGTCCTCCAGAATACAATGTTTGTCGCGGAAAGAAAGTTGAATGCTGAGAAAATAGCGTAGACGTAGAAAGTGATGCTTATTCCAAAGGATATTGCGGCCTTTGTTAGCAGGTTCTTAGTGATCAAGGTTACCCCAGACTCAGGCTTCTCTAAGTGTTGGTTATATTTCATTTTTCGAACACTTTAACCGTTTGCGTGTATTACGGGAAAACAATTCGTATACGCATTTCACCTCGAAAAATCTTAACCGCGCGCGTGCATTGTCTTATTCACCTCTCCACAGGATCGCAATTGGGGAACCGACAGGTTAGTCTTCAATAAAATCGAAAACTTATTACGCACTCGCCTTATCCCCAGCAATCCTCGCGACAGCAACCGAACCCTGGAGAATACTATTATTCAAAAATAACAACTCCCTACCCGAATCAAGCCTAATCCTCGTATGAATCGGATCCAGAGACACAACAATTCCCTCAGCGTTCAAAAACGTGGTAAAAACCCGATCACCCACAGAATAGGGAAGCATATTCGTCGAGGACCCTTCATCAAGCTGAGAAAAACGCGTAACAACTACACCCCCCTGTGAAATCGCCGTATTTGGAATCGAGATGATTCCACCAGCGTTATTCCTAAACCGCGTCACAAACGTACTCATCTCCACCACTTTACTTGGAATATTGTTAACGAGAACAGTATCCCCGACCTTGTACATGTTAAGCAGCAAAACGAGCATACCTGCGAGTGTATCACCAACGAAGGTGGATACTACCAACCCTACGGTGAGTGAGATGATACCGCCACTGAGAAGCAGCGTATTAGTGTCAACTTTGAAGACGTGCAACAGGGAAAACACAGAAATCAGGATTAAGAGCACAATCATTAGGAACTCGAAGAAGTCAGCAGGTCGCGTACCAATTCTATCGGAGAGGACTCTTTTCTTTCTCCTTATGATGAAGATGGCGATGCCTGTTGTCGCGAGGACTATGAGGACCCTTGTTGTCTGCAGGAGGAGCATGTTTGGGGGGATTGAGGGGGCGACTAGTTCGTCGAATGCGTATACGCTTAGTAGAGTTATGATGGCCAATATTGGAAATACTAGTAGAATGTGAGTAATTGATCCTTTGATGCTTGTCAGATACTTTCCCCCTATCTACTGGTATTGAACTTGATTAAAAAAGTCATGAGAAGAGAGTGAAATAATCGCGCGCGCAGGTAGGGTTTGCCAAGGATTAAGTGGCGTAGTTTACGAAAGTAGATTATCCTAAGCTCTACCTGAAATTAGAAAAATCTTAACCCAAATTCACTTTGGCATAAGCCTCATCTAACCTACAAGCAGACTGATTGAGAAATCAGCTACTTCTATTAACGCATCACACGCGCCCATAGCGTGATGTAAATACGTCTAGCTTCGCTACCAGAGAGGTCAAGTATCTTAAGCCGTGTAAGAACAAAGTACACTTGAGGTTCCTTGAAGAACGCTCTAATTGTGTGGGGTGGATGGCCCGGCCACGAGCCTAAGCAATGCATCGATATCTTCATCCCCTGGTTAAAGGAGAACGGATACAGTGTAGAGGTGCAAGACACACTCGACGCCTACCTAAACCGGGAGAATATGGCTAACCTAAGCCTCATCGTCCAAGCCTGGACCCAGGGCACTATAACCCAGGAACAGGAGAAGGGACTCCTCGCCGCAGTAAAATCCGGTGTTGGAATAGCAGGGTGGCACGGAGGCATGGGAGACGCCTTCCGGGACAACGTCGAGTACCAATTCATGGTAGGAGGCCAATGGGTCGCCCACCCCGGCAACATCATAGACTACGAGGTGAAAATCCTCGACCACGACGACCCAGTCACCCGAGGCCTACATGACTTCAAGATGCACTCAGAGCAATACTTCATGCAAGTAGACCCATCCATCAAGGTCCTCGCCACAACCACCTTCACAGGAGAAAACGCCCCTTGGATCCAGGGCACCACCATGCCCGTAGTCTGGAAGAAGATGTACGGCAAGGGGAGAGTCTTCTACACCTCTCTAGGCCACGTCGCGTCAGACTTCGATGTACCCGAGGCTAAGGAGATAGTGAAGAGGGGAATGCTCTGGGCGTCCAGGTAGGTTCTGTGACATGAAGCCTGTCAAAGTGGGCATCATAGGATGCGGCTACATAAGCGGCATCTACCTCAAGAACAGCAGAATTCTAAAAAACCTGGAGGTCACGGCATGCGCCGACCTCATCTCCGAGAGGGCCGAGAAGAGGGCACAAGAGTTCAACATCCCCAGAGCCTGCGGCGTGGAGGAGCTCCTCGGGGACCCCAACATCGAGATCGTGCTAAACCTCACAACACCCGACGCACACTACAAAATCGCGAGAGCCTCCGTCGACGCGGGTAAATCCGTCTACAACGAGAAGCCACTCTCCATAGATTTAGCGGAGGGTGGGAAGCTGGTGACGGCCGCGAAGGAGGCCAAGGTCCTTCTCGGGGGAGCACCCGACACATTCATGGGGGGCGGGATCCAGACGTGCAGAAAGCTCATCGACGATGGCTGGATCGGTGAACCAGTCGCCGCCACAGCATTCATGACCTGCCACGGCCACGAGGGTTGGCACCCCGACCCAGAGTTCTACTACAAAAAGGGCGGAGGTCCCATGTTCGACATGGGCCCATACTACCTAACAGCCCTCCTCAACCTCCTCGGCCCAATAAAAAGCGTGAAGGGTTCGGCGAGGATCACCTTCCCGGAGAGAACCATAACAAGCGAGCCGAAACATGGAGCAAAGATCAATGTGGAAGTCCCCACACACGTCGCCGGCGTCATCGACTTCCACAACCGGACAATAGCAACAATCATCACAAGCTTCGACATATGGGCTGCCCAACTTCCAAGAATAGAGATCTACGGATCCACCGGGTCCCTCAGCGTCCCAGACCCAAACACATTCGGAGGCCCCGTCAAGATACTGCGCATGGGAGAACAGGAGTGGAGCACGATCCCCCTCACCCACGGGTACACGGACAACTGGCGAGGCATCGGCGTCGCAGATATGGCGCAGGCGCTGAGATCAAAGAGGGCACACCGGGCAAACGGCAATCTATGCTACCATGTCCTTGAAGCCATGCACGCTTTCCACACGGCCTCGACCGAGGAGAAGACTGTCTTCCTCGAAAGCAGCTGCATCAGACCCGAGCCCTTACCGATGGGACTCCCCGAGGGCACGCTTGACCAGTAGTGAGATTTCACGTCTAGCGTACGGTCCCACCCCCATAGAGCCATAAATTCGCGCTCGATTAACTAATCCTCACTTCCTCCCGATACTCATCTATACCGACAATTTCAGGTTAACATGACTTTCCCGAAGTTGAGATCTTACCATGCTCGACGGACATAACAAGAAAGAAACCTTTGCATAAGCCTCATCTAACGTACAATAATCTTATCCTCACTTCCACCTGATTGTTACCAGTGATTGTATGGTTGACCTTCAAACCATTGGAGTATTGGTGACTGCGGCAAGCGTAACGATAGCGGCGGTCTAATACGTGATGAACGCGCGCTCGTTGGATGCAATTTCTTGAGCCATACTTGAGAATTCTCTCTAAGCGGATATGAATTTGTTGAAAGGTAGGGGTAGAAGAGGTCTACTCGATTTGTTTTCTTATTACTTCCCAAGTCTCATCTGGGAAGCTCTCCATCAGACAGGCTATCATCTTCTCCACAATGTAGGTTTTGAATCCCGCCTCGTCCAGCTTGGGAAAATAGACCCAATGATGGCCACCTTTTCCTGTCCTCTCTTCACCTGAGAGCACGCCCATCTCCCGCATATCTTCGAGGTAGTTGATTATGGAGGCCCGAGAGATGGTTTCGCCTATGAGCGCCTGATTTACCTTCTGATGCACGGTTCGACTGTTCGCACCATTTGGGCTAGTCCAGACGACCTGCATGGCCTTGAGTTGCCAGTCCTTGAGTACAGCATGGAATCCCGTTTGCGATGCATCGTATTCGAGTCCTTTCATCAGCCTGAGCCACGCCATGAACCTCCTAATGATCGAATTATTGACCCTGACAGTTGTGGGACCCGACCCACTCAGCCATTTATCAACAGAATCCCAACCGACCTGCCCATATACCAAAGCGGAGTCGGTGGAAGTAGTTCTCAAGCAGATTTTATAAATATTATCCGTGTTTCCATGTGTGCGAGCGTTCATGGGTATTATACGAGGGAGCTACTGCCTGTGTATCCGGGTCGATAGGGACTCAGAGATCAAGGTCGGCTCCCTCGGAGTCATCCACCTCCCTAGGGGGCGATACGTCTACGTGGGTTCCGCCCTGAACAGCCTGATCCCTCGGCTTGGAAGACACCTGAGAACAAGCAGGGGAGAGGGGAGGGTCGCCCATTGGCACATCGACTACCTCCTTCGAGAGCCCGGTGTCGAGATCGAGGCCATCTACGCCACCGACTGGGCAGTCCGCATGGAGTGCGAGATAGCCGCCCAAGTCGCTGAGAAGGGTGAGCCCGTCCCCCGATTCGGCTGCAGCGACTGCGACTGCGTGAGCCACCTATACAGGGTTAAGTCCTTTGGATTAATCAAAGAAACTGGATTAAAAAGGGTGGATCTGTCTACGCTTGCTTCTTCGCCATCTCCTCGATGATCGGGATGGCGAGCTCAGCATTCGTGACCCCCGTGTTGAAAGCCAGGAGGGCCGCGGACTCAATCTGCTTCTTGGGTATCCCCGCCTTGAGGGCGAGCCCAACGAAGTGGCGGAGCGCAACAGGGTCGCGGGTCGTAGAGTAGATCCCTATGAGGATGAGTAGACGCGTCTTCTCATCTAGGCCGCCGTGTGTCGTTACGGCCTGGCTGAGCTTCATGTAGGCATCACTGACGCTGGGGCACTCCCCGGCGAATATCTCCCAAACGCTCTTCTCCGGCATATTTGGTCGCGTATCTGTGCCGCGTCGCCGTATTTATCACCTCGGGGGACTACCGCTTCGCTTTAATAGTTAACGTCACTGAGTGAGAGTAAGGGCTTCGGTGCGTAAATGGGGGCTAAAGGGTCTACAGAGGAGTTCATGCGCGACGTAGACACCGTTGTCTCCAAGATTCTAGAAAAACTCGACCCCGTCTATCACCCCAAGATCCGCGTCCTACGTGACGACCTTGAGAGGATGCACAAGCAGAACAGAGTGAAGATCAACCACTCCGTTATGGAACTCGTATGTGCCGCCCATCTAATCCATGCTGGGTTCGACGTCCAGCTCGAGACGGCGGTCAACGGCATAAGCACCGACGTCTACGCCGAGAAGGGGCTCGGAAGCCTCATGGTCGAGGCGGAGACAGGCTTCGTCCCACCGGAAAACGCCATCGACCCCCTCATATATCTCAGAGCCAGAGCCGCGAGCAAGATAACGAGGTACAGCGGCTACGCCAGTAAATTCGTCCTAGCGACCCCACCCTACTACGTCCTTCAGATACCTCCGAGCCTGACGAAGCCGCCTAGATTCCGAACCGAGGAGGAGATCGCCTCCATAAAGCGGCTCTGCGACCTCTACTACAGCAACCCCCCCGTGAGCATAGAGGAGATCAGGAACGCCCGCCTCCACGCCATCTATGTCGTAGACGTAGACAACGTCTACATCCGGGAGTGGGAGGTCAACGAGTACATGGGTAAAGCCAGCCTCTGGACCACGTAAAATTACGCCTAAAACCTTTGGTTCGCGAAGGGAAAAGGTTATTAAAAAAATGTGGCTAGAAAGGTTTAAGATAACCGGGTTATCCCTGAGAGGGAGGTTTACGTGAGCTCCTCAATCGCAATGATCGGCGTCGGGTTCCTCATCGCGTGGCTAGGTGTTATTATGGTTTACCTTAGTCTGCGCGCTGAGCCGGTCGATCTCGATAGGAGACACCTCGGATTCCTGAGCGGGCCATTCGCCAAGGTTAATGAGGGCAGGAAGGCGATTAAGCTCCTCATAGTCGTCGGAATCCTGGTGACAGCCGTGCTTTACGCTGCTTCTTGGGTAGGGTTGATAGCCTGGTGACAGAGACAAGAGACGATATTTGCTGGGTCTGCGGGGGCGAGGGGGCGGATACGTTGTGCCCTCGCTGTGGTCACCGCGTCTGCAGAGATTGCTTCGACGAGGAGACCCAAGCATGCCTCGGTTGCGTTGAGGATAGGGTCAACTCTAGGGCGCGGATGAAAAGGGTCATGCTCGTGGGTGGTCTTCTCATGATAGTCGTTGGATTATCCGCCGCGGCCGCCGGAATAGTTGCGGGGATCCCTGCCGATGGGGTAACCATCGTCTTCCCATTCATACTTGGTGATGTAAGCCCTATAATCGCCGGGGTCTACAGCTTCATCTTCTTCCTAACCATAGCAGCGGCCTCGCTGCTTCCTTGGTATGTACACACACGCGCGAAGCTGACCACCGGCGACGGCGAGGATGTGACTATCCTCGAAGGAAACCTGCCCGGAGGGGAACACTTCGAGCATGTCGAGTACGTCATAACCGCCGAGATGCCAAGGAAACTTGAGAAGACCATCCTCGTCGAGACAAACGGGGCTTCAATCCACCTCCAAAGCTCGGCTGATAAGGAGTTCAGCAGAAGCTACCCCATCCCGGAGGGGCATGAGATGGAGGGGCTCGACTACGACTACGAGGAGGGCTACCTCGTACTACGCCTCCACCTCATTAGGATCCCATAGAAGCCTTTTAACAGGGACTCACCAACCTACCCCGATAGTGTTGCCTCAGATCATTAACCTCACCGAGGACGCACCGATTCTCCACGGCGTCAACATGATTGTTGGAGACGGGCTGTGTAGCAACATCTACGTCGTCGGGAGGGAGAGGGCGACGATAATCGACACAGGCGTCGGGAACCGCCTTAACCCCGTCTGGCCTCAGCTCAAGGAACTCGGGGTGGAGCCCGGGAACGTAGAGAGGGTCATAATCACTCACGCCCATCACGACCACGCTATGGGGGTCTTCCTCATACTCGAGAAGGCGAAGACAAAGGTCTACGTCCACGAGGTGGACGCGGGCTTCATAGCTTCGAGCCTCGGGGACTCACTCGTAAAGGTTAAGGAGGGGGATGTCATCGAGACCGAGCTCTGGCCCCTCGAAGTGATCTGGACGCCAGGCCACACGGCGGGGGGCATGTGCCTCTACGCGAGGGAGCCGAGGGTACTCTTCTCGGGGGACACAGCTTTCCCGGACGGATACTTCGGTAGATTCGACGGGGAGTCCGGAAGCCTCGATGAACTCATTGAATCTCTGAGGAAGCTTGCGAAGCTTAAGGTCGATGTGATGCTGGCGGGGCATGGTGTTCCCGTCTTTGGCGGTGCAGAGGAAAATATAAAGCTGGCCCTGAGGAATGCGGAGCTATACGCCTAACCAACCGGCCTCGTCAGAATCACGTGTTCATACTGGTAGCTTATCGAGGAGTCGACCCTGAAGAAGTATCCCTTTGCGCCCTCGATGGTCCCGTCAGCAGCTATCCTCAGCGGGGTCGAGTACCTAGCCTCGACCCAGGTCCTTAGGAGTATGTCTCCACTCTGCTGAATTGTTGGGAGTTTTATAATATAATTCGCGTTATGTGTCGTATAGTTGAACACAGTGGGGTACTTGTACTGCCATATTGCCTGGTAAGTTGGGGGGTCACAAACTGCTGGTGGGACTGTGGAAACGTTGCTGATCTCCGCCACCGCGTTGGTAAACCATGAGTATACTCCAATCTCGGTTACGTTAGCGTTCTTATCGACCTTGAAGGGGGTGATGGTAATGTTGACAGCGGTATTATCCCCCCAGTAGATGTTTGCGGGAGTCACGATCGTCCGCGGCGCCTCACCGACAGAGAATATGTCGACGGGGTCCATCTTGAAGGCGGCTTGCCCGAACACCTTGTCATTCGTCTTCAAACCGGTGGCCACGACCGTGATGTCGCCTGTGTTCGAGTCATATGTTACCTGGATATTCGTGGTGTCCTGTTCGATGGCGATCTGTGTGAGGTGGGGCTCGGCCTTGTCGTGCACTGTAACCTTAGGCGTGTCTTCTATTGCGACTATTCCGTAATCTATGAGGTACCTCGCCTCCGTAGTGTTACCGGTCTTATTAGACCAGTACGACTCGCTCCGGCTCACGTTCACGTAGCCCACCTCGCTCTGGGAGGTCAGCGGAGAGCGGAATAGGACTGCGACTATGCTGACCATGAAAAGTGCCATGAATATGAGGGCTATGATGACCTTTTTGTTGAATTTCCTCGGCTTCTCCGGCAAGGCTATCAGTCCAGCTTCGGGTTGGTCGCTGATAAGGCTTATTCAGGATCACCCCCAAATCCCTTAAGCACGCTCAGCCATCCTAGGTATTCGACAATTCATGGTTGAGAAAAATCTGGACTTCAGGAGCGACACAGTCACCTGGCCTACACCCGAGATGAGGGAGGCAGCCTTCAAGGCTAAGGTCGGGGACGACGTTTACGGGGACGACCCGACGGTAAATGAGCTTGAGAGGATAGCCGCGGAGATGACGGGCAAGGAGGCGGGCCTCTTCGTAACGAGCGGGACGATGGGGAACGCCGTCTGCGTGCTCTCCCACACCCAGCGCGGGGACGAGATAATCCTAGAGCAGAAGAGCCACATCTACGTCAACGAGGTGGGCGGCCTCGCGGTGATGGGGCAACTCATGGCGCGCACCGTCCCCGGTGAGCTGGGCTGGATGAAGCCGGAGGACATCGAGAAGGCGATCAGGGCTGACAACATCCACTACCCCAAGACGACCCTCGTCTGCGTAGAGAACACTCACAACTCCGCCGGCGGCATCGCGCTTACCCCCAAGCAGCTCAAGGCGGACTGGGACGTGGCGAAGAAGCACAGCCTCGGCGTCCACATGGATGGGGCGAGGGTCTTCAACGCCTCGGTCGCCCTCGGTATCGACGTCAAGGAGCTTACAAAGTACGCAGACACCGTCCAGATATGCCTGAGCAAGGGGCTCAGCGCCCCTGTGGGGAGCCTCGTCGTCGGCTCCGCCGACTTAGTCAAGAGGGCTAGGAAGTACAGGAAGATGCTCGGCGGAGGCATGAGGCAGGCGGGCATAATCGCGGCTCCCGGCATCATCGCCCTGACGAAGATGGTGGACAGGCTCAAGGACGACCACGACAACGCGAAGCTACTCGCCGAGGAGCTGCCCAAGATGGGTATAAAGGTCGTCAACCAGGTCCAGACGAATATGGTCTACATCGACTACACCTCCATCGGGTGGAAGGACGCCGACTGGAACAGGGCGACGAAGAAGCTGGGGTGGAAGAGCGATGGACACGGGGGTGGCACGCGCCTCTGCACTCATTACGGCATCGAGCGCGAGGACGTAAAGGCCTTCTTGGAGGGCCTCGGCAAACTCGTCAAGTAGCCAACTCTTTTTTACCACATCGATCAGCTTCCTTTTCTATGATCATCACCGAGGCCCAAGGGCTCAGGGAGCTCGGGGCCCAGATATTCGTCGCCTTGGGGGCGCCGAAGGCCAAGGCGGAGTTCGTCGCCGAGACGCTCGTGGAGGCGAACCTCTGCGGGCACGACAGCCACGGGGTATTCTACTTCCCCGTCTACGGGGAGAGAATCAAGGCAGGGGCATATCCACCCGAAGGAGAACCCACGCATCGTGAAAGAGACGCCGGCGTCGGCCTACCTCGATGGGCGATGGGGCTTTGGCCAGGTCGCGGCGAAGAAGATGATTGAGACCGCCGTCGAGAAGGCGAAGACCAGTATGGTCGCCGCAGTCGGTGGCTTCAACATCAACCACATCGGCCGCCTCGGCTACTACACGACTTGGGCGACTGAGCAGGACATGGTGGGTATGATGTTCGCCAACGTGGGTAACCCCCTAGTATCACCCTTCCACGGCACTGGGAGGACCTTCGGCACGAACCCAGCCAGTATAAGCACACCCACCGCCACGGGGGAGAACTTCCTAATGGACTACGCCACGAGCCTCGCCGCCGCAGGGAAGCTCAGCGTCGCACGCGCCAAGCACGTCAAGGTCCCCAGCCACTGGATCAGGGACAAGAACGGGAACCCCACCGACGACCCGAACGCCTTCTACGACGGTGGCTACCTCGTGGGCTTCGGCGAGCACAAGGGCTACGGCGTCCAGATGACCTCCGAGCTCCTCGGCGCGGCCCTCACGGGGAGCAGGACGAGCATGGAAGACAGCCAGAACCCCCCGAGCCCCAATGGCGTCTTCTGCATCGCCATAAACCCCGAGGCCTTCGTCGGCCTTCAGGTCTTCAAGGAGAAGTCCGCTGAGGTCATCAAGATTGTGAAGTCGCGGAAGCCGGAGAAGGGGGAGACGGTCCTCGTCCCCGGCGACCCGGAGAGGATATCGAAGAAGCAGAGGCTGCTCGACGGCATACCCCTCCCCGAGGACAGCTGGAAACAGATCAGCAAGATCAGCCTCGAGCTCGGCCTCGACCCGGAGATAGCCCTGAAGAGGGCTTAGGGCATCAGCCAAGCCTCCCAGGCCAGGGAGGTTGAATCGTCTTTTCCGAGGAGCCCCATCGACGTGAAGGGCTCGGCCACGGCTTGGTCGTAGAGGAAGCTCCAGACGAGCAGCCTCGGCTTGGTGTCCCTGGTTAGCTCAATGTACTTCGTGGTGAATTTTGCCTGCTCCTCGGGTGAGCTCTCCCATCCCTTCGGCCCGATGCGGAACCACCCCGCCTCCGTGAAGGCTATGGGCTTCTGAGTATGGGTGCTTATCTCCGAGTAGTAGTCTGTGGGGAGCTCGGAGGGGTCACCGTAGACGAGGCAGGGGTAGGTCGTGAAGGCGATGACGTCGGCGTCGGGGAAGTCGCCCAGGAGGGCCCAGTCATTCGTAGCTAGGTCATCTGTACCGCCGAAGAGGCCCCCTCTTAACCCCTTTAGCCGCTCGAGCTGGAAGACGGTGAAGACCTTGGTTCCCGGAGACTCCAACTTCACGGCCTTAGCGACTTCGGAGAAGAATGCCTCAAATAAGGCGTAGTCGGCGGGATTCGCCTCATGGAGCATGTTGACCTCGATACCGAACCCGATGTACTCGGGCTTGTACGCCCTGACGAAGCTGACCGCCCCCGCCATGTATCCCTTCTTGACCGAGTCGTTCAGGGGCCTGAGGAGCTTGCCCGTTGACTGGGTGAAGAATTGGGCTATGATGACGGGTTTCAGCCCGTTGTTGGCGGCGAGCTGGGCGACCACGTAGGGAGCAGACTTTTGGTCGGATAGGTCGGCCCAGTCCCCTGACCACGTCACCGCTTTGCCCGCCTCCTTCGCCTTTATGAAGAAGTCTGTGAAGTCGGGGGAGGCGTAGCTCCTCGGCGATAGGCTCACGCCCCTGAGGGTTTCCACCCTCGGAGGGGGATTCGACACTGTCGTGTTCGCCGGTTGCTGGGGCGCCGTGGGTCGGTTTAGTAGAATTATTGTCGCAGCTCCGACGACCAGAACGGCTAGGGCAGCGGCGAGGAGGCTCCTCTTCATCCAATAGTGCTTCGCCATCCAGTGGTTTATGGCTTCGCGTAGGGAACAGGGTTAAAAGGGGTCCAACGCCCTCATCCGCCATGGGCTTCTGGTTCCCCGTTGAGGAGGCCACCGAGGGGGCCGCTAGGCTGCTCGTCCCCACGCTCGATAAGGAGGAGGGGGAACCGCTCGACCACGCCCGCAGCAGGGCAGCCGTCTTCTACAATCCCCTAATGAGGCTCAACAGGGATACCGCGGTCCTCGCAGTCTCCGTTCAAGGGAACCGCCTCGGTAGGCCCGTCGAGGTGTGCGAGCCGATGTGCGGCTGCGGTGTCAGGGGGGTACGCCTCGCCCTAGAGGCGGGGGTGGGGAAAGTCCTCATGGGGGACCTCAATCCTAGTGGCGTCCAGATATCGGAGGAGAATGCCCACAGGAACGGGGTCTCGGACAGGGTTAGAGTCCGCTTCATGGACGCGAACCTCATGCTCAACCTCCACAGCAGCCCTATGAACAGGCTCGACTACGTCGATATAGACCCCTTCGGCTCGCCCTCTGAGTTCCTCGACTCGGCAGTACGTGCCACGAGGGACGGTGGGGTGATCGCCCTTACGGCGACGGACATGGCACCTCTCTGCGGCGTCAGCCCCACTGCATGCCTCCGTAAGTACGGGGGTAAACCCCTTAGGACTGTCTACACCCATGAGGTGGCCCTGCGCCTCGTCGTGGGCACAGCCGTCCGAGCCGCAGCGATCCACGAGATGGGCGTCAGGCCCCTCTTCGGCTACTACGCTGACCACTACGTCCGCGTCTACCTCAGCCTAAGGCACAGCGCCAAGCCCGCGGACGCTGCCCTCGCCGAGATGGGTTACATAATCCACTGCCCGAGGTGCCTTCACAGGGAGGCGGTGAAGGGCCCCTACCTCAAGGCGTCGAGGACTTGCCCCGTCTGCGAGGGGCAGCTAGTCGTCGGGGGACCCATGTGGCTCGGTGACCTCGCCGACGGCGCGTTCACAGAGGAGATGCTGGGGAAGGCCATGAAGACCGGGTGCTGGGAGCCCCGACTCATCCACCTAATCGAGACGATTCGTGGCGAGATAGGGTTCCCGCCGACCTACTTCCACCTCGACGAGTTCAGCTCCCGCGCAGGGAAGTCGAGTCTTAACATGGATGAGGTGATGGGGAAGCTCGCGGATGCTGGCTTCGGGGCCGCACGCACCCACTTTGATCCGAGGGGCGTCAAGACCACCGCCAGCGCCGAGGATTTGGCAAACGTTATTAAAGGTTAAGTATAAAGTGACCTTTACATACGGATAACGATTATATATAGAGCATAAGATAATAATACATGACGGTAACAATAGAGGCACCGGTCAGAGCGGAAAAGACTCTCAGTCGTTTTTTGACTAACAGAAAGAGGCCAAGCACTGCTGAACTCAACAAGCTGTACCTCAAGAAATTCTTTCAGACACTCAACCCCT
Source organism: Candidatus Bathyarchaeota archaeon (assembly GCA_963820555.1). Lineage (GTDB taxonomy): Archaea > Thermoproteota > Bathyarchaeia > TCS64 > TCS64 > UBA8941. The sequence goes on from CAWGAT010000010.1 coordinate 112,352, forward strand.
TCCTAGGGAAGAAACCCACAATCGAAGAGCTTGACAGGGAGAGAGAGCGCAGAGAATGATCAAAAATCTTTATATCAAATTATTGATTGATGATTAAGGTGGGTTACATCTGCTGCAAGGTGTGTAACCTGCGGCCCTTGCCTCCGCCGAGGTGTTGAAGTAGATCTTGTTCTCGGGTAAGATGCTGTTAACGTAGCTGCAGCTGGGATAATGATACTTGGTTCCACCCGTACTCGCAACATCGTTACCCGTGGGAGTAGGTGTCGGGGTTGGAGTGGGGTTTGGCGTGGGAGAGAGCGTCGGCGTCGATGTGCTCCACATCCGGGTAAACTCCCCTAGGTACTGTTGAGCCAACGATGAGCTTTTTATGATGACTAGGTTCTCATCGTTCGAGTTCTCCGCATTATCACTCCAGTTGAAGCTCCCGGTACCCACTATGACGTCATCGATTACTATGAATTTATGATGCATGTCGGCGCTGCGTGTATCGGCTCTCACATCTACACCCGCCGCAAGAAGTCGAGGATACTCGCTACCCATACTTGAAACGTACTGGTTATCGATGTAAAAATCTACATCAACACCCCGTTTCTTCGCTGCTATGATCGCGTTTCCAAGGGAGTCATACGTGAAGCTGTAGACTGCGGCTCTGATGGTTGTGTTAGATCGTCCAATCCAGTAACTAAGCAGAGCAGCCGTATCACTGGTCCGGCTGAAGCTCACCGCAATAACACTACTCGCCTGAGATGAGGAAGTGCCAGTTTGAGTCTGTGAACTATTTTGTTGACTCTTGAGAGTGGTTATCTGATTGGCTTGTGAGGAGACGGTGCTTTGAAGACTTGTTATCTGGGCGTCTTTGGCTAAGCCCTGTGTGGTGAGACTGCTGACTTCCTCATTTTTAGCACTGAGTTGACTCTGTAGACTGGTGACTTTGCCTTGAAGCGGTGTAATCTGACCCTGCATAGACGATAATTGGTTCTGTAATGAGGCCGTGTTAGTTGCGGCTGATGAGAGTTGTTGTTGGAGACCTGGCACCAGATTCGCTTGAGTCTCAAGGCCACTTACTTTGCTCTGGAGACTGCTCACCTGAGGCGACACTATGCTATACCCTGCGCTGCCTCCCACGACGAGGCCGATCATTAACCCGACGAGGAGGATCTTCGCGTCCATGAAGGGAAGAATTCAAATAAAGATAAAAGACCACTGCTTCTTCGTCTCTTCAGCGGGTAGACAATCCATAACGAATATCTTAATTAATGAAAATACTTTCACTCGACATGGACGTAGTCTACTCAATCTACGACTTACCCATATCACCAGCAGTATACGTAATGTACGGTGGTAGAAAACAGAAACACGTAGCATACGTCGGAATCGGCGCAAATCTCCAACAACGACTAAACCAACATTTCATCCGAAGGGACAGCAGCGTCGCAACAGGCACATCAGCCACTGGGATAAACCCCGATTACGTTACAGAGGTGACTTGGTGGATAGATGCTAGTTTTGAAGATGATAATCACTAGAGGCAGCTGAATTGGTAGCCTTCAACGTTTTTGAACCAGCGTTGAGAAGCAGAGGGAACACAAGCAACAAGGCTCTTGAGATCTACAAAGATGAGTCGTTCATTACCAAAATGGAGTCTCTATTAAGTGGGGACCCAGCTGGGAAGCTGATCTTGCCTAGTCTCGAATATTTGTTTGAAAGACTTTTAGAACTGGAGAAACGAGTCAACAAACTCGAAAATAAACTCGCTTAGCTGATTGAGCGTATCCTTTTTGACGAGTCCGCTGGCTTCAAGTTCACTGATTATAATCAGTTGGAAGTGAGGGTAAGACTATGTTTCCTATGCACAACTCGCAGTGTGTGATTGCATTAGTTACACACGTGCGGTTATATGATTGTAACTTACAATTGCAACCTAAGAGAAGTGGACCGCCCACAGGTTGAGATTCATGAAGATAAGGATACTTGGAGAGGAATACGATCTAGATGAGATAATCTTCGCAATTTTATTTCTAGCACTCGCTTATCTCTCCGGGTTAAACATCAATCTCGGGCATTATTTACCGGCAGGCTTAGCCATGGGAGAGGTCCTTGGGATACTAATCTATACATGGAAAATTGACCTCTGAGAAAACACGGAGTCGAAAAACTGGTAGTAGAATTAACTTTTAAATGCACTAACCAAGCCTGTGTGTGGCGCGTGAAAGATGAGGCTGATACCAAACTCGCGCGTGTTGAATGTTCGGTTCAATAACACACACTGACTTATAGAAGGAGGGCCTTACTCAACTCCCGGTGGGGGCACATTCAGATACTTCGCCACAGCCCTAGCATCTAAGATTATATTCCAAACTTCCTCAGATATGAGCCCCCCATGATCATCTATGACTCTCTCATTAGCGCCACATGAATCGCATGTGAGGATCGCCCCCGTGAGCCTCGTCCTTTTTTCACCGCAGATTGGGCATCTCAACTAACACACATCCCAGCTATTTGGTTAAATCACGCGATGGAGAACCTCCTTGTTTCACTTGAATATCCCTATTTGTTTGTATATCTTAGATACAGGCAAAGTACACGAGGACTAAGCCTTAGTTAACACTCTTTACCAGTTTGCGATTATATTTTCACTCAACTGCCTCCTATCCTGATGTGCTTAGATTTTAAGAGGCTGAGTGAGCCGCAAAAGGTTGAGGTTGTAAGCGCGTGATCAGTATATCAGTATCCATTCCGGCAGAAATATCAGTTGTTTTAAGTAAATAGGTCATGTCTACCGATAGTATCGGTATTGAAGGGTAATTTGGCCATATTTTTAATCTTAAGAACGCACACGCAACCTAACTGTAGAAGTGAAAGTTTGCGAGCGCTCAAAGCCATTGACTAGCCCATTTCTTAATCTATTGGTCAAGGTCACCTAAGGATTATTAAAGGATAGACCCGCGAAGGGATCGGAAACCCATGCCCAGCAGATGGCTCCACGAGCGCAAGACGGAACACTACTACAACAAGGCCAAGGAGGAGGGCTACAGGAGCAGGGCGAGCTACAAGCTCAAGCAGCTCAACGAGGAGTTCAGGTTCTTCGAGGGGGCGAAGAGGGTACTTGACATGGGCGCCGCCCCAGGCGGCTGGCTTCAGGTCGCGGGTGAATCCATCACGGGCGGCCTAGTCGTCGGCGTAGACCTGAAGGAGATCGAGCCCCTCTACATGGAGAACGTCGAAACCATCGTGGGCGACGTCACAGACCCAGCGGTGCAGGAGGAGATCCTCAGCCGGTTCGAGGGGGAGAAGGCGGACGTCGTGTTGAGTGACATGGCGCAGAACGTCATGGGTGTATGGGAGGTCGACGATCTACGCCAGATCCACCTCGCACGCACCGCACTAAGTATCGCCGATAAGCTCCTCAAGGAAGACGGTTGGATGGTCGTCAAAGTCTTCCAGGGGAAGGAGCACGAGGCCTTCATCAAGGAGATGAGGGCGATGTTCGAGAAGGTCTACATAGTCAAGCCATTGGCCTCCCGGAAGGGGAGTGCCGAGGTCTACGTCGTCGCCAAGGATTTCCGAAAGGACAGGATCTTACCAGAAGATTTCAGGAAGGACCGGAAATCCCAGCCAATTGTCGAAGAGGAGGATGCGGGACCCCTCCCCGGCGAGAATCTCCCCGACTACGGGGAGCCAGAGGAATACGGGAAGAAGAAGTCCTAGCTGAGCAACTCAGCGAGGACGTGGGCGACCATCGTGTTCGCCTGAACCACCGGCTTCCCCGTCTTCGCCGCGACCTTCTTCCTGATCTCGGTTGGGAACCCGAAGCAGTTGAGGAGTATGAGGTCGAGGTTCTGGGCTGCGAGGCGGTTGCAGAGGCCCTCCACGTCCTTGGGCTCGTAGGGGCTCACGGTGTCGGGATAGATTTCGACGCCTGGTCGGCCCCACTCGGGCTGGGCCATGGGCATCTGCTCCGCCGTCGGGTAGACGACCCCGAGGCGTCCCCTTCTTGAGGCTGCCCTCCATCACTCCCTTGAGTATCTCCTTGGGGGTGACGACGAGCCCCTTCGCTCCTGAACTGGGGGAAGTTGCCCGTGCACATGACGACGGTGAGCCTTATTCCCTGGGACTCGAGCAGGTCGAGCTTCTCCTGCATCAGGGGGAGGATATACTTTTTCGTTATCTTGATCTCGGTGCCGTCCCTCATCCTGCTGACGAGGATGTAGTCCTCGACCCTGAGGGGGATCTTCTTCACATCCTCCATCGTCTTCCCGTCTAGGGCGCCCGCCTCGACTATCTCGACATTCTTCCCGAGGATCTCCTTGAGTCCGGGGAGGATGTCGTCGCGGGGCGACTGCCCTATAGTAAGCATCCCGATCTTCTTCATGTCAAGAAGAGAGACTCGCCACTGGCGTTAAAATCTTCGGCTAGATAAACCGCTTCTTCAGGGCGTCGCGCTCGGCTTCCACGATCTTGTTGAAGAACTCGTCGGACTCGCCCTCGGTCTGGGCGAGGATGTCCCAGGCAACGGTGAGGTCGACGCGCTTCGCCGACCCGATGATAGCTGCCCTGCGCCCGTACATGGAGACGAGCTTGCTGACATCTTTCCCTCTCTCCCACCACTTCGGCTTCTCCTTCGAGCTGCGACTCCTCTCCTGGCTGAGGAGCTCCTGTACCTCCTCCATTGAGCGGTCGTAGACAGCGATCTCCGTGGAGCCGCAGTTGGGGCAGACGAGCTTCTCGGGGAGGTCCCTGATCCTCTGGGACTCGGCCCAGTCGTGCTTCCCATGGCAGGCGAGTATCCTCGTCTCCCCGTAGAGGCGGGCCTTCGCGGACTCGAGGATGATCCTGTCCATCTTCTCGGGTGGGACGATGTCGGTCTTCATGCTGATGCCCTCGACCGCCATCTTTCCCAGGGGCGTGAGCTGCCCCTCTGTGTCGAGTACGACGACCTCAATCTCCCCCTCCGCCATCTTCTTCAGGAGGCTAATGGTGCCCTCAACGTCGAGGTCGAGCCTGTAGGTGTCCTTGAGGGCCTCCTCGTAGACAGCGGTGTTCTCGAAGCTCTTCATGAGGCGGCCGAGGGTAACGTTGCTGAAGTCGGCGAACTTGCTCAGTGCCCCCGCTTTGCGGGCGACGTTGATGAGGCGCCTCTTGAAGAGCCCGGTCTTCGTCACGGCGTCCTCAATAATCTTCTCTACGTCCTTGTTGGCGAGGGTCTTGAGCATCCTGGCGACGTATCGGGCGTCTATCTCGCCCACGGTCTGGGTCGCCACCATGTATGTCTCCTGCTGGACGCCGACGGGGTACCCGGTCTCCTCACTGATGACGTGGCCGATGACTCGGGCGAGGGTGCGGTTCACTAGGGTGCCGAAGTTGGCGTGGACGAGGACGTTGTCCTCCCACTCCTCAAGTATGACGCGTTTGTCCGTGGGGGCTGGGTACCCTGCCTTGTGGTGGTCGACCTGCTCTCTGATGGCGCGCTCCATCGTCGACTGGGAGGCGGGGTATACCTCAGCGAGGGCGGAGGCTATCGATCTTCGTCGAATCGCCCTTGGTGAGGCCGTCCTCGATCTGTGCCTTGATCCTGCCGACCTCTAAAGCAACCTCGAGGGGTACTGGTATCTCCTCCCCAATCCAGCTCGGGATAGCACCCGTCGGGTCGTCCTCCGCCTTGACGTAGATCTTGTCGTTGTGGACGTTCAGGATCTTCCACGCCCTCCCCCGGAGGGTGAACTTGACTCCCGGCTTCGCGTACTCCGCCACGAACGCCTCCTGAAGCACCCCGACCGGGGACTCGTCCTTCGCCTCCAAGACGAGGTAGTCCTTCTCGTCGGGTATCATGCTCAGGTTGTTGAAGAAGTAGGTGTAGATGGTCTTCCGGCTCCCCCGGGGGCGGATGATGACCTCGTCCTCCGTCGAGACCCAAGCGAGGCGTGGGAACCTATTGTGCATGTAGCTGGCGACGAACTTCACGTCCTCGGTTGTGAGGTCTCGGTACGGGTAGGCGCCCTTGAAGAGGTTGGCGACCTGGAGGAAGTAGAGGCGCCCACGGGCCATCAGCTCCGCCGTCATCTGGTTAACCATGACGTCGTAGGGCTTCTCAGGCACTCCTGAGGGGCTCCATGACCTCCCCGAGGGCGCGGCGGCAGATCACCATCGACTCGAAGGCGTCGTCGCTGTTCAGGCTGATGATCACGCCCTTCGAGACCCTGCCGAGGCGGTGCCCACTGCGGCCCACACGCTGGAGGAGCCTCGTTACCTGCCGCGGGCTGTTATACTGGATGACGAGGTCGATGCTGCCGATGTCGATGCCCAGCTCGAGGCTGCTCGTGCAGATGACGGTGCGTATGTTCCCCTCCTTCAGCCCCTGCTCCGCCGCGATTCTGCTCGTCTTCGCCAGGGACCCATGGTGGATGCTTACTGGGAACTCCGTATCCCAGAGGTTGAACCTGCTCGCCAGCATCTCGCTCGTGCTACGTGTATTCGTGAATACGAGCGTCGTCTGATGCTCCTCGATGAGGCGGCGTATGGCGCGTAGGCGTGCCGAGACCTCGGGGTGGGTGAAGAGAGTCGTCGCCGTCTCGAAGTCCTCCGCCTCCGGCTCGGGGAAAATTATCTCGAACCGCGTCTCCCTGAGGGCGGAGACCTGGATGATCTCAACGGGCCTGTTCGTCCCAGCTAGGAACTGCGCAACTTTATCGGGGCTACCGATCGTTGCGCTGAGCCCAATCATCTGAGGTGGCTCCTGGGTTAGCTCCCTGAGCCTCTCCAGCCCGAGGGCGAGCTGGCTCCCTCTCTTGTTATCCGCTAACTCGTGGATCTCGTCAATGATTATCCAGCGAACGCTCTTCAGATACTGCTTCAGCGTCCTCCCGAGGAGTATGGCCTGGAGGGTCTCCGGCGTCGTGATGAGCATGTCGGGGGGGCTCGATCCTCTGCCTGTTCCTCTCCTGGTCCCCTGTGTCGCCATGGCGTATCCCGAGCTTGATGTCGAGCCTGTTACACCAGTAAGTCATCCTGTCGAGGATGTCCCTATTCAGGGCACGGAGGGGGGTGATGTAGAGGATGCTTATCCCCGGTCTCCTCTGCCCCGACATGAGGAAGCGATCCATAATGGGAAGCATCGCTGCCTCCGTCTTCCCCGTAGCAGTCGCCGAGATTAGGAGAACGTTCTTCCCCTCGAGGATCAGCGGGATCATCCTCCTCTGCGGCTCAGTCGGCTCAGTGAACCCACGCTCCTCTAGGAGACGCCGAACAGGCCTGCAGAGCAGCTGGAAGACATTCCCCTCGGCCAAGGCGTAGAGACCTTCAGTCGGCTCAGATAAAAACCATATCAAACATATGCATCAAAAATCTGATCAAGATATTCGCTGTACATCCATCGCTAAAATATCTGGAAAAAGCCCCAGAAAATGAAGCCCACTAAAATAACGGAAAGAGATGGCGGTGGCGACCATCCTACCCCACGCATAACGACAAAACAAGACCCTAACTACAACATAAAACAACGAAAATGTCGCATAAATGACGCCCTTAAACATACATAGATTTAAAGGCGAGTAATACACCCCATCACTCCGTATATTCGGGCTCCCGTAAGGTGGCCGAATATACAGAAGAAAGGAGTGAATAGAATGGATTACCGCGAAAGGCGCAGCTTCGACCGTGGACCACGGGAGATGCACAAGGCGACCTGCTCGGACTGCGGAAAGGAATGTGAAGTTCCCTTCAAGCCGACCGAGGGCAGGCCCGTCTACTGCAACGAATGCTTCGCTAAGCACAGGCCACCGAGAAGGTACTAAGCCCGACAGTGAGCCGCATGCGGGACACGCCCGCGCGAGAATCAGTTTTTTAAAGTTTTTATGAACAAAAACACCCAGAAACCGCAACACCTTTTTAATCACCCGCCAACCCCTCGAAGGGTTGAGGACTAGAAGATGACCGGGAACCAATCCTCAGAGAAGAAGGAGCTCATCAAGAAGGAGAACTTCAGCGAGTGGTTCGATAACATACTACTCGAGGCAAAGATCGCTGACGACCGCTACCCCGTCAAGGGGTTCACCGTCTACACGGGCTGGGGCTTCGCCACGACCAAGCGCATCATCGCGATGCTCGAGGAGAAGCTGGACGCCTCGGGGCACGAGCCAATGCAGTTCCCGGTGGTCATACCCGAGGACAGCTTCCAGAAGGAGGAGGAGCACATCAAGGGCTTCAGCGGGGAGGTCTTCTGGATCACCCACGCTGGGGAGAACGAGCTGGAGAGGAGGCTGGTCCTCCGCCCGACGAGCGAGACCGCCATCTACCCCATGTTCAAACTCTGGACTCGAAGCCACGCCGACCTCCCGATAAGGATGAACCAGACCTGCAACGTCTACCGCTACGAGACGAAGGCCACACGCCCACTCTACAGGGGGCGCGAGTTCCTCTGGAACGAGGGGCACACCGCCCACGCCACCTACGAGGAGGCGGAGGCGAACGTCAGGATGGCCATCGACATCTACAGCCAGGTCTACGACGCCCTCGGCCTCAGCTACATCCGCCTCAAGCGCCCAGAGTTCGACAAGTTCGCCGGAGCGGACTACAGCGTAGCCTTCGACGCCTGGAACCCGGACGGTAAGTCGAACCAGATCGGCACCGTCCACCAGCTCGGCTTCAACTTCGGAAAGGCCTTCGAGATCACATATCGAGAACGAGAAGGGGGAGCAGGTCAACGCGACAAACACCTGTTACGGGATGGGCTTCGGGAGAACCCTTGCCGCAGTCATCAGCCAGCACGGCGACGACCACGGGCTCATCCTCCCACCTGTGATTGCCCCAAAGCAGGTCGTGATCATCCCGATCCCAGTCAAGGGAAAGGAGGAGATCGCCAAAACTTACGCGCAGTGAGGTCCAGAAGATCCTCATCGACGCTGGGATCAGGGCGGTGATCGACGACGATGACCGACTCCGCCCCGGGGAGAAGTACTACAAGTGGGAGATGTTCGGTGTCCCGCTCAGGATCGAGGTCGGGCCGACGGGAAGCAGACTCCAAGACAGTCACATTCGTCCGCCGCGACACCTTCGAGAAGAGCAAGGCTGAGCTCAAGGACCTGCCAAACGCCACGAAAGCGCTCTTCAAGGCGATCCAGGAGAGCCTCGCGTCGAGGAGTAGGAAGGTGCTTGAGGAGCGCCTCACGACGGCATCGACAACGGATGAACTCCGCGACTATATGGAGCAGAAGAAGCTCGTCCGGATAAACTGGTGTGGTGACGTAAGCTGCGCCGAGAGGCTGAAGGAGCAGGTTAGCGGTGAGATCAGGGGAACCCTCTGGGACAGGAGGAGGAGCCCACAGGCCCCTGCATAGTCTGCGGAGACGAGGCGAAGAGTGTTGCCTACGTCTCTAGAACCTACTAATTTTAAAAGGGGTTAGTAAAAGTTCTCGCAAGCCTTTGCGGATAGCCCTGAGGCGCGCGAGCAATCACTGCTTTGTCCATAGTAAAACCAATCTTGAACCATCGCGTAGAGAATCGCATGGAGCCTGTCTACCAGCCCTCGGAGGACTCGTATCTTCTGAATAAACACGTTGAGCGACTCGTGGAGGGACGAGTCCTCGACATGGGGACCGGTAGTGGTATACAGGCGGTGACTGCGGCCCTGAAGCCTGAAGTGAGCCACGTCTTAGCGGCGGACATCAACCCGTGGCTATCGAGGCTGCGAAGAGGAGGGCGAGAGACGCGGGCGTCATCGACAAGATGGAATTCGTCGTATCGAACCTATTCGAAAATGTGCAAGGCGTGTTTGACTGGATCATCTTCAACCCACCCTACCTACAATCAGAGGGAGACTTGTCGGATCCTACCTGGGACGGGGGTCAAAGGGGTGCTGAGGTGATCGAACGTTTCCTCGAAGGAGCGAGGGACCACCTGAGCCCTGGGGGCTCGATTTTGCTTGTGTACTCCTCGGAAACGGGAATAAAGCCCGAGGGACACGGCTACTATTGGGAGGTTCTCGAGGAGAAGACCCTCTTCTTCGAGACACTCTACTGCGTGAAGCTCAGCCCAATTTAAGGCCGATGGCGAAGCCCACTAGGAAGCTGCCGCGAAGGGTAGGTTGCCGATTATGACCGTGAGGACTACCCTCCGCCTGGCCACCTGGCCTATGACGCCATTCGCCCACTCCTGGAGGGCCGAGTAGTTGATGCTGATTATCCCCTTGTAGGCGAGGAGCTCAAGGCCGATGAAGGCGATGCCGAGGATCAATGCGATGAACTTCCCGATCTTCTTTAAGGCATACCCGGTGCAGAGCCCGGCGATTCCACCGACTCCGAGTTGGGTCAGTAGCGGGGTGAGGATTTCCACCAAGGTTGAGTCTGATAATGAATGTGTGATTTAGTGGATTTAAGCTGGAGCATCAGGCGGGGACAATGTGCGTCCCCGTCTTGTCCTCGAGGGCGTCGACGGCCTTCTCAAGGCTCGTGATGATGGCGCGCTCGCCGCCCCTCTCGACGAAGCCGAGAGCGGCCTCCACCTTTGGGCCCATGCTCCCAGCCCCGAAGTGCCCCTCCGTGAGGCGCTTCTTGGCTTCGGAGACGGTCATCTTGCGGATTGGGGCCTGCGTCGGTTTACCATAATCCATCATGGCGTACTCGACATCGGTGAGGATGAGGAGGACGTCGGAGCCCACCTCCTCGGCGAGCTTTGCGCCTGCTCTGTCCTTGTCGATGACAGCGTCAACACCCTCGAGCTTGCCCGATTTATTCCTGATAGACGGGTATGCCGCCACCCCCAGAGGCTATGACGATCATCCCAGCCTCGACCATCGTCCTGATGGCCTTCGCCTCGGCGATTCCGAGGGGAGCGGGGGATGGAACGACGCGCCTCCAGGTCTTGTCCCCGGTGGGTCGAACCTTCTTAACGACCCAGCCACGCTCAAAGAGAGCTTCTTGGCGACCTCCTCGGTGTAGAAGGGGCCAACGGGCTTCGTGGGGTCCTTGAAGTCGGGGTCCTCGGGGCTTACCAGCACCTGTGTGACGATTGTGGCGACCTGTTTTCCGTCGCCATCCAGGATGTTGTGTAGCTGCTGCTGCATCATGTAGCCTATTTGTCCCTGTGTCATCGCGCCTAGCACGACGAGGGGCTGCGATGGAACCTGATCTGCGGCGGCCTCTTGCTGGATGGCGAGGTTACCCACCTGAGGGCCGTTGCCATGGGTGATCACGAGCTGGTATCCGTGCCTTACAAGCTGCGCAATCTGCTTGCAGGCGGTCTCGACGTTCTTCATCTGTTCCTCGAAGGTTCCCTTCTCGTCGGGCTGCTTGATGGCATTACCGCCGAGGGCGACTAGGACACGCTTAGCCATAATTCACGCTTCCTTGGAAGGAATAACCGTTAAACGTAAGTCGTTAAAAACAGTTGCCCTAAATGGGGCAGAAAATGGCTAAATAAGACGTGGATGGAGCTACTTTATCTCCATCTCGATGTAGACTTCATTGGGTACCCTTATGCGCATGATGCTGCGCATCACGCGGTCGCGCGCATCGATCTCGATGAGCCTCTTGTGTACCCGCATCTCGTACTTGTCCCACGTCTTGCTGCCGTCGCCGCATGGGGTCCTCCTGGTGGGGACAACGAGCTTCTTCGTCGGCAGTGGTATGGGTCCTACAAGTTTGACGCCTATCTTCTGGGCGATGTCCCTGATCTCGTCGCATACACCCTCGAGCTTCTGGGTGTCGGTGCTGGTGAGTTTGATACGTGCGCGCCGCGCCATACCTGTTCCCCGTCTTTTCAGATTGCCGAGAACTTAAATGTATCGAAAAAGGGTGGGTGAGAGCGTTTAGGTCTCGATCTCGAGGACGATGCCCGCGCCGATGGTCGTGCCCATGTCGCGCAGGGCGAACCTGCCGAGCTGTGGGAAGTCCTTGAAGGCCTCGATGGCGATGGGCTGGAGGGGCACGAACTTTACTATCGCCGCCTCTCCCGTCCTGAGGTAGGTGGGGTTCTGCTCCACGACCTGGCCCGTCCTGGGGTCGAGCTTGGCCTCGATTGCCTCGAACTTGACCGCGATCTGGGCTGTGTGGATGTGTAGCACCGGGGTGTAGCCTGGGCCGACTGCGGTGGGGTGGTGGATGATGAAGATCCTGCCCTTGAATGCCTTCGCGACCGTGCAGGGGGTGTTGAGGTGGCTCGCGACCTCGCCGCGCTTTAACTTTCTCGCGGGCGACGCCCTTGACGTTGAAGCCGATGTTGTCGCCTGGGACAGCCTGCTCTAGGCGCGTGTAGTGGGTCTCGATGCTGTTGACCTTGCCCTTCTCGCCGCTTGGCATGAAGACGATGTCGTCGTTCACCTTGAGTATGCCGGTCTCGACCTTGCCGACTGGGGTCGTGCCCACACCCCTGATGGTGTAGATCTCCTGTACGGGGATCCTGAGGGGCTTGTCGGTTGGCTTGGGGGGCATCACGAAGGTGTCGAGTGCCTCGAGGAGTGTCGGGCCCTTGTACCAGGGCATGTTGGTGCTCTTCTTGACGAGGTTGTCGCCGCCCCAGCCGCTGGTGGGGACGAAGTTGATCTTGCTCGTGTCGTAGCCGACCATCTTGAGGAGGCGGGTGATGCCGTCCTTGACCTCCTGGTAGCGCTGCTCGCTCCAGGCGACGGTCGGGTCGTCCATCTTGTTGATGGCGACGACGATCTGGTTAACGCCCAAGGTCTTGGCGAGGAAGGCGTGCTCACGCGTCTGGCCTCCGGGGTTGGTTCCTGACTCATACTCGCCCTTCTTGGCGGAGATGAGGAGGATCGCGCCGTCAGCCTGGCTTGCGCCCGTGACCATGTTCTTGACGAAGTCGCGGTGGCCGGGGCTGTCGATGACGGTGAAGAAGTTCTTCGCCGTCTCTAGCTTGTAGAAGGCGAGGTCGATGGTGATACCACGTTCGCGCTCCTCCTTGAGCCTGTCGAGGAGCCATGCGTACTTGAAGGACTCCTTGCCCATGGCCTTGGACTCGGCCTCCATGTCCTTCGCGTACTTCTCGTCGATGGCGCCGGCGTCATAGAACAGGTGGCCAATGCTCGTGCTCTTACCGTGATCAACGTGTCCGATGATGATCAGGTTAATGTGTGGCTTCTCTTTTCCGCTCATTTCTCTAATCTCCTACTCAATCCGAACTGGATGGTGGATAAAAAGGTTCGGTTCACATCTATAAACCATACTGATCCTTGAGAGTCGGTTGATTGTAGCCGTTTTACGCCCAACTGATGAGAAGTTTGGGGAATGCGCAAAGTTTAAACA
>CAWGAT010000011.1:0-9614 GCA_963820555.1 Candidatus Bathyarchaeota archaeon
AGCACTTCCGACAAAGATATGGTTGAGCGAATTGCCCTCGCCTGGCTCCTGAATGCACCCACATTCAAGTTCGACGGGGTGACAGACTCCGCCAAGGTCGTCGACTCGTGGCTCGCCATGACCTTTGCAGCTCCGAGCTTCTGGGGCGTGACCATCGAGTTCGACAGCCTTCACGCCGGTTACGGTGACCGAAGCGGGCAGGTCCTAGCTCAGGTCATCACCCACCACATATCCTTCATACACGTGACCGACGGCGCCGTGACGCTCGCGATGATCGATGGTACTTGGGACGAGGTCAAACAAAGATCCATCGAATCTGCTTACACGGTGGAGGGTGCCGAGAATACTGCCCTTGAGTGGCTCTACGGCTGCCCCACATTCATGTTCGACGGGATCGCTGAGACGGTGAAGGTCCAGAAGGTCATCACGCTCAGGATGCCCAACGCCTGGGATGTGTACATCGACTTCACCTGCGGCTACCCCGGCTACGGGAACCGAACGGGGAACGTCATGCTCGGGAAGACTCAGGACCACACCATCAGGATATCGGTCCTCGCTGGGCAGGTTACACGCGCTATCATAGATAATGTGTGGGACGAGATGAAGCAGGAGAGGCTCGACTCGACACCGATGGACCAGCTTGTCACCATCGAGAATGCTAGGGACATCGCGGTCAACTTCGTGATAGAAAAGTACGGGCTAGGAGATACCCTGCCGACGGAGTGGGTAGTGGAGGACCTCACACCACCGGGACTCGTCGGCTCCCAGAAGATCCGCTACACCTCAGGTGACTGGGTGGTCACCGTTGAGCACGCCGTGGTCTGGAAACCTACCTACAATGTAACTATCGAGAAGGGCGCCTCAGTCTCATGGACGGGCAGCGTGGATCAGAGTGGCTTCGTTCAATCGGACGAGCCCACCAGCCCAAGCGTCCCGCAGCTCACCTACACTCCGGACATAGCACGCACTATGTGTATAGAGTACCTCCTCGCCAACCACCCTCAGGTCAAGGCCCAGCCGCCGAGTGAGTGGGTTGAGACAAACCTAGTACCTAAAAACATCGTTGGCATCACTAAGGTACAGTATACGGGTGGAGGGTGGACGGTAACGGTCCAGGCGCCGGTGGTCTGGAAGCCAACACACACAATCTCGATAAGCTATGTAGGCCCTGAAGGTTCCTTCACGTGGGAAGGGGCACTCCCGCAGGGTGGACCAGTCAGTGAGATCTCCTTCAGCAAGTAAACTCCTAGATTTTTGTTAATCTAGGCTCCATTGGGTTGTAAAAAAGGAGGAAAAAATTTCCTTTCATCGGGTCATATTTCTCTTGAAGAGCGGGATTGCAATGGCCGTAAAGACTATTCCAAATGCGGCGAGCACGGCGATCTCGGTCGATATGGCAGGGATACCCGCGCCTAGGACAATGACCTTCCTTAGGGCGGTGGTCGCGTAGGATAACGGGATCAGCCTAGAGATGTCCTGCATGTACCAGGGCATCTGCTGCGTCGGGAAGAATACGCCGCTGAGGAACATCATCGGGAACATTATCGTCATCATCATCATCGTCGCCGTCTCCTGGTCCTTTGCGAAGGAGGTTATCACGATCCCGATGCCGACGAAGCTGAAGACGTCGAGGAGCAGCAGGCCGAAGATGAGAGGCAGGCTCCCCTGTATGGTTACCCCAAACAACGTCACGGCCATGATGAGGATAAGAGTACCTTGTAGCAAGCCTCTCATTGTTTGGGCGAGGGTCTTCCCGAGTATTATCGAGAGACGATTAATTGGTGCTACCATCATGCCGTCGAGGGTGCCGATCTCCCTCTCGTGGCTGATGGCGGCGGGGAGACCCGTCATTACACTCATCATGACGTTCATGGCCATGATTCCGGGGGCCATGAACTCGAAGTAGTTGAAGTTACCGGGGACCGCTCCCTGGGTATTAACCGTGAGCGGTTGTATTACGGCGAGGGGGTTCTTTATTGTCGGGATGAGCGCCTCGATCTTCTGCTCTGCGAAGGCTGCCCCTATCTGATGGAAGATAGCCGTCATTGCGCCTTGGAGGAGTGCGGACATCTGCGGGTTCGATTGGTCTGTCACGACTATGATTGTTCCCTGTCGCCCCCCATTGAGGCTGGCTGTGAAGTTTGCCGGTATCACGATTCCGCCCTCGACCTCTCCACGCTGGATCATCCCTCTGACATCATCCATCGACGATACCTGAGTGATCGTGAAATTGTCCATCCGGTTTAGGTACGTGACGAGTAGCCCACTCGTGCTGACCTGACCTTTTTGGAGGCCGTACGCCTGGTCCTCGTTTGCGACGGCGAGGGTGACCTTGCCCAAGCTCTGATTGGATGGGAATATGAAGCCCACCATGCCCATCATAAATATCGGCATGATGATCAGCATCACCATTCCGAGCCTATTCCTGAATAATTCTGTGAGGTCCTTCCTCGCGACGAGGTAGACGTGATACATTGTGTTTCTAATGGCCATTCATGTCACCTTACTCGGGAACGCGCCCCTCCGCCCATGAATCCGCGTCTTGCACTGGGTATCTTCTGGTTCGCCGAGTCACGCACCTCGTGGCCTGTTATCTGGAGGAACACATCCTCGAGGGTGGGTTCTCGGCTGCTCACCGATGTTATCTTGCCATTTTGTGCCCTTATGGAGTCGATGATTGTGTCGAAGGCGTCCGCACCGATGGCGTGGACCATGACGTGGGTCGGGTCCTCTTGAGAGACGCCCGTTACACAGTTCAGGGACTTTAAAGTTGACAGGATTTCGGAGTCGAGGTTGGGGATCACAAACTCTAGTATTGTCCCCTCGCCTACGGAGATGAGCTTCTTAAGATTCGAAGAGGTATCAAGGGCCGCAATCTTCCCATGATCCACGATGCCTATGTGTTTGCAGAGCAGGTCTGCTTCGGCCATCATGTGAGTGGTTAAAATAACGGTCGTCCCATTCTCCTTGTTGATCTTTCTGATGAATTCCCTGATCTCGACCGTGGTCTGTGGATCTAACCCGAGTGTTGGCTCATCGAGGAAGAGCACCTTCGGTTTGTTCAGGAGGGCTCGGATTATGTTCACCCTCTGTCTCATGCCTGTGGAGTATGTGCCGACCTGGTGGTCCTTCCATTTAGTCATCTGGACCAGCTCAAGGAGCTCTACGATGCTCTTCTTCATCTGGTCCTCCGGAACTCCATAGAGTTTCCCGAAGAAACGAAGGTTCTCCTCCGCGGTGAGCCGCTCATACATTATAAGCTTCTCAGATACGAGGCCGATGAGGGTCCTGACCTTTGAGTCCTCCTTTATAATATCGTATCCGCCGATAGTCGCCGTACCCGACGTTGGTCTAGACAACGTCGCGAGCATCCTGATCAGCGTCGACTTACCCGCCCCGTTTGGGCCAAGGAGACCGAATATCTCTCCCTCCTCCACTTCGAAGGAGATATGATCCACTGCGGTGAACTCGCCGAATTTCTTAACTATATCTTTCACTTGGATTTCGCTCATCAGTATTCAGACTCCCCACTGATTTTGTTGGCACGGAAGAGCGCATCATTCTTGACCATGAGTCTCGCCGCTCCAGTTAGCATCGATGTCTTCCTTCGTCCCTTCCCGTACTCACCTGAATCTATCCCATGTCCGTGGGGTTCCGGTTAACCCATCCCGAGCAGGTGCCGGAGCCATCCCCAGAAGTCGTTCCCGATGGTCGCCGCGGGCTTCGTGATGGTCACCGGGTAGCTCAGGGTCTGCTGCTGCGGCCTGTTCAGGTTGTCGAGGTAGCTGACCCTGATATTGACCGTAGCGTCTCCGAGGGCCGCGGTGGATGCGACGTTGAACTTCACCGTGAAGAGCACCGGGCTGTCCGGGTACATTGCGCCAATGTAGTAGCTGCTCTCGGGGATGACCGTCACCGTCGGGTCGCCGACAACGTCGATTGATGTGAACTGCACCTTGCTGGTCCCCTTGAGGATGAGGCTGGAGTCGATCTTCCCTGTGTTACCCTGCTCGGCGCTAACCTGCTTGGGGTTCATCACCTCGAAGTCAACAACCTGCCCGACCTGAACCGTGAGGGTCTCAGTCGTCGCCCTCTGGACACCCTTGGAGTCGGTGTACGCTAGGGCGAGTGTCACGGGTATCTGGCTCGCGGGGGCGGCGCCGTCGACTAGGACCGTGCAGTCCACCGTCTGGGAGTCACCCGGGTTCATCTCGCCGAGGCTTACCGTCGTCGACGTGAGGGGGCGCAGGAGACCTGTGGCATCGAGCGTGATAGTCGCCTTGGCGTTGAACGCCGAGGCATCCGCGCAGTCGACCCTCGCCTGAAGCGTGAATCTCTGCCCGGGGGTGGCGGTCGTAGTGTTTAGGTTCGTGACCGTGAGTACGGGGATGTTGTTGATCATCGGGGCCGTGACCTCGAGCGGGAGGGTGGCAGCCTGCTTGAAGCTGTCGCCGGCTGGATTGGAGTAGAACATCGAGGCTGCCAGGGCGTAGGAGCCCAGAGGTGTGCTCTCAAGGGCGTAGACGCGCGCCGTGAAGCTCGTCGTGAGGCCCGCCTTAATGCTGGTCACATTGTAGTTTAGGGGGCTCTCGATTGAGAGGAAAGTCGAGGACGTTGAAAGTGAGAGTGCGACACCATCTACATCAGTGGCCGCTATGTTTCTCACCGATCACCGTGACATCGTTTAACTCGCCGACGCTGAGCTTCTTCGGGGAGGCCGTGACCTCTAGCATCGGCAGGAAGAGCTTATCGACCACGATGGTTATCGGGATCGGCACCGTGACTATCCCGCGACCTGCACGGAGGTAGGTGAGCTGCATAGTCAACGTGTAGGCGCCCAGAGTGACGCTCTGGTCTACCATCACTGTTGCATTGTAGAAGGTTGATTTACCCTCCAATATTTTATTGATGACCTTCTGGGACCCGTCTAGTACGGATATCCCGGGGGTTGCGGAGGTGATGAAAGCCTCCACCTCGCTCGCGTCGTAGTTCCCCCCGTTGTGTACTGTTATACCGATGTTGCCGTGTGTTCCGGCTGAGAATGTCGTATTTGATACATTGACCTCGAGGTGAGGTATGATGTCGTCGGCGTAGGCGTATGCGATCTGTCCCGCCATGAGGCAGATGAGCAGAGCCGCTATCAGGGTGCTCCTCTTTCCGTTCATTCAATCACTCCATTTACCATTTTTTCGTCTGGGAGAGTGCCGTTCCACGGGAGAGCCCCGCGTCTCAGCATTTCTCGGCAGGCGCCATTAGGTAGACTTCTACCTAGTTACCACAATACGGCCCGCCTGTTCCTAATAAACATTATAGACGCCTCAGGTGGGTTCCTGCTCCGCATCATTCGTTGGCAAATTATAAATCCCGATTGAAGGGAGGTGATATCGAGTTGGTTTTCTTGGTGAAGATATCAAAGGAGAAGCAGACAGCGCTCGACTGGGTCGACGCGAACGAGAAGATGATCTCAGGGTTCGACAAGAGGATCTGGGGATTACGCCGAGCCGGCTTGGAGGGAGTACAAGTCGGCAGCGGCCTACTGCAAGCTGCTTGAGGATGAGGGGTTCAAGGTCACGAGAGGAACCGGGGGCATGCCCACGGCGTTCCTCGCTACCTATGGCGAGGGTAAGCCGGTGCTCGCGACCTACGCGGAGTACGACGCAGTCCCCGGGACGTCCCAGAAGCCTGTGCCGCGCCAGGAGGCGAGGGACGGGCTGAACAGGTGGGCGGCGGGGCACACGGACCCCCACTCTGCCCTCGGCACGACGGCCCTGGCTGGCGTCCTAGCGGCTAAGGAGGCGATGGTGAAGCACGGCCTCAATGGGACGCTGAAGATATTCGGGGAGCCGGCGGAGAAGGTGTGTGGCTCTAAGCCGGTACACGCCGCTTGGGGCTACTTCGACGACCATGACGCCTCTATATGCTATCATCCTTCGGGGGTCAACACGGCTCTGCAGGAGACCCAGATGGGGGCGTACTGGAGCGTCGTCTTCACGTTCGAGTGCCTGGAGCCGGAGAAGTGGTTCAGGCCGGTGGGGCCGATGAAGGTGGGAGGCCATGCTGGTGGGCGATGTCCCGCGGCCCTCGACGCCATCTGCCTCATGTACACGACGACGAAGTACACGAAGGAGGCGATGCTCCCCCACGGCGCCTACTGGACGCTCAACGAGTTTGTCATGGTGGCGGGGCAGTGCACCTCGGACAACCTGCCGCCGAGGATTGGGCAGATACAGTACGCGTGGAGGACCCCCACCCTCGGGATGGCGCAGCAGATATACGACGTCCTCGAGAACAACGCGAAGCACGTCGCCGAGATCGCGTTCTGCAAGCTTACGACGAGGTGGGTGACGAAGACTAGGGTAGGCCTCCCCAACAACGCGATGACGGAGATCACCTACGCGAACCACGAGATCGTAGGACCGCCTAAGTACGGTGAGAAGGCTAAGAAGTTCGGGCGCGAGATCCAGAAGAATCTCGGCCTAGAGCCCATGGAGGACCCGTTCACGGAGGCGTGCCAGAAGCTGATCACGCCGAAAGACTACGAGGCGGAGCAGAGGGCGACTTTAGAGCCTTGGCAGATGCACTTCGGAGCCGACGATTACGTCGACTACACTTGGCACTCGCCCTCTGTGAGGATGTTCACGGCGAAGGCCGTCCTGAGGCCCCCGAAGGCGGGGTACGTGTATCCCCACTGGGCTTCGAACGCGATGGCCGGATACCCGGAGACCATCGACCCTATGATCTTCGCGGGTGGGAAGGTGATAGGGGCAACGTTTGTGGATCTTCTCACCAAACCAAGTGAACTAGTGAGGTGTAGGAAGGAGTTCGAGGAGAGGACGGGTGGAGGCATCGGGGGCTCGAAGTGGGTCGCACCCCTGCTTCCCAGGGACTTCAAGGCACCAGTCGACATGAGGTGGCCCGAGTACGTGACGACGGTGCGCGGGGAGGAGTGGTGGATACCCACCCCAGCCTCGTGACCCCAA
Source organism: Candidatus Bathyarchaeota archaeon (assembly GCA_963820555.1). Taxonomy (GTDB): domain Archaea; phylum Thermoproteota; class Bathyarchaeia; order TCS64; family TCS64; genus UBA8941. The sequence continues at coordinate 6,981 of CAWGAT010000011.1, forward strand.
ACCATTTCTAGCCCCGCGCCTCCGGGTTTCCTGATCTAATTGCCCGAGAAGAATGTCCCTCTAAGCGAGGCGGAGAACGAAGTCAAGGTCGTCACACAGCGACTTGCCCTCCTCCACCTATCATACGCTCGGACCCTCGTCGACGAGTTTGGATGGGAGGAGGGAAAGAGGCTAATCCTGAAGTCAATGAAGAAATATGGGGTGAATGTTGCTAACTGGACTGCTGCGGGGCATCAGGGGCTGCCGCGTTACGGGTTCTGGGAGCGGCGTGAGGGGAAGCCCGAGCTCTGCGAGCTTGGGAAGGTGATGATTGAACTGGGTGAGCCTGAGCTCGGGGCGCTGTACTGCCTGATCGACCCGGCTAAGACGATGGCCGCGGACCCGGCTAAGAAGATGATTCACACTGAGAACATGATCATCGGGGACGATGGATGCGGCTTCGAGACCGTTCCAACGACTGAGGCGGAGAGGAAGGATCTGGAAGAGGATCGCGATTGGGCGTATATTGACCCGATAATAGACAACTATCTGAAGGGGAAGCAGCTTAGTAAGTCCGGTAGTTCGTCAACAACCCACCACTAAAGTGGTGGGCTTGCAGTTCAAACTCCAACACCCGCTGGCAGACCGCAATAGGCTGGTTGACAACAGCCCTCCAACGAATATTCTCAGCGGCGTTCAAGTCAGCATTCAATTCGTACCCACATGCACGACATCTAAACTCCGACTGGCTGACCCTGTTACGCTTATCAACATACCCACACCTCGAACACCGCCTACTCGTATCCCTAGGATCAACCAACAAAACGGGTACACCCGCTCAGCCTCGCCTTGTACTCAATGAAAGCCCTAAGCTGACCAAACGCCCACTTCCCAAGCCTCTCTCGTTGCCCATGTCTAACCGTGGTCCGAGTCCGAATACCCTTGAGGTCTTCAAGGGCAATCGCCCTCTTCGTGCCTTTAGCAACGGCCACAAGCTCCTTACTGATCACGTGGTTCGTGTACCGCTTGAACCTCGCCTCTCTACCAGAAACTCTCCTCAGCTTCCTCTTCGAGCTCTTAGAACCCACCCGCTGAAGCTCCGCTTTCACCTCAGTGTAGTGCTCTCTAACACCTTCAACGTCCTCCCCCGAGTAGGATACGCCGTCACTCGTCGACGCTAGTTGAACCATACCCAAGATCTACTCCAAGGCAACCCTCAGGGGTCATCAAAGGCTCCTCAGGCTGCTCAACGACGAGGCAGAGATAGAACTTGCCCCCGATGTAGAGCAGGTCAGCTTGACCCCTGAGTGCACGCTGGTCGAGCCTCGCGTAGTCCCCGGTCAGCAGCGAGATGGTCTCCCTCCCCTCAGCGGTGGATAGGCTTACCTTATCGAGTCCCTTGAAGCTCATGATCCTCTGGTCATAGATGATTGAGCCACGTGGGTTGAAGACATGGAGGTGTCGTCTCTCGGCCCTGTAGCTCTCAACGACTTTGCTGATTGCCCTGATGGCTAGCTGGGCGGGTAGCTTGTACTGTTCCCTTATTTGATTGTATAGCTGGTGCTGCAGCTTGAACTTGTTGAAGGCCTTGGATTCATAGGCTTCCCTGGATATGTCGTCGCATGCGGCGTTGAAGGACTCCATAGTTTTGAGTAGCTTCAGCCTCTGCTCATCGGTTGGATTTAGCTTGGCCTTCAGCGTTAGAAGCATCAGTACTTGATCATTAGAGACGATATTTATGTGGCCACGTTTACCACTTTCAGCTGTCTTCAATTCCGCGCGCGATAATATCTGAAGAAGAGGCAGCCTAGTAGGTCCGATAGTTTGTGACTGCGGCGATTCCGCCGAAGCTTCGGGTGAGCATGTCGCCCTCCTCCGTGTTGCCGGAGATGAGCTCGGCCCGGGTGTTAGCCGCCTCTGCCATATCTATTAGTGCTTCGATTAGGTCCTTCTTCTCGAGGACCTCAACGTCGCCGCCGCATTTCTCGCATTTAACGGCGGATAGGTTGGCTTCGAAGTCAGCCACCTTGTCGTTGTCCACGACCCTGTTCTCGACGTGGTCGCACGCCTTGCACTTGAGTTTGTAGAGGGTCCGGCGGACGTCCTCGCTGATGAGTAGGAGCTGGACGTTCTGGCCCTTGAGGGCCTGGAATATCTCCTGCTCGCCGTATGTGCCGAGGCCGTCGTTCTCGCCGAGGTGCTTGAGGAACTCTTGGACGTTTTGACGCTCCTCGTAGTAGCGGGCGTCCTTCATGAGTTCCCGGCTGCGGTTGACGAGCTCCTTTATCCCCTCGGGGCCCGTGTAGCCGGTGTCCACTTGTGCGAGTATCTTATCCTTGAGTTCGTAGTGGAGGTAGTTGCCTTTCAGGAAGTCGTCCTTTGTGGGTCCGGGGCCGCCGACTATTATGCCTTTGAGGCCTGGGACGTTGCGGAAGTGTTCGGTGAAGTAGCCGCCTAGGCGTATGTACCACTCGTTGAGATACATGTCGCGTAGGCGCTCATATCGTCTGCTGGACTGGCCTCCTGCGCGTGTCTTCCCGGAGACACCGCTACTATACTGTTTGATGATCTCTGTTCGGTTGCCCTTGAGGAAGCCGAAGGCGGCGTCCTTGGAGTCTATGACGACTAGGCCGTAGACATCCTTGGCGCTGATCA
>CAWGAT010000012.1:0-3285 GCA_963820555.1 Candidatus Bathyarchaeota archaeon
TCATACAAACAACACATTGGGTAAAAAGCTTAAGCGGGGTCCGAAAGACCTAGAGTGGAAGGGGGAACAGGATTCGCCGAGGAGTATGAAGATCACGACGACCTCCGCCGGAGTACTCTACGCGGAGTTAACGGGGGAGAACCCCGTCACGGCCGACGCCGTCTGGGAGAAACTCCCCATAGACGGGAAGGCCAACACGTGGGGCGACGAGATATACTATACAATACCCGTCTCAGCCGAGGCGGAGGTGCCCAAACAAATAGTCGATCTCGGCGATGTTGCCTACTGGATGCCGGGGAAGGCAATCTGCTTCTTCTTCGGCCCCACACCCGCCAGCTGGGACAAGGAGATACGTGCCGCAAGCCCCGTGAACGTCTTCGCGAGGATCGAGAACAACGCGAGGCTCCTCAAGCTCGTGAAGCCCGGGGAAAAGATCAGGATCGAACGAGCCTAGCCGGCAGCTAGCTCCATCTTCTCGGCGAGGTTGCGGTTGAGTACCGATCCTCCCAGGTCTAGTCCGGCCCGCCCCTTCTCCCTCGACCAAGCCTCTAACGGTAGGAGCTGTATGGCCCGTAGGCGCTCGTCTCAGGTCGAGCCTGCTAAGGGTCCCCTACCCTGTGTCGGCGCCCGCCTTGAACCAGCCTTCTCACGTACGTTGAGCAGAATCGACGCGGGGAAGACCCCATCTTCCGGAGGAGGTACCTGAGGGCGCCGCACCTCTTGTCCCCGAGGCGGTTGGCGACGGGGAGCCTCTGGTACCCGAGGGGTTTCTCCGGGCTCCGCCTGTCGAAAACGCATATATCTATTAGGTCGACGGCCTTTAGGGTCGAGACATAGATCTCGAAGCCCTAAGCGCCACCGCGCCGCCTTATCTTGAAGGCGTTAATCTCCTTCCGGATCGCCTCTGATCGCGTTAACCGGTAATATACCTTTTAGTAGTAAGTAAATATATCTCCCGGGCATTTTAATAAGAAAGCGGGCGTCTGCCTATGCGATGGGCAGAGCGGGCGGCTTCCTCAGAATTCTCAGGCCAGTCAACTCAGTCATGTTGGGGGTCGGCGTACTCGTAGGCGTCGTGATTACGGGGGGGCTCCGATCGAGCATTCCCCTCGAAATTCTTGCCTTCGCCTTCGTCACTGGCTTCACCCTCACCGGGAGCGCCATGATCATCAACGACTACTTCGACAGGGAGATAGACGCAGTCAACGAGCCTGGCCGCCCCATCCCAAGCGGCGAGGTGAAACCAAACGAGGCAGTCGCCTACTCCATCCTGCTGAGTGTAGTCGGACTTGTCGCTGCCTACCTCACCAGCCTCCCGAACCTCGCAATCGCCATCTTCTCCTGGATCGTTATGATGGTCTACTCCGCCTGGGGGAAAAGGACGGGCTTCCCCGGCAACCTCATGGTGAGCACCTGCATCGCCCTCCCGTTCATCTACGGTGGCGCTATCGCCGGCAACGTCTCTATCTCCCTGCTGTTCAGTGCCCTCGCCTTCCTCTCCAACACAGGGAGGGAGGTCACGAAGGGTATAGTCGACACAGAGGGCGACTCCTCAAGGGGTGTAAAGACGATAGCCGTCGTGTACGGTGTCGACAAGGCGGCCTACCTCGCCTCCGCCTTCTACCTCGTCGCATCCGCAGCGTCGATCCTCCCCCTGATCCTCGGTCTAGTCTCAATCTGGTACCTCCCATTCGTGGCGGTCACCGACGCGGGCCTCGTCTACGACACCATCACCCTACTGCGTGACCACGGCCGCGAATCGAGCCGAAGGGTGAAGAACCAGGTCCTCTACTGGATGCTCTTCGGGCTCCTCGCCTTCGCGGCAGGGACCCTGCTATAAAGAGAAATTAAAGACTAAGCTTACCTAGAGGCGAACGCCACGCGCTCCATCTCGCGCTTCCTTCGTACGCCGAAGTTGTTTCCGTCGTTCTGGGCGGCGCCTACGAGCTGATCCGCGATGATCTCCTCGAAAGTCTTCCTGTTACCGAAGGTCTGCTCCTTGATCCCCTTCGCGATGAACCTAAGGGCGAGGTCGATCCTGCGCTGGGGGGAGATGTCGACTGCGAGCCTGTATACGACGCCACCATATCCGATGCGCGTCGTGTCCTCGTTGGGCGAGCAGTTCTCGACAGCGCGGACGAGCACCTCGATGGGGTTCCTCCCGGTCTTGACATAGACGATCTTGAACGCCGTCCTCACCGCGTTCATCACGCGGGGCTTGTCACCGCCACTGCTCCCTGGCTTCAGGAGGTCGTTAGTGAAGCGCTCAACGATGCTCATCTCGCTCTTCTGGAACTTCCTGGCCTCGTGGCGACCACCGGAGTGGGGCATGAAGACGGGAGAGATCTTAAGGTACCTCTTGAGGCCGGGATCCCGGACCTCGATATTCTCGAAGCTCCACTCGCCGAATAGCTTTATGCCGCCGGTTCCCGCTGTAGTGGCCTCGATTGTTACTTCTTGTTCGTCGCTCACTTGAGCCGATTCGCCTCGGATTGCAGAGGGGAAGAGTAGGAACGTGAATAAAAGGCTTACCGATGAGCAGGGGCGCGGCTGTCGGGACCTACCACACCTTCTTCGACCTCGGGTCGATATTCGGTCCCATAATTATGACGTGAGTACTAGACGCTCAGGGGGCATCTTGGACCTTCTACCTGTCCTCCATCATACTCGCGGTGGCATTTGTGCCCAGCATAATGGCGATTGAGACCAAACCGATGGTGAAGAAAACAGAAAACTGAGCTTGGGTAAAACTTTTCCAATTTAGAATTTTACCTGGCGGGCTTCTGGACCTTGCCGACGACTAGGAGGTTGAGGGGGACGCCGTTCACTGCACTCACCTTGTAGCGGACGCCGGGGATGTCGCCCATGCTGCGGCTGCGGGGGCCGCTAATCCCCTCGATCGTGACCTCGTCGTGCTCGTCGACGAAGTTGAGGGCACCGTCGCCGGGGAGGAAAGCCGTGGCGAGTCGGCCGTTCTTTATGATCTGGATGCGTACGCACTTGCGGATGGCGGAGTTAGGCTGTTTGGACTCAACACCCACCTTCTGGAGTACGATGCCCCTGCCCATGGGAGCGCCCTGGAGAAGATCCTTCTTATCCGTTCTGCGCTTCAGGCGGAGGACGTAGTCCTTGCTCTTGTACCGCATAGCCCTCCTATTATTTTTTAGCCTGCGGGCAGAGAACATACCGTTAGTCAAGCGATTCTCCACCTTCCGGTGTCGGCTGATATGTTTAAACTTTACGCATTCCCCAAACTTCTCATCAGCTGGGCGTAAAACGGCTACA
>CAWGAT010000013.1:0-6833 GCA_963820555.1 Candidatus Bathyarchaeota archaeon
CACCCTGGAGTCTAGGCTATTCACCTCTTTTGTAGGTACAGCCCGGGCCGAAGATGATGCTACCCGAGACCTCGAGCCCAGAGGAGATGTACTGGTTGAGGAACCCGAACCCTTCGACGATGGTGACGTTGACGGCATGGGCCTCGAAGGGGCCGTAGTTGAGGGTCAGGTTCCCGAACCTCGTGTCCCGTAGCCATAAGACCCCGTTAGAGCCATCCGGGAGTAGTAGTTCGAGATCCGCGTCCCCGATATCACACCCTTGAATATCGATGAGACAAGTGGGAGCCTGGGTCGGGAAGTTTAGTGACCTGATGCGTGACCCCGATATCTCAAGCCGGGGCACCACGCTGCTCCACGTATCGATCGAGTCTATGATGGAGTCCCTGACCTCGAGCACCGTGCCATGGTCGATGTTTATCTCCGTGAGCGTGCTGTTCTCGATTACGAGTCCCCCGTCCCAGACGCCGACCCCGTAGAGGTCGGAGTCGACGAACCTCACGGTCGAGTTATTATACATGGGGTAGAAACCCTTGAGTAGGGTCGTGTTGCTCAGCTCCACCTCGTATGGGAACCCCGTCGAATCCGTCTTCGGAGTACCAGTGCTTGACGAAACCGCTCGCCCGCAGCTTGACCGTGCCGGTCGAGTTCTGCAACCTGAAGAGGAGGTACTCCGCCGTGCAGTTGTCGAGCTTGATACGCGCCTTCCCCAGCTCGTATACTCTCCCGACTAGGGTGTTGGTGGCCCTCGCCGAGGATCCGTCCCTGAGATCTATCATCCCGATCTTGGAGTCAGTGGCCTGTATGGATGCGTCTCCAAAGAGCGTGAATCCCCCCACCATGAGGTATCCGTTGGTGCCATAGGGTTCGTACAGGATGGCCTCGGAGCCGTCGAGGATCACCTCCGCCTCCCCCGAGGCATCGACGGAGTAGACGTTTGTGAGGTTGATCCTCGAGTTCTGCACGATGAGGCGCCCGTGCCCCGAGACGGTGAACTTGAACTGCTCGTTTTCGACGTCGGTCTTCAGGAACTCTAGGTCGGCGTCGACGAGCCTCAGGGTTGCGTTGTCTCCCACGAAGATGTTGCCCTTCTGGCGCAGGGTCTCGCCCCTGACCTCGTAGACGCGCGAGCCGGTGAGGGTTATGTCCCCGATGTGGGTCGTTGACTGGGCCGGTGCGGATGCGGTCCCCGCCGTGGCGAGCAGTAGCAGGCAGCACGCGAGGGCGATCCCTCCCCAGGTCCTCATCACAAAGCAGTAGACGCCGAGCATGTTTAGTTTTTGCTACCGTAGAAACTTTAACCCGGTCAGAAGGTTATTAAAAACGGGTTCCGACCGATTCCCTTGATCTAGTTGTCTCTGAAAGTGGGCCGCCTATACGGCGTGGATATACGCCTGCACTACACCTGGTTCCTGATATTCGCGCTGCTCGCGTGGTCACTCGCCTGGGGGTACCTCCCCGTCGGGTACCCGGGGCAGAGCGATGTCTTCTACTGGGGCGTCGGCGCCGTCTCCGCGGCGATGCTCTTCATCTCCGTCCTCATACACGAGGTCGCCCACTCCGTCGTGGCGCAGAGGTTCAAGATCAAGGTGAACAGCATCACCCTATACTTCCTCGGGGGCGTCTCCGAGACGGCCGAGGAGGCCCACACCCCGGAGGCGGAGCTAAGGATGGCGGCCGCGGGCCCGCTCACGAGCATAGTCCTCGGAATCATATTCTACGGCATCTACCTGGTCGGGGGCTTCCTACCCCTCGCGGTGGTCGCGGTCCTCCAGTACGCGGGGTACATCAACTTCGTCCTCGCCGCCTTCAACCTCATCCCCGCCTTCCCCATGGACGGTGGCAGGGTCCTACGCGGCATCGTCTGGGGGAGGAACAAGGACATACTCAAGTCGACACGCACCGTCACCAACATCTCCCGCGCCATCAGCTACGCCTTCATAGGCATTGGCTTCCTAGACACAGTCTTCTACGGGGACTTCAACGGCATCTGGCTCCTCTTCATAGGCCTCTTCGTCTCCAGCAGCGCCCAGGCGAGCATGAACGAGACACGCGTCACCCAGGCCCTCACCGGCGTCACCGTAGGCGAGATAATGACGAAGGACGTGAAGACCGTTGAGCCGGACCTCACCCTCCAGCAGCTGCAGGACTACGCCCTGACGCCGACGAAGCACCACGGCTTCCCCGTCGTCAAGAACGGGGAGCTCCTCGGCCTCGTCACCGACGAGGACGTCCGGCGAGTCAACCCGGAGCATTGGGACGAGAGGCGCGTCGACCAGGTGATGAAGGGGATGAAGAACCTCGTCACCGCGAGCCCCGGGGACGCCGCCGTCGACGCGCTCATCAAGCTGGCGAAGGCTGGGGTTGGGCGCCTCCCCGTAGTCGACAATGAGAAGCTCGTCGGCATCGTGACGCGAAGCGACTTCGCCCGAGTCATCCAGGAGCGGCTAAAGTTCCGAAGCTAGGGCGAGCCCCCTCTCCTCTAGAAAGCCCACCAGCTCGGCGCGTGTGGGGACGTTCCTGCCCGCACCCTTCTTCCCCACCTTCACCGCCCCCGAGGCGTTCGCCAGAGTCGCGGTGTCATCGTCCCCCCAGCCCCTGAGTGTCCCGTAGACGATGGCGGCGTCTAATGAGTCCCCGGCCCCCGTCGTGTCAACGACCTTGACCTTGAATCCGGGGTAGTCAACTGCCCCCGATGGAGTGTGGAAGGTGCAGCCCTCGGCTCCCCGCTTCAAGACGACTCGCTTGGCGCCCAGATCGAGTAGGCTACTAGGGTTAGGCTCTACCTTCAGCGTGGACGCGATGAGCCCCATCTCCCTCTCGTTGAGGATAATGGTATGGGCTGACTCGACTGCCTCTCGGAGTAGATCGGGTTGGATCGAGTCGGCGACGGGGCTGGGATCGAAGAAGATGGTCCTACCAGCCCTCTTCGCCGCCCTCATCGCCTTGGCGACCGCTGATGCTATCGGGTTCTCGGCCAGCGGATAGCCCGACATGAGGAGGGAGCGCGCCCCCGAGACGTAGCCCTCGTCGAGCTCATCCGGGGTGTAGGTCCCGCTGACGCCCTCAAGCCCGACGTAGGCGTGCCTCCCCCTCCTCGTGAGGAGGACAAGGCAGCCGGTGGTCCTGCCCCCCTCCCTGACCCAGAGCCGGGACGTGTCGACGCCCTCAGCCTCTAGGCCAGCCCTGTAGAAGGCGCCGAGGTCGTCGTCCCCTATGGCGTCGGCGACGCCGACGCGTAGGCCGAGGCGGCTCGCAGCTATGAGGTAGTTGCTGGAGCCCCCCATGTGCCTCTCCATGCCCGTGCTGTGGAGGCTGTCCTCGTTGCCCCTGAGGAACCTTGGGAGGGGGACGACGACGTCGACTACTGAGTCGCCGACGGCTACCAGGTCTAGGGTCACGCGTATCGCCTCGCGTACTCCATGAGGAGCCTCGACTTGTCGGTGAGGTCGAGGTGGTTGACCCTCTCGACGGTTTCGAGGATGGGCTTGGGGAAGGCGTCGATCCCGGTGTATGCGCCGGCTATGCTCCCCGCCATGGCGCCTATGGTGTCGGTGTCTCCGCCCATGTTGGCGGTTAGGGTGATCGTCTTCATTGGGTCGCCTCCCCCGGCGATGAAGAGTCCGATGGCTGTGGGTATGGCGTCGCTGCTGGAGATGTCCGCGCCGATCTTGTCGTACAGGGCCTCTGCCGCCTTCTCCGGGTTCTTGCCGCGGGCGAGCCTCGCCGCCATGGCGATCCTCTTCTCGACGGACGGGTAGGCGAGTTGGGCCCCGCGTACCTCGCCAATCTTGGCTGCTCGCCTCGCTTCGGCGACGACGGAGTTGATGGTCGAGTCTGCCCTGAGTGCCTCTGAGACGGCTGCGGCGACCGCGCTTGACGCGGCTAGTGCTACGCCGGTGCAGTGGGTGGGCATGCATGTCTCCTCCACGTCGTCGACGAGCTTCGCCATGGGGCGCGCCACGTTGATTATGCCGATGGGTGAAATCTTCATGGCCCCGCCGTTTGTAGTGCCCGCCCTCCCAGTCTCCGAGGGGTCGTGGCCCGCCATGAGCATCTGCACCGCCCCCTTCGTGCTGGGGCCGAGTATCCGCGTCTCAAGCAGGTTGTTCTTCCGGACCCACTTCACTATCCTGTCTGCCATGCCGCGGCGGCTCACCGCGCCGTCGACAAGTATCATGTCGACTATGGCCATTGTTAGCTGGGTGTCGTCTGTGATGGAGCCGAGGGGGAGTTTGCCATGGAGGGGGTGGTCGGGGGCGGGAGCTATAAGGTTAGTGACGTGTCCGTATCGACGCTTCACCTCCGCGGGGGTCCAGCCCGCCATCGGCATACCGAAGGCGTCTCCCACAGCGACCCCGGCGAGGCATCCGTGTATCCTGCCGAGGAGGCGGTCGTCGAAGTCGACTCTCTTTCTTGGCATGGGGGTGCACCTGTTGGATGAGAAACGGCTCCCCCGAGGATAAGACGGTTTCCGGGTCTACTTCACCTTGCGGAGCATCCTGCCCGGCAGCGCCCCGGTGTGCTTCCCCTTGTCTATGGTGAAGACGCCGTTGCAGACCACGTAGGGGATGCCCGAGGGGAACCTGTGGGGGTCGGTGAAGGTCGCCTCGTCCTTCACAGTCTCGGGGTTGAAGACGACGACGTCGGCCTTGTAGCCCTCGCGTAGGAGGCCGCGGTTCTTGAGGCCGAGGCGCTGGGCGGGGGCGCTCGTCATCTTCCTGACGGCCTCCTCCATGCTGATGACCTTCTCCTCCCGGGCGTACTTGCCGAGGACGCGTGGGAAGGTGCCGTAGTAGCGGGGGTGTGGCCTACCGACGCCGAGGATGCCCCTCGGGCTTATAGCGGAGCCGTCGCTCCCCACCATCCCGATGGGGCTCCTCATCACGTACTTCACGTCCTCCTCCGTCATCCCGAACATGACGGCTGGGACCACGGTGTTCTCCGCGAGTAGGAGGTCGCAGGCCGCGTCGTGGGGCTTCTTCCCCTGCTCCTTCGCGATCTCGGCAATTGTCTTCCCGTTGTACTGCGGGTTGTTCTTGGCGAATACGACGAGTACGCCGTTCCAGTCGCGCTCGATGCGCTGCTCCTTCGCCATTCGTTTGCGTAGCTCGGGGTCGCGTAGGCGCTCCATCATCTTCTCGGGTCCCCCCTCGTGTGCCCAGTGGGGGAGTATGGCGGCGAGGCCAGTGCTCGACGCGATGTAGGGGTACTGGTCGTAGGTTACGTCGACTCCCCGGGCGCGTGCCTCCTCGACGAGGGCGAGGCTCTGCTTCACCATGCCCCACGCCTTCTTGCCACTCGCCTTGAAGTGGGCGATCTGAACGGGGAGACCCGCCTTCTCCCCTATCTCTATCGCCTCCTTGACGGCGGGGATGAGGGAGTCGTTCTCCTCCCCCCTGATGTGGCTCGCGTAGAGGCCACCGTGCTTCGCGGAGACCTTAGCCAGCTCTATAATCTCCGGGGTCTTCCCGTAGACGCTTGGCGGGTAGATGAGGCCCGTGCTCATCCCGTAGGCGCCGTCCTTCATGGCGTCGTCGACGAGCTTCCTCATCTTCCTCAGCTCCGCGTCTGTGGGCTCCCTGTCCTCGTAGCCCAGCACGTTCTGGCGGACGGTGCCGTGGCCGACCCACGTTGCAACGTTGAAGCTGATGCCCTGCCTATCGACGCGGTCCATGTAGTCCTTCATCGAGGCCCAGTCGAACTCGAAGTCATCGGGGACGCCGCCGCGCCCGTACTTCTCCCTGTACACTTTCACCGACTTATTCATCGGTGCGGCGGAGGTCCCACAGTTGCCGACCACCTCGACAGTGATCCCCTGGTAGACCTTCGACTCGACCCTCGGGTCGACGAGGAGGGGGATGTCGCTATGGCTGTGTATGTCCATGAAGCCTGGGGCGACTATGTGTCCCTTCGTGTTCACCTTCCTCTCGGCCTTCGCGCCACTCAGGTCGCCTATAGCCTCGATCTTATCCCCGACGACTCCGACGTCGGCCCTGAACCATGTGTTCCCCGAGCCGTCAACGACGTGCCCGCCCTCGAACAGGATGTCGAACCTCAAAACCAGTCACATGGATACGAGGTAGGCTAAACGCGATAAATGGTTTAGCATGGTTCGTCAAAAGAAGGATGCCGGGCTGGGCTCAGTCCTTGGTGTTGGCGAGCCTCTGCGCCAGTTTCGCCATTGCCTCCCCGATCTCCATCGCCTTATCCATCCCCTCCTTGTCCTTCAGGACGTCGCCGGGCTCGCTCGCGACGGCGTTGGGGAAGCTGGCTATCCCCGGGACGATCATCCTCTGGACGAGTATGAAGATCAGCATCTGGCACCAGGTCGTGGCGAGGCCCGTCCTATATGCAACCACCATCGCCCCGCCCACCTTCCCGTTGAAGACCGTCCTCCCCGTGGCCCTGTTGTTGAAGAAGCCCGCCCTGTCGATCAGCGCCTTCATCTGCGGTGTAACCGACTCGAAGTAGCTGGGGCTCGCGAATAGGATGGCGTCTGAGGCGGCCATCTTAGAGAAGACCTCGGCGAAGTCGTCGTCAAATTTACACTTCTTCGTCTTAGGCGCACGAGGCGCAGCCGTCGCAAGGCCCGACCACCTTCTCACAGAGCCGGATCATCTCCGTCTCCGCCCCCGCCTTGCTCGCGGATTCGAGGGCGGTCTTCACAAGAATCTCGGTGTTCCCGCCCCTACGCGGGCTACCAACTATGCCTAGAACCTTGACCATGCTGAACACATTGACGGTTCGTTACTTATCAGATGAATGGTGGGGCAACCTAAGCGGAGAAAGGATGCGAAAAACGTGCTATAAGCGGGTTTGGCTACTGGAGCTTT
>CAWGAT010000014.1:0-15417 GCA_963820555.1 Candidatus Bathyarchaeota archaeon
GCGCTCACCCCTGCTATTCGCTGCTTCTAGCCACCGCTTCTCCTGAACTTCCTGGGCATGAGGCCCGTCGCGAAGCTGTCGCCCCAGACGTGGAGGAGGGGATCCGCCCTCTCCACGTCAACGACCCCGTCAAAGTAACCCTCCTTAACGTCGGCCTCGAGCACCTCCCCGACCACCCAGACGCTCCTCGCGGACATCTCGAGGCGCTCCTTCATCCTGCACTCGATCCAACCATAGGCCTCCGCGACACGCGGTGGCTTAACCCTCACGCTGGGCTTCTCAGTGAGGCCGCACTCGGCGAGCTCGCTGACCTCGTAGGGGTAGTCGCGCTCTAGGACCTCCATATGGGGACCAAATTCGGCTCCGACGAGGTTGACGACGAACTCCCCGTTGGCGCGGATGTTGGTCCAGGTGTCGTGCTGGGTCTCGCAGCAGAATCCGTAGAGGGGAGGCCTGGAGGCCATGGGGCTGCTGAAGCTGAATGGAGCGGCGTTGGTCACCCCATTAGGGGAGGTTGTGGTGATGACTACTGTTGGTCTGGCTGTGAGCCTATAGAAGTCTGGCATGGTTGATGCTAGCCGATTGAGGGGAATAATTTATCGGCCTCACCCACTCGCGCGCACCGCACAGCCTAATTAAAGTCTCTGAGGGGAGTACGCGCACGTTTATTCGCGGTTGTAAGGGGCGGCCCACGGGAGGATTATCTTCCCCATCTTATCCATCTCCTCCCAGTACCTCCACTGCTCATCGACGGAGAGCTGCATATACTCGAGGGCCGCCTCGTTTCTCCATAAGTGAGAGAACCTCCCCTGCTTCGTGACATACTCCCTGATACTCCTCCGAGTCGTGGGCCTCGAGGTGATTCTAAAGTGCCCGTTCTCGTACTCCCACAGAGCCCACATCCCCGTGTCGACCGCCATCCGCCCTATCTCAATCGTCTCCTCAGGTGGGAAGGCCCAGCCCTTGGGGCAGGGTGTCAGAAGTTGAACAAGTGAAGGTCTGCCACTTGAGAGAGCCTTCCTGACCTTGTTAACGAGATCAACCGGATTGGAGACGCAGGCCGTGGCAACGTAACCTATCGACGGGTGAACCGCAGCTATAAGGGCCATATCCTTCTTTAGCCTCTCGTTGCCGATCGGCTTGACCTTTCCCGAGGGTGTGAAGGTGGTGGAGGCACCGAACGGCGTTGTGCTTGAGGCCTGAACCCCCGTGTTAGCGTACGACTCGTTATCATATATGAGGTACAGTAAATGCGGGTAGTCATAGGTCAAACCCATCGACAAGCCGCTCAGGCCAATGTCCGACATTCCACCGTCGCCACCATAGACGACGACGTTCACCTCCTCCCTTACCCGCTTCCCCTTAAACATCAGAGCCCTAAGCGCGGCCGCGGTCCCGATACCCGCTGCTCCGCCTGCTCCTAGCTGTGTGTGGTACCATGGAACAGCGTACGGAGAAGAGAGGAACTGGTGTCCATTCGCCACATACATGCAACCAGTTGGGCCCAACACTATCGTCTTAGGCCCAGCCGCCTTCAACACCAACCTGTAGCCCAGAGCGGGGCCGCAGCCAGCGCAGGTCCTGTGCCCCGAAACGTAGTAGTCCTCAGCAGGTATCTCGGATAGATTCCTGATCAGCTTAGGTTCATCGTTCATTCGTCTTCACCTCTCACAGTCACCCACCTGACGGGTTTATCCAAGCGGCCCACCCTCACCGCCTCGATGAGTTCCTTAACGGAGGACTCGAGTTCTCGGAGAGTCATCTCCCTGCCTCCGGCGAAGATGTAGTCCATGATGAGCGGCCTATTGCCTAGCCTCGTATAGGGCAGCCCTGACCTCGTTGTAGAGGACGCTACCATTGCTGGGTGAACCAAGGCTGTAGGAGAAGTCGACTACCCCGACTCCCTTAACCCCCTCCAGGGCCTTCGCTAGTTCCTCAGTCGGGAATGGCCTAAGGTACTTCAGCCGCAGCGACCCCACCTTAGTTCCGGACTCCCTCATCCTCTCGACGATGTAGTCGACGTTTCTGGAGTAAGCCCCCATCGATAAGATGGCATAATCAGCGTCCTCCATCTGCTTCTCCTCAAAGAAGGGGGAGGATTCTCTACCCATCAGGTCCCCCCAAGCCTTCCACGCCTCTGGGATGACGATGTTCTTCGCCCTCTTCATCGCAGCGTCGAGGGACTTCCTCTGCTCGGGCCCAATCAGCGAGGGTGCGATGTGCATCGCCTTGCTCACTGCCTCGTAGGCGGGGTCGACTGGGTGAAGAGGCTTGTAGGGTGGCAGGAACTTTGTGACCTGCTCCTTTGTGGGTGGGTTCACCGGCGATGCGACGTGGGTGATAACAGCGCCGTCCAGCGCAACGAAGTGAGGCAGTAGAACCCTCGCGTCCTCCGCTATACGATACGCGACGAGGGTCATCTCAAGCGCCTCCTGTGGATCCTTGGACCACGCCATTAGCCACCCGACGTCTCTGAACATCAAGGCGTCATTCCATTCCATGCCGAAGTTACCAGGATCGTCGAGTGATCGACAGCCAACGATTCCGACAACCGGTAATTGGCCGAGGGCTATAACAACCGCAGCCTCCGAACCGTAAACCAGCCCCGTACCTGAACTCCCGACGAAGGTCCTAGCCCCAACAGCAGAGGCATGCTTCACGACCTCAAACTGACTGTGCTCAGAGTCACAGACGAGGTACTCAGCGTAGAAGTCCCCGCCCGCGATCATAGTCGCAAGGGCATTCATGATACCCGTGTAAGGCCTAATAGGGTAGGCGGCGATCACATCAACGTCGGCTAACTTCACGGCCTCCGCGACGGATCTCGCACCTGTCCAAACGCGTCGCTTCTGAACGGCTTTCTGAACAGCGACCTGCGAAGATTTGCTCATGCATCAACACCTCAGTACGCGTACTCGATGAGTGCCTCCCGAATCGTGAGGAACTCCTCCTCGTCTAAGCCCTCTAAGGCTTGTAGCTCATGGGGCATCGAAATCGCCTTCGAGCCGCAAACCCTCGCGCAAATCCCGCAGCCCTTACAGTAGTCGTAGTTTACCTTGATCGGATCGTAGTCAATCGCTCCATCGGGGCAGAAGACGTGGCACAGTTTGCAGTTAACGCACTTTTTCTCATCGATCACCGGCCTAAATGTCCTCGCGAAACTTGTCTTAAACCCGATGTTCCTCTCAGACACCTTCGGCCCAAACTCAATCAGTGCTGGGGCAATCTCCTCCCACCTCGGCATAGACTCGATCCTCTGCTCGTACGTGGGGGCATCCGCAACCCTCTCCTTGAGGCTCATGTAGGCATTCCTGTCCCACCACTCCATCCGATGGGTCGACTTCACGTCGCCCAAGTTGAACTTCCGATTATACTGCTCGCAGTCCTTAGCCCTGAGCGAAACCTTGAGGGAATCAGCTTCCTCGTAAGCGGACCTAACTGCGCCTATTGAATCCGACTTACCCTCGACTTCAAGAGACTCAACCACATCGTCGATGGAGTAAAGAGGCTCCATGGCTTTGGCTATAGCACCAATCATCCCCAGGGCGATGTTTTGATCGTATTTTTTGGCTCTAAGAGTTAGTATTCTGCCCTCCCAATCTTGGGCGCAGCCATACTTCCTCACCAACTTCAGGATCACATCCGGTTTAAGGGACGTGTTAACGACGAGTGCCGCCTCTTTCTTCGCACCGTCTAGAAGTAGTGCCCTCTGAGAAGTCGATTTTACGAGGAGAGACGAATCCAATACCGCTATCGTATCGAAGACGCTGCCCACCGGCTCGACCTCCTCCGGAAGGATCACCTTAATCCTCGGATTTCCGAAGACAGCATAATAGATGAAAGGCAACTGGACCCTCTCCGGGCTATCATCATACCTCATGTAATAGAATGCCTCTTTCCCTGCGGCTACTCCCGCCTGGGAAAGGGTGAGCGCGATCTGGGAGGAGTGTGCGGTATTTATGACTCCTCTACCGTGAACGGCAAGCCACGTCAGTTCCTCCAGTTCAGGCGAAACCATTTGACTTCGAAGAAGCTCAGACTCCGCTGTTTTTAAGGTGTCTCATATTTACAGGACACACATGCGCGAGATACTATTATAATATTATAATAAAGTATAGCTTTTATCACATCAATTGAAGATCACAACAATGTCATACAAGGTAAAAGATTACATGGATAGAAGCTTCCCGGTCACTGACCTTGAGACACCGATCCGCGAGGCTGCTGCCATGATTGCAGGCGGCATGCATGATCTCATCGTCATAATGGAGAAGGGGATCCCGAGGGGCTTCATCTCCGCGGCGGACATAGTCTCTAAAGTAATCGCGGTGGGCTCCGACCCTGCCAACGTCAAGGTCAAGGACATAATGACGACACCCTGCTTGACGATAGACCCCGACGATGACCTCATGGATGCCTCGGAAATAATCCGGAGAAGCGACAACCATCTCCTTGTAGTTATAAAAAACGGCATAACCTACGGGGTGATCACACCTAGTATCATAGCTCTGAGGTTCGGCGAGTACGTTGATAAATCCGTAAAGGATGTGCTTCGATACAGCCTGACCTTCCGATAGTTCATAAAATAATGATCCGCATACGTTGGGAATAAGCCCCAGAACGATACGTGTACCATTCTATTGAGCTTCTTTGTGCCCTCGTCCATTTCAATCTCCTCGGATGCCCATTCGAGGAACGGCGGCTTGTACGGCTTAAAAGAAGCCGCCTTGAACTGAAGCACGGCCATCTGCCAGAACCCGACTAAGAAAACGACTATTCCAACCCACGACAATCCAATTCCGTTGGCGGCTAGAACCATCGCATAGGAGAGAAGCATCACGCCGAGGAATATGGCGCTCGAGGTCTTGTAGTTGCAGTTTACACTGAGGAAGAATGGCATCGAAAAAACTCCTTCCTCGAAGCCCGGATCCTTATGATCTCGAGCTGCCATTGGGATGTCATCATGAGGACGCTGCTAAGCCCGAAAGTTATGTGCCTAATGTCAAATGAGCCGGTTCATCATCCTAAGGGTGGCGTGCTCGACCGACGTCTTTTTTCAATTCGTTGCCTTACTTCTTCTTCTTTTCTATCAGATTCCTCGTCTTCTCAAAGCCTATAAGCTCGGTGAGTTTCCTCTCAAGGTCTTCACCACTGTAACTTTCTATGAGTCTTTTTACAGGCTCCCTAATGCTAGGGTCCAGATCTTCCAGAGCTTTATCTATAATTCTGCGCCTCTTTGCGTCCTCCGGTTTATAAATCACACCCATGCTCTATTCACCATATTTTTTTTGTAAACGGTTAATAAAAACCCATTTGCTTGCGCGGCCCGGAGGCAACTAATCAACTACACATGCGAGTCCACTATGATATACCCACATTCAGGCTTCTCTGCACTATCTGATTATTGGTTTTGTTTAAATCAATCGTCAGCTCCGAAAACCTTGCTTCAGTCAAGTTGGGCAAAGAGGACGTGGGTGAACCAAGCCGGCTACAAGGATGAGCTTCGAGACACTCCTGTCAAGGATGAGGAGCGAGTAAAAGGACGCACTGCTCAGCATGGGGAGAAGGAACGCGTTCGACCGCCTCGTCGAGGCCTGGTCAGCGGAGCTCGGCGCCATCAGCTACGCCGAGTCCATCTCACTCATGGACCTTCTGCTGCTTACGGGGGCAGTTGACAATAGGAGAGCTAATGAAGAGCTGAGCCCCCGCATCTCGGAGCTTGAGGGGCGAGTAAACAGTCTCGTACAGACGTATGATTCATTAAAGAAAACCTAGTTATGCTCTCCTCTCAACGACGATGGTACACCTCGTCGCGATCGCAGCGATAACCCCGAGCGCAGCCATCCAAGGAGCGAGAAGCGTACCCACGA
Organism: Candidatus Bathyarchaeota archaeon; assembly: GCA_963820555.1. Lineage (GTDB taxonomy): Archaea > Thermoproteota > Bathyarchaeia > TCS64 > TCS64 > UBA8941. The sequence goes on from CAWGAT010000014.1 coordinate 5,871, forward strand.
CACCTACAGTCGCCGGGATCTCCAGCAACTGCTTCCCCGCCTCGTCCTTCACCACGATCCTCGTGATGTTGCCCTCGTGAAACAGTTCCTCGACCCTCTTGAGGACGTCACTCGCAGCCACCGAGAACTCCTCGGTCACATAACTTCCCTGATGCGTGCCGCAGAACTTGCAGTAGTTCGAGTCCTCCGGAATCTCGGAGCCACAATTTGGACATTTAACCAAAGTTAATCCCGTGAGTGAAATTGATTTGCCTGATAATAGACCTTATCACCACACGTGGCCGCGCGCGAACGCATCCCGGGACCGAAGACTCGACCATCTCAAATCGCACGCACTAGTGACACAGTAGCTTCCTTGAGCAACCGTAATCGGCGTCGCACGCACGTTTGCACTACTTAGACAGTCTAGATTTGTTGTCTCTTTGGGTGTTGTGGTTAAATTGAACATCGAGAGTATGTGGAACTCGATCTTGGTGGCTTCACTTAAATTAGCGGATTATGTTTCGAGGCAGTCTTACTGTCTTATTATCTAATCCAAGATGTCATCAACAAGGTAACTATAGTTAGTACGTAAGATTCATTAGACTTATATTCTTTTCAGATACTTCAAACACAAACATCTGAGGTGTATCTCTTATGAGAAGCTACAGTATTGGAGATCATCAAACAATGTGTGAAATCAGTACACACATCGAGCTCGTTGAAATCGAATCTCGAACATTACGCGATCTGCTTAAAGGTGATATGCGATGATGGCTTGGAGCGGACGAGGTGCGATGAGAATGATGAGAAATTCACGGTTGATCCTGATACTCAGCCTGATCCTCATGATTAGCGTAGTCAACACATCGACAGCAAAAGCCCAGGTGAGCCACTCCGTCACATTCTGGGAAAAGAACGTTGGAAGCGACTACACGGGTGTAGTAGCCACAATAGGGGGAGGTGGTTGCACTGTATCCGACCTCAGCACATGTTACACAATCTCAACCGATAACGACATCACCTTCGCCTACCACTCCTCGCTAGTCGTGGATTCAACTAAGCAATATGTCTGGATCTACACCACCAGCGACACCAACCCACCAGTCACAACTCAGTCAGGAACCATCCCAGCCGGAATGGATGGAACAATCTTTGGGTACTATGCGACCCAATACAGCGTATCCTTCTCCGCCAACCCCGCGGGCGCTGGAACAACAAGCCCCTCAGGCCAGAATATCTGGATAAGCGAAGGAACGATCCAGATCTCCGCCACACCCGCATCAGGCTTCTCCTTCTCCTCATGGACGTCCACGGGGTCCATCACTATAAACAACCCAAACTCGGCCACCACCTCAGCGACCATAAGCGGTCCAGGCACCATAACAGCGAACTTCGTGGAGCGAAGCAGCACACCAACGTACATGATTAGCCCCTACACTAATCGGCCATGGTTCGATCAATCCATCGGTGCCCGTAAGTGTAAAGCAGGGCGCAGACAAGACCTTCACATTCACCCCCGATGAGGGCTACGGTGTGTCCGCGATAAGCGTGGACGGAAAATCGGTCCCCGTATCCGGTTATTATACCTTCAGTAACGTGCATGCGGACCACAACGTCAGCGTCACCTTCGGGGTCAGTGCTCCAAGAGAAGTATCTGTGACGATCGACTCCAGTCCTAGTGGACAGGGTTTCGTTTTAGTCGACGGAATCTCTGTCGCCACGCCACAAACCTTCAGCTGGTCTATCGGATCAGTTCATACTCTAGTGGCCTCTCCGTTGGTGGATGGTGAGGGCGGCGTACGGTATGTATTCTCCTCTTGGAGCGACGGGGGCTCTCAGACCTATGACTACAATGTTCCTAACTCTCCGGCGTCAGTCACCGCGAGCTATGGTACCCAGTATCGGTTGACCACTAGGACAAACTTCGGGACAGTAGCCCCGCTAGATGGATCATGGTACGACGCCGGATCGAAGGTGACTGTAAAGGCCGACGCTCCAAGTGCGGTGGCGGGTGAAAGCTACGTGTTTGGTGGGTGGAAGGGTTCCCTAGGTGGCTACACAGGGGGAAGCAACCCCAGCGGGGAGTTCATTATGAACGGTCCAGTGACTGAGGAGACCACATGGCAACACATCTACCAATTCACGGTCAAATCTGCCTACGGCGAAACGGATGGCTCGGGCTGGTATGAAGTCGGTGAGACTGTTCGCGCCAGCGTTAAGCAGACAACGGTACTGGGGGCAGTAATGTCCAATACGTCTTCACTGGATGGGGAGGCGATGCTTCAGGCACCGGCTCAACTTCAAACGACATATTATTGGATGAACCGAAGACGGCCATAGCCGAATGGAAGACGCAGTATCAACTGGTCTTCGGCCAGTCGGGTCTTGACGGGGGAGCGAAGGGGCTGGTGCTTACCGTAAACGGAAAAACACTAGGTATGGGTGACCTTCCATACGTTATCGGATGGTTCGACAGGGGGACCGTCGTCGACTACACGTACAGCGAATCCGTTACGAGCTCAAAACTAGGTGAGGTAAACACGCTGAATAAGGTAGAGGGACCTACCTCACCCATAACTGTGGAGGATTCAGTGAACATTTCGGGCTCCTATGACTCCCAGAACGTTCTTCTCCCATGGATTAACCTCGCCTTTGTCATATTCGCGGTGTTAGCATTAACAATCCTCGTCGTATTATGGAGGAGAAAAAGAAACACCTTCGATACCACCGCCTGAATATATTTCTGCACATGGTCCTAAATACCTTTCACGATGGCAAATTGACTGGATCCAAGGCTCGTGACGCAATAGCATCTATGGTTTCCTCAGGCTTCCGCATAGAGCCAAGCCTACCTGAACGCGTGCACAGGGAGATTACAGTATTTGGCAAGTGAGGGGTTGGTATTAGACTATTCTTAGCTACTTGAATGCGAAGTGCCTGCGCAATCTCTGGAATGGTTGGGAAACCCTTAACACACGCTGCGAAGGGTCCCTTTCGTGAAGTGCTTAGAATAGGAGATGACTTGAACTGAGTGATATCTTGAGTATTATAAAGGGAAGGCAGTCTGATAGGGTTTCCTTCGATCCGGATCATTCAATATCAAGGAAAAACCTAATGCAGATTCTAGAGGCTGGAAGTTGGGCACCCACTGCACACAATATGCAAAACTTCGAAATCGTCGTAGTTGACGAAAAAGAGGTCCTCGAGAAAATAGGGAATGTCAAATCGCGCATTTCAGAGGTGTTTCTCCGCGAGAACTATAGACAGCTCTCATTCTCAAAAAAGGAGTTGCTGAAAAAGAAGACTGGAATCTTGGGTACAATGTTTCCGCCGTCATGGACAGACCCCTCGAAAATGGCGGATACAGCCCGATTAAGCGCACCTATACCGCTGACCCAAGCCATCCGAGGAAGCCCATTACTCTTTATTGTGGTTTATGACCCTCAGAAGAGGGCTCCTGCCTCCGAGGGCGATGTCTTGGGCTTTATGAGCCTCGGCTGCGTTATGGAGAACATGTGGCTTATGGCGCATTCTCTTGGGATCAGCCTCCAGGTTCTCAGCACCTTCGCCGCGCCGCCTGTTGAAAAACAGGTGAAGCAAATTCTCAAAATTCCCGAACCCCTAAAGATCGCCTACGCCTGTCGCTTAGGATATCCCACTGAGGCGACCAAATTCCTGAGAGTACGCCGCGATATAGAGAATTTCGTCCACCACAACTGGTTTGGAAACAAGGGCATTTAAAATCAAGATTTTACTTCCTATAATTTGCCTCTTTATTGAACGGTATAATATCGCAATCGTGACACGCAAAACCTCTTGGCAGATGTTAAGATAGTTGATGACTTCCTCAGTTCCCCCCCGCGCACGCTATTCTTTAATAGCCCATCAAATTCCCATGCCTCCATGGAGCCAATAGTACACTTCGCACTACCGCTGACGGCGCTCCTGCTGCTGGGATTAGACCTGAAAACGGCGGCTCCGCTGGCGCTGCTGGGCGTCCTCCCAGACCTAGACTCCTTGCTCCTCATCCACAGAAGCTTCAGTCACTCCATAGTCATACTGGGCTTACTATTCCTCCCCATTCTCCTAGTCGCCAGACGCATACAGACCAGCTCACCAGAGAACCGTCATACTGGCATTCCTCGTGGTCGCCTCCCACCTGGTCCTCGACCTCGGGGGACTAACGCCCATACTCTGGCCCATCTACCCATACGACTTCTCCGTCAAATTCTCCCTAAACGTCGTGCTGGGTAACGGGCTGGGGCTCAGCCCAAGTCTTCAGGTGACGCAGGCTCCAACCGACTTCAGTAGATTACCCGGAATCGACTACCCCCTATTCACGGAGGAGGGGCTTCTCCTCACAGTGGTGCTCCTGATCCCCATACTCTATAACCTAGCCAAGCGCGCCCCCAGGAGGGCTCGAGGTGGAGAAGCCATCCCCTCGGGCAATCAACGAATATAGGTCGTAATTACGTCCCATTCAAATACCGGATGGCTGGAGAGGAAGGTCCGACGGCTGACGTGGGCTCGTATTAATATTGTGCGCACTCAGAATCTAGATCAATTCAGAATCACCCATAAGTAAACGCTAAACCCTTCAATGCCCCTGAGTAACCATGGCATACGGCGAGAAGATACATGGCTACTCCATGGATGAGCTCATCAAAATGGACGTCGACCCCCTTAGAAGCATACTCCATGAGAGGACCCACCACGGCATCGAGGTCATGATATACAGGATCCTGAAGGGGAAGTTAAAGAAGCCACAGGACTTCGGATTGCAGGCGAAGCTTCTCCTCGAACTTTGGGAGAAGAGGGGATTGCCCATCGATACACCTGATATCCTGTGGTGCAGAAAAAACATCGAAATGGCTCAAAAGCTCAACGCGGGAGAGCGGGTTGAACTCGGAACCGAGCTGCCTGAGCCATTCAGTGAAAAGGAAATAGAGACAGTCAAAAAACTGCTCTATGGGAGGAGATCGATCCGCCAATTCAAGGACAAGCCAGTCCCCGATTGGATGATCAGGGAGATCCTATACGCGGGTCTGATGTCTCCACAGGGCTGCAACGTGGACTCTAGGAGGTTCATAGTCCTGCGGAGCCCTGAGGAGTGGAAACTAGTAAGTAGCGACATCCCGGTTGAGAACTGCATCATGGTCGTAGTCTGTCAAGACCTAAGAGTCTACAAGGCTCTGAAATTCGACGAGAGGGCTCCCCAGAACATGTTCTACGATGCAGCAGCGGCTGCTGATCACATCTGCCTGATGGCACACGCCCTGGGCCTCGGCGCATGTTGGATGACTCACGGCGAGGAGACTCAGATTAAGCTGAGACAACACTTCGGCCTACATGAGGACTTTGTGAGCCGGCTTCACATAATCGTAGGTTGGCCAGATGAGGCACCTATAAAATCGATGAGGATGAGCCTAGAGGACGCGATCATCAACAAATAGGGCCTCGGAAAGAAGGATGAAAAACACTCTACCCTACCTGAGTGCATGTAAATAAAGTAAAACTGTAAGAAAGTGAGAACCCAAAAAAAAGGGCTCCAGGCGATCTGGGGCAGCTACATGTAAATGTTTAGGCTTTGAGCTTCGCGAGCTTCTCGTTCACGACTTCAAGTCTGCCTTCGAGGCGAGCCTTGACTGATTCGAGGAACTCCACCTCTTCCCCGACGGTCATGGAGGCGAAATGCATCATCATGCGCTTATGCATCCAATGCCCGCCGTGGTGGCCCCATGGGCCATGGTGTCCGCACCCTTCGTACTGTTGCTCTTCGTGGCCTTGGCAGCACTCTTCGGTCTGCTCTTCTGACGTTTCTTCGACTTCTGGTTTCTTTTCTTCGCTCATTTTTGTTCACTCCTTGGTGCTCTGAAATCGCTGCTTGTAGTAGGCTGCGAGGTCGTCTAGGAGGGCTTTGCGTTGGAGCATCGCCTCCAACCCCTCTTTGAGTATCTGGGCTCCTTCGGGTGTCGCTGTGTAGACGCGGCGGTCGGGTCCGTCAGCGTTCTCCTCCCATTGGCTTGTGATGAGTCCGTGGTGTTCCATTCGGCGGAGGATGGTGTAGACGGTTCCGGCTTCGAGTCTTTCCTTGTTGAGGAAGCCCCGAATGTTTAGTTCCTCCATTATCTGGTAGCCGTGCATGGGTTTCTCATGGATGAGGCGTAGGAATAGGAACTGGGTCCAGCCTCTCTCTGGGTTGGTGCGTATCATGTGGCGTCTGCATCGCTGTGGTTCGTGGCAGCCGTTTTCAGAGTCACACATGGCAGAATAGTATATAACATTGTCATATATAAACCTGTTATATTCGTGATTCGCGCGCCAAGCACAACGTAGGAGAGATGATACCCAATTACAGAGATGAAAAAGGTGATTTTTTGAGATCCTATCCTACATCTGGTTGCTTTCACATAATTCTGGTAGCTGAACTCCCCCAACCAGCGAAAAAGATCCGATCGCATATGCGGGTTGCAGCTAGTAAAACGACGCTGATTCCTCTTTGACCCAGATAATTTATAGTTATATTAACTGTTATTTAACCGGGCTAATTCATGGTTGAAATCGACGAATTCAAAGAAAAGACCGGGATGACTCTCCATGAGCAGTACATGAAGTATCATCCTCAGGTCCTCTCAGACTTCGAGGAGGAGATGCCGAGGGTCTGGGGGAAGAAATGGAAAGCAAACACCACAGTAGGGAAGCTACGCACTGTGCTACTTCACAGACCGGGAAAAGAGTTCCTCAGCATAGGAAAGCCAACACCTTGGTCGCCTCACGACTCAAGTCTCTCAGCTTGGAGGATGAGCTACAAGCCGGCCGACCTCACCGAGCTTACAAGAGACTTTGAGAGACTCAAGAAAACGTATAAGGACGAAGGGGTCGAGGTCGTTGAGAGAAAGCCTGACCCTAATGATCCACCCTACCAGGTTAAGGCGATCTACACAGACGACGTCTGCCACCCCGCCGTCTACGGCCAGGTTATACTGAGGATGTATGACAACATAAGAAAGGGGGAGGAACTCCCGACGTACCAGGCACTGGCGGAGGCGGGTTGCCCCGTCGTCGGTATGATCACCGGGAAGGGGATGGCTGAGGGTGGAAACATAGGGTGGCTAGACGAGAAGCACCTCTTCGCCGCGGTTCATTATCCAAGAGCAAACATCATGGAGCCGGAGGTCTGGAGGGCAAACGACTGGGGCCACGAACAACTCAGACGAATCATCCACATGCAGGACCCGGAGGTAGACGTGAGAATCCTCCCCGGCTATGGTCCACGCCCACAGCTGACTCACTACTGCATGATAGACAGACACACGTCGGTGGCGAACCCGAAGTGGCTCGACAAGTACCTGCTAGATTGGCTTAGGAGCGAGATGGATTGGAGGTTCGTGGTTCCACCAGATGATATCTGCAGGGTAGATCAGGGTATGCCCGTTGGGCCTGAGACCGGCGTCGTACTTGAGCCGATGAAGGTCCTTGTCCCATCCGGTGATCCGAAGGCGACTAAGTGGCTAGAGAAGATGGGCGTGGAGGTTGTTGAGGTCGATATACCGAGCCTCGTGGGTCCGAGGAACAGTGGGTCAATCCATTGCGCCGCGGGCTCGCTTAGGAGAGACCCTGAACCCCAAACATAGCTAAATTGGGGTTAATCTGCTGCGATACTTATCCAGTTTCCCCACGAGGATCTCCGAGTAGTAGTCGGCTATCCGCTTCGTGACAGGCCCAGGGTACACCCTCCCCACCTCTATATCATCGACGCTAAAAACCGGAGTCACCTCACCCCCAGTGCCGCACAGGAAGACCTCGTCAGACGCGTACAGCTCCGAGCGGGTCAAGTCCCTCACCTCAGTGGGGATCCCGAGATCACGTGGGACAAACTCTAGGAAGAGGCTCCTCGTGACGGACTCCAGTATGCTGGCCGTCACAGGCGGAGTAATCAGCTTTCCATCTCGAACACTCATCACGCACGCCCCCGTCCCCTCCGACACGAAGCCCCTGTTGTCAAGGAACAAAGCAGAGTCGTAGCCGCACCTCTTCGCCTCTCTAGCGGCCAAGCTACTGTTCGCGTAGTTCGCCCAGCTCTTAGCCTGAGGTGGTAGGGCATCGCTCGAGATCCTCCTCCAGCTGCTTACCATGAACCTCCTCCTCTTCGAGAACTCGGGGTTACTCGCCGGCAGGAGTGTGTCGAACCTCCAGACGGGTATCACGACGTGCACCTCCTCGGGCTCCCCCGCCTTCGGCCAGACCCTGGGCTGAATGTAGATGTTTGAGCTGAAGCAATTCGCCTTCACGACCGCTCTGAGTCCCTCCAGCAGCTCGTCCCTATCGTAGGGCATCTTCAACCCATCTATCGCAGCGCTCCTCCACAGCCTATCCATGTGCTGATCCCAAGAGAACACGGAGAGCCTTCCCTCCCCACTTATGTTCCCCTGCGTGTATGCCTTTATCCCCTCGAATATCCCCAGGTATATTGGCTCCATAGCGGAGACAAGCGCTCGCTCGGTCTCCACGACCCCCCCATCCATCCAGCAGAACCTCGCCCCATTGAATGCCGCAGACATGGTTTACCCCTCTCTTCTTTTGCAACACTGCTATTTGAAATTAGAGAGTCCTTCAGAGGCGATTACATCCCCGTGGGGATGTCATTTAATTGAAACTCTCGTGCGCGAGGTCGTAGAGTTGAATTTACCATTCAGGCGATTTAACTAAGAAAAGGATAATTAGTAGAACAATAAACTCAGGATCAGAAGTTTTTTGGTCGATAAAATATTTGCTTTTGCAGCGATAATCGGAGCTGCCTGTCTAATTTCAGGTGCGTACATGATAAACGATACTTTTGCATTACTTGATAGAAGCCAGAAAACGACAGCCATAGTCGTGGATTACTATCTCCAAGATGAAGTCTATTACCCCATATTCAATTTTAAAGACATGTCTGGTTCAACGGTGACCGCGCAAGGCGTAGACGGCGGCACAAACAGAATGTACAGAATCGGGCAGCTGGTACCCATACTCTACGAATCAGACAATCCCTCAGAGGGAGTCAGGGCCAACACTTTGATTGGTATATGGCTGGGGCCCATATTTTTAATGACAATGGGCGCATTCGACATGGTCTTATCCTTAGGGCTTTACTGGAGGAAACTAAGTCTTCGACGCGTTTCCCTGGCTTCGCGAGCTGATTGAATCCTAAGATACAGCCGTCGCCGACCACCTGTCGCCGTCCAACGCCATCCTGGCGAACAGCGCCTCCGGGGAGTACCTGGCCCGGATGGGCCTGCCGGAAGAGGACTTTGACTCCTACGCCACCCATCGCGGTGACCACCTGATGGCCGAAGCCGGCCACCTTCGCCAACCCGCAACTGGTCAATGAGATGGCCGTGGTGGATGGGCAGGTCAAGAAGGGTTCCCTGGCCCGCATCGAGCCGGACGGCCAGGTCACCCGCATGTGGGAGGCCATCGAGACCTACATGGAGCGCAAGCAGCCGCTGATCATCATCGCCGGTGCCGACTATGGTCAGGGGTCGTCGCGTGACTGGGCCGCCAAGGGCGTGCGTCTGGCCGG
>CAWGAT010000015.1:0-9049 GCA_963820555.1 Candidatus Bathyarchaeota archaeon
GTGAACTTCGCATCCGAGTCTATGTACAGGACCCTGGCGGCGTGGTCTAGGCGGAGGAGGTTGGCGGCGGCACTGATGGCGAGCGTGGTTTTCCCAGAGGCAGGCTCACCATAAACGAGGGCGACGCCTCCCCAAGCAAGGCCCCCCGATAGAAGGGAGTCTAGGCCCCCCGAGCCCGTGGGTATCCTTCGTCCAGCCTCCATCAGAGTTCTTCACCTCGATGTTTTTCCTCGACGTGGAGTGGATGCGCCAAGGATTGCCTCCCCCTGCTCCTTGAGCAGCGCCTCGACGATTCGGGAGTTGACGGCTGTAGTCGCTCCAGGGGAGGTGACGCATGCCGCGCCCGCCGCCTGTCCCTCGAGCAGGGCGTGTATGAACTCGTCCTCCGAGGCCCCCGTAGGGTCATTCGCCTCCATAAGGCTGTGGATGAGCCCCGCGCAGAGGGCGTCCCCCGCCCCTGTCGCGTCAACCTCTTCGACCTTGAAGCCGGGCATGGAGATCTCCACCTCGCCCCGCAGTGCAATGAGGCCCGAGGGACCCATCGTGACGATTACCGTGTCAGCTCCTCCTTGACGTAGCTTCCACGCAGCAGAGAGAGGGTCGACGAGCCCGGTTACGCGGCACGCCTCGTCCTCGTTGAGGTGGAGGATGTCTATTTCCCCGAGTGCCTTTGTCAGGTGGCTCCAGTCCGGCTGGGTCGGGGGGATCACGTCCACGACGGTGGTGGACCCTGAGGCATGAGCGGCGGCGAGGAGTTTCTCGAGGCCCGCGTCTATATACTTCAAGCCCCCAATCGTGCCGAGGAAGAGGATGCGAGGTGCCTCGGTGAGGAGGGACTCGACGTGGTCCAGAGTGAGGAGGGTGTTAGCGGCTAGCTCAGCTATGAAGCGCCTGTCCTCCCCCTCCACAGTGAGCGCTATGTTCTTCGCGGTGTGGGTGGATTTGAGCACCTGTGGCCTGGGATCTACCCCCGCGCCCTTCAGGGTCTCGCGTATGTACCTCCCGAGCATATCGTCCCCGACGCATCCCGCCGCGGCGACACCTCTCTGCCCGAGCTGGGCGAGGTCGACGCTGACGTTGGCAGCGTGGCCGCCTATGTTAATGGTTATCCCCCTCGGGGCGTAGATGAGGCCCCCAGGCGGTGTGATCGCTGGGAGGTGTGGGGCCACTATATCTATCATGAAACTTCCGGCACAGAGGACGTCCACTGGGAGTCGCGTGTGACATGTCCCGCTGGTGTTTAATTGTTGCGGGGGGAAGCGCCTTCGCCTTCAGGAGTAGGCGCATCATGAAGATAGTTCCCCTCCCACCTACGGAGGAGTCGTTGATCGGCTCGCGTCTTTGGGTTTGTTTAAATTAGAGTGATGGCTGAGACGGGGCAGGAGTCGACTGCACGCTGGGCGTCGTCCTTGGCGCCGTCGTCGAAGGTGCCTACGGATTTGCCGTTACTCTTCCCGCCGATTACCTTTGACTTACCCTCCGAGTCGCCCTCGTAGTGGGCGGGGTCTGTTCCGTAGCATACACCGCAGGCTATGCAGTTCTCCCTGTCGACCTCGATCTTGTAGGTCATGGGTTTTTCCACTCGTTGTCGGTTGGGGAACGTTAATATTTAAAGGTTGAATATTGCGTTTTTCGGGTTTTTACTATATTTTAGAAACTGTTCATGAGGTGTCCGTCGCTAATTTTAATCGGTTCGGGCGGGCTATGGATTATCGTCGGCTGACACTAAGCTTATTACCCCCCAGGAGAATATTTAATCGGCTCCTAGCGGCCCTAAGTGCCGTAGAGACCAGACATTCGACGCGTTTAATCGACCCATCTTTGGGCGGATCCCCTACGCCCACCGGGGGGGCCCCGGCTGAGGCCCACCGAATATCCTGCTTGGGACAGCTCTACCTTCACCCTGAGGCGCGGGCCGCCCGGGGCCACAGGGGAGACAATGAGATGACGCTTGAGATAGATGCTAAGTACAAGCGGTACTACCTACTCGACGAGAAGAAGGGTAGTATAGACCAGTTCGTCTGCCCCGTGGAGGGATGTGGCTTCCAGACAGACCAGGGACCCGGCGCCCTAAGGATGCACATGTTGATCTCCGCCGACCCAAAATGTAAGGGGAGACACTGCAAGAAGCATGAGGAGTTCGTCAGGGAGCATCCAGACTCCGTCTCACAGGACTGGGTGCGCTACCTTGCCAAGTTCCCATCCAGGCTCCACTCGGAAACAGAAATTAGCAATATCAAGGAGTAGGTACACCTCCCCCCTCTTTTTTAGGGTACCTGACGATGTAGTCCCATCCTGCGTTGTACCGCTTGCCTAGCTCTTCGCACTTTCGCGATCCTGAGATCGTTCATCCTTTCCATGGGTATCTTTGCCTTTCATTCTATAAGCTAATTTTTTTAAGAGGGAGCGAATGGGATCCGAATCAGCTTAGATGTCGAATTTAGAAACTATCTAAAGCCCGATTCTAGACTAGATATCCGAGTTCCCTGAGGTATCTCCGGACGGCACTCTTGACGAAGTCGGGGACGCTGGTGTAGCCATGGTTTCCACTAGCGATCACCTCCTCGATCTTCGCCGCTAGGTTCTCGGGGAGGTTGACGGTGTGGTATCTATACTTCTTTTCGTCGTCGGACATACCTAGGTTTTTTCAACCGCTCTTTATTTAAAAACATTTTTAAATGTGATATTTCAGTTAAATTTAATTAGAAAATATTAATCCAGCTTGAAAAAACTGACCTCTTTCCTCGACAAGATTAAACGTAACTCATCGACGACGTACTTGGAACTCAGAGAGGAGCAGGCGATAGCTATAGAATGAAAAACTGGTACAGCACCTACTGTCTTGAGGAGGATCCGATAAGGATCTCATCGATACACAAGGAGAGCTGAGCGAGAGGAGACTTCTGCTTCTCTCGGAGCCTAGGAGCGGCCGAAGACGGGGATAGCGGCCCCTGTCACGGCTCTTGACGGCTCTGAGGAGAGGAAGAGGATGACCTCAGCGATGTCCTCGGGGCTCACCCACTTGGAGGTGTCCGCCTTGGGCATCTTTTCCCTGTTGTCCGCGGTGTCGATTGTGGCGGGCATGACGCAGTTGACGTTTACATCGTACTTGGCCAGCTCCTCGGCGAGGGCCTCGGTAAGCGTGATTATTCCCCCTTTGGAGATGGCGTACGCGGTGTTCCCCACCCTTCGGCCTCGGGGAGTCGCGTTCTTCGCCGAGACGCTCACTATCCTTCCCCAGTTCCTCTCGATCATACCGGGGAGGACAGCTCGACTGCACAGCCATGCGGACCTCGTGTTTAGGGTGACCATCTGGTCGAGCAGGCTTACCTCCGACTCCTGGAGGGGCTTCCCACCCGCGTAGCCACCCGCAATGTTCAGGAGGACGTCGACCCGCTCTAACTGCTTCGTGACCTCGCCGACGAGGGACGAGACGCTGGCGGGGTCAGTGACGTCGGCCTTGAACCCAGTTAGTTTGCCTCCTCCCGCGTATTCGACGAGCTCCCTGAGCTTTTCCTCGTTTCTGTACACGGCCGCCACGTTAGCCCCCTCGACGAGGAACCTCTTCACTACGACCCTGCCTAGCCCCCCAGTAGCCCCGGTGACGAGGACCACTCTATTATCCAGCAAATCAGATAACCGGTTTGATCTTCGGAGCCCAGGTTTAAAGGGGCTACCCGGGGGGCCGAGTTTATTATTGTAATAGTGCTGTAGGATCACCGTGGGGACTCGCAAAGGGTCTGCTGTCAGGCTATGTGTTGGCGACGCGGAGGTCATTATCACTGATGAGCCCTGGCCCCGGAGACTGAGGTCAAACGGTCTCCAGAAGGGGGCGATTCTAACCATCGGGGGTTGCGACGTAGCGGGAGAGGGGGTCGGGTTCGGCGTCCCCATCGCCCTCGTCGGGGGTAGATTCGTCTACTCCACCCATGCCGAGGTCGAGGAGACCAAAGAGGGTGCAAGGAAGACCTTCAAGATTGATGCCACGTCGACTAAGAAGTGGGCGAGCCGACTCCTCTCCGGCCTCCCTGGGCCCGCTGTCCTCTTCGACGGCTGGCTTATGAGAAACCTCTCACCCCTGTATCACTCACGAGGATTCGCTCAGGTCGTGGCCAATGGGTTCTGGAGGTTTGAACGCTCGACGGGGGTGATAGAGCACGGCTTCTCCTCTACCTCAACGAGGGGGAGCGTTTCTGTGGAGTATACGATGGAGTCTAATGCCATCAGGATCACTGTGGATCCCACGGGGTTGGGCCCAGGCTGCGAGAGGCTCTGCCTGATGAACGAGCTTGACGCCCGATTCTTCGACTCATACGACGACTCAGGTGGTCTCGAGCTTCACGGGTGGCGTGTCGGGGCTTGGAGCCCAGTTGAGGCGGAGTGGGCGAGGTTTACGGCCGGTGACGGCTCCAGTTTCTTCAAGCTGGAAAGGGTAGAGGGAGCCCGGATGTTTAGGGGGAGGGAGATGGTTCCTGACCACCTCTCCTGGGCAGGTCTAGCATACGAGCTGAAGAAGCCCCTGCACCAGTTCACGTACACCGTCGAGATTGGGCGGGTCTAGCCGCCGCGTAGGATTCGGTTGTACAGGTCATAGACCCTGTCGCGGAGCTCGTCGGGTATGGCCGGGTAGGGCTGAGGGGTCATGTAGAACTCGTAGTCGCGGCGGAATCTCTCGTTTCCCGCCCCGCCCTCCCCGGAGATTCCGTTGTAGATACTCGTCTTCATGTACCTCTGGAGGAACCTGTTATCTGGCTCCCTCTGCGCCGCCATGTAGAGGGCTAGCTCCTGCTCCTCCCTTCCGAGCCCGGAGCGGTCGAAACCGAAAGTCTGCGCTCCGTTCAACGCGGAGAAGAGGCCCGCGTGCTCCTCAGTGAACATATCCTCCCAGAACCCCACTCTCTGGGGGTCGTAGCCCAGCCCCCGGATGAAGGCGTTCGTCCGGGCGCACTTACTGCAGGCGCAGCACCACCTATGGTCCTCAGCCGGAGGGTCCTCGCAGAAGCAGCTCATCTGGTACTTGGCGAGGTCTGGGTACCCCTCGTGGAGGACCTTAGTCACGGCGATCTCGTTCAGTGGCCCGACGAGGCTACCGACCCTCGCTGAGCCATTGGTGAGTATCCGGGCGGCACTGTCGAGCTGCTGGGTCCAGCCGCTGCTCTGGTCGAAGCAGTAGTTAGTCCTGAACCCCTCGGGGTGGGAGGCCTCCTTGTCGCAGCTGTTCTCGTTGCCGAAGAAGACGTATCGGGCCCTCGAGTGGATTATGAAGGGGAGGAAGAGGACGAGGTAGTAGAGGAGTTGGCTCCCCCAGCCCAGGCTCGATGGTTTGTATCCCATCCTGCGCCCGTCGTGGAAGACACCAGGCTCGTGGCGGATCATGTGGTACTCCACGTCGAACTCGGCCGCCAACCTCTTGAGGAGACCACGCCTGTGCTTCTCCTCGTAGAGGTTCGAGGGCTCCACCACGTTAACGAGGATGGGCTCAATGCCTAGCTCCCTGCAGACGGCGAGGGTCAGTAGGCTTTCCTTCCCGCTGGTGAAGCTGATTATCGCCCTATCCCTAGGCTTGTACCCCTTTCCCCAGACCACCGTTTCGCCCCCCTCATAGACGAAGTCTGTATTATAGAAGCGCCGAATGTACTCGACGGCGGGGTGACCGTCGAGGAGGGCGCTGCTTGGGAGGTCATAAACGGTGCTCTTAAAGGCGAAGCTCTCCAGCATTGGCTGCCTCGTACCGTAAATTATCCCCCTTCGCCCAAGGACCATAGGGAGGTAGTTCGTAGAGAGAAAGGCAACGTGGTCCGCGACGAGCTTCTTCGCCTCCTCATCGAGGCTCCCCCAGACCCCGGAGGGGTAACCGACCCTGTAGGCGTCCCCGTTTAGCCTAATCACTAACCCTCTGCCATCGTACTCGGCTTCCACCCGCAGATAATCTTCCCTGGTTAGCAACATCTCTTCCGTGGGGTATTTCGAACAACAGTTAGTAAGAGAAGGAATTTATTTAAATTTAACCCTTATAAAGAGGCAAAAGAAGTTTTCCCATTAAAAATATCCCCTGTTGTCGAAAGGGGCCATATTTTCCCTTTATTTCCCTTTTTGGGCCCCAATTATGCGTTCGATTCCGGGGTTACTCGGGCTGCTCCCACTGGTCCGGTGGGGCGTGGCCGTGGGTGAGGACGTCCTTGAAGAGCTGGTTCCACACGTCCTTCTCGAGGATTACCTCCCTCTTCGCCACCATCTTCGTCAGGTTGCGGATCAGGAGGTGGTGCCTCACCTCGTCGCTCTTTATGTGGTTCAGCATCATCTTGATGCGGTCGTCCTTTGTTTTCGCGAGGAGGTCGTCGACCGTCTTTATCATGTTACCCTCGACTGACTCGTGCTTCTTGAGGCTATCGACGAGCTCGTTGTACTCGTCCTCCGTGAGGCTGAGGCTGTCACCGTTGCTGATCGCGGCGCACGCCTTGAAGAGGCCTGAGTGCTTCTTGCTATCAACAGCTATGGAGCCGATTATGTCCCTGAATATCTCGTTCCCGTAGCCGCGGACCTCGGCGTCGAGCTTGACAGCGTAGTCGTTCTCCAACACCGATAGCTCCTTGAACTTCTCGGCCATCTTGGCGTCCTTCTTGCTCATTTAGAATGCACCTATCTCCGGTTTGGGAAGGATTCTTGATAAACCTTGACTCGGGTGTCCTGCAACCCTTTTCAGGGATACCGAGTCAGATACCTGAGCCCCATGCGGGCGAGGGTGTCGTTGTGGCCGAGGACGCTATCCTTCTACTCGTTGTGCCTCTAGTTGCGTCCAGCGTCTTCGGTGAACTAGGTAGCGGCCTCATTGTCATAGTGCTGATAATTGTATTCTTCTTGTTTGCGGGGCGCGCGGCTTTTCGAGCCACGAGGCAGCTTGAGGAGACCTTCGAGCTGAGCTAGGCCTCACTGCGGGTCAAGAAGTGCTTGTTGACACGTGTCAGACTGATCTTTGCTCTGAGGTAGCGCTCGACTTCGTCAGCGTCAAAGGGCTGGCAGCTGTAGACATCTATGCTGATGCGGTCGCCCTCGGTGAAGGTGTGGATGGCTATGTGGCTCTTGTCGATGACGACGAAGCCGGTCCACCCGGGGTTGCATGAGTTGCCCTCCACGACGACGGGGCCTGCGATTATCTTCATGCCTATTCGGCCGGGGAGCTCGCGTAGTATGGAGTCGACTAGCTCCCTCGTGACTGGGGCGCGCATCACGCCATCGAGCATCAGGTGTAGGCCGATCATTCTCTGCAGGAAGCGGATATGTCCCGATATAAACCTTGATGGCTCCTCCCATGTCTTAAATCGGGTCCCACCGAGTATCAGCCATGGTCGATGAGGTTCTCGTGAAGGAGATCAGGAGGCGCGCCCACTTCTACGACAAGTATAGCGGCTGCAGCCAGTCCGTGCTGCTTGCGCTGCAGGAGGGGCTCGGCATCGGTGACTTGGAGTCTTTCAGGGCGGCGACGGTGCTGAGCGGCGGCGTTGCCAGACGTGGTGAGACCTGCGGTGCGCTGCTGGGGGCGTTGATGGCGGTGGGCCTAGTCGACGGGCGTAGCAGGATGCCCGATACCCCCGCCTACGCTGCGGCCTGCGCGGAGGCCGACGAAATAGCCAACGAGTTCCAGCGCCGAGTCGAGAAGGAGTTCGGCCTCAAGGAGCCGTTGAAGACGACGATCTGCTGGGACATCCAGAGAGGGATCTACGGGCGCAGCTACGACCTCCGGAACACCGCCCAGAGGGAGGCATTCTACGCCTGCGGAGGACACGGTGACGATGGGTGCCCCAAGGTCTGTGGGATAGCCGCGGAGGTCGCGGCGGAGAGGCTCCTCCAACGGGTCAAGTAACACCCGTGTCAGGGTTTAAATCGAGTGAAGCCACGTTCCCAGATATGGTAAACGCTGAGAAGGTCAAGGCGATAAGGGCGAAAGCCCACGCAAACGAGAATATGAGCGGCTGCAGCCAAGCGGTTGTAGCTGCGCTCCAAGAGGGGCTCGGCATCGGTGACACTCAGAGCCTCAAGGCTGCCACAGCCTTCGCTGGTGGCATGGCGAGGCGCGGCGAATCCTGCGGCGCCCTCGTCGGCGCGCTGATGGCGCTCGGCCTCGAGGAGGGTAGGGAGAAGCTCGAGGACCTCCCCAAGCTACAATCCACCATCGCGGACGGTTACGCCCTGAGCAACGAGTTCATGCGCCGCCTCGAGAAGGAGTACGGCATGAAGAAACCCCTCCCCTCGACCCTCTGCAGGGACCTACAACAGGCAATCTACGGCCGGAGCTGGAACCTCGCCGACGCCGCGCAGAGGACGGATTTCATAAACTCGGGCGGCCACGGTGACGACGGGTGCCTCAAGGTCTGCGGGATAGCGGCAGAGGTCGTCGCCGAGATGATCCTCAAGAAGCGGGGAGACTAACCCCTTTTTAGCTAATTTTGCCTTCTTTAAGGCAAAATAAGGCAAAACTAGTAAACAGGTTTATATGTCGCTCATCGCCTGCGTGAACCTAGACCAATAGGAGAACGGCATCTGAAGACTCGTTAGCCGCATCCAAAGGATCTATATTCTATTGAGGAAGACGTGTTGGACCCACTCTCCATCCCGCTGATCACCGTTGCCCTGACCGGGCTCCTGATAGTCTATGTTGCGCTCCCCATCTTTCGCCGTAGGATAGAATCGGATAAGATCAGGGACATATCCAAGAAGATCGAGGTCGGTACAGCGGCATACCTAAACCGCCAGCTCAGGGTCATAGCCCCATTTGTCCCGATCCTCGCCGTTGTGATCTACTACTTTCTAGGTTGGCGAGCCGCGGTCAGTTTCCTCGTAGGAGCAGTGCTCAGCCAGTTCTCCGCCTATGCTGTGATGAGGATCGTTGTTAAAGTGCATGGGCGCGTCGCGGAGGACGCGAAAACATCGGGGCTCAACGCATTCCGCACAGCCATCCTCGGCGGCAGCGTCATGGGACTCAGCGTCCCCGCCCTCAGCCTGCTTGGGTTGACCCTCCTCTTCCTAATATTCGGTAACCCGGAGGATCTCG
>CAWGAT010000016.1:0-15112 GCA_963820555.1 Candidatus Bathyarchaeota archaeon
TCTACCTGATGCGTGCATGCTCGCACTGAAAAGGCGATAAAGAGCAATTGGATATTAGATCCTGAGGCTTATAATTGTCCACGATTATACGCTCATCACGAACTCATGTCATCATTGCTATACTTCTTGTAGGGCTACTCATACTCTCAGGCATCACATGGATACAGTATAATGACCTCCAAAGTAAGAATACGGCACTGAAAACGAAGGACTCAGAGATAGAGTCACTCAACCAACAAATATCTGAACTTCAGTATTTGAAAAGCTCGTCAACCTAATAAAATCCCCAGATTACAGCCCCGGACTCCTAAGATCAGGAGTCCAGTTAGTATCATCCTACCCAATATATTTCGACTACAACTACCCAAACTGGGATGATACCAGAACAATAATGGTCTTTTACACGCCAACAAATGGCTCAAGGTTAAGCATCGACCTATTCATAGACTCCGTTAGCAGGTACCCGATGAAACTCACGATACAGAGAGGAGACGCCTGGAAGAACCAAACCTGGGTGAGGATTGGAACTGTCAACGATGTATACCCTACTAACTACACTGACTCCGGTGTGGTATGGCAGGCTCCTGTGGTCTGGTCATCGAATGTTACTGAGACGGGAATTTATCACACTTCTCAACTTGAGAGTGGGTGGTATACTCTTAGTATGTTTGGTCCGTTGTACGCCATAAAATCAGATTTTAGTGCTGCTGGTCAGGTGGTTACGCCTTACATTATCTATGATCTTCATGACGTGGCTAAGATTGATAGTTACAGAGTGCTCATCACCGTCACTGTGCCGAATGAGAGTGTTAGGGGCTTCTTCGCAGCTTCAAGTGACTGGTTTAGGTGATTGATGATACTCACAGTTGCGAAAAGTTTAACTTCCATACATAATTCTTACTTCCACCTGACTTATGAAAGAAAAAAGGGGACTTGCGGGGGACATCTCCAGGGGATGGCGAGTTCAAATCTCACAGACTCCAAAATACAATGAACTCGACTCACTTCTTAGTTTGCTAAAGTAATGCGCACGCGCAACGTGTGCGCCCTCTTTATGCGCGCGCTCCTCCGAGCTCGTAAAGAATATTCTGCCAAGCCTCTCCGAGATGCTGAATGATAAGCACCCCACAATGAGGGGGATCGCAGCCATCGGCTTGAAGCTCATCTCACTCGTCACGTCGGATCTAGTCTCAGACGTTGCCGGTGCCCTTGCGGATGCAACCCCTGAAGAATACGCGGATGCCCGCCGAGGTGCCGCGACAGCCTTTCATTATGTCTCCAGATTCTATGAGTCCAGTATCGATAAGGCACTCGTCCCCCAGATCGCTGA
This sequence comes from Candidatus Bathyarchaeota archaeon, assembly GCA_963820555.1. Lineage (GTDB taxonomy): Archaea > Thermoproteota > Bathyarchaeia > TCS64 > TCS64 > UBA8941. Next base: position 1,331 of record CAWGAT010000016.1, read on the forward strand.
ACTACTCGGTGATAAGGAGCCAAGAATAAGGGACCGCGCCCTGATGACTGTGAAGAACATCGCAGTTTCATGTCCAGACGACGTGAAAGACAGTATTCAAAGAGTCTACGAGTTATTAGGAGACAAGGAAGCTAATATTCGAAGGGACGCAGCATACGCCCTATATGAATTCCCTGATAAATATCGCGGGCCCATCAAGGAACTCGCGCTTGTTAAATTAGTTGAAATGCTTGAGGATAAGGATATGAATGTCCAATCATTTGTTGCTCTGACTCTAGGTAGGCTCGTTTAAATCAGGGTTTCAAAGCGCGCTCGCATATGGGAGAAAACAGTTTAAGTATTTCGTGTAATTGAACCTTAATACATGGGCAACGTCTGCAAGACATGCGGCAAGCCCGTGGGCATCCTAGGCAAGGTGGTTCACGCCGGAGAATTCTACCACAGCAAATGCTTCGAGCAGGTAAAACCCGGGCTAAAATGCCCCGTATGCGGCGACCTCCGCATCCCCTTCAAAATGGAAGGCGGAGGCCTCGGCTGCACAAAATGCAAAACCGAGGGGAGGGACGACATACTCACCTTCAACATCCCACCCAGGTTCGAAGTCAAGATTGGCAGATACATCTCCCATGAGTGCATAGACACATCCATCAAGGGAGTCAAGTCAAGCATCGAGACCCATCTAAAGTGGGAGGTCTATCAAACCCCAGAACTATCCAAGAGCCAGGAAACGATAGATTTCGAATGCTTCGGAAAGGGCTTCAAGACCCAGGCGCTGAGTGGGGTGAGGCAGGGTGACATCATCTCCTTTGTGATTCGTACAGATGAGGGCAGGCTGGGTCCGTACCATTTTAAGAACCTTACAACAGGCCTCGACTACCCGCTCCATGAGCCTATCTCGACAATGTTCCGGGATCAAGGCGATCGTGGAAAATTCCATAGCTGGAGTTGGAAGAATCCACATTCAAAGGAGCTTAACGCCGCGCTAGATGCGGCGACTACCAACCTACAAGCCCCCATCTCGGTTGCGATACAAACCTCTAAAATAGCGAGGGAACTCCTCCGTGGCACGACGAGCCTCGTCAAGATATACGTTGTATCGTTCAGAAGCGATTTCAACAGGCTTATGTACCCGGAGAGAGCGAGGACGGCCCTTGGAATCAGCCCGGGCGCGAGGGTCGTCGGGATAACCCCGAGCGACGAAACGTTCTCTAGGCGCGCCATCGAGTCCGTGTGCGGAGACATCTCATTACTAAGCCCTGCGCCGGAGGTCAAGGTGGAGAGTGACGATGGATCCAATGCACAATTCAACCCCAGCGTCCAGATGGAGAGCTACGCCGTTGACTTCCTCAGGAGAAAGATCTCCAAAGGCGAGGACCCAGATTATTTTCGTGTACCTGGATACAATGTGCAGGCGACGCTCTCCACCGATCGATTATCCGGAGACTACGCGATAGTCATCAAGATCCATAAAACATGGTGAGATGATAAGCGCATATGTTTCGACATTATCCTAAAATCTTTAATATAATGCAAATCTCACAAATACTAATCGTGTAAAGAACATTGGCTCAATCTAATTCCCCAGGGGACTCAGAAGGTGAAAGCCCCGAAGCATGGGCTAAGATGTTGAAGGAGAATAAAAACTACAATTCCCTAGCTGCTGTATTCAATAGCGGAGTACCAAGAACCAGTTATGGACTAACTGATCAAAGAAAGTGGCTTCAAATATTGAAGAAGATGAAACTGGCTAGATCAATACTCAAAGAGGCTGGACAAGAGGCGGTAGACGCCATCATGGAGGAGATCACAAAAGGCGGCGTAGGCAGGGATGAACTCGCACATTTACTTGTAGCAATAGGCGACCCTAGGGCTGTTCCACTTCTAAAGAGAATGCTAGATCATGGTGAGTTCAGTCACCTCGGGACTTCCGATTTCAAGAGGTTCGTGGACAGCTATCCCGAATTTCAATAAAAGGCTGAAACGAATAAGTGTGCCCTCTGTGGAAAAGAACGTCCAGTCACCGAGATGCGTATAGTCCTACCCAACCACTTCTTCTGCACAGACACTTGCTGGACGAAAAGAGGTCGAATAATCGGGTCCAAACTGCCAGGGGCCCAGACCTGCACTTTCTATTCTGAGGGAATGTGTATGGTCGACGACGGAGACAATGTCTGTAGTTTAGGCTCCGGATCCTATACTACATGTTACGTCTACAATATTAAGAGTAAGATCCCTTAGAATCTTTTAACAGATTGTGTACGTGTACATCTAAAATTGACTTAAGCCCTTCAAGGAAAAACGATAAATGCAGTTAAATCCTTGGATTTAATTTATTTTAAATGTGTTATAGGGAGGAGAATCAGGTACGAATAGATGGAAAACGTTAGCTATAATTCTACTCTTTTTTGGATTCTTCTGGTTCATAGGATTCCTTGGTCCAATATACCTCTTAATGGCAACTGCTCCTCAAGGATCTAATACGCCCCAAGTGACGCCCCTGATAGTGCTGTTATGGTTGGTCCCCTTAGTCGTACTATTGTATGGTGGCTATAGAAGTCTAAGAAAATCCAGAGTCTTTCCTGTACATCGACCAATCGTCAGACAACCAGTAAATAAGCCTAAGCTCAGTGTATCGCATCAAGCTGAAACACAGGTTGACGAAAACGTTCGCGTACAAGCAACAACTTACGCTACTGCCTTAAAGGAAATAATAGAATATGGGAACATTACCATAAACTTGCCGATGCCTGAAGAGACTCTGAAGAAGTATGGATGGCAAACTCTACAGAGCGCTGGGCATTACACGATTGACGATGAGCCACTCGTTGCTAATCTTTCAAAACTAGTTAATCTTGGGCCACCCATCGTACCTTTGCTGAAGGATTCAATTATTTCCGTCTCTGCTCAGGCTCGTTCAGCCTCTCAATTCCGTAATGCGGGCTTACTATGTCAAGTGATAGGAAAAATAGGCGGAAGAGAAGGCTGCGACGCGTTACGCTCACTATTTACCATGTACTCAAACGTATATGAATATCAGTACATTAGAGGACAGGCAGCCCTCGGCTTAGCCCTGGCGGGAGACAAAGACGCAGCGAAGCTCCTTATCGAGATGCGAACAAATCCTCCACGTGAGATGGAAGCTCAGTATGGGTGGACAGCAAACAACATTGATGAAGCCTTGACGATGCTTGGAGTAGAGCCTCCCGAAACCTCGGATAGAGTGGCAACCCAGTTCATCTCCGAGATCAGATTAGGAACACCAAATTTCAGGGAATTTTCTGAGAGACTCAGTAAATTCAAAAAGGAGGAGATTGGCGGAGCTTGGAATGCAGTCGCAACGGATTATTGGAAGAGGAAAGATAAGGCTATGGCTCAGAGGTGTTGGCTTGAGGGACTTTATAAGAATCCTTCTCCAGACTTCGTTGCTGCATGGAGTCACCTTGAACTTCCCTCAGGAGTCCCCAAGAATCTCGAGACCGTAGAACGTCTTCGCAAACAACTGGGCGCATTAACTGAATGATAGTTTATCCTATGTTGTGGCTTGGGGACAGCGCGCGCAATTTTTCACTCTTTTTCATCATTCACCCATTTATGTTCGTATTCATCGTACACTTCCCCAGTCTTCGCTTTCTCGACGCATGTGTCGTATAATTCATCCGCTTTCTCTTGGGTTGGCCATTTAAATTTATTCGCGTAAATGAGTGGACACCAACGATTCTGGAAATAGCGGATACCCTTAGGCTGATATGCCGCCATTTTTGCGGTGCAATATATACACCATTTGTTTTTCGCAGCATTCCATTCAATACGAGAAAAATATGAGCAATTCTTACATATTTTCTCACAACCTTCCCTTGCCTCCGCTGTCATCTCCACAATGATGTATGGAGGTACCTTCTTCCTCCTCAACGGGTGTCTATCCAACTTCTTTAGCTGGTCCCTAAGGAACCCCTTTGGCCCACTCAAATCAACCATTTTATTCTCATCCTTTTATTGACGCGCGCGACGTCAGAAACTCTCAAATATTGGGTCATTTGACGACTATTTTCTCTTTAAGTATCGATCGTAGAGAATCTATATGGCCTTGGAACTCCTGTTTTTTCATCGAATGACGGAACGTATGCACTTTATTATCTCTTAACTGAACCACCAAACCTCCTGTCCCAAGGAAACCCGGTCGCTTCATCGTAATGTTAGCAATGTTTGTATTGGGTATCGAGATATTCTCGGGGTTATCGGCTAAGATCTCATCAGGTGAGAGCGTCTGCAGCTCGGCCATCTTCTTTTCACTCTTCGAAAAAGCAGCCATCATCTGGCCGACCCCCAGATACGGTTGACCTCCAAGTTTGGCGATGATCAGTCTAGTACTTGTGAATACGAGTTCGAAGAACTCCGTCTGCGCTCCGCTGATAAAAAACCGTCGTAGAATCTGTTCGACTTCAACGCGTTGCGATATTTTATCTTCGCTTATACATATCACCCGACAGATTAGTCAAGAGTTAATATTTACTATACCTTAAAATATCTTTCCTCCAAGCATTAGATATAATCGACTGTGGATGTAGTAGAGAGACAGAACACTGTTTCACCATCATTAACGCACGCGCACCATTAAATAGAAATTTAAAATATATATCAGGATAAATATATGCGAGCACGTATCACAAGGAACTAGGTACTTTAATCAAATAACCTTCCTCGCCCTCTTAAGAAAGGCATTTTTCTCGAATCCTCGACGACATCGGTAGTACAAACTTTTAGTTAAACTTCCAGAATAATTTCCTATACACCCTATATATTCCATTAATGAAGAATATGTGAGTAGAGGAGGTCGAAAGATGAGGTTTTTTAAGTGGAAAAAAGAAAAAAAGGAAGAGAGTAAAAGTGAGCCTATTGCTTCACCTCAAGGTGTTCAGAAGGAGAGCATTCAACTCGCAGGCGGCACAGTATTCGAGGAAGTCCAGAATCTTGCGGGTTTCGCTCGGAAGCAGAATTTGTTGCTAGACAAACTAAATCCAATTGCAGAAACCTCAGCGAGGGATTTCTTCCACAAATTGGGGGTCAGGCAACCGAATGAATATCGGTCTGGTTTAGAGGTATTTAGTAGCTTTCGCTCGTTTGCGTTGACTTCTGAAGGTTCGGCTGTTGGCACATGGTTCTTAACTATCGATTCATCGAGTAAAGCCCCTGATGCTTTGTATGTGCATATTGATGATCCGGTTGTTCCTGTCGGACTTGCTGTTTGCAAACTTCATAAAGGAACGTTTTTAGGGTACTACACCACAAGTTCAAAATTTAAGGACAAGTTAGGTCTTTGAAGAGTTTTCCTCCTATCAAAATGAACAATGAAGCAGAAGGGCACGCACGAAGTCACTAGACCAGGACTCGTGTTATCTGTTATTCTCTTAGTCATATGAAATAGCTGTGACTATCTTATTCTTGCTCAAATTTCAGAAAAATAGGTTGTGAAGGTGCATGCGCAGACTGAAAAAGTATGGAATAATCAAAATCGTTTCAGTAAAAGAGATACCCGAGCTGATAAGGAAGGATCTGAGACATTATTCCAAGAGTGAAAACCATAGCCATACAGATACAAGCACCCCGCGTGCGCGCCTGTGCAACTCGCGCGCTACATTTTGTTAATAAACTACCGCATTAGGTCCGTTTACGGAGGCAAACCTCTTGGCATAGGTTTCGTTCTCAAATGAGAAAATATTTTGGCCCTGGAGCTTTACAGGCCATTTTATTCGCCCTCCGGGTCTTATGATGTAATAGAGGAAAAATGCGGGCACCATTCCGAAACCCAATGAAAGCGCGACAACGGATAATAGAGGTACTTTGAGGATGATAGTAAGGAGGAGGATTCCCAGCCATATTATGCCAGTTATTATAAATCGTTTCTTGTAAGGGATCCGTATCCCACTCTCCAGAGAATTTAAACACGAAATACAGATCGGTACGTTGGTGCTGGCCTTCTCTGTAATGTACTTGGTGGTCCCCATTTTATATTCAGAAACGTATTTGGATTTCCATTTGGCGACGTAGGACGTGAGATCTCTCGTCCCTAGACACTTAGAGCATTGTGATGGAAATCTCACTATTGTACGAGTCGTATCTTTACGTTGTCCTTTGAGGAGAAATGCTGGAGCATTCGAATCGATGCGAACTTTAACCTCTTTCGATACGTACCAAGTACGCCCTAGTGATGGTTGAGGAGAAGCTACGATTTAGTTATTATTGTAAATTATCCATAATTCTTGAGATGATTAATTATTATCTATGATCTGCGCTCGAACAGTTTGAATCTTCTTTTTGCATGTGTGCATGTGCAGAATATTAATATAAATACATTAAACTCAATTTTTATAACTGTGAATCCCTCAACATGCGCTACAGAGATGGCCTGGTCTTAGGTTTAGCCCTCCTCATCATCGCGTCGTCCATAAGGATTCCCTCTGTAAGTGGTAAGATTGTTGAGTATGTCATAGAGTTCGAGATGGTGGATCAGGTAACTATCTCGCCAGACGGCCTCTATATAGCAGCGGTCGTCGATAGTCGACAGTGTCTACTTACTTAGCTCGGAAGGCGATCTCATCTGGACTAAAAACTTCAAGTCATGGGTCGACGCGGTCTCGATCTCGGGTGGAGATCACGCAGTCATCGTGGCAGCTGGAGAGGAGCTCCTCCTATTTGGATTAGACGGTACGCAGGTGTGGAAGAAGACCTTCACAGACATCTCGGACGCAGTCGTCTCAGACAACGGTGCATACATAGTAGCAGCGGTCTCTGACTCGTCATCTAACTACGGAGTCCTAGTCATGGATCGGGACGGAGCCACCCTCTCCCAGTCCTCGACCTGGTCGTCTGAAGTGTGTCTAGGTGTCTCATCAGATGCTACCTACATCGCCGTCGGGTCCTCCAAGGATGTCATCCTCATGACGAGACAGTGCAAGCAACTCTGGAGCCACCCCATGGACTCTTCAGTCGGAGCAGTGGCGGTCTCATCTGGCGGCCTAGTCGCTGTGGAGGCATACTCCCTAAGCCTCCTCGACAGCAAAGGAAACCTTCTATGGGGAGGCGACCGTGAGACATGGGGTTCAAGCGGCGTCTCGATCTCTGGCGACGGGAAGTACATCGCCTCAGCCATCGACGGCGTCGCGCTTCTAGACGCGCTAGGAAAGGCGGTTTGGCACTACGAGGCTGGTGGAATGCTAAACGTAGAGGATACAGCCATATCGTCGGACGGTAAGCGGGTCGCAGCAGCCGCGAGGAGCCTCATCTCACCGGGGCAGGGGTGGGTCTATATCCTCGACAACCCACCGGGGACAGAAGTGGTGAAGAAGCCCTCCGTGCTACCAAGCAAGCTTGGCTGCTACGCGGATCCAGGCTACACGCTAATAGGCAAGAGCATAAAGATCTACGGGTCCATCACCCCTAACACGCCCTCCGCTGAGGTGTCGCTCAAGTACAAGAAGCCGAATGGTGAAAGGTTCACGAGGACAGTCTACACGAACGCTGACGGCTCATACTCAGACTACGTCACCATCGACCAGATCGGAACATGGCAGGTAAACGCGACATTCACAGGATCAGCCAACCTCAAACCCTCCAACTCGACAACGATGTTCGCTGGGCAGGTCGTCGAGGAGAAGGTTGAGGGTCAGACGTATCAGCCCGTCAACGACGTGGTCATGGATGTCGGGGAGAGGCGGTACCTCAAGACGTTCAAGGACGGAAGCTTCTACTATAAGTACAATGTCATCGACATCCCATCGTTTGTCACGTATTATGGCAGCTACACGCAGGTACTCGGCGGAGACGATTATATCGGTTCCACGATCATGGTGATGCCTTGGGCTAAGCCAGGCACCTACAGGATAAGGACAGAGTGGGGCTGGAGCGGAGGACCCATCTACATTGGTACGTTCACCTACACCTACCAGCTCGACTTTGACCTAGTTGTGAAGCCTCCACAGTCGAAGTACGTTACTGACATCAGCCTTACCGTTAAGGGTAAAGGCGACACCTTCAACGCCACCGCGACAACGTACATCACGGTCAACGGCTATGAGGCTACGATGCCTGAGCAGAATGTGACCCTCACCTATACGAGACCGGATGGAAAGGAGACGACAAAGATAGTCACTACGAATGAAAACGGATCCTTCCTCGACAAGCTAAAAGCGGACGCTGGAGGCTCGTGGAAGGTGAGGGCCTCCCTGAAAGAGAATGAGTCGGTGGAGGCGGCGACGAGTGAGACGGTCTCCTTCAACGCCGAGGCTACCTCGCCACTCTCCCAAATTCCAATCCCTTGGGTCGCTCTAATATTCGGCGTCGCCCTAAGCATTATTCTCCTTGGAGTTAGGAGGAAGACGATTTACTACAAACATAATAATTCTCAGCACATCTAGAGACACCTACAATTCAACAACATTTTACAATCATGGGTAAGTGCTAATCAAACAACTCCATAGGTCACGCCTATAATCTGAGTGCCTCCCATGTTGTGGAGAGTTCGTGTTATTTGATGCAATCTCGCCCGCGATGGGTAAACTACCAAATATAGATACCAACGCGAGAACGAAACAATTATTAGCATTCTATAAAAAACCTTTAACTGGGCTAAGTTTGTTCTTTGGAAGGAAAAGACCAGAGGACGAGATAGTCAAAGTGCTACGAGGGCCACTAAGGGAGGGAGATGTGAGAAAGCGCCTCTCCTCGATACCCTCCATTGTTGAGGCCGGATCCAAGTCTCCTCAGATATTCCCAATTCTCATAAAGGATGGAGATGTACGGGTCCACTCTTCGGCGGCCTTCGCGGTATCAGCCTCTATATCGTCTTCAAGAGATCTCCGTGAGGATTTCATCGGGCAGGTAGTCGAGTTCTTCATGCATAAGGACCTCCGGATGCAATATTACGCGGCTGGGCTCTTGGGGCGAGTCGCAGCTGAGCACCCCGAAGCATTGCAGAAATCGATGCCTAGAATCCTCGCTCTGCTCAAGGAGAAGGAGCTCTCCTTTTACGTGCATCCCAGGGCGTTCGCTGTGGGTAACATTGGGATCGAGGCCCCTAGGCTCGTCGAGGATTATTTGCTAGATCTCGCACCATTGCTTGGTGAACAGAAGGAGATCATACTCGCATTAGAGCGCATCAGCTCCAGAAATCCGCAGCTTGTCAAGGATTGTGTGCCTCAGCTCGTGGAGATCTTGAAAAGCGCCAACTTGGAGACGTTCTCCATCTGCTGGGATGCCGCAGTCATCTTAGCCCGAATATCCGTTAGCACACCAGAGCTCGGACAGCTTGTGGGAGGCCATATGGAGAATCTGCTACAGGGTGATGAGGTCTTCACACGAGCCTTCTCGACCTATGTGATCGGGGAGCTTGGACTTAGAAGCCCCGGCGCCGTCACGGGGATCCTCCCAAAGCTCATAGAGCGTTTAGACGACGAGCCCGACGTTCGCTGGTTCGCGACTCTGGCGTTGGGGAGAATAGGGGCAAAATCAGCAACCTTAGCCGAGAAATTGTCCCCAATGCTATTGGAGAGACTGCGGGATGATGAGCCTCTGGTTCGCGGTGCCGCCACTGTGAGTCTAAGATATATCTCGTTATTCTCCCCCGAGCTCGTCAAGAACATTCTGCCGAGCCTCTCTGAGATGCTGAAGGATAAGCACCCCACTATGAGGGGGATTGCAGCCATCGGCTTGAAGCTCATCTCACTGGTCACGTCGGATCTAGTCTCTGACTTCGCCAGCGCACTGGCGGACATATCCCGTGAAGAAAACGCGGATGCCCGTCGAGGTGCCGCGACTGCCTTTCATTATATCTCCAGATTCTATGAGTCCAGTATTGACAGGACGCTCGTCCCCCAGATCGCTGAACTACTCGGTGATAAGGAGCCAAGAATAAGGGACCGCGCCCTGATGGCTGTGAAGAACATCGCAGTTTCTTGCCCAGACGACGCGAAAGACAGTATTCAAAGAGTCTACGAGTTATTAGGAGACAAAGAGGCTAATATTCGAAGGGACGCAGCATACGTCCTATTCGAATTCGCGAATAAATACCCCGAACCCATCAAGGAACTCGCGCTCGTTAAATTAGTTGAAATGCTTGAGGACAATGACATTCATGTGCAATCATTCGCTGCGCTGACTCTCGGCAGACTCATCTAGTTTAGAGGGATTCACAATTGCGCGCGCACTCAAAAAATCTTACCACAAAGTATCTTTGGCATAAGCCTCATCTTACATGCAATAGTCTTATCCTCACTTCCACCTGACTGTAATCAGTGGTTCTATGGTTGATGCATAGACGATTGGAGTGTTAGCATCGCAATTCGTGACAATTCAATATTTCAGTTTGCTTTCTTTATGCAATAGGTTTTTTGGAGGTAAACACCCCTGAAGATATATGATTCACATATAACGCGTACGTAGCGAGCACAAATGCGCTTAGTTTTGCAACGTAACACTTCAATAGCCTTATCCTCACTTCCACCTGACTCTAATCCAGTGATTGTATTGGTTGATGCGCAGACGATTGGAGTATTGGTTACGGCGGCAAGCGTGACGGTTGCAGCGATTTATTACATTATGACACTGAGGATCAATCAAAGAAATGGCCGAATCACGTTAACGAACAATATCATGCAATCTATCCTAACCAAGGAGAACCAAAAAGACTTCGGCGAACTCATGAACATGACCTGGGTTGACTACGATGACTTCGAGAAGAAGTATGGGTCAGACTATAACCTCGACAACTTCGCTAAGAGAATGTCGGCGTGGTCCACATACGACGCATTGGGAAATCTACTGAGGCAGAGCCTCGCGGATCTCGACACGATATACAACTCTGGTACAATCTGTATACTATGGACTTGGGTTAAGTTCAAGCCGGTGATTGAGGAGCACAGGAGAAGATACGGTGGAAAGGACGCCTTCAACGGTTTTGAGTACCTTGGTGACTCGTTGATGAGGCTCAAGAAATTGAATGATCCGGGGTTCAAGTTCCCGGCGGAGTTCACGAGATATATCCCAGAAAAGTAATTCTTTGTCTCAATAGCCTTATCCTCACTTCCACCTGATACTCAAAGTGATTATGTGATCAGAGTATAAACTGAGAAGAATCGCTAAAAAACATTCAGAAGTACATACAGTAAATGTTATACATACTGAAGCTTAGTTTCTGTTCCAGGTAAATAAACTTGAAGGATGGCGCCAAGATCCTTGTGGCGTATGACGGTTCCGAGTTCTCGAACAGGGCGTTGAGTGAAGCATCTGATCTTGCTAAGAAGTTCAACGGCTCAGTTACCCTTCTCCACGTATTCTGGGATGAGGGGGTTACGAAGCATGAGGGTACCGAGATACGTGACCAGCCGACGATGCAGCTGCTCGCCAACGCTGAGAAGGGCTTGAAGGCCTCCAAGGTCAAGTATGACGTGAGGAGTGAGAGGAGCAATGACCCACCGTACGTCATCTTGAAGATGGCTAAGGATGAAGGGTTTGACTGCATCGCTATGGGTAGCAGGGGGAGGGGTGGTGCGAAGGCTTGGATACTCGGCTCCGTGTCGAGCAGGGTCGTCGCTGAGTCATTGTGCCCGGTAATCGTGGTAAAGTAAACAACGCGTGCTCGATTCAATAGTCTTATCCTCACTTCCACGTGATACTTATCCGTGATTTTCTATGCGGATATGAAGCTCGCGAGATTACTTCTTCCTGGCTTTTACACGTAGGAGGAAGATAATCCCCACTGCGTTCACTAAGGCGCTCACAATGAATGGAGCCCAGTGTCCTATGTTCCACAGAGCCCCCGCTAATAGCACACCTAATGAAGCAACAGTCATCGTGATCGAATCGAGCGCCCCCATTGCTGTACCTACCTCCGACTCCGCGATGTAGCTGAGGAGTTCCCTTCTAGCGGGCATATCCATGGCGCCGATAACGCCCATCACCGCCATCAATATGAAGGCAAGGCCGAAGTTGGGGATGTATGGATAAACCCACCAAACGAGACTCGATAATGCGAGGTGCCAGACGAGCATCTTGAGGCCGCCGATTCTCGTCGTGGCGACACCGAAGACGAGGACTGAGAGGGCGCTCCCTGCACTGAAGACTGCGAGGAGTGTTCCGATCGCTGAGTCGCTGAGATGTTGGTCTAAGGATGCGACTAGTGGGATGTACGTGTAGAACATCTGGAAACCGACGGAATGGGCGCTTAATCCAATGATGAGGTTTCGAAGTCGGGAATCAGACTTGACCATTCGGAGTCCGTTTCTTAGGTCTCCTGAGAAGTCGAGGGCGGTCTCTTCAGGTTGGTGTTTATCTGCGTAGCTCACAAGAGGCTCATTAAGATAAGAGACATTATGCGCGCTTCCGGGGGCACCTGGATAGCCCAGGGCACCGGCGACGCCGACCGGCAGGTCGTCGATAAAAACGACCGGGTGGCCGTACCGCCGGACAAGCCCGAGTACACGCTGCGCCGGGTCTGGCTCACGGACGAGGAAGTGGCCGGTTTCTATCTCGGCTTCGCCAACAGCGCGCTCTGGCCGCTGTGCCACATCACCTTCACCCCGCCGGTATTCAATGAGGACAACTGGCATACCTATCAAAAGGTCAACCGTATTTTCGCCGACGCTGTTATGCAGGAGATTGGCGGCCGTAAAGCGGTGGTGCTGGTGCAGGACTATCACTTCGCCCTGCTCTCCCGCTATCTCAAGGAAAGGAATCCCGGACTGACCGTCGGCCAGTTCTGGCACATCCCCTGGCCGCCTTACGAGGTCTTCCGCACCTGCCCGTGGCACGAGGAGATACTCGACGGCATGCTGGGCAACGACCTCCTCGGCTTCCATACCCGCTCTTTCTGCCATAATTTCGTCGAGTCGGTCGAACGCGGCCCGGGAGCCAGGACCGACCGCAGAAAGCTGACGGTAACGCATCAGGGCAACACCACTTTCGTCGAGCCTTTCCCCATCAGCGTGGACTTTGACGCCATCAGCGCGCAGGCCGGGACGGAAGCCGTAGCGAAGGAAATGGCCAGCCTGCGCCGCGAGTATCATCTCGAAGGCAAGTATATCGGCGTCGGCATGGACCGCCTGGACTATACCAAGGGCATACCGGAGAGGCTCCGGGCGCTGGAAAGATTTCTGCAGGATAACCCTGAATACCGGGGCAAGGTGGTCTTCATCCAGGCGGGTATGCCCAGCCGCACCGAGATTGACACCTATCAGGATATCGGGCGGAAGATTGAAGACCTTACGCAAAGATATCAATGCTAAATACGGCACCGGCTCCTACCGGCCGGTAATTACCATGAACCGGCAACTGGCGCCGGACACGCTGAATGCCCTGCGCCGCCTGGCCCATTTCTGCGTGGTCAGCTCCCTGCATGACGGGATGAACCTGGTGGCCAAGGAATATGTCTCGGCCAGGAGCGACGGCGACGGCGTCCTCATCCTGAGCCGGTTCGCCGGCGCCGCCGAGGAATTGCCGGATGCCCTGCTGATAAACCCCTATAACATCAGCGAATTTGCCGGTAAAATAAAAGAGGCCATCGAGATGCCGGAGATAGAAAGGCGGCGGCGCATGAAAAAGATGCGTCAAATCGTCGCCGAAAATAATATTTACCGCTGGGGGGCTGATATGGTCTCCCGGCTCATGGAGATAGCGGAGGGCTGATGGAGCACCTTTTTAAAGCGTGGCCGGATTTTACCGCCGCTGTAAAGGCGGCGCCTCATATCCTGCTCCTCGCCGACTACGACGGCACTCTGGCGCCGATTGTCGGCC
>CAWGAT010000017.1:0-15213 GCA_963820555.1 Candidatus Bathyarchaeota archaeon
GTGTGGAGCCGGGCGAGGGATTCGAACCCCCGTAGAGCTGCTCTGCAGGCAGCCGCCTAAACCGCTCAGCCAACCCGGCGCGCAGAGAGAAAGGCGAAGGGGGTGAATATAACTTTTCAGCTACACGCCTCAGTGCGCCTTCGCCGTCTTCCTGATAAGCTCGACAGCCTTCTCGTCGCCATGGCGGGCGCGATAAGCCTCGATCCCTGCCCTGTAGACGGCGCTCCTCCTCCCCTCCGGGTCGTTCGGGTCGAACATCTCCACGAACTTGTCGCAGGGGAACTCGCTCACAGGCGCCGCAGTGCTTCGCCTTGTGCTCCTGGGCGCAGGCGTAAGTCGGGCAGGTCCCCCAGAAGGGTTTGCCCTTGATCTCGGTGCATCCAGCGCAGCTCGGCTGCTTCCCACCCGTGTGCCACTCGCATGAGCCACAGTCCAGCCCACAGGGACTCATCATCGTCTTCGCCATAGTCTCACTCGATCGCTCACGACGCTTGACGGTTTAAAAGGGGTTCGAATCATAATCAACTCGTGGTGGGTGAAGGTGGTGGGACCGCCCGGATTTGAACCGGGGACCACGCGGGCCCAAGCCGCGTATCTTAGACCAAGCTAGACCACGATCCCGCACCCGGTTAATCGTAGCGGCTTCGTTTTATCTTTATCCCCGCTGCGAAGCGCCAATGCGAGGATGATTTTTAAGACAGTGAAACTAAATAGAGACGACGCCAATATCTTATCTGGTGTACTCAAGCGAGTACGGCAGGCCCACCGTTGGGGTTAGGTGAACAGAGAATGGGACCGATAATCGGAGTCGAAGCGGTAAGGATGCTCAACGAGGGCTCTTTCACGCTTATGACGCCTTCCGAGCTCGATGAGATGCCCTTCGGCCCCCACTCAAGGAAGATACTGGACGAGGTCTACATCTCCCCGATCAGGGAGCCAGTCAAGGTCAAGCAGATTGCGCGCAAAGTAGGGCTCTCGGAGAAGCAGGCGAGCCTCTCCCTCGAGTGCATGGTCAACAGGAGGGACCAGGTCTTCACCAAGTTCAAGGACCCTGACCTCATCAGGTACTCGATGCAGGCGCAGAGCCTCCAGACTCCGGTGAGGACTGGGTGGCTCAACGAGGCGCTCAATGACCTAACCATCGCCATCGACGAGCTAGGGGAGAGCTACCTTGCCACTAAGCTGGACAGGCTCTTCGGTAGCTATAACAAGCTGCCGTGGAACTATATTCCCCTCATAAGGTTCAACGAGCAGCCCATCTACGCGCAGATGCAGCTCGCAGCGATGAAGTTGCTCTAGGCGGAGGGCTCAGCCCCACCTCTTCTTCGCCTTCGCCATCGCCTCTATGACGGGGAGCTCCTCACCCGCGAGGAGGCTGAGCATGGCGCCGCCGCCCGTGCTGACATGCTTCATCTTGTCGTCTATGCCGAGCATACTGGCGAGGCCGCCCATGTGGCCTCCGCCGACGACGGTGTAGCCGGGTGCCTCCGACATGACGCGTGAGGAGCTCCTTTGTGCCGACGTCGAAGCCGCGGCGCTCGAACATGCCGAGGGGGCCCTCGGCGACGACGGTGCCCGCCTCCCGGATGAACTTGCTGAACTTCGCCACCGTGTTGAGGCCGATGTCGTAGATGTTCGTCTCGTCAGTGATCTGGCTTGTGAGGACCTCGATGCGCCCGCCCTTGGTGTCGAGGGCGACGTCGACGGGGAGCTCGATGTTCTTCTTGTACTTCTTAAGTATCGCCCCGGCCTCGTCGACGAGCTTCTTGTCCTCCTCCTTCAGGGCGGCGTACCTCTCAGGCATCGCGCCTCCGGCCATGTGGAAGCTATCACTGATGAGGCCGCCGATGAGGATGTGGTCCGCTATCTTGTCCTTGAGGACGCGGTTGATGACGGGGATGCGGTCGTCTACCTTGGCGCCGCCGAGGAGGTAGACGGTCGGGCGGGCGGGGTTGTAGATGACCTTGTTGAGGGCGCTAAGCTCCTTCTCCATGAGCCGCCCCGCGACCATCGGCATGACCTCGCCGAAGGCGGTAAGGCTCGCTGAGCCCCTGTGGGCGGCGGCGAAGGCGTCGTTCACGCAGAGGTCGAAGAAGGGGGCGAGGGTCTTGACGAGCCCAGTCTCCGCGAGCTTCTCCGGGGGCGCGTCGAGGTTCTCGTCCTTGTGCATGCGGAGGTTGTTGAGGACGAGGACTTCACCCAGCTTCAGAGCCTTAATGGCCTCCTGGGCCTTCGGGCCGTCTATGTCCTCGACGAACTTCACCTTCCCGTTGTTGTACATCTGGAGGACCCGGGTGTGGGCCTCAAGGTTGGTGAAGTCATACTTCCCGGGGCGGCTCTGGTGTGCTCCCAGCACAACCTTCGCCTCCCTGAGATCCTTCAGGGTTGCCTCCGTCGCCCGTATCCTCGCGTCGTCGAGTATCCTCTTCGAAGCCGGGTCGAGGGGGCTGTTTATATCCACGCGGAGGAAGACGCTCTTCCCCTTCACGTCTACGTCGTTTATCGTTAGAAAGTCGAACATTATGGGCACTCCTCGTGGGGTCGCCTCTAGTCAAACCTATGCATGGTGTATAAAAGAGGTGTCGCTCGCGTATTCGGTGGTCTCCGGGGCTACTTTACGCGCCTCGTCACGAGGCTCATCTGGAGCGGGCGCTGGACTCGGGGATGACGTGGGTCCTCAGAAGGCTTCTATTGCTTGAAGTCAGTCGCCGTCGGTGCATCTCATCCTACTGCGCGCTATGAGCGCGCGTACCGTCATTATACCGATGCATGAAATTATGTTGAGCAGAGCAAGGGGTGGGTGCAGTTCCTCTGCTCCCTGAAGGCTTACCTGGAGGGCGGGGTCGACCTACGGGCCGGTGGGCGCTTGAAGGGTGCGGGGAAGTTCGTGAAGAAATGAGGGCAGACCACCCGGTCAGACGCGGGTGAGCCAGAGTAGGGTGTCGCCCTCGTTGACGCTAAAGTGGGTGCGGAGGAAGGTGACGGTGCCGTCGTACGGTGCCTTCACCTCCTGGAGGTTGTCCCCGACTAGGCTGTAAACGGAGCCGAGCAGCTGCCCCTCCTTTACCTTGCTGCCGACGTCGACGAGCTTCCTCCACACACCGCCGTGGATGGCGTGGAGGCGCCTCGACTCGGGGTCGACCGGCACCTTCCTGACTATGGGGTCGCCGGGGAGTATGCCGAGGTGGCGCATGAGGTTGTAGACGCCCTTGGCGAACCACCAGGCGTCCTTCTCCCTGATCGGGTAGGGGGCGCCCGCCTCAGTCATCACGCATGGGATCCCGAGGCGGGGCACAACCTCCCCCGTGTTCCCCGCGACGGCTGCCGTCTCCACGTAGTCGACGTCCCAGCAGCCCGCCATCTCGAGCATCCTGCCCATGAGCGCCTCGTCCTCGGTCTTGAAGACGAAGACGCTTCGTGTCACGTCCTCGCCGAGGTCGGCGGAGTGGGCGTCGACGACTGCGTCGGCCTTGCTAAGGAACTCGGTCCAGACGGCGTGGGCGACCCTCTTCGTGAGGGGCCCCTCCGTGTCGCCGGGCCAGACCCTGTTCTGGTTGAGGTGGTCCCATGGGTTATCGTATGGGGCTCGTGCCTCGAACCCGGTGGTGTTGACGACGGGGACTATGATGAGCCTACCCATCAGCGTGGAGGGGTCTAGCTCCTCGATTATCCTCATGAGTCCCTCGATTGGAGTGCACTCGAGGCTGTGGACGCCGCCGAGGACGCAGAGCGTGGGGCCCGGGAAGAAGCCGTTGAAAGCCACCCAGGGGACCCTAACCTCGTGGGTCGGTGCCTCCGAGACTCTGAGGTAGCCCTTGCCTCGGGTCCCCGGCGGGACCTCGACCCCAGCTATGCTGAGTGACACGTCGTGGCACCTAGAGGGTGTAGTTGGCGACGTAGGGGGCGCGCCAGTCCTTGTACCAGCCGACGACGAGCGGGCCGTCCTCCTCGATGAAGACGGTGTCGCTGCTCCAGAGAAGCTCCCCCTCGGGGCCCTCCACGACGGGGCGGACCACGATGGCCATCCCTGCGCATAGGACTGTGTCGTCCTTCGCCGAGATGTATGGGGCCTCCACGTCGGCGACCCCGATGCCATGGCCGAGGGCGAGCTTCTCGACGAGCTTCGCGCCCCTGTCCTTCGCCGCCGCCTTCATCGCCTTGTAGACCTCGCTGCACTTGGCGCCGGGCTTCATGCAGGCCAGGGCGGCCTCCCTCAGGGCGACGAGGTGGCCGTAGGCCTCCCTCTGCTCCGTCGTCGGGTAGCCCTGAGTCATGAGGCGGCTCCCGACCCCCCAGTAGCCGTCGAGGCTGTACCGGGCCTCCATCCTGACGTACTCCCCCGGCGTGAGCTTCTTCTCGTGGCCTATGCCGTAGTAGGGTGCGCGTGGCCAGAACTTGGCGGCGTTGGGGCCGCTCGCTCCCTGGCTGACGCTGTGCCCGCCGACGACGTCTAGGCCACGCTCTAGGCAGTGGACCCTCATCTCCTCGCTGAGGCTCATCTCGCTGCGTGTGCTCGTGATGAGGACGTGGTGCTGCGTGCCGAAGATCCCGTGGTCGACCTTGTAGGAGACGTCCTCGAGGAGCTCGAGCTCCTCGTCCGTCTTGACGGCGCGTAGCTCGCGGATTAGTCCGTCGCAGCTGGCCCACGTGGCGCCGGGGAGCCGCTTCTTGAGCAGCTCCAGCGTGGCCTCGGGGACCCTGAGCAGGTCGATGCCTATCCTCGCCTCCTTCTTGGTCTTGAGGAGGCCGGCGGTCGCCTCGACGAAGGCGTCTACTCCGCCCGAGTAGGTCTTCGCCTTCTTTACGCTGCTGAGGGCGACGACCGTCTCCTCCCACTCCTCGGGGGTGATGATTGTCGGGTCGCCCCTCCTCGGCCAGAGGACCGCCACCGGCGAGTCGGGGTAGAGGGCCAGGAACGGGATCGCGGCCCCCGCCATGTAGGCGAAGTTGTCGGCGCCCGTCACGAGGACGGCGTCGAAGGTCGAAGCCTTCACACCCGCGCATATCTTATCGTAGAGTTCCATCTCATTCATCCTCCTCAGTGGACGGCCCTGAAGCCGATCACCTCGTAGATCGTCTCCCAGTTGCGGTACCAGCTGAGCTTCCTTGGGCCCTCGTTTGTGATCTCGTAGACGTCCCTGTCGACGTATATCTCCCTGCGTGGGCCGAGTGTGGGGACACCGAGGGCGATTACGTTGCCCGCCTTTAGCTCCTCGGGGTACCCCTCGACTATGTAGGGGGCCTCGAAGTGGCTGCAGCCGACGCCGTAGCCGATTATAGGGCCGTGCAGCTTGACCCCGGCCTTCTCCGCCTCGGACTTGACCTTCTCGTATATCTTGTCACACCGCGATCCGGGGATGAGGAGGCTCTCCGCGAGGAGCTTGAGCTCCTGGTTCTCGGCGTAGGCGTCCTCGACCTCGAGGGGGGCGTAGCCCGTGTACGCCATCCGGCTTATGCTCGACCAGTAGCCCATGCTGCTCGTCGTCATGTCGGTGCGAATGACCATGTCCTCGTCGACGTCGCCGCGGTGCGGGGTGTACTCGAGGCGCGTGTCGTCCCCCATCGTCACCGCGAGGTGGCCGACGCCGCTCGCCCCGCTCTCGAAGGCGTGGACCCTCACGCGCTCAGCGAACTCGGGGACAGTGTATCCGGGCCCCCAGAGGGTTCCCTCAAGGTGGTTGAGGGCGTGGATTATGCCCCTATCAGCGAACTCGCAGCTGCTCTCGATTAGGGCGACCTCCGCGGGGGTCTTGGTGAGCCTTGCCTCGGAGAGGACGCCGTCCACGGGTGTAAGTTTCGCCTTCGTCGCGGCCTTTAGAGCCTCGACTAGGCCCGCCGGTGCGCGCTCCGCGTCGTATCCTAGGGTCCCCTTGTTGAGTCCCATCTCGGCGAGGGTCTTTGAGAGGGTCTTGACGAACGCGGCTGGGTGCGGGCCGTCGTTCTCATCGTAAGCGACGGCCCCCTCCATCCACCCCTGATCCTTGACGGCCTGTAGCCAGTCTGCGGGCGTGACCACCGCGCAGCTGTTCCCCTCGGAGGGGATTATGGCCGCGGCCCGCCTCTCCGGGTAGTTCTCCGCGAAGGGTAGGGTAGCGCCGGTGAGGTACCGGAAGTTGTCCGCCCCGAAAGCCACGAAGGCGGAGCAGCCGCTCGCGTCAATGAGCCTCCTGACAATGGTTTCATCCATGGTGTATTTCTCCTAGTTAGAACGGGTTAGAATATCGGGACCGGGCGTTAAGAAACTATTCCCGGAGGCGCTTATCTGATCTTGACATACTCGTAGGCCTTCGTGGCGTTCTCGAAGCAGTAGTGTACCTTCTCGAAGCCACTGCGCAGATCGGCCGCGTCTGCCTGGACCTTCTTCGGATCCTCGCCGTCGACGACGATCCGCTTCATCAGCTCCGCGACCTCCGCCATCTCGTTCTCCTTCATGCCTAGGCGGGTTAGCTCGGCGGTGCCGAGGCGTATGCCGCCGGGGTTCATGTAGTGGCGCCCCTCCTTGACGTCCCAGGGGAGGAGGTTGCGGTTGATGATGATTCCCGCCTTCTCGAGGCTCTTCTCAACCGTGCCGCCGTCGCCGTACTTCGTGATGTCGATGAGGAGTATGTGGCTCTCGGTGAAGCCCTTGTGCTCGGCGAGGACCTTGAAGCCCCGCTCGTAGAGGGCTTGGCCGAGGGCCTTGCTGTTCTTGATGACCTGGGTGGCGTAGGCTTCGCCGAACTGGAGCATCTCGGCGGAGGCGATGGCGACCCCAGCGAGGGCGTGTAGGTGGTGGTTGCTGACGAGGCCTGGTAGGGTCGCCTTCTTGATTGGCTCGGCGTACTTGTCCCAGCTGAGGACGGTGCCGTGCTGAGGGCCGAAGAAGGTCTTGTGGGTGCTGACCGTGACAGTATCCACGCCCTCCCTCAGCGGGTCCTGGAACCTCTTCCCCGCAATCAAGCCGCTGACGTGGGCGCTGTCGTAGTGGATCATGGCGCCCGCGTCGTGGAATACGCCCGCGAGCTCCTTGACGGGGTGCGGGAACGGGAAGACGCTGCCCCCGAAGATGACGAGCTTCGGCGCCTTGCCCTCCTCCACGAGCTTCATGAGTCTCTGCGCCGTCTTGTCGACGTCGATGTTCAGCTCGTCGTAGTCGAGGGGGAGGTACTCTACCTCTAGGCCCGTGACGGCGCCCGCGGTGCCACCGAGGTTCTTCCTACCATAGGTTATGTGGCCGCCGCAGGTGATGGGGAGTGCCATGATGGTGTCACCGGGCTCCGTGAAGGCGGTGTAGACGACGAGGTTCGAGACGACGCCGGAGATGGGGCGGGGGTCGACGAACTCGGCGCCGAAGAGCCGCTTCTCCAGCTCGATGCACGTGGCCTCCACGCGGTCTATGTACTCGCACCCCGCGTAGACGCGCTCACCGACCCAGCCCTCCGCGTACCTGTTCCCGAAGTCCGTTGTGAGGGCCTCCCGAACCGCGGGGCTGGGGACGTTCTCGCTCGCTATGAGGGGGATGTACCTGTTGAACGCGCTGTGGTGCTCCTGCAACGTGCCGAGTATCTCGTCGTAATACTGGCGCGGAGTCTTGACACTCATCACGTATCCAGATGAGCCACGAAGCCGGAAATTTATGCTTTACCAAAAGACACCGTGTTGGGCCTAGTAGAAGTGCTGGATCTCGATCACGTAACCCTCGGGGTCCTTGAGCATGAACTGGCGGAGGTTCATCCCGGGCTCGTCGTGGGGCTCGCTCATCGTCGGGACCCCAAGCTTCTTGAAATGGGCGTACCAAGCGTCCACGTCGGGGACAAGTATCGTAACCATCACGGGCTTGTCCCTGCTCGGCCTAAGGCTCCCCTTCTTACCGTCGACGAGCCCCACGTTAGCGGTGTCCGTGAGCTTCAGTATCTTCGCCCAGCCCTGGTCCACAATGACCTTTAGGCCCATGATCTCGGTGTAGAACGTCGTAGCCTTCGCGAGGTCGTCGTAGTAAAGGAATGTGACCAGACCGTCTATCTTCGGCATTCCGTGCACCTGAACTGATTGGGGCCGTGTGCGTTTATGAGGTTTGACGGGTTTAATTGGGGTTGACACTCAATAAGCGTTATAATTCCGGGTACCTCTGATCTCATTGATTTCTATGGTGGATGAACGCCTGGAGGTCCCTAAGTTACCCCCTCGAGAAGACCTGATCTAAGCAGGTTAAATCCCGCGGTGTAAAACTGGGAAGTGATGACGATGGTTGAAATAGGCGCCAAGGTTCCGGAGTTTACACTCTTCGACTACACTCTGAAGAAGAGGAGCCTCAAGGAGTTCAGGGGGAAGAAGTTGGTGCTCGCCTTCTTCCCCGGGGCCTACACGGGGGTGTGCATAAAGGAGATGTGCACCCTCCGAGACGCGTTAGCGAAGCTCGAGAAGCTAGACGCCCAGGTCGTCGCCGTTAGCGTGAACGACCCTTTCGCCCTCAAGGGTTTCCACGAGGACAACGCTCTCAACTTCCCCCTCCTCAGCGACTACACTCGTGAGACCATCAAGGCATATGGCGTGGAGCTCCACGACTTCGCGGGGCTCAAGGGCTACACTGTAGCCCAGAGGAGTGTCTTCATCGTCGACGCCGACGGCGTACTAAAGTGGAGGTGGATATCAAACGACCCGGGGGTCGAGCCCGACTATTCTGAGATTGAGAGGCAGCTGAAGAAGTTCTGAGCGGGCTAAAACTGGGCCAAATTTTATTAAGATACACTCCTCAGCCTACATGAGGTTCTAGAAATGAGGAGCTATGTCAGAATCTACGGTCCGCCGCTTCTCAAGGCCATGAGGGAACTCGAGAAGTTGGCGATCAGCACTTCAGAGGTTTGCATCATGGACTCCATGATCGAGACGGCTGCGCCCCAGTTCAACACGCAGGAGGGCATCATGAACTACTTCTCGGCCGTCGGCGGCATCCCGGAAAAGCGCTGCGGCACGATACTAGCCAAGAGCGGCATAAAGATGGGGGACTACGACTTCGTCTTCGAATGGTTCAAGGAGCCGAAGGTCGAGCAACTCAACATGCTCATCGAGCAGATCGATGAAGCGTTGGCCCCGCTCGGTGTCAAGTACACTATAACGACCAAGTGAGAAGAGACTTTCGTCTCCTTTTTTTTAAATACCCTAATGGATAGAGATGTTCGCGTTTCGGTTTACGCGTGGTTGTGTCCTGGTTTCTGGAGGTGCCAGACGCATCGCTGTACGACCTCGGAGAGGGCTGGGTGGATGTGCATCGAGTCTAATAGGGGGTAGACGGAGCCGTCGCCCGCATTCATCGCGACTATGACTTCGTGTATAAGGATCGGTGCCTGGGGGCCGACTATATGGCACCCGAGTATTTTATAGGTCTCCTCTTCGACGAGGAGCTTTACGAATCCTTCCTCATCCCCCATCGCGGAGCCATAGGCCGTGTCAGCGTAGGGGTAGACACTGACGAGGTACTTCAGCCTACGCCTGATGGCCTCCTCCTCGGTGATGCCCACGCCTGCGACCTCGGGCCAGCTGAAAACCGCGTAGGGGATCTTATCGTAGTCTATGGCTTGCCTGTGACCGTGGTCGAAAGCGTGCCAGACGAGCTCGGCCTCTTTATTCGCGACATGTTTGAACATCGCCCTCCCCATGGCGTCTCCGAAGGCCCATATGCGGGGCTTCGAGGTCTCGTAGAACTCGTTCACGGTGATGTAGCCGCGGTCATCCGACTTCACTCCGGTCTTCTCAGTCTTCAGGATGTCCGAGTTTCCCCGCAGACCCGCTGCCACGAGCAGGGATTCGGCCTCTATGGTCTTCTCGCCCTTAGCATCGGCGATGGTCACCGTCTTCATCCCCCTCGTCTCGGTGACGCTCTTCACCTCCGTCGATGTGAGGACTCTCATCCTGGTGCGTAGGGCTCGTGTGAGAGTCTCGCTTATCTCGGGCTCGGTGTGGCGGAGGAGGCCTGGGCTTCGGCTAACTATGGTGACCTCGACGCCTATGGCGCTGAAGAAGTGGGCGAGCTCGCATGAGATGTATCCCCCGCCAGCTATCACCATGCTCCTCGGGGGGGCCTCAAGGTCGAAGACGTTCCTGTAGGTGAGGTACTTCACATCCTCGATGCCCTTGATTGGGGGGATCTCGGGTCTCGCCCCGGAGACTAGGAAGACGTTCTTCGCCTCGATTGTCTCGTCCCCCACATTCATCTTGTAGTCGCCGACGAACTCGCCCTGCGCCGGGTAGTAGGTGAGGTTCTTGATCCCTTCGACGCCTCCTCCATGTGATGCCTGTCGTGGGCGACGCTTGCACGCATTCTCCCCATTATTGCTTTGAAGTCGATCTCTTCGATGGTCGCTTTGACGCCGAGGGCGGAGGCTCGTCTAGCCTCCTGGACGACGTCGGCGGGGTAGATTATCATCTTGCTCGGTATGCAGCCCCTGTTGAGGCACGTGCCCCCGAGGGGGTCCTTGTCGACGAGGGCGACCCTGAGCCCCTTGTTTATGGCCCCCTCCACTATGGTCATGCCCGAGCCTGAGCCGACCACTAGGACGTCGAAGCGCTCCATGGCTCTGGGAGCGGAGGGGCGGATAAAATAGGTTGCCTACTCGAGCTTTACGGCCCCGTACTTGTTGTAGTAGTCGAGCCAGAGCCTCTTCATCTCGGGGTCTAGCCCCTCCTTGATGAGGCTATAGATGGTTTTTATGTTCTGAATGCTGAAGACCTTGATGCCGAGCGTCTCCTCGATGCTCTCGCTGGGGGTCTTCGCCTCTATGTGCTCGGCGTCCCCCATCTTCTCCTGCCTGTCGACTGCGATTACGAGGCCCACTACCTTGTGGTCCTCGAGTAGGTGGAGCTTCTCGAAGGTGTCTATCTTCGTGGCGCCCGGTGGTGATCGTGTCGTCGACGACGAGGATGCGTTGCCCCGGCTTGTAGTAGCCGGCTCCGACGATGACCTTGTCGGCGGTCATGTCTCCGTAGCTCTTCTCCTCCTTCCTGTCGTACATGAAGCGCTTCTTCATGCCGTAGAGCTCGCGTAGCCCCTCGCAGGTGAGGGCGGCTAGGCTGATGCCCTTGTAGCTGGGGCCGAAGACGTAGTCGAAGTCGGGTATCTCACCCTTCTCCATCTGTAGGGCGATGTAGCTGGCGAAGGCCCACTTGAGCTTGGCGAGGCTCTCCCCATCGGTGAGTGCGCCGAGGTTGACGAAGTAGGGGCTCTTGCGCCCACTCTTCAGTGTGAACGGCTCCCTGGGTGTGGGTTGGAACCGTAGGGCGCCACCCTTCACGAGGGCGTCGAGGAGGACTCGCTCGATCTTCTCTTGGCTGACTAGGCCACTCCCCTCGATGGCGATGCCGTCCTTCGTGAGCTGTTCGAGCACCGGGCCATAGTATGTGACGCTGCCGCAGTAGGTGCAGTTTAGCTTCGTCTCCTCAATGCGCTCCCCCCTCTCGACCTTGAAGATGGTCTTGGGGGGTGTGTAGGGCGTGTTGGTTGGGCATAGGGGGTTGGGGCACTTGAATATGCCCTCGACTTGTTTCGGGAGCTGTATCTTCCTCTTTTCCTTGACATCCCAGTCCTGGATTATGTTCAGGGTGGCATCTGGGGCGAGGAAGGCTATGAGGTCGATCTGCCTGCTTGTCAGGTAGGTACCCTCGACCTTTATGAGGTCCTTCCGCCCCATCGTCTTGCTGTCAACGTTTTGGGCTATGAATGCCTGGGCGTCTGGCTCAATCTTGAGGAGGCGCAGCACTTGGAAGGCCTTCCCTGCGGGGATGTGGTCTATGACGATCCCGTTGTCAATCTTGCTGACGAGGAGCTCCCGCTTGCTCGTAGAATCCACCCGGTTCAATCCCGGGGCGTGGGCCGTAAAAACTTATCTGAAGCCCCCGACGGTCTGAGGGTTTAAATCAGTGATGCGTATCGGTATCGGCGAACCCAGTTGAAGCCGGAGACCCGCGAGTACGTCCTCATGATCGTCGGCGGGACGTACAGAACCTTCTTCGACTTCGGCGGCGTTATCGGCCCGATTCTGTACTCCTCACTGTTGACGCTCGTGGCGCCCCCCTTCGGCTATGTAGCGGCCTTTTACGTTGGGGCCGCGACCCTCGTCCTCAACCTGCTTCTCGTCCTCCAAATCAGGAGAGGACCCAACCCTAGGATATGAGTGCGTGTGAGTAGTAAATAGCAGCGGGTCACCAGACGGTGTAGCCACCGTCTATTAGTATAGTTGTGCCTGTGACGTAGCTGGAGGCTTCTGAGGCGAGGAAGATCGCGAGGGGTGCCAGTTCCTCGGGCCTGCCAGGGCGTCTCATAGGTATGCCGTCTATCCAGCTGGGGCCGTACGCGGGGTCATCGAATGACTTGTGGGTCATTGCGGTGTCCATGTAGCCGGGTGCAATTGCGTTGACCCTGATGTTATATGGCGCCCACTCGGCGGCGAGGCTCCTTGTCAGGTGGATGACAGCGGCCTTAGAGGTGTTGTAGCTCGATTGTGGCTGTGGTCGATTAACGATGTAGCCAGACATGGAGGCTATGTTGATTATGCGGCCACTTCGTTGTTTTATCATATGCTTTCCCGCAGCTTGGCTGCAGTAGAAGAGGCCGTTGAGGTTGACGTCTATCACCTCTCTCCAGTCCTTCTCCGTGACGGACTCGGCGGGGCACCACTTCACGATGCCAGCGTTGTTCATAAGGAAGTCTAGACGTCCGAAGCGCTCAATGGTCTTCTCTACCATCGCCTCTATGCTTATGCGGCTTCTTACATCGGTCTCGATGAAGATTGCTTCGCTTCCGGTTTCCTCAATCTCTTTAACAGTTTCAGGACCCGTGTCTGGGTTTAGCTCGGCGACGACGACGCTGGCTCCTGCCTCAGCGAAGGCGAGGCTGAATACTTTACCGAGCCCCTGTCCGCCACCTGTGACTACGCCTACCTGTCCCTTCAACGAGAACTTGTCTAGAAGAGTCCCCATGAGGATTGCACCTTTGCATATTGGTGACCCTCCGTGTTGAAAAGATGAGCTAGTCCGCGTCGCTGTGGGCTCGGGGTGGTTCGACGTGGATCGTAAGGCTCACCTCGGGGAGTTCCTTGTGGAGGTCCTCTTCGAGGTGTTTTGTGAGGTCGTGGGCCCTCTGGACGGTGATGTTTGGGTCCACGGTGAGGTGGAGCTCGGCGAAGACCTTGTTTCCGCTTCTGCGGGTCTTTACGTTGTGGTAGTCGACGAACTCGGGGTGGTGGGCGTTGAGGAGTTCCTCGATCTTCTTCTGCTCATCGTCTGCAGCCTGGTCTAGCAGACCGCTACCTGATTTGAGCACGAGGTCGGTGCCCATCTTGAAGACCAGTATAGCTACAACTAGGGCGAGGAGCGGGTCTAGGATCGTCCAGCCTGTGAGGCTCGCTATGAATAGGCCGATGACGACGCCGATCGAGGAGAGGACATCTGAGAGGAGGTGTTTTGCGTCGCCTTCGAGAGCCATTGAGCCGTGTTTCTTGGAGGATCTCATCAGGTACATCGAGAGACCGCCGTTTGTGGCGGTGGCGAGGATGGAGACGCCTAGTGCGAGGTCGAGGCTACCTAGTTGGACGGGATTGAAGAGTCTCCCGATTGCCGTGTAGGCGATTAGCAAGCCCGCGACTATGACGAGGGCCCCCTCAATGAAGGCGGAGATGTTCTCGACCTTCTGATGTCCGTAGGGGTGGTCCATATCCGCTGGTGTCCCCGAGATGCGTATCGGAGATGACCATCATGAAGGAGGCGATGATGTTTACTATGGACTCAAGGGCGTCCGATAGGAGGGCTACGGATCCGGAGATGAAGAATGCGGCTAACTTTAGGCAGAATACGATGAAACCGCCGATGACGGCCATCGTAGCTGACTGGTTCTTACTCACCTTTTCTACCTCTAGGGTAGCATAGACTCTCAGTTTGGCGTGGTAAAAAGGTTGTCATGCTTAAAATCCATAAGAGGGATATAGGGTATCTGGGCTGTAGAGTGCTGGGTGGGGTCATGGGGAAGGCTAAGCTTGATTCCCTTGAAGAATTGAGGAAGGCCCTAGCTGAGAGTGAGCGTAGATACAATGAGCTGCTCGCCGATGTCGAGGGGCACGCTCGAGAGATAGCCAAGGCGGAGTTCCAAGCCGAGATGACCAGGATCTCCTCCGAGCTCGCCCATGACCTTAGAGGCCCTCTTCAAACTATAACGAACAGCCTCTTCCTCATGGAGCGGAAGCCGGGGGACACGAGCTACTATCCCAAGATAAGTGAGGCGTTGAAGCAGGCGACTAACCTCCTCGACAACTTCAGGGAGTATTATCGGGGTTACGAGATCACACCAATGCAAGGGAACATCAATAAGTTGATCTTGAAGGCCCTTGAGGACTCTCAGGTACCCACAGCTATCAAGGTTTCAACGGATCTTGATGAGGTTATTCCAGAAACTCCACTCGACATTGTTAAGGTTAGGCGAGTCTTCTCGATACTCATCAAGAACGCCTTCGAGGCTATGCCAAATGGCGGCAGTTTAATGATTTCAACGCGGCTTGAAGGTGACAAGATCCTCACCAGAGTAGGCGACACAGGGGTCGGGATTCCCGAGGCGGCACGAGAGAAGATTTTCGTGGCCTTCGGTTTGAAGAAGAAGGGCGGGTTTGGTTTGGGACTCGCATCAGCTAAAAGGATAGTCGAGGCCCACGGCGGATCCATATCGTTCGAGAGTGAGACGGGAAAAGGGACGACGTTCACCGTAGCCATGCCCGTTGGCACACATGGGTGACCGCGAAACATTTAGAAGCTCGTAGCCCCCTGCAGAATTCCTTGGTCTCGACACCCAGCTCCGAGGCGCTACGCAAGGCTATCCCGGGCGTGGCTTACTGCGTCGTCGTCGCCCTGGCATCGTTCGTCATCTGGGGGTTCTACAAGCCGGTGAGCCCGATGATGTGGGCATTCGTCATCAGCATTGCGGTCGCGAACTTCATTGGGTTTAGGAGCTCGATGACGACGGGGATTGGTTTCTGCTCCGGGCAGCTCCTGAGGTTCGGGGTGGCTGTCCTCGGCTTTGTGACTAGCGCGCTCATCTGGACGCGGGTTGGGGTCGGGGTCGTCGCTGCCTTTGTCGTGATTGTTGCGGCGCTCGGTCTGAGCCTTTGGCTAGGGGCTAGGCTGGGGCTCGGCCACCGGCTTGCTTCACTGATAGGTGTCGGTACGGCGATCTGTGGTGCCTCCGCGATCGCTGCC
>CAWGAT010000018.1:0-10250 GCA_963820555.1 Candidatus Bathyarchaeota archaeon
CACGACCAGAATCGGTATCATCCACCTCCTCCTAGCCACTAGTCCTGAAAAGGGGAGCCAGATGGGGAAGAGAACCGACATGAACCGCGGGTAGGAGACGACGGCCCCGAAAGCGAAGATACTGACGAGGTAGACGAAGCAGTAGGCGGCGAGTGCCCTATCCATCCTCGCCACCCTCCACACGAGTAGCGGCAGGAGGAGGATGGAGAACCAGATTGATACGGGGAGGAGCCAGTGGATTTCGAGACCCGCCACTGGGAAAGAGAGGGCCGCGGCTCCACCTATAGGAAGGATAGTTGAGATGTAGGTCAGGAGGTTGTACATCGCCGACCACTCTGTAATGTGGATGATAGCGAGGGGGTCGCCCGCGGAGAAACCCATGTAAGCCCCCCACGCCAGAAGGGCTGCAACCGTGGGTAGAGCCACCAGAACGGCGCGGCGCTTGCTATCACTCTCTCTCGAGAATAGAAGGCCGAGGAACATCGGTAAGGCAATGAGGAAGCCGGGTATCCGGATGAGGGTTGCCCCAGCCGCTGCGAAGGAGGCGGGAAGGTACCGCTTATCGAGATAAAATTTCCACGCTGCGAGCGTGGCAAGCAGGAAGAGCCCCTCGGAGTAGGCAACCGTCGTGAAGAGCAGGGTGAATGGGGAGAGGGCGAAGATGAAAGCGCTGACCATGGCTGCACCACGACCCATGTAGTGCTCGGCAACCGACTGGTAGATGGGCACCCAGAGCACTCCGGTGACTAGGCCGCACACTAC
The DNA here is from genome assembly GCA_963820555.1 of Candidatus Bathyarchaeota archaeon. GTDB lineage: Archaea > Thermoproteota > Bathyarchaeia > TCS64 > TCS64 > UBA8941. The sequence goes on from CAWGAT010000018.1 coordinate 763, forward strand.
CAGAGCCACGAGGGTGCCACCAAGGAGGGGCTGAAGCAGCTGGGCAAGTATTGGGAACCCTGGCGGAAACGCATAGCTCTGCCCGCTGAAGGAGTAGCCATGCGCCGCTATGCTCGCGTACCACGCGCTGTCCCACCCGAGGAAGGTGTATACCCACCTTTGAGCCCCACCTGCGAGGAGTATCTGGTTCTGCGGAATGAGCTCTACCCGCGCAGGATCCATCCAAAAACTTGGATTGAGAGTACTAATGCAGGCTGCGAGAACGAGCTTAACTAATGCGACTATGGCGAGAGCTGCGAGGTACCGCTTAGGGATCCTTAGCGACGATAAGGTAACATCGCCCTCTAGGAACCAGCTGAGTCCTGCCAACGACCCTCTATCAGCTTTATTGCGCGCCGCAATAAGATTCTTCATGGTGGGGTGATGACAAGAGGCAACGACGCTGGACGAATTGAGCCCGTGACCGTTGACCTCTTCGGTGATCTCGCCCTAAGGGCGTACCCGGATAGGAGGCCGGAAAACCTCGAGATAGCCGGGATACACAAGGCTCTCATCCTCGTCCGGGGGGGCGTGGAGCTCGTCGAGGAGGGGGCGGGCTTCGGGCTGCCCATCGCGATATTTATGGACAAGACGCTCTTCCCCGGCTCAGCGACCCTAAAAACCATCCAACTGAAGCCCTATCTCATCATCGAGAAGACTTACGAGATGGACACCGTCTCTGTGAAGAGCCTCGCAGGGGCGAGGATCAGCGACGCCTTATATCATCCCGCCCACAAGGTCTTCAGCGCCCTATACCTCTCCCTTGGCGGCCTGAGGCACACCTTCGACAAGGTCATGGAGCTCAGAGACGCGGCTGGGGTCAAGACGACCTTCCGTGCGACCGAACCTAGGGGAAGGGTTAACGTGCGTTACACGATCCGCCCGGATTCGGTCGAGGTCGAGGCAAAATCGGAACTGGACGAAGGCTGTGGGGAACTAATCATGCTCAATGAGCAGGGCGCCTCAACATTCAGGGTATGCAGGGAGGCCGACTCGACGCTCATTGACGATGAGATCGGCGCCTGGGGCAGGATAGAGGCTTCGGATGCGACCCTCTCCACCCTCGACGGGGGGCTGTCGTTCACAGTTGTTAGGCCGGTGGGTGCAGGGTTCTGGCGGGGTCGGGAGAGGGTGCGGAGGAGGCTTAGCTGGGCTGGGCTAAGCCTCTCCTTCGGGGCGTTTGACTCCATCAACTATACTATCAGAGTGTTCCAGCGGCGCTCCACTGCATAGTTTTTTGAGGAGCGGCGCTGGTATCCGCTGTAATGAGCGCAAGCGAGAACTTCCACCGTGTCGAGGCCATCCTCGTCGCCGAGGAAAAGCGGAGGGGGCTCAAGTGGGCTATAGGCGTTGCCCCATTCGACGCCGTATACGGCACCCTCCTCCCCGTGCAGAAGACGAGGCTCAGCGAGATCGCCAGCGACTCCCTGAACCGGATGATGAAGGAGGGCTCCGTCATCAGCATAGCCTACGCGTACCCCCCATACGCCATAGAGGCGATAGCCCATGGAAGGGAAAAAGCTTGGGACAAGGACAAGTGGAACATCTACGCACGTGCCTACATGAGGCTCAACAAGGCGCTTAACGAGACATCGACCTCAATCGCGAAGGAGTTGGGGGGCATAGCCATACCCGCCACGGTGGAAGGTCTCTCTTCCCAGGTCAACCACGTTGAGGATTACTACGCCCAGCGCGTCAGCCACCGGGTCGCGGCGGAGCTGAGCGGCGTCGGCTGGAGGGGTAAGAACGAGCTCATAGTAAACCCCCGCTTCGGCTGCGCCATCAGGCTCGCCTCTGTACTCACCACGGTCCCCATAACGAGGACGCCACCGAGCAAACAGGGGTGCGGGGAGTGCCGCGCCTGCCTCGGCGCATGCAGGTTCCTTGACCACAAAGGCCAACTCGACAACTACAGGGAGCAGTGCCGCAGGTACCTTGTCTACCTCAACCTCGAGGATGAGGTCTGTGGGAAATGTATAAAGGCGTGCCTTAAGGAGAGCCTCTACACGGACCATTTCGAACTCTAAGCCCCATTGTCTCTCGGCCCGGAAGCGTCGGGTTCATAAACGATTTTTCCCAAAAAGTACCCGGTAGATGATCAGTTTGGATCAGGTTCCCGGGTTACAGGAGAATTTCAAAAAGGCGCGCGTCGTCTTTCTCACTACTTTCTCGGAGACGGGCGAGGCCCACGTCAGGCAGATGACCAACCTCAACGAGGACCCCTACAAGATGATGTGGTTCACATCCTACACGGACTCGAGGAAGGTGGAGGACGTGAAGAGGAACCCCCGCGCTGTGATCGCCTTCCCGTCGGAGAGGCGCGTTGAATTCTTCGAGATGGAGGGGAGGGCTGAGCTGGAGAGGCGGGAGGTCGTTGAGGAGAAGTGGAACTGGTGGTACCTCTACTGGCGCCCCGAGCAGGCGGACATGTTCTGGTTCCCGAGGAACGAGAACCACCCCGATTGGTCGATAATAAACGTCTACCCTATCTCAGCGAGGGTTATTAAGAGGGGGTAAGCAGGTATTCGCCTCGCCCTGAAGGCTCTCGGAATATTCGGGAAAAACTATAGGTGCAGAGATGTAATCTTACAGCGTGCCACCCTCAGCAATCAAGACGATTCGCCAGCAGATCTACTGGCAGTACGCGAAGATAATAGCTGACTCCGCCGGCTTCGGTAGAAATAGCTACAGATTCGTTATGGACCGATTCAAGAAGCTCGACTCAGGCGAGATCGAGTGGTCCACATCAATACGCGAGTGGGTTCACGAGAGGGAGACGCCACGCCAGTGCATCTACTGCGGGAGCACTCGGAACATAACCACCGACCACCTCATACCCCTATCTAGAGGCGGCCCTGACCATTCCGACAACGCTATCTGGAGCTGCATGACCTGCAACTCGAAAAAGGGCTCAAAGAGACTATACGAGTTCTACGGCCTCGAGAACCGGAACAAGATCCCCCGCCTCGCCGAGGGTAAGTACCTAAAACTCATCTATGGCGAACTCGAGAAGAGGGGAGTACTCGACACGGAGGTGAGCCACATCGGGGACCTCTGTCGAAGGTGCGACCTGGGTAAGTTCTGCCCCGAGAAGGAGAAGCTGACGGTCTTCTGCCTCGAGGGGTTATTCACAAAGGCCTAGAAGGTTACGATGCGGTCTGCTTCCTTCACCCAGTTGGAGAGGATCATCATGGTGCCCCGCTGGACGCCCTCTGCAAGGTCCTCGTCTCTGAGCCCGCGTGACTTGAGGCAGGTGCCGCAGGTCTTCACCTCGACCCCCTTCGCGGTGAGGTCGGTGAGCATCTTCTCGAGGTTGTAGTATCCCTCGGGGGTGCTCTGTCCCCTCTTTGCGGCGCCTACGCTGTCCCCCATGAGGAAAACTCTGACCTGCATCCCGATCTCCGCTGTGATGGAGGCGTTGGCGAGGCGGAGAGCGTTCCACGTCTTCTCGCCCCCGTAGGGGGCGTCGTTCGCGATTATGAGCAGCTTGACCATGTCTTAAGGTATGCTTTCAGCCCCTAAAACTGTGGCGGGTCTACTTCCGCCCCACGAAGAGGGTGATCATCTCGTCGTTCCTGATCGGGGAGTCCCCGTGTTCCACCTTCCACCTCCTCAGGTCCGCGACGCCCTTCTCTAGCCCCTGCCTGCTGATCGGGCGGAACATGCTCCACAGCTTCTTCTCAGCTATCTCGATGAACTCGTCGGCGGACTGGTACCGTTCCATGTTGTAGGGGTATATCTCGGTGAGCCGGAAGCCGGCGTTACTGAAGTATTCCTTAAATGCCTCGTCGCTAGGGTAGACGTCTAGTTGGCTCTGTTTTATTTCGGGGAAGAATTTGAAGACGACCTTCTGGTTTAGTTGGGCGTGGCCGATGGTGTGAGCGATCTTCGCACCGCCACGCTTTAGTATTCTGCAGCACTCCCTCGCCGCCTCCTGCTTGTCCTGGACGTGGTGCCAGACCTGGGCAGCATAGACGAGGTCGAAGATGTCGCTGCGGAAGGGCATATGCTCGGCGACGGACTGCACTACGGCGAAGTCTGGGGTCTTCTCTCTGGCCTGCTTGAGCATTCCGATGGCGGGGTCGAAGCCGACGACGGTCGCCCAGGTCCGCGCCTGAATTCCGAGCCCGTAGTTCCCCGTCCCGCAGCCCATGTCGATGACCATGGAGCCTGAGTCGAGGTGGGCAATTCTCTCCGCCTCCCCCGCCCAGTACCAGATGTCCTCACTGACCCGACCCCTGTCGTAGTCCCTGCTGACCTTGTTAAAGTGGGGATTACTCACGGCCATGCCCATAGATTGAACCCAGGTCGGGATAAAACCTCGGAACAAAAAACCATCCCGAGATGACGAGCCACAGGAGCCCAACCACCCCATCCAAACCTTAATATTTTAATCTGGTAGTTTCCTGTTGTCGGGCCGCCGTAGCTTAGTCAGGTGGAGCGTCTGGCTGTTAACCAGTTGGTCAACGGTTCAAGTCCGTTCGGCGGCGCCACAACCACTAAATAGAATGGTTTATAGCCCCAGATATCCGCATGAAGTTACTAAGTTTCAGTTAAACCCGAAGTAGGAGCATGTGAGCGGTGGATGGACCTTATTCTTCTGGCACTCTTGGTCGGCGCCATCGCGATGGCGTTCGTCGCGTACCTCACCTGGTCCATTCTCCGTGAACCCGCGGGCACCCCCGAGATGATCCGGATCGCCGCCTCGATTGAGGACGGCGCTAGAGTTTACCTACGCAGGCAGAACATAACGATCGCCGCCGTGACGGCGCTAGTAACCATCCCCATAGCGTTCTACTACCACGACCTCAGGGTCATTGGCGCTTTCGTTGCCGGGTCCGTCCTCAGCCTCCTCAGCGCGTACATCGGTATGATGGTTGCGGTGAAGGCCAACGTGAGGACTACGAACGCTGCGAAAACATCGACGGCGAAGAGCTTCCTCATCGCCTTTAGAGGAGGCGGTGTCATGGGACTACTCGTCACCGGCCTCAGCCTAATCGGGGTAAGCTTCCTCCTTATGATATTCAAGGACCCAAACCTCATAGTCACCTACGGCTTCGGCTCCAGCCTGACTGCCCTCTTCGCGCAGCTCGGTGGCGGCATATTCACGAAGGCTGCGGACATCGGCGCCGACCTCGTCGGTAAGGTTGAGCAGAGGATACCGGAGGATGACCCGCGTAACCCCGCTGTGATCGCCGATCAGGTGGGCGATAACGTGGGCGACTGCGCCGGGAGGGGGAGCGACCTCTTCCAAACCTTGAGTGACGACTACATCACGGCGATGCTCCTCGCCTCCATCGTCCTCGGCTTCACGGGCATAAACGGTCTCGTCTACCCCCTCATGCTCGGGGCAACGGGGATAATCGCGACGATAATCGGTATCTTCCTCACCCGCCAGTGGAGGGGGATAAGGCCCATCAGCGCCTTCAACGTCGGACTCGTCTCCTCCGCGGTCATCTGCATAATAGGCAGCTACTTCGCCACGATGAGCCTCCTAGGGGACATCAGGATATTCTACGCTGTCGTCGGCGGCCTGCTCGCGAGCCTCGCCACGGGGCTCGTCGTCCAGTACTACATCGGGATAAACAGCGGCCCTATCAAGAAGGTGGCGGCCTCCTGCGAGTACGGCGCCGCCATTAATATAATCACGGGCCTCGGCTACGCGCTCCAGAGCCCCTTCGTTCCCTTCGTCTGCGTCGTCGCTGTCATCTACTTCGCCTTCGGCATCACGGGCTCCATCTTCGGCGTCGTCGGCGTCAACCTCGGCACAGACCTCGCCATAGGCATCATCATGTCGAGCGACACATTCGGCCCCATCAGCGATAATGCGCAGGGCATAGCGGAGATGTCTGGGATGGCTGAGAACGCGGACTCACTCGTCGAGCTCGACTCCATGGGGAACACGACGAAGGCGTTCACGAAGGCCTTCGCGACCCTCAGCGGCACCGTCTCGACCGTCGTGATATTCGCCACCTATAGCCACCTAGCGGGTCTGACGAACGCCACCATCGGACTCCTCAGCCCCGTCTTCATAGTCGGCCTCCTCCTCGGAGGCGTGGTCCCCTTCCTCTTCTCCTCCCTCATCATCGGCGCTACAGCCGAGTCCGCGTACAAGATGGTCGAGGAGGTCCGCAAACAGTTCAACGAGAGGCCGGGGATACTCGAGGGGAAGGAGCTCCCCGACTACAAGCGGTGTGTCGACATAGCGACGAAGGACGCACTTAAGAAGATGATAGCACCCGGGCTTCTGGCCATGATCGCCCCCATAGCGGTTGGCCTCATCCTGGGTAAGTACGCCCTCGCGGCGATGCTCCTCGGTAGTCTAGTCACCTCAGCCCTTCTCAGCCCCTTCTTCACATTCGGTGGGGGCATCTGGGACAACGCGAAGAAGCATATTGAGAGGGAGTTCTGGATGAAGGGGACGCCCGCACACGCCGCGGCGGTCACGGGCGACACTGTCGGCGACCCATTAAAGGACGTGGCGGGGCCAAGCCTCAACATCTTCATGAAGCTGACGAACATGACGGCGCTGCTTCTTGTGCCGCTGCTCCTCCTACTTTAGGCCGCGGAAGTGCTCCCAGCCGCCCTTACCGACGGGCTTCTCGACACCCCCCTCGACGTAGACAATCTTCTTCTCCTTGGTGACCATGCCGAGTTCCAGGAGATCAGCCCCCGCGGAGCGCAGCGCCTTCTTAGCCTCTTCGACCATATCGGGCTTGACAGTGAAGACGAGCTCGTACTCCTCCCCGCCGTAGAGGGCGAGGGCTGCTCTGTCGAGGCGGTGTAGCTTAGCGAACTCTTCGGCGTCCCTCGTGAGGGGGACGTTCGTGAGCTTGAAGCCGTTACCGCTGCTCTTCTGGAGGTCGTGGAGGCTGACGGCGAGGCCGTCGCTTGAGTCCATGCTGCTCGTGGCTGCGCCCGAGGCCGCGAGGGCTATACCGGCAGGGACCCTAGCCCGGGGCATGTAGATGGAGTCCACGAGCCTGGCACGTAGGTCCTCTGGGGCCTCCAAGCCGTCGAGGAGTATCTTGAACGCGGCGGTGGTGTTGCCGAAGCCGCCCGTCGTCGCGAGCACGTCCCCCGGCTTGGAGGTACCCCTGAGAACGAGTCGCTTCTCCTCGGCGAGCCCGTAGGCCATGCCGGAGATTATGATGTCGCACGCCTCGTTGGTGTCCCCGCCGACCATGTAGCCCCCGTACTCGCGGGCGCCGGCCTCGAAGCCCTTCGCGATGTCCTCGACCCAGTCGACAGGGGTCGTGCTTGGTGCGCCTAGGGCGGCGAGGAAGGCGAGGGGCTTGACGCCCTTGGAGCCGAGGTCGCTGAAGTTCATCACTACGGCCTTGCGCCCCGCCTGGAACGGGGTCATCCCCACGGGGATGTCGGTCTTCCAGACGAGCATGTCCGTCTTGAGGATGACGGCGCGCCCGTCGCCGAGGCTGACGGCGTTCACGTCGTCCCAGTTGGGCACGGGCATCCCCGGCATGAGGGTTAGGTGCTTCATTATGCGGCTGATTAGCTCCCGCTCCCCGACGTCGGCGATGGTGGTCACGGATTAGAATCGTAACTAGACGGGTATAAGCGCTACACTGTCAACGGTTACCAATTGTTAAATCGTCGCCGGATAATACGACTACATAGGCGGCTCAACAGGTGCTCCCACTTGTGGCCCAGTCGGCCGACTACGTGAGTCTCGTCATAGGGACGATAGCACTATTCGGCCCCGTGCTTATAGTGGCGCTGGCCTTCAACCACCTCCTCGGCTCCGCTGGGATACCCGCGATGAGCAACAGGATACCAGCCCTCATAGGCTCCTTCACGATAAGCGCAGTCACGCTGAGGCTCGTATTCATAATCATGGCCTCGGCGGGCGTCAACCTCATCGAGTGGAGGGACGACTACTCCTGGGTCTACAACAACCAGATGAACGTCGGGCTCGTCAACGGCTTCATCGCGGGGAACCCGTTGTTTGGCATTGGGATTCTCCTGTTCTCACTGGCCGCGGCGCTCCTCCTCGGCGGCGTCGGCGGCTGGCTCATGGCGAGGGCAGCTATACGACTCGACGCCATCTATATCCTGATGCTGACCCTCTCCCTCACCGACCTCGGCTGCCTCCTCGGCAGGAACATCGTGTCTCTCGGGGGTGGGACGCTGGGCCTCGGCATCCCAGACCCCCTCGCCTTCCTCAACGGGAATAGGAGTCTCGCGATGATTTTGATCATCCTAGTCGTTATTGTCGCCGTGTACTTGCTCCTCCAGAGGGTTGAGGACTCACCATGGGGGAGGCTACTCGCTGCGTCGGGTGATAACCCCACGACCGCCGCGAGTATCGGGAAGGACATCGTCTCAATCCGAAGCCGGGTCATATTCTTCTCGTCGGGGCTTATGGCCCTCGGCGGGACACTGTACAGCTTCTACAACCTCTACGTGAGCGAGGCACCTTTTCACAACTGGGTCTGGCTATTCTGGCCGCTGACGGCGATAATAATCGGGGGAATCGGGAGCAGGAGGGGAGCCATCCTCGGCACAACGATCTTAGCCATCCTATATTTGATGATGATCAACTTCAGGTTCCAGTTCGGGCAGATATTCTTCTTTTTCCCAATCAGCTATTTGGAAGACCTCATCTTACCACTCATGATACTTCTCCTCCTGATGCTCCTACCCGGGGGGCTGATCAAGGAGAGGCGCAGACCGATCAAGGGCATAGTCTACGGGGAAATCTTGGGACAGGATGAGGAAAGGAAACCATAGAAAAGAGACATTGTCAGTTTGTAACTGTCTGAAAAACGTCTTATACACCCATCCCTGAACCTTATAGAACGCTTGGTGAATGACTTGATGCGCAAACCCCTCGAGGATGTAAGGGTCGTCGACATGACCCACGTCTGGTTCGGGCCCTGGGCAACCATGATGATGGCGGACTTGGGCGCGGAGGTCATCAGGGTGGAGCCCCCTTGGGGCGCCATAGACAGGATAAGCGAGGGCATGCTCTACGGCGGGGCACCCTACACCTTCCACCACCTCAACCAGAACAAGAAGGACCTCACCCTCAACCTGAAGAACCCGGAGGGGATGCGCCTCCTCAAGGAGCTCATCAAGAAGAGCGACGTCGTCGTCCAGAACATGAGCGTCGGCACGATGGAGAAGCTGGGCCTCGGGTACGAGGAACTGAAGAAGCTCAACCCCGGCATCATATACGCGGCGCTGAGCGGATTTGGCCAGTACGGCCCTTATAAGAATCGGAACTGCTACGCCGCCTTCGCGGAGGCGATGAGCGGCCACACGCGTATGACGGGTGATGGGGTCGACCCGCAGGGTCCGCCGATTGAGATGGCGATGGCCCTAGGCGACATGGTGCCCGGGAGCCTCGCCGCCATGGCGATACTCGCCGCCCTCCGCTACCGCGACAAGACGGGGCTAGGCCAGATGATAGACGTCGCCCAGCTCGA
>CAWGAT010000019.1:0-38055 GCA_963820555.1 Candidatus Bathyarchaeota archaeon
ATGCTTACAGATTAAACACGAAAACCTAAATATTTCTTGTAACGAAAAGTATCTTAAAGGTAATTATCGTTACATGGAATATAGAATTGGTCCGCTGGAGGCTCGTCTCCTCTTCACATTGGAGAGAGAAGATAAGATCGTATTCACCACCGCTCAAGCGACGGAGATGCTAGGCATTAAGGAGGGATCCACGCGGAGGCTGCTTCAGAGACTGACGTCGAAGGGCAGGATACAGAGGGTGAAGAAGGGTGAGTATCACCTCGTCCCCGCAAGGGCGGGTTATCATCCAAGCTGGACTGAACATATATTCACCATCCTCGAGGAGATCCTCGAAGAATACTACGTTGGGTACTGGACGGCCCTGAATTATTGGGGGTTCACCGAGCAGATCCCCCTCACAGTATTTGTCGCAACGACGAGCAGGCGGAGACCCCTGAGCTACGGTGGAAATGATGTTAAATATGTCACAATATCCCCCATGAAGTTCTTCGGGTGGATCCGAGAGCCAATCGGCGAATCCGCTTTCAGGATTTCAGATAGGGAGAAAACAGTGATAGACGCACTCAATCTCCCTCAGCACTCCGGTGGTACAACCGAGGCTGCGAAGAGTCTTAGCGAAAACCTTGACTGGGTGAAGCTAGGGGACTACGCTAAAAAAATCGGAAATGGCGCCGTTTGTAAGCGGCTAGGATACTTGTTGGAGGCTTTGAGCCTAGGCGAACACACAAGGTTGATCGACCAGATGCAGGGGGAGATGTCAAACGGCTATTCCTGGCTCGACCCGACTGCGCCTAAAAAGGTCTACACGGTAAGCAAGAGGTGGAGACTCTACGTGAACCTTCCGAATGATGCTCTAAAGAGGAGAGAACAATGATGGACACGATTAGAATCAGAGAGATAGCTGTCGATGAGGGGATGCCAGTGGGAACCGTCGAAAAGGAGCTCGCCCTCGTCTGCGTCCTACATGCCCTTTCCAAAGATCGCTTCGGGGGCACCTCTGCTTCAAAGGAGGGACAGCGATCAAGATGATCTACGATCTCCTCAAGATTCTCCGAGGACCTGGATTTCACTGTCACAGACCTTGATAAAGACGAGGCTATTCACAGCATCCACGAGTTGATCGACGGAAAACGAATAGACTCAATAACATTCCATGAATCATCCGAGGACAGGTTCAGTCAAGAAGGAAAGAGACTCAAGCTCCCCTTCACGGGACCAATGAACTTCAGGAATAGCGTAAAGATCGATATGAGCTTCAGAAACGATATTCTACTCGGAGCTAAGCCTAAACCTATCAAACATCTGTATGGTGAAGAACTATCCGCGACGATTAACACACTTGAGTTCGTAGAGTTGATTGCCGAGAAGCTTAGAGCCCTCACGTCAAGGGGATACGCCCGAGATTACTACGATATCTGGATACACATCGACAAGATAAGGGACAAGATTCTCCTAAGGAAACTCACCGAAGATAAATGCAAAATCGCCGGTTACCCCTTCACCCCCCAAAGATACTCGATGAAACCTCGTTGAACCAAGCAAGAGCCGAGTGGAGGAACCAACTCGGGCACCTGATCCGAGGTTACGTAGATTTTGAGGACATATTACCCAAGCTTAGGCTACAACTCGCTTTCTTAACTACGCCAACCTAATCCAACGGTCGGGGGGCTGAGACAAACCATTTCAGGCTGCGAGATCAAGAAAATCTTTGAGGTAACCATTACAAGGCTCCCCCTGGAACTAGCCGATCAGAGGCTGGATGAGATACTGCAGGAGCTCACACAAATCAGGTCGATGCTGCACAGTGGAAACCCCCACAGAAAAAGAGGCGGCTGAGATGCGCGCTTATGTTTATGACCCGTCTCTCCCGATGGACCAAGTCTTTGAAGGCAATCTACTTTCCCCAACCACTGTAGTGAATTAGAAATAATTTTGAAGTTCACGTGTAAAACGGGCTCACCAAGGACCCAAAATAATATTTAACAGAAACTAGTAGGCGTAGTGCACCATATATCAGGTGCATTGTGCATATACGTGGGTTAATGAAGGAATCCCTCAAGCTACCAGGAATGCCACTAGGCTAGACAATTGCAGAGGCGAATGTTAACAGATTATAGAAAATAGAGAAACCATTAAAAATCCTATTCGATCCCATCAAAATATCCCAAGAAGCACTAGACGTATCTTTGAATGATATTAAACTCTATAGCAAAAATAAAAAGAATCAAAAATGAAATAAAATGATCTCCCTAGAGTGGCTTAATAACTACCTTCGCCAGTATCATCAAAGCTAAGACACATCCTCGAGAGAGACCCTCAGCTTCTTCCTGTCACCGTGCGCTGCCTCAGCGTCATAGAGCTAGATAATCATACAAACCAAAAGAATCTCCTATTAAGAAACCTCTACGCTCAACAATCGGTTTCAAACCCCTATCCAAAGGCGTGATATTACCTTGAAGAAATATAATGAATTGAAACTAGCGTAAATCATGTCGAATTCAAGCGTATACGACCTGATCTACCTAAAAGGGACAGCTCCATGCGCTCACAAGCTCCAGATCAAGAAGTCGTAGACACTGCTCCCGTGAACAAGGATTAAATTCCACATATACATATGCATATACATGACATCCCGTAACATCTCGGTGACCGACGACGTATACGAGCTCCTCACCAAGATGAAGCTAAAAAACGAAAGCTTCTCAGACACCATCAGACGCCTCGCCAAACGCCGTGACCTCACAGAGTCCGCGGGTGCATGGTCCGACGTTCCAGAGGAAGAGATGAAGTCATTCAGCGAAGGAATCAGCAGGCTCAGGGAAAAGACCCTTCAATCACTGAGGGAGAAGCCGCTTGAAGTTCGTTGACACCACATTCATCATCGCCCTCCTCCGCGGAGACAAAGCAACCATCGACAAAGCCGTGGAGTTGAACGAGGAAGGCGGAGCCGCAACCACCGTCATTAACGCCTACGAAGCCACATATGGCGTCTTCAGGAGCATGACGGACTCTCCGAGGAGACTCATGGAGCTGGAGAGGCTCCTCCAGAGCCTGGATATCTTTAACTTGGATTACAATGCCGCTCTGAGGGCAGCAAAGATATCCGGGGAACTCGAAAGAAGGGGGATAGGCATCGATCCTTTTGACTCCCTCGTCGCTGCGATTGCATTGGTCAACGGCGCCGATTCACTGATAACGAGAAACGTCACACACTTCGCAAGAATAGATGATTTGAAAACCGAGACTCATTGACTTAGAAAAAGATCTACGCCAGGAAGGAGGGTTCGACCAGCTTTCTCCTCCCCGCAGCGCCCCGAATGTAGGCGATCTGACCCTCATGGTGAGCTATCTCAGACAGCAGCATCATGATCATGGTCTCACGCTTCCGGACTCCACGGTGTGTATTTATGTCAACGTCGAGATCAGCGGGGCTTAGCTTATCCAGACTCGCAAGGAACTTTTCTCTACCCTCCTTGAGATCCTTCATGATCTTCACCAACGTGTAGCTCTTATTCCCAACGTAATCATCGGGCCAACCGGTGAGCTTGAAAGCCGGGTCACCTTTGATGGCCCGTAATACTCCAACATTCCATTCCTGGGATAAATGTGTTAGAATCCACTTTATGTCATTCGCCTCACCCACAGGCCTCCACTCGGCCTCAGCCTCCTTCAGATCCTTCACCGAGTTATCGAATCTACCGAAAACCAATTCTGCGAACATTCTTAGAGTTTTAACTCTGTCAGACAAATCGATCTCCATAGGTTCCAGATTGATGCTTCCAAATATACCATATTACGCCATTACGAATGGCTTCATCCCTCGGCTTCTAATACAAGGACACGCCAAAAAATCAAACCAAGTCGACGACCAGTAGACGATGTATCAAGATTAAGGAATCGATTGATCTTTCTATTCCTAGAATATCAGTCCGCATTTAATATATCTTAACAGTATTTATGATAAGCCTGACCAATCGTCCTAGCCAATGATACGCATGCAGCAGCGCGTATCGTGCTGAGTCCAAGGCATGCGCGTGCGTATAAAACTGCAGAGGTTATTAGCTTCTACTATTGATTAGAAGATCTTAGGTACTAGGCTGCTCTATGCTTCGAGAAACAGTCTCCACAGTACACTGGACGACCCGGTGTAGGCTTGAACGGAACTTCGCAGACCTTACCACAGTCCGAACACGTTACCTTCGTCGGCTCACGGGCACGTTCTCTGGGCTCGCTGCCAGGCCTTCTTTTATCGAAATATACTACCATTTTCACATTTCACCGTATATAGGTTACCCATGAGGCTCCCAGTATACCCCACTATACGCGGGATACTAGAGGTTAAACCTATGTAATTTACAGGCGCGATCGCGCATGAATTGCATACCCGCTGCTTTAATGGTGGGTAGTTGACAATGAATGAAGAAAAGTCTCGCACGGCGCACGTGTAGTGTTTGTCTTAAGCTTTTCTGTCGAAGTAGATGTTCTTCCCCTTAATCGATATCGGTATGCCCTCGACGTCCTCCCCCTTGAGGAGGCCCATCTTCATCGCCGCGAGGCCAACACTGCGCATTATCCTGTTGTCAACATTCAAGTCCCCAGCGACCTTCACCGCAGACCCGAGGGCTATGCCGAGATCGATGAGCTTCGCCTGGAAGGGCCACCACTCCCCACTCGACTTACCGCACTCGACACCGATGAGCACCACAGCCCCAGAGGCGCGGACATTAGCAGCATCCCGCCCGCGTCCGATCTCATCCATCGTCTTCGCCAGCCCCTCCTTATCCTCGCCAGTCACTATGGCTGTGGTTATGCTGTCCTCGCCCCTCGTCTTGGGGGCGGTCCTCGCAGCTGCCACCATCAGCTTCGCAACAGTTAGAAGCGCCCCCTCCTCGGCTTCTATTGAGTTCAGTATCATGGTATTATCTCCATGAATCAGTTCATTTCAGCTAAATTTAAACCACACACAGAATTCACGGTGGTGGCGCGTGTAGGGAAAATCTCCACGCGATTCTCATTCTACTTTATCCAGGTCTGTATCTCAGGAGGGCAGCAAACCCCCCAATGGAGTGCGGCGGGACACATGTCAGGAACACCGCTGAGATCGGGCGGATCACTCTCAAACGTGGGAGCAAACCGGGTAGAGGCAAGGAGCGAATCGAGCTAACCTTAACCACATAATCGCGCCCGACGGAGCTGACACCCACTCAGAGCACAAAATCTACACAACGTCAAAATCAACACCACTAAAATGTGACCGTTCGTCCCTATTGCCCCTACCCATGTTTGTCAAAATATCGAACTTACTTATAAGTAAGTTCGATAAAATGTCAATCATGATTCCCTCTGAGATCAAGACCCTCATCACCCTCACTAAGAGTACCTTAAGCATCGGGGAACTCGCTAGCAAAATGGGAATCAGCTACACCAGAGCTACAGAGATAGTCAAATCACTAACAGTAAGGGGATTCGTGACTCGAACAGACGGAAGGTTAACCCTGGCGAACACTATTCACGCTACCCTGTTTAAGAGGCTGGCTTCAAGGTACGACATGGTGAAGCTACTCGGCGATAAACGTGAAGATGTGGCATTCGCACTTCTTTCTACAAGTGATGTCACCGAGATCGAGGGTCTGACGGGCCTAAAATACCGAACTCTGAGGCGGGCCCTTGTCATGTTAATGGAGACCGGGGCCCTCAGGGAACAAGGTGGAAAGATCCATCTAGCCGAAGATCGAGACTTGAGTATGTTTCTTTCCTCTCTTAAGGAGGCCCGGGAGAGGTTGAGAGTTGAACCGTACGCGGAGGTGATCTACGCATCGACGAGGCGCATCCTGAAGAGGGTTCCACCTGGAAGGGCGGCAAGCGGCTTCCTCACCGCGTTCTCAGCCTTTCATAGATATGGTGTCGAGATACATCCGATTTATGACTACTATATCGAGCAGGACCATGAGCCAATTTTGGAGGAGGTCCTAGTACACGCGATGGTGGCTTCCACGGGGCCGATTGAGTTAACCGACTGCGCAGTGCTGCTCGCGAAGAACCTTAATCGATTTGACCTGGGAAAGGCTAGGTCTGCTGCTCATGTTTTCAACATGGAGCACCTCCTACTCGACCTCGAGAACTATGTAAGAAATCTAGCGGTGCAAAATCCCCAGATGTTCCTGCCCTGGGAGGAGTTCACTGAGAAGGCAAAACTGTATGAGGTAGAGGTCGCAGAGCTACTCCCCCGGAAAGCTTTTCCCGACCTTTTCAGGTTACTCGGGCACACAATAAGGAACCCCCTAGAGATCTACCTCATCGGTGGAGAGGTGATGAGGATGAGAGGCCTCAAGAGGGCAACAAAAGATGTGGACATAGTCGTTGCTGACGAGACATCGTTCAGTGTTCTCAGAGATGCTGTGACGAAGCTAGGATACCGACCTCTGGGAGGAGAGGAGATATCGATGATGGATAGGCGGTTAAAACCCTCTGGGATATTCGTCAGGGAAGACTATCCGAGGATCGATATCTTCACACACACCATCGCTAGGGCTCTCATCCTCTCTAAGCCTATGATCATGAGAGCAGAGCAAATTAACATTGGTAGACTGATACTCCGAATGGCAAGCAATGAGGATCTGCTCCTACTGAAATCAGTTACGGAGAGGGAGGGTGACGTATATGACATGATTCAACTTGCTAAGGTGGTGGGTTTCGACTGGAGAATAGTAATGGGGGAGCTTATGAACCAGGAGAAAGAGACCGGCAGACAATTCTGCCTTGAGTTACTTGAAAGTATAGAAGCAATCGAGAAAGGGACAGGTCTTAAAGTATCGATTCATCGTCAGCTTGAGACCCACGTTATCGAGCACACGTTGATAGTTCTCATCAAAAGCGGTAAGGCAAACACCATCCCTGAGATCAGGAAATACCTCGACTACCCTGAATACCGATTAAATTCAGCTCTAAATAGGCTTACCCGGAGAGGACAGGTCAAAGAAGTCAACGGACACATCGAAACAGTGACCCCAAGAAGTTGAGATTCATCTTTTTCCAACTTGACTTAGATTCGACAACCATGATGCAGTACCTAAGGTGACAAAGCTACGGGCATCGGTCATTTCGATCGCAAGATCCAAGCCTCAATGTCGTCTTCCAGATAAGTTAAGCCCACAATTCTAGGCATATTCGACCGCTACTCCGAGGCCACCCACGCCGTAGACGCCGCCGACATAGACGCGTCGATTGGACTAATCGACACAGGTTGGACAACTAGTACCTGCGGCTTCTACGACACAACCTGGACACAGGGCGCCCTCACGCTCGTAGCCGCTTGAAGCAATTCCACAATTATATGCAGTCGATGTCTACGGAGCCTTCGAACCACTGCGTGCTCCTGAGAAACTCTTATTAAAACGAGGACCTTTTTTGATTTCCATTCGAAAGCGGGCCACGAGTTGGACGAACAACCTAGGAGCATCTGGAGGAGCAACCTAGGCATCCTGATGCTCACCTCCGGTGTCTGGAACATCGGAACATACATGACCCTCCCCTTCTGGGGACTATACGTCCTCCACCTCGGCGGGACACCCATAGACATAGCCCTAATCTACTCTGTGAGCTCGGCGGTCAGCCTACTGCCGTACCTATTTGGTGGCTATCTCTCCGACGTGTTCAGTAGGAAGAAGATGGTCTATGGCCTCCAGTTTCTGATCGCCATCAACGGAGCCATCTACATATTCGCGCCGAACTGGTTGTGGCTACTCCTAGCCAAGTCAGTCGAGGCGGTGCTAACCGGCCTCCGCAACCCAGCGTTCAGCGCCCTCCTCGCCGACTCCACAACAACTGAGAACCGAGCGAAGAGCTACGCACTATGGAACGCCGTCCCCCTCAGCTTCGGATTATTTTCCCCTTACCTGATCGGACTGCTGATGGACAGGTATGGCATCGTCCCAGCCCAGAGATGGGCATACGTCGTTTTGATCATAGTCATCACCGCAAGTGGAATCATCCGTAACAGGTACGTGGAGGAGACACTGGCGAGCGACTCGAGAGCGAGATTGAGGCTCAAGGAAGTAGTCTCGGGTACACTGAGAAATATGAGGGAGACCCTGAAGGAGATGCCGCAACAGCTCTGGGTCTTGTTGGCGTTGGGTGGGATCTACCAATTCGCCGTCTCGCTTGTAAGCGTCTTCATGGTCACATACGCGGTTGAGGACGTGATCCATGTATCCACTGGGCAGTGGGGACTCATCAGCACCGTTTCGACGATACTCATCATTCTTTCTAGCTTACCACTGGCGCTGATGGCCGACCGATTTAGCAGAAGAATGATGATCCTGGTCTCACTTATCATCACTCCCTTCGCCGTTCTTGGCTTTACATACAGCGTCGGCTTTTCCCAGGTTCTGCTGTTCTTCTGCGTGCTTACCTTATTCGGCAATATTGGCAGCGTGGCCAGTCAGGCCCTTCTGATAGATTACATGCCTAAGGGTCACCGCGGGAGGATCAGCGCCTTGATGGCCATAATTGGTTCAACATCTACCTTCACATTTCTCCTAGCGACTGGCGGTGTGCTCGGCTCCGTTGGAAACATCGTTGGAGGTGTTCTGTACGGTCAGGTCTCATATTCATCGCCTTTCCTGCTTATGGCTGCGTTGATGGGGCTCGCCGCTGTGGTGACGTTCCTTTACATCAGGGAGCCAGTATCTCCTGAACTCTAATGTGTGCGCAAGCCAAGTTCTGTGCGGCGCGCAAGCAAGTTACCTGAGTGTTGAGAGGCTTCGAATAGCGTCCCTTACGGCCTTATCCGCGTACTCGCCGAATCTCATAGCTATAGTGCTCGGGGTTATCACACCGTAGAATATGTTGTTCTTAACGACGAGAAGAAGTCTCGCCCCTCCCCGGATAATCTCCGAGGCATGCATAAGGTCGTCATCCGGGCTTATGGTCGGACACGACGTCGTCATCACGTCCCTGACCCTGAGGTCATCTGGGTCTGAACCCAGCGCGATAACCTTAGAGACGATGTCAGATGCGGAGACGAAGCCCTTCGGGATTCCCCTCTCCATCACCACTATCAGGTCATGTACGCCATCGCCGATCATACAGGCCACTTCACGGATCGGTGTCTCAAAGCTTGTGACTGGGAAGCTCAACTCCATGTAGTCCTTTACCTTGAATGACACAGTTATCTTATGACTGCAGTATCTTAAAAATGCAAGCGCCCTGAAAGTGTGTAAGAATTTTCTGCGCGTTTAGCGCGCGCTCTTTGATATAATATTCCTGGTTGTTTATCGAATTGCCACATGTGCTGCACGCGTGCGCGTTAAATTCAAGGTAGAGTTCTCAACGGAATGCTGGCGGTACAGGGATCTTCTTCCACTCCGTTATGAAGTCAACGAAGAACCCGACCCGCTCCTCAAACCTCCTCCTAGCCTCCTCAACATCCGCCGATCGAGGGTCATTCGTCCCATAGACGCCGCTGCTGGTGAAATCATCGGTGTCAGGCTCACTGCACGCCGCCCTGACCTGGCTAACCACCTCAAAGTCAGATCTATCCGGATTCATGTACTCCATCAGCTTAGGGTCGATGCTCAGCGTGGGTTTCCAATCCTTCAGCCTCCACATCTCCACCAGCTCCGGGAAGTTAAGCAACGCAGACGACGTCTCCGTCGGCCCCGAGTGGACGTCCCAGAACCGCTTCTGCCGATCCTCCACCACCTTAGCCAGCTCCGTCTTCGACGGCCCACTCGGTGCATGCACCATCACCCTGAACTCCCTCTTCGCGAGCTGAATCGCCAGATTCATCACCTGAGTATTTCCACCGTGGTGGTTACTTATCACGAACCTCTTCACGCCATGATCGGCGAGGCTCCCAATCGTATCCATCAGTACGGACAACAGAGTCTCATCGGATAGAGTCACCGTCCCCCTGAAGCCCATGTGGTGAGGCGAGTACCCGGGAAACACGGGGCAGAACGCCACGCTGTTCGTCCTCTTCGCCACCTCGTGGACGAAGAACTGAGAGGCGAGGGAATCCATGCCGAGGGGCAGGTGAGGTCCATGCTGCTCCACGGACCCTATGCCAAGCACAACCACGGGGGCCGGCTCACAGTTTAGCCAGTCCTCGAACGCGGGGCGAGTCAACTCCCAAAGCCAGAATCTACTGAGTTTGCCATCTACACTCAACAAGATCACCTAAAAAATAATGAGTTTTACAAATATATTAAGGGAATAAATCTGAGTGCCTACATCGCGCGCTTGTTTGTATTCTTACGTGGCTCTTATGGGGCCTTGGGTAGGCCGAACTTCTTGGCCGTGTCGGCTATGGTCTCCTCAAGTATCTTGAGGCCTTCGTCGATTTGTTCCTTGGTTATAATCAGTGAGGGCATTAGGCGGAGTATGCCTGTTCCGGGGCTTGTTCCGAGAATCAGCCCTTTTTCTTTGGCCAAGTCGTCTAGGTAGGTCATTGGGTTCTTCTCCGGGAGAAGCTTCTCCTCCGGATTGAGGCCCTTAGGGACTATGTCCAGCTTCGTCTCGGGGTTCGCCACCAGTTCGACGCCGATGAATAGGCCTAATCCCCTGACATCTCCGATGATGGGTTGCCTCTCCTGCATGGCTCGTAGCTCGCCCATCATGTATTTTCCCATCTCCGCGGTTCTCTCCACGAGCTTCTCCCTCTCGTAGTAGTTGATCACGGCCAGGCTGGTGGCGCAGGCGAGGGCGTGTCCGCTGTATGTGTAACTGTGTGGGAAGCCCTTGACGTCGAAGTAGTCGCCGATCTTTTTGTTCACGATGCATGCGCCTAGGGGGACGTAGCCGGCTGTTATTCCCTTCGCGAACGAGGCTATGTCTGGGACGATGTTCCAGTGCTCGTAGGCGAACATCTTGCCAGTTCTAGCGAATCCGGTCATCACCTCATCAAAGATTAGTAGGACGCCGGCCTCGTCGCAGATCTTCCTTATCTTCTGCCAGTAGCCTTCGGGTGGGACGACTTGGCCGGCCCAGCTGCAGATTGGTTCAGCCATGAAGGCTGCGACGGATTTTTGGCCCTCCTTTTCGATGGTGTAGCCGACGAAGTCAGCGCACATTAGGTCGCAGTCGGGGTAGGTGTGTTTGAAGGGGCAGCGGTAGCAGTAGGGGCTTGGGACGTGCTTGAATTCCTCTGTGATGACTAGGCCTGGGGACTGCCTGTTTCTCGCGCTGCCGCCTATGCTCACGTTTGCCGCTGTTGAGCCGTGGTATGCGTCCCAGAAGCCGATGATCTTTGGGGCGGCGCGGTATAGCTGCGCGACCTTCATCGCGACCTCGTTTGCTTCGGCTCCGCTGTTGCCGAAGAATGTCTTGCAGAGGTCTCCGCGTGTGATTTGGGCGAGTTTCTTCGCGAGTTGTATCTGTGGGACGTTGAAGTAGCTGGGTGAAGCGTAGGCGAGTTCATCCATCTGCTTCTTGGATGCCTCTATTATCTCCTTGTTTCCGAGGCCGATGTGGACGTTGTATAGCTGGCTCATAAGGTCCAGGTATTTTTTCCCCTCCACGTCCCAGAAGTAGACTCCCTCACCGTGGGTTATGACTGGTGGGTCGTGCCCTGCTCTGGGCTCCCACCGCATCATTATGTAGGCCTTTGCGTCGGCCTGAAGCCTATCCACTTCCTCCTTAGAGTAGTGTGTTGGAGACGTAGTTTCACCGGATGTTAATCATTTTTAGTGTTAATAACAGGTACGATCAGATGCACGCGGGTCATTTGGGCTGCTATGCGTGATCATTGCGTGTGCGGCGGGCTATTGTTCACTGATAAAGCGCGTTGCCTTGTCCCGAAATTGGTTTTAAATGGTCTTAATTCCCATTAACGGATTTGCCCCCAAATCAGTTGATGGGGTTTAAAACCATTTAAAACCAGTTATAACCAATAACGGGACAGGGCAGCGCGTGAGCAAGGCCTAAAACCTTACCTAGAAACGTTGGAATAGTTGGAAAAGTATATAATGATAGATTCAACCCCGTTAAGCATGAGTATCAGCATCAAAGACTTGGACGAGAACGCTTTCAGGAATTTAAAAGCGGAGGCGGTTAGGCGAGGCATGAGAATTAGCGACGCTGCAACGGAGGCATTCAGGCTTTGGGTCGCCCTAAAAAGACAAGACAAGGTCAGGGACCAGGATCGTATGATTAGCGCAGCAAAGGATATCGATGCTCTCAGAAGCGGGAGTGAGGCCGGGTGGTCGGGGGCCGGGGAGATTCGGAGATGGCGGGACGAGAGGAAGCGGTAATCGACGCCTCCGTCGCGGTTAAATGGTTCTCCGATGAGGAGGGCACCGCTGATGCTTTGAGGCTCAGGGATGAGCATGTCGCGGGGGATAGTGTGCTTTTAGCACCTGATCTTTTCATTTATGAGATGGTGAACGCTCTGCGGTTTAAACCGGGGTTTGATGATGAGAAGGTTGGCAGGGCGATCTCTGATATCTTCGATTTGCAACTCGACCTCATCGCCCCGAGTAGGGAGCTTGTTAGAAGGTCCTCGGAGTCGGCGTTTAGGTACGATATCACCGTATACGATTCATGTTATCTGGCTCTAGGTGAGTTGATGGGTGTAAGCATTTACACTTCAGATAGAAGATTCTTTGAGAAGGCGAAGGGATCAGGTCTTCTTAGATTTCTCTAGACTAGCCACTGAGGAAAGTCAACGGAACGGAGGCGATCGAGATAGTGTTGATAGCGGGCTCGCAAAGGCAGGCGTCAAGATGCGACGAGGACGATGAGCGAGTGATCGTGATCACCGTCACGAAGGGAAGCGAATAGAAAGATGAAGTGCTACAAGGATGAAGGCGAGATGGCGCCTGTAGTGGTCGACTATGAGTATCACGGAATCGTCGTGAAGGGCGTTAAGGCGCTCAAATGCCCGGTATGCGGAGATGAGGTGATAGAGGTGGAGGAGAAGGTCAACCGGCTTATAGCCGATGGTATACCGAAATAACCCACGGACAGGAGTCAGAGGGAGGGAGACTCATCTGGAGGGCGGCGCTCTTCCCCCCAATGGAGTGCGGCGGGACACACGTCAGGAACACCGCCGAGATCGGGCGGATCACTCTCAAACGGGGGAGTAAACCGGGAAGAGGCAGAGAGCGAATCGAGCTAACCTTAACCTCGTAATAACGCCCGACGGAGCTGACACACACTCAGAGGCACAAAATCTAAACAACGTCAAAATCAACACCTCTTGAATGTCAAAAAAAAATTCTTCTCACATCGGTTTTGAATTAAACCCATGGGAAGGATCCAACATTATCCTATTGAGCAATATTACTACTTATTGCTCATTATATTAAGCAATATTTAGATACCTGTCAGTGTACTTTAAAACAATGGTGTCGAAGAGCCTCCTCAGGACCGTGGTCGCCGACCAGCTAAAGGAGTTAAAATCCCTCGAGGACTCAGTTCCTAGAACAGTGTTCTCAAGGGCGATCTCCTACAGCGGGGCCTCAGCCTTCGTCGTAAAAGGAGTGAGAAGATGCGGCAAGAGCACACTACTAAAACAGTTGATGAAGGCTAAATTCAAAGACGACTTCTTCTACTTCAACTTTGACGATGAGAGGTTAGCAGACTTCAACCCGGAGGATTTTCAGCTCCTGATGGAGACTCTGATCGAGGCCTTCGGAGAGAAAAAAAACGTCTTCTTCGACGAGATCCAGAACATCAAAGGCTGGGAGCTGTTTATCAATCGAATCCTGAGGCAAGGCTTGAGGGTTTTCATCACCGGCTCAAACGCGAACCTGATGAGCAAGGAGCTCGGAACTCATCTAACAGGCAGGCACGTCGACATCGAACTCTACCCCTTCTCCTTCACAGAGACGCTGAGGGCCAAAAAAGTCGAAGCTCCGAGAAAGGGCGTCTACACCACCGAGCAGAAAGCACTCATGTCAAAGAACTTCAGCGAGTACATACAAAAGGGTGGCATGCCCGAGGTGGTTGTTTTCTCAAATGAATCAGTTTTAACAAGCATACTGAACGACGTAATCCAGAAGGACATCACAGAGAGGTACAACGTCAGGAAACCCAGCGAGCTAAAAATAGTGTGTAGGTTTCTGATAGCAAATGCCTCTAACCCGATCACATATCGCTCCATAACAGAAAACTTCGGAATCAAGAGCCCCAATACAGTTCAGAAGTATGTCGGATACGTCGAGGAGGCGTATCTCATCTTTACAGTATCAAAGTATGACAAGAAAATTAAGAAACTCGATAAGAACCCCAAAAAAGTATACTGCATCGATAATGGGATAGTAACGAAAAACGCCCCAGGCTTCGCTGAGAGGATGGGGGCACTTCTGGAGAATGTTGTCGCGATCCATCTGAAGAGGCTGGGGAGAGAGCTGTATTACTACAAGGGAAAGACTGGCATAGAGGCTGATTTCATAATACCATCGGAGAGACAGGTAATCCAGGTGTGCTACGAGTTGAACTACGGCAATGAGGGACGCGAATTGAAGGGTTTACTTGAGGCGATGGAGGAAATCAAAGCTAACGATGGCTTGATATTAACATTTGAACAGGAGCGCGAGCTAACCTATCATGATAAAAAAGTGACTGTGAAGCCAGTTTGGCAATGGCTCCTGGAAAACGAACTGTAGCAAGAACTGCTCGACCGCGACGTACATCGCCCTACCGTCGGATTCCCTTTTTTACTCACATCACGGATTGTCATTGGTCGAGTGTACGTGCGAGAGTTAAGCGCAATGCCTCCTGGTTGACCTTGGCGAGCCACTGATCAAAAAGCTCCCTCGACACACCCCCCGCTGTCTGCCGCGTAACCGACTTGAAGAGCGGAATGAAGTTCTGCCTCACTGCCTGAAGGTACTCATCGTTGACATCCTTCGGCCAGATGCCATTCTCCACCATCACCATCTTAAACGCCTCAAGGAGGTGGGGTTTGTCGAATAGGTGATAGCAGTAGCTCTCGGCGGTTAGAGGGATGAAATTGACCTGCCGCGACATCACCTCGACCTCCCCCTCCAGAAGGATCGAGGCCGAGGACGATCCTATGGCCAAACCATAGACTCCGCTATCGATGATCCATTTTCCCAGCAGGTCATCGTAATAGGAGAAGTCCCTCCCACTCAGCTCCAGCGTCACCCTTCTCGACTCCCCCGGCTCGAGGAATACCTTCGCAAAGTTCCTCAGTTCCTTGAGGGGCCTCTTCAGCCTTGATCTGGGGTTTTTAACGTAGAGCTGGGCGACCTCTGCTCCTCGCATCTTTCCGATGTTGGTCAAATCGAAGCTGACTCTAAGGGTCTTCTCATCGCTGATCTTGACTGAGCTCAATTCTAGGTTCGAGTAGCTAAAATCGGTGTAGCTGAGGCCGTACCCGAATGGATAAGCGGTTTTGACGCGTTTCTTCTCATAATACCGATAGCCAACAAATATCCCTTCAGCGTAGACATGCATGCTATTCTCCCCTGGGAAATTCAGGTAACCTGGGGAGTCCTCTATAACAATCGGGAAGGTCACTGCGAGCCTTCCAGATGGGTTCTCCGCACCGAAAAGCACATCAGCGAGTGCACCAGCCCCTGCCTCGCCTCCTAGCCAGGCCTCGAGTATGGCCTCAACTTTGTGCGCCCAAGGCTCGGTCGCGACAGCTGTGCCATTCTGGAGAACCACCACAACGTGCTCAGAAACCGCAGCCACCTCATCTATTAGGGCAAGATGAGCCTCAGGTAGGTCGTAGTCAACCCTGTCATGAGTCTCGGTTTCGTAGCTCTCGGGAAGACCGACGAAGAGGATGACGTGATCCGCTTTCTCAGCGACCTCCCTTGCCTCTTTCAATAGATGTTCGTTGGTCACATTCCCCTCCCGATATCCATCGGCGTATAATGTGTCACCGGCATAGGCCCTGATCTCGTTTAGAGGGTTCATCAGACTCCTCGGGTTCACTATTGAGCAGCCCCAACCCTGGTAACGAGGGTTCTTCGCAAAGGATCCGATGACAGCCACTTTTCCAAGGGTATCCTTGTTAAAGGGGAGGATACCGTCGCTGTTCTTGAGCAGCACGATGGACTCAGCCGCTGCCTTCCTAGCCAGGGCATGGTGAGAATCGAAGTCTGCGTTCATCCTCTCCAATCCACCGTGAGTCAGTACAAGAGACAAAATCCTGCCACAGGCCTCATCAAGTCTACCACAGCTGACCCTGCCCTCTTTAACGGCCTTTAATAGGGCTGCCTCATTCACCTTCTGCTCCGGCATCTCAAGGTCCAGACCCGCGTTCATTGAGATGACCCTATCATTGACCGCCCACCAGTCCGAGACAACTACTCCTTCAAAGTCCCACTCGCTCCTCAGGATATCTGTGAGCAGCCTCTTGTTTTCGGAGGCATATACACCGTTGACCCTGTTATAGGACGACATAACCATGACTGGCTTACCCTTCTTCACAACTCGCTCGAAAACAGACAGGTAGATCTCTCTCAGCGCTCTCTCTTCTACAACCGAGTCCATACTGAGCCGCTCATACTCGGCGTTATTGCAGGCGTAATGCTTCACCGTCGCGCCCACTCCACTGCTCTGGACGCCCCTTACATATGACCCAGCTAGCTCCCCCGCCAGGTTGGGGTCCTCCGATAGGTACTCGTAGGCTCTTCCGCATAGGGGGTGACGGATGATGTTGATCCCCGGAGCCATCAGCAGTCCTATGCCGAGGTGTCTGCATTCCTCCCCGATGGCTTTCCCGACGCTGTACAGTAGTTCCGTGTTCCATGAGGACCCTAAAGCTGAGAGCGACGGGAAGTTGGTGACTGGGTGTAGCAGGTCAAGGTAACCCGACGTTGTGTTGAGTCTTGCGACGGAGCTCATGTCCCAGCTGCTCGGCTCAGTTGGCTGAGACTTCAACCATCTGGGTCCGTGTGGGCCGTCGCTCATGAGAACTGCGGGTAAGCCTAACCTCTCGACATTCTTTGTGCTCCACGGACCAAACCCGGAGCAGAGTGCCACCTTCTCCTCGACAGAAAGTTCGTTAATCAGATTCTGTACATTCGCATTTAATGGTGGATTCAATGTCACAAAAGATGATAGATTAAATCATATACTAAAGTCAGTACAGCGCGATAATGCACCTTTAACCCACGTCGCAGAAACTTCTATTTCACGTGCATCCCATTCGATGATTGTGCACACATTCCTGTATCTCGAATCCGCGCCAACGTCAAAATCAACACCGCGTAAATGTGACCGCATGCCCCGATGCTCCTACCAATGTTTGTCAAAATATCGAACTTATTTATAATTAAGTTCGACGAAATGTCAATCATGATTCCCCCCAAGATCAATACCGGCCGAATTTTATTTTAGCGACCAATACCCTGACCCGGATACTTTGTTATATCCCAATCATCCATCTGATATCCGGCCAAAATGAATGATCCTGTAATAATCGTGCACGGTGGGGCATGGGCGATACCCGATAGACTCGCCGAAGTAAACATCAGCGGCGTCGAGGATGCAGCGGAGAAGGGGTGGAGCATTCTGGGTAAAGGCGGATCTGCTCTAGACGCCGTCGTCGCGGCTGTGAACAGCCTCGAGGATAACCCGGTCTTCGACGCCGGTATAGGATCGGTGCTAACTGAGGACGGCACCGTCGAGATGGACGCACTTTTAATGGACGGAGCCACACTCGGGGCTGGAGCCGTGGCGGGACTACGTAACATCAGGCACCCAATAGACCTGGCACGCATAGTCATGGAGAAGACTCCACACGTCATGATGATAGGCGAAGGCGCCCAGCGACTCGCGGACAGATACGGAGTCGAGAAGTTGACGCAGGATAAGCTAGTCACAGACGAGGCGCGTAACGAGCTCGACGAGTGGCTCAAGGCGAAGAAACTCGGGGCAACCTTCGGACAAGAAACCGTCGGTGCCGTGGGGCTCGACCACAAGGGCAACATCGCCGCAGCAACTTCGACGGGCGGAGTCACCGGGAAACTCGTAGGCAGGATCGGCGACGTCCCCATAGTTGGCAGCGGCGGCTACGCCGACAACAGGATCGGGGGAGTCTCCTCGACCGGCCACGGGGAGTCCATAATGAAGGTGAACCTCGCAAGACTCGTCCTCACCCACGTCGAGGTAGGGAACCCAATACAGGAGGCGGCGGACAAGGCCCTGGCCTACATGAGTGAACGCGTAGACGGGACCGGTGGAGTAATTGCGCTAGACCCTAAGGGCAACATCGGGCACAGCCACACGACAAAGCGGATGGTCTGGGCTAGCGCGAGAAATGGAAAAATTGATTCAGGAATATAATCAGCGAGAACGGCTCTCATTGTTAATCAACGCCTGATTCTACAGAGTAGATGGCTCCTTGATCCGACTCTTCCCGCGAAAGAATATCACTAAAAACAACCCAACAATAAAGATAGCCACCACGACGTTGATATGCAAGAAATTTATGAGATGAAGACCAAATCCGTGTTGAATAGAAAGGTTTATACCATTTTGCCATCGAAATAATAATTGGTAAAATGGCTGAAATAATCGAGGTGGATAAAGCCGGCCGAATAGTGCTCCCGAAGAGGCTTCGCGACGAGCTGGGCATCCGCGAGAGAACACGGTTGATACTCATGAAGAGAGATGGTAAGCTGATAATGATGCGTTTAGATGTAGAAGAGATAGCCCGAAGGCTGGAGGAGGAGTTGGCAGGAGTCGATGTCGAGGGGATAGCTGCATCTGTCAGGAGGGAGATCAACGCCAAGATCGCCAAAGAGCACCCAGAGCTTCCTGCTTGATAACAACGTCTTCGTAGCAGCCATAGCCAAACCAACCCGAATAACTGGGACGTTGAAGCTAATCATCCACCTCATAGCCAACGACGACCTACAGCTTATCGGCGACAACTACCTCGCAGAGGAGATGATCCGCTACATCGAGGTCTACCCCCCCGAGACGGCGGCGTCACTCCTTGAGGCGCTCGCCTTGAAGATGGAACTAATCGATGTCGAGGCAAGATACCTGAAGATATGTAGAGAGTACGTAGAAACGGCTGACCTTTCCGACGTTGTTCACGCGGCTGCCTGTCTTCAGACCGGCTCGACACTGATCTCCGATGACCATCACTTCGATAGGATACGTGATGAGGAGATCATAAAGGCCTGGAACACCAAAACGGCAATCAAAGAGCTGCTCGGTATCTAGTTAAGTTGCACGTGCTCCTCAGTCTTGAGATCAAAGGAAGTAACAACGTAGTACCTTTATAATTTCAAGGGTTGACCTGTACCCGGAGACCCAGACCCCTAACGGAACTCAAGAAATCCTGGTAGCTGAGCTCAACACCAACGGAGTCACCCAAACCCTCCAGCTCATCGACGAGGCTATTCTTCACCACCCTGCAGGGCCTCGCCCCGAGCTTCCTCACGAGCCGGTACGCCTCCATCTGATCCACGCTCGCATCCACGCTTAGCCGCTTCACCGAGAAGTGCGTCGCCATCCGCTCAACCGAGCAAACGCCTATCCTATAGCTCGCCTCCCCCAACCTTTTGACATATATCAGGACGTTCTCTATTCCCCGTACCCAGAGGTGCTCCCCCGTTCCAAGCAGATGCATCGCCTGCTCCGTGCTCCTGAGACCCTTAACCTTCAGCAACATTGATCTGAGCCACCGTAAACATCCCCCACTTCAACTGGGGTGTGAATCATCTCTCGACCCAACCATATTTACCCTTCCTCCATATGAGTAAGTAACGTATTCCTCCTTTCATTTATTCGATACAATTTCTTGTAACCTCATAACCAAACACGATGTCTACAAAACCATCCGCGCGCGAACATACACGCTGTTATATAACTGATAGAGAAATTGACCGTACAGACAAGCCATGATAATCGGAGTCCCAAGCGAGGTCAAGTCGGGAGAGAACAGGGTGGCACTCACACCCCAAGCCGTCGAGGCCCTGAAGGAGAACGGGCACCGCGTAATAGTCGAGAGGGACGCGGGAGTCGCCAGCGGCTTCTCAAACGAGGAGTACCAGCGAGCCGGCGCCGAGATAGCGGACAGCCACGAGGCAATATTCGAGTCCGACCTCATCGTCAAGGTGAAGGAGATCCTCCCCCAGGAGTTCGGGATACTCAGGGAGGGCAAGATAATCATGGCATACCTCCACTTCACAGAGGGCCTACTCACCTCGAAGCGCCCCCTAGCCGAAGCACTAATGAAGGCCAAGGTCATCGCCTTCAGCTACGACACCGTCCAATCAAACGGATCAACCCCGCTCCTCGCCCCAATGAGCGAGATAGCCGGCCACAACGGCGTCATCATGGGCGCCTACCACCTCCAGACACACCTCGGCGGAGAGGGCGTCATGATAGGGAGAATGGCCGGGTGCAGACCCGCCGAGGTCGTCATCATCGGCGGAGGATCCGTCGGCACAGGCGCGGCGAAGGCGGCCGTCGGGCTCGGGGCGAACGTCACGGTCCTCGACGTCAACGTTCGCCGCCTCAACGAGCTGAACGAGGTCTTCGCCAACAAGGTCACCACGCTCATCTCCGACAGGCGCAACGTCGAGGAATCCGTCAAGAAGGCCGACCTCGTCATCAACGGCGTCTTCTTCAACCCCCTCAGGACCCGGAAGAGGATCGTCACAAAGGAGATGGTGAGCCACATGAAGCCGGGCTCCGTCATAGTCGACATAGGCTGCGACCCCGACGGCCCCATCGAGACCTGCCAGGAGACACACCACGACCACCCAACCTTCACCTGCGACGGCGTCATCCACTACTGTGTCCCCAACGTACCCGGGGCGGTCCCAAGAACCGCCTCCCAAGCCCTCTCAAACGCCATCCTACCTTATGTGAGGGATGTTGCTGACAAGGGATGGGTGAAAGCGGTGAGGGAAAACGCGGTCCTCAGGACGGGTCTAAACATCGCCTATGGAAGCTTCGTGCATAGGGAAGGGGCGTCCTGCCAGAAGATGGAGTACCACGATCTAGAGGAACTCCTCAAAGAGAAGACGGCATAAAAATCCAACCAACACTTTAGTTCTCGCGCGCTCAGTCCCTTCCTCAGCGAAGAAGCCCTTACAGGGCGTGGTGTCAGGGAGAGTCGCCTAAATGATTACTTGGCCGCCCCTCGTTCTTCCTGAGCCAGATGCAATACGTCCACATGTCTAGGCTGGCGCAGCAGATGAACTACAAGCCCACCCCTAATGGGGGGTAGTTGACAAATAATCATTCATGATGATGATTTTCGGATTCTCAATCTTCCTCAGCCGTTCATCATTCGTTATAAAACCACTCGCCCCCTCAACGAGGCACGTGGCTAACTGCAGCGCGTCCGGCGTCCTCAACCCATGCCGAGCCCATAATATGTGGCACCGATTATGCACCCTGTTGGAAACGCGAATAGGGGTGACACATACAGGTTTAGGTTGACAAAAGCGGCTGTGAACGCGGTCACGCAGACGCCTAGCCCTAGGTACATAGTTATCGAGAAGTCGGGTATCCCGGATGCTTTGTGCCTCAGTGTTAGGGCTATGCTTAGGAGTGAGAGGAGCGCTGAGTAGCAGAACGTGTTTACGAGTATATTCAGTTCGGGGTTAAACGCCAAGTTGGTTATGGCGTCTCCCTTAAACTATAAAGGGTGATGTGGTTCAATTATTGCTAGAAAAAGAAAATTTCCGCGTACGCGAAAAAAGCAGATTTAGATACGTATGATTTGTGACCGTCCCTGATGAGTAGTATTAAACCAAGTATGGCCCATATTGTCGCGCGCGATGACGTATGAAGAATTTATCGACGCGGCGCTCAGGTCAAACTATGAGCTCCGTCGTGTGTGGACTGGACGCCACAAGGAAACCACATACGCCATGGTACTTGACCCCAACGCGCGCACGGCTTGATGACAGTCCAAAGCCTACCTCTATTGGAGCAGCCAAAATCAAATCGAGGAGAGTGAAATTCCCAGCCACAGCTGTAAAAATATTTTTTTCCGCAAATACCCTCCTACTGGGAAATTCGAGTACCCCACTGGGAATTTGCCAGCCCAAAACAGGGGGTGAATGTTCTCGAGGAGCTACGTCTTCACCTAGATTGAGGAGAAGACTCAGAGAATGGCTCGAAACACAAAGAGAAGACAACGAAACCCGCTTACTCTTCACCGAGGTAAGACGCAACTTCAATTCAATCAAAAAAGATATCGGGCTCTACTTGATACTGGCCAAGCGTCTGAGCGCGCGCGCTTCGAGATGAAGATAATTGAATTAGCAACTTTACTTCAATTATAGGGATATCTATAGCAAGGGCTGCAGGCTACTACATTCGTCGGGATGTCTTTGACGATCATCTACTTCAAAGGGCAAAGGATACTCATAGAGGCACTTGAAGCCTATACGTAACGGGGCACGCGCTACACAAGAGGAGATTTGGGGCCTCTTTACCCCTATTCTGGTGTCTTTCGGAGGCAACGGGAGTATGGTTGTAGTCCTCGAAAAATGGAACCGTTTATAATAGTATAAAAAGAATATCAATTCTTAATATTAAAATAAAAAAAACAGCAAAAGTAACCGAGTCAATAATGTTAATAGAATTGCTATGTACAATTCACTACACCTAGTCTCCGAACGATAGTTTATGATGAGGTAGAATCTTAGAAAGTGGGCTTAATCATGGATTTAAAGCGTCTAAAAGACATAATCATTGGTAAGCCTCTACCGACAACAGAGTATGGAGAGCGACAGCTGAATAAGGTGCGGGCACTGGCTGCCCTGTCGCCAGATGCGTTATCTTCGATCGCGTACGCTAACCAGGAAATATACCTCGGGCTAATTGCAGCAGGCGCCATCGGGCTGTCGATGTCATTCACACTAGGAGTAGCCATCACAGCGATCCTCGCAATGCTGGCCCTATCATACTACCAGACTATCCACGGCTACCCATCGGGGGGCGGCTCATATATAGTCGCCCGCGAGAACCTTGGGAAACGCGCAGGCCTGATCGCCGCGGTAGCTCTGCTGATTGATTACCTGCTCGTGGCAGCTGTGAGCCTGACTGCGGGGGTAGAAGCGATTGCATCGGCGTACCCTGTACTCTATCCGTACCGCGTAGAAATCTCACTGCTCATACTAGCTATCCTTGTCATCATTAATCTGCGTGGGACGCGTGAAGCCGGCACCGCGATGTCGATCCCAGTATACCTCTTCCTCTTCACTTACATCCCTATGCTAGTTTTCGGCGTCGTACGTGCCATAATTGAGGGCCCAGGTAACCTAGTGACGACTGCCCCAGCCGCGATTCAGCCTCTGACAATCATATTGCTTCTACACGCCTTCTCATCAGGCTGCACTGCACTAACAGGCGTCGAGGCAATAAGCAACGCCGTTCCCGCCTTCGAGAAACCCAAAGCTGAGAACGCGGGCAAGACGCTACTGGTGATGTCAGCGCTGGTGGGCGTGCTGTTTCTGGGGAGTATAGGACTAACCCAGTACCTCGCCGTGATTCCTGGACAGAACGAGACCATACTATCAGCCCTGGCCCACCGCATACTGGGTGAGGGCCCACTATACGTATTGATACAGGTCTCCACCATGCTCATTCTCGCTGTGGCCGCCAACACCAGCTTCACCGATTTCCCCCGAGTGACGGCCCTACTCGCCCAGGATAGCTACATCGCCCGCCAGCTCTCAAACCTCGGAGATAGACTCGTCTTCGCGAATGGTATGTTACTGCTCTCAGCGGTAACAGCCATACTGATCATTGTCTTCAACGGATACTCGCATGCCCTCATCCCTCTCTTCGCGGTGGGCGCATTCCTTGCCTTCACTCTCTCACAGGCAGGTATGGTTGCACATTGGTGGCGGATTCACGGAAGACACTGGCAGATCAAGTCCCTAATAAACGGTCTAGGCTCCTTCACAACCTTGTCCGCTTTATTAATCATAGGAACCAGCAAATTTTTAGACGGCGCATGGTTCACACTCATCCTCATACCCTTAGGCGTCTACACCTTTCTGCGAATACGTCAACACTACACGGAGTTCGACATCCAGATGTCCCTAGGCAGCATCGAACACATCACTAAATTGGGCAGATCCCTGGAACGTGCTGCCATACCGGTATCCCATATAAATCAGGGTATAGTTGACGCCGTCTCCTTAGCAAGCAGGGTTGCGAATGATGTAATAGGTGTCCATATAGAACTTATAGAGGGAAGCAGCAAGGCACTCGAAGAGGAGTGGAAACGGCTGTGGCCAAACATACCACTGTACATCATATACTCCCCATATAGGTCCGTGGTCGAGCCACTGATTAAGTTCCTCGAAGAAAGTGACATGATGAACAACTGGGAACCAACCGCAGTCGTACTCCCCGCCTTTGTAACAGTCAAATGGTGGCAGGCAGCACTGCATAACCAGACTACTTGGTGGATCAGGCAGGCGATAATCAACTCCAATCAAATCTCCGGAGTAGAGAGGACGATAATCGAGGTACCCTATCTATTGAAACGCTAAGCGTAGATATGTGCGTGAATGAAAAAAACGATTGATGGGGGTTACTGGGGTGGGGACATTCATATTTATGAATATAAAGAGTCTATTCCTTCAAAGAAAATCGAAGAGGAAATTAAATCATATTACAAAAATAATTTACCCAAGGAGTTATTAAATGAAATCACAAGACTGTGGGTTGAGAAGAATCACGGTAACTCACTTTATTGGAATTTAACACTTAGTTAATTTTATAACTCCATCAACCGAATCTTTACAGGGAAATTAGCTAACTCGATCAACCGATAATCTTCCCAGAACCCTCTGGAAGACTGATAATCTAACTTCATTTTTCTCTTTGTATAAGCCATTCTAATAGAGAAACGCAGAAGCGGAGTCTAGTTTGTTGATATTCAAGCACCGCGTGCACATTACCGAAATGACCCCACTTACGTGAGTGTATTAACTCCTATAGTAACCACATAGTGACCCCAGCCGCTAGCGGCACAAGCAGATTATCATCCAATGGAAGGGGCAGAGACTCGACCAAGATCCCCGCCAAAGCACCCACGGCAGCTGTGACCGGATCCACGAACACAACCGCCCCCAAGAACGCGAACAACATCCCAACAAGCGAACCCTCGACGCTCTTCCCCCTGTTATAGGGTATTCTCACCGAGCCCCACCTCTTCCCCACGAGAGACGCCGAGCTGTCACCGAGCGTGTGCACAGCAATAGCCGCGTACCCCACCCCAACAGGGAAGACAATCAGAGAGATGGCGATGCCCGCGGCGTGGAAAATCGGGGCAGTGTTGAACTCGTGGAGCTCAGACCTGTCCGCAGCCCAGAGGGTAACCTTGGAGACAACCGGCACCTCAACTCCGAAGATCCTGAGAAGCTCAGCGGAGGAGTAAACGACTATAGCCGCAAACAGAAGCTCCGCCACAACTATGTTGCCGAGCAGATAGATGCAGAGGAAGGGGATGAGGAAACCACTGGCGTGTATCATCTCACGAACAAAGTTACTCCTGGACACGCGACGACCCTTCACCACCCCCGAAGCGACAATCGACGGAATCTCCGAGAGATCCTCCTTAACCACGTAATCCGCTCGACTACCAATCACATAGTCCGGGTTGAAGCCGACGCTAAGCCCACACACCCCGAGAAGCTGCAGGTTGTTAAGATCATCAACCACAACCGCACATTCCTCCGCGGACACCCCCTCAACCTCAAGGATCTTATCAAGGGCCGCGACCTTACCACGCCTACTAATCACGTCCCCCGATATCTCACCAGTGAGGACACCATCGCTCACCCCCACCCTTATCCCCGAGGAGTAGTCGGCCCCGAGGCGACCCGCCAAATCAGCGACTAGGAAATCCGGCAACCCCGAGCTAATCAACGCTGTCCTAAGCCCACGTGCCCTTAAATCAACGAACAACTCCTCCGCACCGGGCATGAGCGGGACACCCCTAAACAGCCTCGACAGGTCATCCACCCGAGTCCCCCTAAGCGACCTGAAGATGGCGCTTAGGGACCTCTCAAGTGAGACCACACCCATTGAGTATAGAACCCCAACCAGTAACAGCTTCACGAAGGCCCTGACGCCGTGAACCCTGCTCGCCTCGAAGAGAAGAAAACGCCTCTTAGGGATCAGAACACCCTCCACATCGAAAACAACAAAACTGAGAGGCAAGCCGATCTATCCCACTGCATAGTAACTTTTGAGAAGATTAAACCCTCTATCCAATAACAGATCCCATAAACGAGAACCACCTAGCGACCAAACCACACCCACCAGACCCACCTGCACCACGCCGACATCTATTACACAACGCCTAGGCCAGCAGACGGCATATGAGGAGCGTGCAGCAGCCTCCCGAGCCTAAGCGACTCCTCGATTAACCTCCTTCGACTAGCTACAGCCGCCTCTATTTCAGACTCGAAGGACGGGCGACTACTCTATGGGGGCGCGCGCCTAATCCTCCTTGCGCTAACGTGTACGTTCAGAGTGAACTCTTTGTCGCGTGCTATTGCGTGACAAAAATTAAGCAATTTAAACTTGAATATTATTCACGCACTTGAATTACTCAAGGCCTGAACGTTCCCTGAGGTGCTTCCTCGCCAAGGGACTCGTCGGGTCGAAGCTGGTGCACCAATTTCCCTCGGCTTTACTGCAGGGTTTTCTGGAGTTGATGCATCGCCTACACCACTTTTCCCCGATTGGCACTGCGGTTATCTTTCGGGACAACTATCTTCCCTTATGTGATCCTGATGCACTTTCCCCCCGATATTAAGCTGTTTGAGACCTTTTATCAGAGGCCCAGACTCTAAGACGCGGGTTCAAGGGCCTTTTATGCTGTTGGGTGAATTTCTCCTCTATGAGCGCGTCGAGGGTTAAACCGAGGGCCAGGGATCTTGGAATACCATTCCAAGGTGAGACAGGTAGATGTAACGCGATCACGGATGTTGGGGGTGTCACCGTCGGGCACTCGACCATAATCAAGGGGGATGGTGGGCTCATTGTAGGCGTGGGACCGGTGAGGACGGGTGTCACAGCTGTGCTCCCACGTGGCGAGGCGAATGACCCAGTCTTCGCTGGGTGGGCCTGCCTGAATGGGAACGGGGAGATGACGGGTACTACGTGGGTGGATGAGTCCGGGTTCCTCTCCGGGCCCATAATGATCACCAACACCCACAGCGTCGGTGTAGTCCACGATGCAGTGATCGAGTGGATGAGCAGAAGGAAGCCTCTCGACGGCTCACTTGCGGGTAATCCGTGGTCACTCCCGGTAGTCGCCGAGACATACGATGGTCAGTTGAACGACATAAACGGCTTCCACGTGAAGAAAGAGCACGCCTTTAACGCGATTGAGTCCTCATCTCCTGAGCTGGTCGCGGAGGGTAACGTCGGAGGTGGCACTGGTATGATCTGCCACCAGTTCAAGGGGGGCATCGGCACGTCCTCGAGGGTTGTGTGCGTGGGGACACACGAGTATGTGGTTGGGGTTTTGGTGCAGGCTAACTATGGGCTCAGGTCGCTCCTGACGATCGCCGGCGTGCCCGTGGGGCAGGAGATAACTGACCTTATGCCTGAGGAGCAGCCCGCCCCAGCGTCTCAGGAGCAAGGCTCGATCATCGTGGTGGTCGCTACGGACGCGCCACTTCTTCCTCATCAGCTTAAACGCTTGGCGAGGCGGGCCCCGTTGGGGGTGGCTAAGGTAGGTGGAGTGGGGGGTAATGGGTCGGGTGACATCTTCATCGCATTCTCGACGGCGAACCCACGCATCCACAGTGACGCGGAAGTCACTGGGGTGAGGATGCTCCCCAATGAGTTAATGAGCGACCTCTTCCTAGCCACAGTTCAAGCGACCGAGGAAGCCATCGTGAACGCTTTGGTCGCCGCTGAGACTATGACTGGGGTAAACGGTAACAGGGTGTATGCGATTCCCCACGACCGGCTACTATCAACTCTAAGGAAATACAACCGCCTAACCTAGACGCACGCACTCATCGTCAGAATTAATGAGTTAGTAATCGATTTACCTTAATTATTGCTTAGGCTGCTCCTGATTCAGCCAGCTTGGTAGAGCTGGCAACAGGAAACAATTGGTTGCTGGACCAGCAGCCAGTGGACAATGGGGCCTATGGCCCCCATGCTCAAATAGTGTGGTAGGATACGCGGGTGAGCTGAGTATCGCATGAATCTAGTATAACAGCGGTACATTCGCCTCAACCCCCTCGGTCGCGGGCGCGGCCGCAACCCATGAGACATCTAGCAAACGCGACTTAAGCGGATGCGAACTCTGGGCGATGAGGCCTCGATAAAAAATGATAATGAGTATTTGGGGGGTGTTCATGCACTAAATCGTTGATAATAACTACATCACGCCACCCTACATCAGGAGTCGACCCGCGTGACCACCACTAATGCACCTAAAACCGATTACGCTGCTGTACTCATAGCCTATCTGAGCTTTATCGTGCTTGGGCTCCCAGGCGCGATGCTCGGTGTAGCATGGACATCCGATAAATGGCCTTCGATCCAGAAAACCTTCAACTTGGGGTTGGATGCAGTTGGCGCGCTGTTCGTCACCTTCACCCTCGGTTACTCCCTCGCCAGCTTCATAAGCGGACGCTTATACGGACGTTTTAACTCATCCACCCTATTCTTCGTCGGTTCACTCCTCAGCGCCGCCGCACTTGCTGGTTACGGTACCCTACCAGCGTGGTGGTTGATCGTGGCCTGTGGCACTCTGCTGGGCTTCGGCTCCGGCATCCTCGACGCGGGTATGAACATCTACTTCGCGGCAGTCTTCAACGCCCGTCTGATGAATTGGCTACACGCCTGCTTTGGCATCGGCACAATAATCGGCCCACTGCTCATGACCACTATCCTCAGCCGCGATGGGGGCACTTGGCAAACGGGTTACGTGATCGGTGCCGGAGCCTACTTGCTGACGGGATTACTCTTTTTCCTGACCCGATCTCGCTGGGTGAATGTGGGACGCGGGACTCACGAGGAAGGCACCCAATCCGGTGTCTCGGCTCGTTCCACACTGCGGCTGCCGTTGGTCTGGATCAGCCTCGGCATATTCTTGGCTTACGCTGGCTTGGAAGGGGTCAGCACCCAATGGACGTTCCCGCTGTTCAATAAAGCGCGTGGTATCGATGCGGTTACCGCCGGTACATGGTTGGTGATTTTACAGGCCAGCTTTACAATTGGACGCATCTTCTTTGGCTTTGCCCTAGCTTACTTCAAACCACGCACCCTAATCCGCGTCTGCGCCGCTACCCTAATCACCGCGACCCTTCTACTCATCATAAACCCCATCCCCAACGCCGCCTTCATCATGCTGATGGTCTACGGCTTCACACTTGCACCTATCTGGGCGCTGATGGTCACCAACGTGCAGGAACGGCTAGGCCCGCTGCATGGTGCAAATGCCATAGGCTTCATGATGGCAGCGGCCGGCATCGGTGTGGGTGTTCTTCCCGGTATCGCAGGCGTTCTAGCCTACCGCAGCAGCTTGGAAGTCATACCCATTGTCCTGTTCGTGCTATCCATAGTGATGACCATCTTGTATGAGATGACCAACCTGCGCAGCCTCCAATCACGGCTCGTCCGCGCGTACAATCACGATTTCCAGTCGAAGTAGATGTTCCGCTCGCGCAGGCGGCGATCACAGCCAAGAGACTGGATGTATACTACATTGCATCGACGATGATCTTCAAGGGTAACACTGGTGAAACTCTAGCTCATTATTATGCGTAATTACACACCCTAATCTTCGAGAGGAAAAGGACGGAGGGACAACCTCGCGAACGCGGTAGAACCCGGCTCATTATATTAAGCAATATTTAGATGTCTGTCAGCGTAGTTAAACAACCTGCTTCCTATTTTGAATGAACATGGAATGCATGTAAATAAATGATAGAACATTACTCAAACGAAGAGTTCCGCCCTTCCTTCGCTGCCTAGGATCTTTATCTTACCCATCACAACCTCTTTAACCAGCGCTCTACCCGAGCCAATGTATTTACGCGGGTCAAACTCACCAGCATTTTCGAACAAGGCCCTCCTAACCCCCGCGGTCATCGCGATCCTGAGGTCGGTGTCTATATTCACCTTCTGCACCCCGATCCTGACAGCCTCCTTAATCTGCTCCTCAGGCACCCCGCTAGAACCCTTGATGCCCGCACCATACCTATTACACATATCAACATACTCGGGCAGAACAGAGGAAGCGCCATGGAGAACAAGCGGTACCCGAACAAGTCTTCTGATCTGTCTGAGCCTTTCAAAGTCGAGCCTAGGTTCACCCTTGAATTTGTAGGCGCCATGTGAGGTGCCTATCGCAACCGCCAGAGAGTCGCAGGAGGTCCTCTCCACGAACTCCTTCGCCTCCTCCGGGTCAGTGTAAGCGGCCGCCCTCGACGCCTCGCTCCCCTCCCCAGCGTCGTACTGCTCCCCGACGAGCCTTCCGAGCTCCGCCTCAACTGAGACACCTCTCTCATGGGCATAGTCCACGACCCTCTTAGTGATCTCAACATTTCCCTCGAATGGCTCGTGGCTGCCATCGATCATCACAGAGGTGAACCCATCATCGATCACTGATTTACAAAGCTCAAAGCTGTCCCCGTGGTCGAGGTGAACCGCAATGGGGAGACCCGACTCACCCTCCGCCGCCTCAGCAAGCTTCATGAT
Organism: Candidatus Bathyarchaeota archaeon; assembly: GCA_963820555.1. GTDB lineage: Archaea > Thermoproteota > Bathyarchaeia > TCS64 > TCS64 > UBA8941. The sequence continues at coordinate 30,649 of CAWGAT010000019.1, forward strand.
GTACCTCCTCCCAGCATACTCACGAGCACCTCGGCTAACCTGGAGAATGAGTGGGGAGTCAAGTTCCTTAGCCGCGGAAACTATACCCTGCACGAGTTCCATGTTGTTTATGTTGAAAGCACCAACAGCGAATCCTCCTCTAATCGCCTCCTCGAGAAGACGTCTAGTCATCACGAACATTGATTCAACTCTCCCTCGTTAATCCATCCAGACATATCGTTCAAAGTCTTCTATCATAGTTTTTGGGACAGTCTTGAGGCTGACGAGTGCTTCCTCTAGTCCGACGGTGACGATTTCTATGCCTTTTAGGGCGACCATCCTACCGAATACTCCCCTCTCGACTGCCTCAACTGCTGAGTAACCCAATCTGGTCCCCAGCACACGGTCGAACGCGGATGGGGGCCCTGACCTCTGGAGGTAACCAAGCGTAACGCTCTTACAGTCTATACCCGTCTTCTTCTCAATCAGCGGGGCGAGTTGCTCAGCTATCCCACCCAGTTGCACATGGTTGAACTCATCCACCTTCCCGCTCCTCAGAACCAACTCGCCGTCTCTGGGCGTTGCCCCCTCACTGCAGGCGATGATAGTGTACTCGAGTCCCAGAGTTTTTCTCTTGGTTACGACGTTACAAACCTCCTCGAGATCAAACGGCTGCTCCGGAACAAGGATCACGTGAGCCCCACCTGCTATTCCTGCGTAGAGTGTTAACCAGCCGGCGTGCCTCCCCATGACCTCCACGATGATGGTTCTTCCGTGACTACGCGCAGACGTGTGGACATTCGTTATGGCCTCAGCAGCTACATTAAGAGCAGAGTCGAAGCCAACCGTGTAGTCTGTGCAGTTGACATCATTATCAATTGTCTTAGGTACGCCAACAACATCTACGCCGTCTATGCTCAGGTTCTTGGCCACGCTCAGCGTGTCCTCTCCACCGATCGCAATTAAGTGATCTATGTGATACTTTCTCAGATTACGCCTCAATTCACGTATCCCATTCTGATGTTTGTATGGGTTAGTCCTAGAAGTCCCGAGGATCGTCCCACCCAGCATGTGGATCCCCTCGACCTCTTGTGGTTTAAGTGGATGAGCATCTCCAACCCCTAGGAGACCAGCCCAACCACCCCTGATCCCGACTACGTCGTAGTTGAGTGAGTGGGATCCGAGGGTTACTCCTCGAATCACTGCGTTTAAGCCTGGAGCGTCTCCTCCGCCGGTTAAAACACCTATGACTTTCTTAGGTACGTTTGTTCTGGACATCGTTGCACCCCGTTCACAGCGTTGTGAACGCCTTATCTACGAAATAGTCGCGCGCGAAGCGCTTGAAGAGAATAAGTAATGGCTCTATTAATTAAACTTACATATTTAACGCGCGCGTCCAAAGGCGACCACGATTATTATTGAGCTATTTGCTCGCGCGCGCTGCCTATAAGCCGTCCAGTATCTAACCTTCTTAAAATGAAGCGAATGTCTAAAGTATTTTATGACCCTTATAGAATTGGGAATTCTCTTTGCTGACAATCGCGATAGTGGGCAAAACAAACGTAGGTAAGACGACCTTCTTCAACGCGGCCACACTATTAGACGCGAAGATATCCAACTACTCGTTCACCACAACGGAGCCCAACATCGGTACAACCTACGCATCCGACGTCTGCGTCTGCCGAGAACTCGGCGTAAAAGACAACCCACAGGAATCCGCCTGCATCGACGGCTGGAGATACATCCCAATCAGGATCGTCGACATCCCCGGCCTCATAAAAGACGCCTGGAAGGGCAGGGGGCTAGGCAACAAATTCCTTTCAGCCATCGGCCAAGCTGACGCCTTGATACACGTCGTCGACGCATCAGGGTCAGTCGACGAAGAGGGTAAGATAACGAAACCCGGCGCGGGCAACCCCCTCCAAGACGTCCTAGACATCGAGACAGAGATCGAGAAATGGGTTTCAGATATAGTTTCAAGCAACAAGCAGCTCATAGCCAGAGAGGCGGCGCGTCTCCCCCTGGAGGAGGCCATCTCCCTCGCCATAGCCGGCATCAAGGCGAAGCTCTTCGCCATAAGAGAGGCCATAAAGGTAGCTGAGCTTGAAGACGTAAACTTCGAAAACTGGGGCGATGAGGACATCGCCAGGTTTGTGAGGGAGTTACTGCCACTGACCAAGCCCACAATGATAGTAGCAAACAAGATGGACCTATTCCTCGCCGAGGAGAACTATGAGAAGCTAAGCCAATACTTCAGTAATGGATTAGTCACAGCATGCTCAGCCGAGGCTGAACTAATTCTCAGGAGAGCCCAAAAAGCCGGACTCCTCAGGTACACGCCCGGGAGTGAAAAGTTCACACTCGTTGAAGGCGCCAAACTCACACCAGAGCAGTCTAGAGCCCTGGAATACGTGGATAAACGAGTGATGGCTAAGTGGATGAGAACCGGCATCCAGCAGGCCCTCAACGCAATCGTCTTCAAACTCCTGAAGATGAATATAGTTTACCCTGTCGCGAACGAATTCACGTTCAGCGACAACCACGGAAACGTGCTACCCCACGCACATCTACTTGCAGATGGATCAACCCCAATAGACTTAGCAGGCGAGGTGCACTCTCGGTTAGTTGAGCAGTATACCCTCGCGCTTGATGCAAAGACGGGTCTTCGCCTACCTAAGGATTACAGGCTGAGGCATAGAGACGTCGTAAAGATAATGACGCAGCCAAGAGCCAAGAAGAACTGATGACCATACTCACACCGTAAATAGCTCTAAATATCAAACCATAAACCCGCACACACAGCTCGTCCTCCAATCATGCGCAATGTCGCTACAAGGACTCCCGTGACGCGCGCGACCACATAAGTTTGAGCTTTTAATATAATTACGGATTCGGGATACAGGAAAGTGCACTTAAATAACTACTACTTAATCCTAGGGCGCAATTACAAATACACACGCACTGAAGACACGTCCAAAACTGAAACTAATAAAATAATTTTGGAATGCATGTCTCCCCGGTAGCTAGCAGTTGACACGTGTGAAATAGTTTATAAAAACGTGAATCTTGATATGCATCCCCTGTATCAACGATGAAACAGTCGTAAGAACAGCCCATCCGTGAAGATCTTGAAACCTAAAGAGATCACGGGCAACGCCCTCAGAACGTACCTCTACTTGGTCACCCACGGCCCAAGCGAACTCAGAGAGGTCCAGCGGGGTGTAGGGCTCTCAACCCCATCCCTAGCATCCTACCACCTCAGCAGACTCATCGAAGCAGGCTACGTGATACAAGACGAGGAGAGCAGATATGTCGCTTCGAAGGGGGCGTCCACCGAGATCCTCGAGGGCTACGTAGAGGTGGGGACCGCCTTAGTCCCCCAATTCCTCTTCTTCGCCGTCCTCTTCACCTCTTCCTTCACCTGCTCCATTTCGCGGATCCTGTCGAAGGCTGAGGCTACGTGGGTGGCAAGGATTCGAGAAGCTTCTGGTCCGATTCGTCGAAGGCGTTCAGCTCTCCGTTCTCGATGTTGAGCACGGCGACGACTTCGCCGCCCAATATGACGGGCACTGCAAGCTCGGACATGGAATCGATTGTGCCTTGCAGGAAATCCGGGTCGTTTGGCAGGTCGTTAACCAGCACAGATCTCCTCTCCCTTGCAGCCTTCGCCGTGATGCCTCTACCGTCGATTTTGATGCGCCTACCTAGTGTCGGGTGACCCCGGCTGCTGATTGACTTCAACTCGCCTCCCTTGGCGATCATGAATGCGGCCATGTGGAAGCCGATCACGGATTCGATTACGTCGAGGGTCGATTCGCAAACCTCGGAAAGGTCCGTAGCCCTCTGAAGGGTAGTCGCGCTATCGTGCAGGGCCTTCACTTGTTTCTCGTATCGTTTCCTCTCAGTCACATCTCTGGCGAAGGAGAGGACGGCGGGTTTGCCTTCGTATTCTGTCAGTGAAACAGCCGCTTCAACTTCAACTATCTTTCCGTCCTTTCTGAGTAGCCTAAGCTCATACCTATCGGGCTGGGGTTCTCCCCTCTGCCTGCTCAAGGTCCTCTGTCTTATTTTCTCCCTCTCGTCGTCAGTGATGGTGGTCGTTACATCCTTGCCGATTAGCTCCGAAACGTCATCGTAACCAAGGAGTTTGACCATGTTGCTGTTTACGTAAAGGAGTTTTGTGCCTGAAAGTAGAAGCACCGAGTCAAGCGATGAGTCGAGCAACCTCCGATATATTTCCCCCGAGGCCTTGATGACGTCGAGTTGCTCGATCCTCGAGATCGCCGAGGCCACGTGCTCGGCGAAGAGTTCGACGAGCCTCTTATCATCGCCCGTGAAGGCGTTTGCCTTCACACTCTCCATGTTTATAACCGCCTTGACTTCGTCGCCAATCTCTACTGGAACCGCGAGTTCGGATAAGTACACTATACCAGGCTCGTCTGATCCAAGATAGTCTTTTTCAATGCGTGTGTCGAGGACGAGTTGGGTCTCACCAGTATCAGCGGCTCTCACCGTGACGCCGGGGCCGTTGAGTGGGAGCTCTGGACGCCAGCTCTCGTACGAGCCAATGTCCTTTATGAAACTCAGCTTACCGTCCCTAACTATACCAAAGCTACCATAGTCAGCTCCTATGACGTTGTGGATTATCTCTAGAGTTATCTTGGCGATGTCTGAGAGATCTATGCACCTAGCGAGTTTTGAGGCGTGGCTGGAGAGAGCCTCGAGTTTAGCCTTGTGAGAGTGTTCCGATTCCAGGGATTTAATCCTCCCGATGGCGGAGCCAACGTGTTGAGTCAGGGTCTCCAGTAGGTGCTTATCCTCCTCCGTGAAGGCGTCGAGATCCAAGCTCTCAACGTTGATGACGCCGATGGTTTCCCCGTCAACGATCACGGGCACAGCGAGCTCAGATAGAGAATCTGTTGAACCCTTCACGAAGTCTGGGTCGGACCGAATGTCGCTAATAAGAATAGACCGTTTCGTGTTAGCCGCTCTGACGGTGATGCCTTTACCAGACAATGGCATCAGCGTGTCTGAGAGAGGAGCCCCTCTGACGTCTATCGCCTGAAGGCTTTTATTAGTCACGATCTGGAAGGACGAGTTCTTGAACCCGAGTGTATTCTCCATTGCATCTAGTGTAAATTCGCAGATATGATGAATAGTACTGGCCAACTGCAGCTCATTAGCGTGTCTATGCAGGGCCTCGAGTCTAGCCTCATACCGCTTACGCCTCTCCCTCTCTTTCAGCTCCCTAATTGTGGACGCCACATGCTCGGCGAGTATCTCGAGAAGCTTCTCATCTTCATTCGTATACGTACCAAGCCTCGAGCTCTCGACATTAAGGACCGCAGCTACCTCATCTCCAACCGTCACCGGGACAGCTATCTCCGATGATGCCTCATAGTCCCAATTTGCGGACCCAAGGACGTAATCACCATCAATACGAATATCGGGTACAAACTGTGTCACCTTACTCTTCACTGCCCTGACAGTGATGCCTCTTCCACTCAGGGGCAGATCAATTGCGCCCTCAACTCCTCTGACGTGGCTGAACCGGAGCACGTTGTCCACGACTATGCCAAAACCGCTTCGATCGAATCCGAGGGTCCTCTCTATGGTGTTGAGGGTTAGCTCCGCGACCTCATCTAGGGTTTCGGCCTCAGTAAGCTCCAACTCGTTCCTGTGAAGTGCCTCCAGCCGCTCCTCGTATAACTTATGCTCTGTGACGTCAATGAGCATGTGCTGAACAGCCTTCTTACCCCCATACACAATCTCCGAACTGTAGTCCACAACATTCCTGATACTACCATCTTTGTTCACTAACCGGAACGCAAATGGTGAGGTGGGCTTCACTCCCCTCTCCCTTACCCTCCTCCTCTCAATCATCGACTCCCTATCTACATCAGAAACCTGAAATTGGTGAGATACACCAATCAGCTTCGATGGGTCATCAACACCAGCGAGTTCAGCTCTGCTACGGTTCGCATAAACGATCTTATCCCCAACCGTAACCGAGATCGCGTTTGGAGAGTTATCTACGAGGGCTCGGTAACGTTCCTCAGACTCTCTTAGCGCCTTCTCGCCACGTTTCGTCTCAACTACATGCCTTATCCGCTTCGCGAGGACCTGAAAATGGGCCGGATGATTCTCTTTTCTGATGTAATCGTTTATCCCGACGGAGTAAGCCTGCTCTGCGACTTCCTCGCTGCCCCTGCCAGTGTAGATTATTATGGGTATGTCGCTGGTTTCCCTGATCTTCTTGGCAAGTGTAATCCCATCCATGTCTGGCATGTCGTAATCGGATATGAGGCAATCGTAGGCGCCGGTCTTGATGAGTTCCAGGGTATCGGATGCGTTTCCCATAGAGGTGACCTTAATGTTTGGATCACCCTCTATGAAGACCTTCAGGAACATCTGCTGACTATCCTCATCATCTAGATGGAGCACCCTAATGGTTTCCATGGAGGGTGTAAAAGCAGCGTTGCCATCGAGATGGCTTTTACTCTCTCCGATAGTCATTATCCCCGAATGAATTGTGTTAGTAAATATCGTATTTAATAGAGATGGATTTAGAACATAGATGGATTTAAAATAAGTTATACTATAGAGATATTTATTTTATGAAAAATAATATGACTACTTAGAATGTTAAATGGTGAATCTAAAGACAAAAACAAGGACATCGCAATTGCCTGAAACGAGGCTTTCTAAGCGACTAAAGACTTTAAAAGGGTGAGGGTTAGACCTCTCAAACACCTGATTAGGGGTAGTGCCTCAAGGAGAGATACTAATCTGAGTAGTTAAACTAAAGTGAACCTTGGAGCGATGATGTTATCGTTATCCGATACAGGTTCGTATCGGTAAGCGAAAAATACTTAATAAATAATCGCACTAACAATTATTGATTCCTTGTGACCTATGCTTTCGAGCCAGTGAGAGATCAACGATGTAGTGGCAGCGCAGTTAGAGGCGAATTTACTGGGGTCGACGAGCTGAGATTCTCAAGGAATACTGTGTGCTAGGGAAGTGGAATACTGAGGACGAAGTTCCTAGATCACATGAAGGAGGAATACCTGAGAGGTGCTACTGCTTTGAGTAATGTGGGATGGAGTCGGAGTGCAGTGCGAGAGTGCAGAAGCTGCTTAGGGAATTATGCGAGAATTAACGGCACGTTGCAGGAGGTACAACAAGATAACGGTTACATACATCTTGAATTGATAGAGGGGGTTTAGTTGGCCTACACTCTCACGCGAAATGAGGAAAATCTAAACGATCAACTTATTAAAGCTCTTTTGGATATCATAATTCTCTGCATATTAAAGAACGAACCTGAATATGGATACAAGATAATCGCTGACGTGCACAAACAATTCGGCGTCCTATTAAGTCCAGCAAATAATACCAACCGCAACCAAGTAAGCTACATAGAGA